>JAXDCA010000085.1:0-13115 GCA_034678305.1 Bellilinea sp.
GACATCTTTGATCAGTTTATCCATTCCGCCTGATATTATAGCGGAGAAGGGCAGACAGGAACAGCAAGAACAGAGGAATCGGTAAAAGAGTGATTGACCGTATCATTAATTCTAGATTCGATTAAAAGGTGATAAGCCAGCAGATGGTATCCACTCCAATTACCGAGACTAACAGAGAGATTATCTAGGATCAGAGGTGGGACAAACTTAATTCTAGCATCAAGGTGAGGTTCTAGGGATAATAATCGCTGGATAGGAGTCTCACGATTGATTCCCGAATGTTTTCTTTGCGTGTTGTAGTAATACATGTAATTAAAAGCTTCTGTGAACATCTCTTGTCGATTGGTAATTTTGAGGATTCTGGGGATATAAAACTCATCATCGTCTGTACGATGTGAACGTTCAAGATGAGCATTCTCTTCAGGATGTTTCAGATGGTTTTGGATGAGCTTGCAACCGAAACCAGAAAGTAACTTTCTGAGCTCTGTGATCTTGTACCAGGATTTTCCCCCGAATTCTTCCCCATGATCCACAGTGAAAATGATCTGGTGAGAGACGCCATGGCTTCTTAGCCAGGAGATGATCCACAGGAACCAAGTCAAACCATTTGTCCAGCTCTTCTCGTCTGAGTAAGCAATCAATTTGAAACGCGTGTTCACATCCATTGCGCTCCATTGATAAATGGGCAGTTTGTGGGCATAAATATGGTCAATCTGGGCTAGAGAAAGCGCTTTTTGGTCGACAACATACTTCAGATCTACCTGCACAACTTCAAAAGGTTTGGCAGAGTACCAGTCTACAAAGGGGCGAGGACCTTTTTTACGGGGTTTATGTTTCTTGTTCTTGATGCTGTCCTTGTTTCGTCTTACGATGTTACGAATCGTGTGTTCTGATAGACTGATCTTGTATACGGACTCGAGTTCCTCTTTCAGTCTCAATGGCCCATAATTTGTTTTTCTCTTCAGCAGCAGCACTTTATCTTCAATCTCTTTTGGTGTCTTGTTATGTACCACTTTTGGCGCACGAGAGGTATCATCCAGGTTCCCATTTTCTCTCTTTGACATCGCTTTGTATACTGTTCTTCGTGATATCCCCAGCATCCTTGCTGTCTGGCTTACTTTTCCTTTGTTCGCTTTGAGAATCTGCAAGATAGCCTGCCGGGCTGCTTTTGGACTGATTGTACGCAACTCTTGATAATCTAAAGGGGTGGTATCGCTCATGTCGAAAGGTCTCCAACTGGCTGTACTTTATCCCAACCAATTCTAGACACGTATCCCTGTAGATCTCATAACTCTTATTCATAAACTGTATACTATGTGCTGACCTCTTCTCAAAATACCGAAAAAATCCTATTGACAAACATGACTTGTTTGTGCTATTATGAACTCTGCGTTTATCTTACGAAAGGAGCGCTCCGAAATGGTTAATGTAGATTTTTGCATAGTCATGGACAACAACTGCTCTGCCCTTGCTGGCAGTGATGTTGTTTTGCCCCAGTGGAGTGCGCCTGCTCACCGGTAACCTATTCATCCTAAGGTAACCAACGGCCACGGGAGCGCTCCAAACCCCGTGGCTGTTTTTTTATCTGTTTCTGCGGTCACGGGAAACGAAAAACCCCGCGGCCGCTTTTTTTCATTATTGGATGAGAAGGAGGTTGGCATGAATCAGAACCATCGCATCATCGGAATCCGTAATTGGCGCGACCAGCGCAATCGTTGTGAAAGATCTAAACAATCTTCACCTCAGTCGTTCAATAAAATGGAGAATACCATGTTCGAAGCGTTGAGAAAACTAGGCGGTTACCGCATAGACTATATGAATAGAGAGATTATGGGCTCTTCAGATGCGCTGGGTTTTTATATTCTAGGAAATTTGCCAGCAGGACAGCCCTATAGCCATTCAGCCAAGCACAGCTTGCTGGCCGGGCTGATCGTGCTGCGTGACCTGGGAGAGATAGAAAACCTGGTGGCAATCTACCTGGATGTTAATGAAGCCGGCAATGCCTTGAGGCCAGCTTATGTACGCATGAAGCAGGATATGCGATCTGGCATGTTCCGCCGCTTGTTTGTGCTCGATGCCAACGATCTTGCTGGAGATTCTCAAACGGCTCAGGACTGGTGGATGTTCACTCGCCAGCTCAAGAGGTTCGAGGTGGTCTCATTTGGCGATGAACAGTTGTATGAGCTTAATGACATCATGCTGGCTCAATGTGACCACCTGCTCATCCAGGAGCTGCAAAGATGATCGCCGCCGCTGAATGCAATCTGTTCACGGCCAGACTGCTGTGGAAAGTTCAACAGCAGCTCTGGCCGTTTCCCGGTACACCTTAAGAAATTATATTGATTCAGTTAAAATTTTAAATAGCATTATATATTCCATAGGAAATGTGAAAAATGAAGCTCACCACACAACTCTTTATGTCACCCCATCTAAAACTGGATGCCTATGACCCGGAGAAAGACGCTGCGGAGGAATCTGGCTTCACGGTCGACTTGAATTACCTCTGGGCGATGAACATGGAAGAGGCAGCCCACCCGTTGACGGTGTATGAGATCAAAAAGAAACGCGAAGCCCAGCTCAAAAAGGTAGTTGAAGGAAAACCTGCAGGCTGCTTTGCGATCCGGCGAAAAGAAGACGATCGATTCATCGGTGTCGTTGCATTCCCCTGGATTTCCTGGACCAATCGCAACTCGGATTTTCGCGTAATGATAGGGAATGTCGAGAAACGCGAAGCGTACCTGGTTGAAGCGGTGCACATGGCATTACGCTATGCATTCGAGGAGTTGGGCAGCTATTCAGTCGATTCCTTTACCGGCGAATTTCAACCAGAAATGATGGAAGCCTGCCAGCAGGCGGGCATGCGCGAATGCGTCCGGCAGCGCGAAGCGGTTTACCGCAACGGGCGCTTGTGGGATCGGGTGATTATGGCCATAGATCTGGATACCTGGCTGGAAAGAAACGACGAGGAGGTGACTGCATGAGAAAAGATGTATTCACCGGGCAACTTGTGCGCCTGGTCATGGCTGACCTGGAAACCGATCCAAAATTAATGGCGCAATGGGATCAGGACAGCGAATTTCAGCGGCTATTCAACAGCGAAGCTGCATTGCGCTTCAACTCCTCGCAGATTAAGAAATTCTTTGAAGATGAGATTGAGTCGATGCATTTCTTTATGATCGAGCGTTTGGAGGACGGCCGCCGAATTGGCATGGTCGATCTCTCTGGCGTCAATTGGACGGCCGGCGATGCCTGGGTTGGGATTGGCATTGGCGAGCGTGAATTGTGGGGAAAGGGCTATGGCACGGACGCGATGCGTGTTGTGCTGCGGTATGCCTTCGAAGAATTAAACCTCAACCGGGTGACGCTAAATGTATTCAGTGTTAACCAGCGCGCTATCGCTTCGTATTTGAAAGCAGGTTTTCGACATGAAGGAGTTGTTCCTGGCGCATTGCTAAAAGCCGGCAAGCGTTGCGACCTCGTTTTTATGGGCATTCTGCGCAGGGAGTGGGAAGGGATTCAACAAAATGATCGTTGATCAAATGGGATCCGTGCTGCGATCTTTCCAGCCCGAAGATTTGAGCGGCGTGGTTGAATTACTCAACCAGGCTGAGAAAGAAGTCACCGGGCAGGATTTTACATCGCCGGAAAATTTCTCGGCAGACATGAAATCCATCGGTTTTGATCCACAAACGGATACAGCTGTCATTCTGACTGCTGATGGAAGATATGCAGGCTATGCTGAAGTCTTCGCAGGTAAGAATCCGGCGGTTCGTCTGAGAAGCTATGGATTGGTCCATCCGGCTTTTCACGGCAGAGGGTACGGAACGCGCTTGATCCAGTGGAGCGAGGAACGCGGGCGGCAGCTCGTGCACCAGGCGCCGCCTGGGACGCAGGTAGTGCTGCATAACTTTGTATATGCTGCACAAACCGATTCTATTGAGCTAGTTAAGCAAAACGGTTACCGGCATATACGCTCCAATTACCGCATGCTGATCGACCTGGACGATAACCTTCAACAACCGAAGGTGCCAGATGGGATCATCCTGCGCCCGATCGAGAACACGGAAGAGGATCTTCGCGCTGCTTTATCGGTCGATTATCAGGCATTTCGCGATCATTGGGGCATGGTCGATGAGCCTTATGAGGAGTACTTCCAGCGATTAAAGCAACAGCTGATGACCCGTCCAGCGTATGATTTATCCGCTTGCCGCGTGGCTATTGCTGGTGATGTGCCGGTTGGCATGACCCTCTGTTCGCTGTGGAGAGATGAAGACGCTGATAAGGGCTGGGTTAATGGGCTGGGGGTACTAAAATCCTGGCGGAAACGTGGAATAGGCATGGCGCTGTTGTTAGAAGCTTTTGCGGAATTCAAGAAGCGGGGCAAGAAGAGGGCTGGATTGTACGTGGATGCTGAGAACCTCAGCGGCGCTCTCAAGCTTTATCTGCAAGCTGGCATGCGTGTAGAGCTGGAAACACAAATTTATGAAAAGAAACTTCGCCAGGGAATCGATCTCATGGTGCGCGGGTAGAATATGTAAATATGAAGCGGCATTAATCCCGAATTGCCTCACACGGGCAGGCGTGAGGCAGGTTCGATGGTATACTGAAGCGGGTTTTACAATAAAGAATCCTTTGGAGGATCATGCCAATCAAAGCAGTGATATTTGACATGGGCGGCGTGCTGCTGCGTACAACCGATCATACTCCACGGGAGCAGTTGTCCAAGGAGTTGGGGATCACGCGCTGCGAGCTTGAGCGAATCGTCTTTGCCAGTGATTCCAGCCTGCTGGCTGAAACTGGGCAGATCAGCGAAGCGCAGCATTGGGACCATGTTCTCGACCGGCTGAATATTCCGCAGGAGCAAAGGCAGGAATTTCAGCGCAAATTTTGGTCGAAAGACCGCGTGGATGACGATCTGATCGACTATATCCGCAAGTTGCGCGCCTGTTATCGCACTGGCTTGCTTAGCAATGCCTGGGATGGCATCCGTCCGGCGCTCCACATGCGCTTTCCGCACATGCTGGACGTATTCGATGTGGTGATGTTTTCGGCAGAGGTAGGCATGCGCAAGCCGGATGCGCGCTATTACCATTGGATCCTCGAGATCTTAGGCGTTGCGGCTGAGGAAGCAATTTTTGTGGATGATTATCCTCTAAATGTCGAAGCGGCCAAACAGATTGGGATAAAAGCAGTCCAATTTTTGGACCCGGAACAAACGCGCCGGGAAATTTCAGAGCTGCTCAATCATAAGACTGGTAGAAAAGGCTGAGCTGCGCATGTCTCAGGAAGGGATGCGCCATGGCGTGGCCGCGGAAATGCAAGTACCGGAGCAATGGATGGATTCGTTACACGGCAAATGGTGGATCAGATTCTACCCGCGGTTGACATTTGCATCCCGCGGATACTCGATGGACCAGGTTTTATTGCGCCAGTCATTGGGGCGCAGGGCGCCCGCGGCTTACTCATTCAGGATAGACTGACTATCAGGCGCTGTCTCGAGTTTTCCTGGGTAAAGGCAGCCTAGTTGATTGATAAATAGTAGGAAACTTGAAAAGTGAACTGCCAGGTTATTGACTATCACTTTCGCTTTTGATATAATCAACTTTTGCATATTATGCTAAAGTTGATTTAGTGTCGATTGTGTTATCCCGTCCTGAAATGATCAAGGCCAGGAGAAAGAAATGCCATCTGTTTTGCCAATTAAATCATACGCCCGGATCCCTGTTATTTTTGACCTCCCTAACCTGATCGAAGTCCAGCTTGATTCTTTCAAGCGGCTAAAGTCAGAAGGTCTGGCGGACCTCTTCAATGAAATATCCCCGATCGAATCCTACAATAAGGGGATGAAATTATATTTTCCAAGCCGCACTGCTGAATCGCAACAATGGGAGTTGAAGTACTGGTTTGGAGACCCCAAGCATACGATCGACGATTGCGTCGAGCGTGATTTAACCTACGCCTCACCGTTATACATCTCCGTTTTGCTCGCCGGGCCGGATGTCCCCGAACCCATCAAGCAGGACATATTCCTCGGTGATTTTCCCGAGATGACGGAAAAAGGGACCTTCATCATCAACGGCACCGAACGTGTGGTTGTATCTCAATTGATCCGCTCGCCTGGCGTTTATTTTGAAGCGCCCGTTGACCGCGCCTCTGGTCACCGCCTGGCGATGGCAAAATTGATCCCGGATCGCGGCGCGTGGATGGAATTCGAAACACGGAAGAATGATTATCTGATCTTGAAATTCAACCGCAAGCGCACCGTGCCGATTACCATTTTCTTGCGCGCGCTGGCGGCAATCAACGATGGCCTGGACGATTCGCCGATCAAAGAAGGCACCGATGAAGAATTAATGGCGCTTTTCCAGGACGTGGATAACAATCCCGAGCGCCTGTTCATCCCCTCTACCTTTCGCCAGGAACCCGTTTGGGATTTGAGCAGCGGCATTTCCATGGCTGAAGCTGCTCTGCTGGAATTCTTCAAGCGCATGCGCCCGGGCGACCCGGCGACGCTGGATAATGCTCGCCAGTTCCTTCAGGAACAGCTCTTCGATATGCGCCATTACGACCTCGAGCGCGTTGGCCGTTATAAGCTCAATCAAAAGCTCGACCTGATGGAGAAAATCCCGGTTTCCCACCGCATGGTCACCCGCTGGGATGTGGTTTACCTCATCCGCCGCATGATCATGATCAACAATGAGCAGGAAGATAAAGATGACATCGACCATCTCGGCAACCGCCGGGTAAAGACCGTCGGTGAGTTGATCCAGAATAAGCTGCGCATCGGTTTACGCCGCATGGAGCGGGTCATCAAGGAACGCATGTCAATCCGTGACCAGGATCAGACCTCACCGGTCAGCTTGATCAATATCCGTCCGGTGGTGGCGGCACTGCGGGAATTCTTTGGCTCCAGCCAGCTTTCGCAATTCATGGATCAGACCAATCCGCTGGCAGAGCTGCGCCACAAGCGCACCCTATCCGCTCTCGGCCCTGGTGGTTTGCGGCGCGAGCGCGCTGGCTTCGATGTGCGTGATGTGCACCACTCGCACTACGGGCGCATTTGCCCGATCGAAACACCGGAAGGTCCCAATATTGGCTTGATTGGGCGTCTGGCGAGTTATTCTCGCGTCAATGAATACGGTTTTATCGAAACGCCTTACCGCCGGGTGATTAAGTCGATGTCCGCGAAAGATCCCAACCTGGTGGGCAGGGCGCTGGCTGAAAATCTAACCGACCCGGACACCAGCGAGGTTATTCTCAAACAAGGCGAGCGTATTACCCAGAAACACCTTTCTGCAATCAAAAAATTGAAACGGTCAACGATATTCATCGTGCCGTACATATCCAATGAAGTCGAATATCTTTCGGCCGACGCCGAAGATAAATTTGTCATTGCCCAGGCGAATACGCCTTTAACCAAGGAAAATGAGTTTGGCGTGGTGCGGATTATGTGCCGCCATCACTCGGATTTTCGTCTGGCAGGCCCGGACGCGGTTAATTACATGGATGTCGCCCCTCATCAAGTGGTTGGCATCAGCGCATCGTTGATCCCATTCCTCGAGCATGACGATGCCAACCGCGCCCTGATGGGCTCGAATATGCAGGCTCAGGCTGTACCGCTCATCTCTCCGGATATCCCGTTGATTTCCACCGGCATGGAAGCCTATGCCGCCATTGATTCTGGACAGGTGCTGGTGGCAGAAGAAGATGGAGACGTCGTTTCGGTGACCGGGCGGCAAATCGTGGTGCGCGGCGCGAATGGTCTGCATACATATAACTTGCGCAAATATCACCGCTCGAACCAATCCACTTGCATCGACCAGCGCCCCGCGGTGGTCAAAGGGCAAATGGTGCGTAAGGGTGATGTCCTGGCGGACTCCTCTTCCACCGTGAACGGCAATCTGGCGCTTGGACAAAATGTGATCGTAACCTTCCTTTCATGGGAAGGCGGTAACTTTGAAGATGCCATTTTGATATCCGAGAAGCTGGTACAGGAAGACCGCTTTACCTCAGTACACATCGAGAAATATGAGGTCGAAGCGCGTGATACCAAGTTGGGACCTGAGGAAATTACTCGCGATATCCCCAATGTTGGCGAGGATGCCATCAAGGATTTAGATGAAAAAGGGATTATCCGCATCGGGGCAGAGGTTGGTCCGAATGATATCCTGGTCGGGAAAATCACCCCGAAGGGCGAAAAAGAGCTGACTCCAGAAGAACGCCTGCTGCGCGCCATTTTTGGCGAGAAATCGCGCGATGTGAAGGACACTTCGCTGCGCATGCCTCACGGCGAGCGCGGCAAGGTGGTCGATGTGAAAGTGTTCACCCGCGAGGACAATTCCGATCTATCGGCAGGCGTGGACATGATGGTGCGGGTTTCGGTTGCACAGCGCCGCAAGATCACCGCTGGCGATAAAATGGCCGGACGGCATGGTAACAAGGGTGTGGTTTCGCGTGTCGTGCCTGTAGAGAATATGCCCTTCCTCGAAGACGGCACCCCGGTGGATATTATCCTCAATCCATTGGGCGTCCCGGGCCGTATGAATATTGGCCAGATTCTTGAAACCCACCTCGGCTGGGCAGCCAGCCGGCTGGGATTCCGCGCGATAACGCCAGTCTTCGACGGCGCTAATGAACGGGAAATCGAGGCAGAATTAGCCCGAGCCTGGTTGATCGACGAGGCATGGAAAGAAGCCAACGAGCTGGCCTGGGAATGGTTGAAAGAACAAACCTACGATCCGGAGATGATCCGCGACGATGATGAGGTCCGCTTGCTTTACCTCGAGCAACTCCTGTCTGAGCACGGCTATGATATTACCCGGATCGCTTATGATGATGTCTATACTCACTTCGCCATGCTGGAAATCTGGCTTCGCGAACATGGATATGATCCCAATGAATTGCTGGTTCGCGAAGATATGGTTACCACTGACCCCGAGATGGAAGCTAAAGATCAGCGCGCGGTTACTGCCTGCTTGAGTATGTGGCTGCACCGCATGGGCGTCGAGGTTGACGATACGGAAACTGACGAGCAGATCCGCCAGCGTGCTGAGAAGTATATGGCTGAAACAGGCGAGCCCCTGCCGATCATTGGTAAGATGATACTGCGCGACGGGAAAACAGGCATGAAGTACGATCAGCCTGTGACGGTCGGTGTGATGACCATGCTCAAATTGCATCACCTGGTGGAGGATAAGGTCCACGCACGATCGACGGGGCCGTACTCGTTGGTTACCCAGCAGCCTCTGGGCGGCAAGGCGCAGTTCGGCGGGCAGCGCTTTGGCGAGATGGAAGTATGGGCGCTGCAGGCTTACGGGGCCGCTTACACGCTTCAGGAGATGCTGACAGTAAAATCGGATGATGTTCAGGGGCGTGTGTCGACGTATGAATCGATCGTCAAGTCAGAGGCGATCGAAGAGCCCAGCCTGCCTGCATCCTTCCGCGTGCTGGTCAAAGAGCTGCAAAGCCTTGGCCTGGCGGTTGAAGCCATGATGGATTCTGGCGAGATGATCCGCTTTGGAAAAGACGAGGAAAGGGTGCGTCCACCCAAAATGGGCACGGGATTGCTCGAACTGGGCGAGGAGTTCGACGATTTGCGTTGAACATTTCTTGACTGCGAAAAATGCCCATGATATAATCACCCTCCGTGCCTTAACTGTTCGACAAAATGCTCATAATGCAAGACGAACGGGAAAAATAGTGAGGCCATCCAAACTAACGATGGCCTCCGTTGTTGAAAAGTTATTCTGATTTTATCTGGCGAATATCGCCCATGGAAATATCTACTGGAGGCAAAGGAAAGTGCCAACAATCAATCAATTGATCCGCAAAGGTCGCACAACGAAAAAAATGAAAAGCAAATCCCCTGCGCTGCAATATACGTTAAATTCGATGAAGCAGCGCCGGATACGTCAGGAGAAAGGCGCTCCTCAGAAGCGCGGCGTCTGTACTATTGTGCGTACCATGACCCCGAAGAAACCGAATTCGGCTTTGCGTAAAATCGCCCGTGTTCGCCTGACCAATGGTATCGAGGTCACCGCTTACATCCCGGGTGAAGGACATGCCTTGCAGGAGCACTCGGTGGTATTGGTGCGCGGCGGACGTGTAAAAGACTTGCCAGGTGTGCGCTATCACATCGTACGTGGAACTCTTGACACCACCGGTGTTGCCAAGCGTTCTCAGGGCCGCTCTAAATATGGAGCAAAGAAGGCCAAGAAATAATCCAGTACTCAGGACGGAGATAGTTCATGCGTCGTACCAAACCCGAAGTTCGTATAATGCCCCCTGATGTTCGCTACGGAAACGTATACGTGCAAACATTCATTCATCATATCATGCGCCGTGGAAAGAAAAGCACGGCAGTATCCCTGGTCTATGATGCAATGGATACCATTCAGGATAAGACTGGGAAAAATCCAGTCGAGATTTTTGAGCTAGCTCTCAAAAATGTAGGCCCGATCATGGAAGTGCGCCCACGCCGTGTGGGCGGCGCTACCTATCAGGTTCCGATGGAAGTCCCGAGTGAGAGGCGCACCGCTTTAGCGATGCGTTGGATTATCGACTCCGCCCGCTCGCGCGCAGGGAAATCCCTCTCTGAAAAGCTGTCCGGCGAGTTGATCGATGCCTCCAATAACACCGGCAACGCCGTACGCAAGCGTGAGGAGACTCATAAAATGGCGGAAGCCAACCGAGCCTTCTCGCACTACCGTCTTTAAAAATTCAATCGAGCAAGCGCCACTCGAGGATCTGTTCAAATGCCGCGTAGTTTTCCGTTAGAGAAGTGCCGCAATATAGGGATCATTGCCCACATCGACGCCGGAAAAACGACGACAACCGAGCGGATCCTTTTCTTTACCGGACGCACTTACCGCGTCGGCTCGGTTGACAACGGCACCACCGTTACGGATTGGATGGCGCAGGAACGCGAGCGGGGAATTACCATTGTTTCGGCTGCGGTCACGGCTGAGTGGAAGGGTTATCAGATCAACATCATCGATACGCCCGGTCATATCGATTTCACCGCCGAGGTGCAGCGCTCGCTGCGCGTGCTCGACGGCGGGATCGTCATCTTCGACGCAGTACAGGGTGTGGAACCTCAGAGTGAAACCGTATGGCGTCAGGCTGACCGGTACAGCGTTCCGCGAATTTGTTTTGTCAATAAAATGGATAGGGTGGGGGCTTCTTTCGAGGACACCATTGCTTCGATCAAACAACGCCTGGGGGCAAAGCCGATCGGTATGCAAATACCTATTGGTTCCGAGACTAATTTCCGCGGCGTAGTCGACCTCTTGGAGATGAAAGCGCTGGTCTGGGATGATGAGGAAACCAAAGAAGCCAGGATCATTCCCATCCCATCCGACATGGTCAAAGAGGCAGAAGAGCGCCGGGCGATCCTTGTCGAAACGATTGCGGAATTCGACGATCGTTTGATTGTAAAATTCCTGGATGGCAAGAAAATATCGGTAGAGGAACTCAAGAGAGCGTTGCGCACAGCCGTTATAGCCAACCAGGCCACCCCTGTTTTTTGCGGCTCATCATTGCGTAACAAGGGCGTCCAACTCATTCTGGACGCTGTGCTGGATTACTTGCCCTCACCGGTAGATATTCCTCCGGTAGATGCGATCGATGCCAACCGCCCTGATAAGATCGTCACCCTGCCCGCGGATGACAATGCGCCGCTTAGCGCGCTTGTGTTCAAGATCGTTTCTGATCCCTATGTCGGGCGTCTGGCCTATTTCCGCGTTTATTCCGGTAAGATAGTCCAGGGCGAAATGGCGTATAACCCCTTGAAAAACCGGCGCGAACGTATCGGGCGCATGGTGCGCATGTATGCCGATCGGCGTGATGATATCACCGAGGTTTATGCCGGCGATATTGGCGCTGTCCTCGGTTTGAAGGACAGCTTCACCGGCGATACACTTTGCAGCCAGAAACAACCCGTGATTTTGGAAAGTATCACCTTCCCCGAGCCGGTTATATCGGTAGCAGTCGAACCCAAGACGATAGCCGATCAGGATAAAATGGCCGAGGCTCTGCGACGCCTGGCAGAGGAAGACCCAACCTTCAAAGTGAAGGTCGATGATGCGACCACGCAAACAGTCATTTCCGGCATGGGCGAGCTTCACCTGGATATCATTGTAGATCGAATGTTACGCGAGTTCCGCGTACAGGCTAATATTGGGCGTCCACGCGTTTCTTATCGCGAGACCATCACCCGTCCGGTGGAACGCTTTAGTTATAAATATGTCAAACAAACCGGCGGGCATGGTCAATATGGGCATGTGGTATTCAACTTCGATCCCCTCGAAAGGGGCAGCGGGATTAAGTTTGTAAACAAAATTGTTGGCGGGAACATTCCACGTGAATTTATTCCAGCTATTGAAAAAGGCGTTTACGAAGCAGTGGAATCCGGAGTGTTGGCCGGGTATCCGGTGACTGACCTGCAGATTACACTGGTCGACGGCTCTTACCATGAAGTGGATTCGAGCGAAATGTCTTTCAAAATGGCAGCAATCTTCGCTTTTAAAGAGGGTATGCAGCAGGGCGCACCTGCGCTGCTGGAGCCCATTATGAAGGTCGAAGTTGTCATTCCGGAGGAGTATCTTGGTGATGTTCTGGCGCAGTTGAATTCGCGCCGAGCCGAGATTTTAGGCATGGACATCCGCCCGGGCAATGCCCAGGCTGTGCGCGCCCTTGTCCCTCTGGCGGAAATGTTTGGTTATGCGACCGAGCTGCGCTCGGCTACGCAAGGACGGGGCGTGCATTCGATGGAATTCGCGCATTATGCCCCAGTATCGGATGCAATAAGACAGAAGATATTAAACTACTAATCATTCGACATTATTTGGATTATCTCAAGGAGAGTGCAATTTTATGGCAAAGCAAAAATTTGATCGAAGCAAACCGCATCTAAACGTGGGGACGATGGGACACATCGACCACGGCAAGACCACGCTGACGGCAGCCATCACGAAGTACTGCAGCTTCTTGGGCAAGGCCGAATACCGGGCTTACGCCACGATCGACAATGCGCCGGAAGAGAAAGCGCGCGGGATCACCATCAACATCTCGCACGTGGAGTACCAGACGGAGAACCGCCACTACGCGCACGTGGA
>JAXDCA010000086.1:0-8925 GCA_034678305.1 Bellilinea sp.
CCCATTATAACCCTGGCAGGAAATCAGGCAAAACGGGCCTAAAAGCCGCCAGTAAAAATACCCAAATTAAAAATTAATTCCACACTGAATATTTGATTCGCCTTATCGAAGCGCTTCGATCAATAAAGCAACACCATACTCACGAATTTATTCCCACCTATAAAAAGGCTCCTCGAGGAGGACTCGAACCTCCAACCTAGCGGTTAACAGCCGCCCGCTCTGCCGATTGAGCTATCGAGGAACGCGCTCAATATTATAAATACAAGCCGCAGGAGTGTCAAGCGAACCGATGTCAGGATAGCAGCAGCGCCAGCACCCCCGCCAAAACAAGCGGCACCAGCCCGACTGGCAGTAGCCGGCGCAGTACGGAGCCTTCCTGCCCGCTCTGCCCGGTGGTGCTGCAACCGACGATCACCTTGGCCGGCGACAGCACGCTGCCGAGCGACCCGCCGGTGGTCTGCGCGCCGAGCACCAGCGGCGTCCGCAGCCCAAGCAGCTCCGCGGCGCGCATCTGCAGCACGCCAAACAACGCGTTGGAAACGTTGTTGCTGCCGGTGATGAACGCCCCCAGCCCGCCGATGAAGGTCGCTGCCAGCGGGTAAATGCCGGCGCTGACCGTGCTGCTCAACCCCATAGCGAGCAGGTTGGTCATGCCGGCGTGCGACATCAGCGCCGCCATGCCGATCATTGTCAGGATGCCCAGACTGGGATTAAGCGCGCCTTTGTAAACCTTCCGCAAGATGCGCCCGGCGGCTCCAGGCTGGTAGCTGCCAGCCCGCCGGTAAACCAGGTAAGCCAGCAGCGAGGCATACAGCAGGATAGAGCCGGGGTGCCCAAAAATGCTGATCTTCCGCCCAAATTCGTCCGGGGTGACCCAGCCAAACGCCGTGCTGACCTCCGGGAAGCGCGCCACGAGCTGCAGGCGGTTGAACCATTCTGATAATTGCGGGATCAGGTTGATGCCGAAAGCCAGCGCGATCAGGATCGCATAGGCTGAAAAGGAAAGCGCCAGCGATTGCGGCTTTCCGCCAGAAAAGCCCTCAGCCGCGCGCGCCTGGTTCTCGCGAAGCGGACCGTTGCGATACATCGGCAGGCGGGTGACCAGCACGCCAGCCGCCAGGCCAGCCAAACTGGCGCCGGTTGCGCCAAGCGTCCACAAGCCGTTGACCGCCAGCAGATATTGACTGCCCGCCATGACCGTGCCAAGGATCAGCACGGCGGGCATCGCGCGCAGCATCTCCCGCCAGCCGCCGGCCAGCCAGGCCACCAGCGCCCCGCAGATGTAGCACGAAAAGCCGAGCAGCAGGGCGGCGTCGGGCGCCAGGAGCTTGCCAGGCAGGTTGGTCACTGCCAGCAGGGTTTGATAAGATGTGCCAAAAGAGCCAAAGTTGACCGCCCAGCCGTGAGCCACGCAGGCCATCACCACCGCCCGCAGGGGATCGAAGCCCAGCGCGACCAGCAGCGGCGCCGTCACCGCGGTGGGCACGCCAAAGCCGCCCGTGCCCTGAATGAGCGAGCAAAATACCCAGCCGACCAGCAATCCCTGCAGCGTGCGGCTGGCAGTCAATGCGCTGAGCGAGCGCCCGATCCAGGTCATTGCGCCGGCTTCGTCGGCTGTGTGGAAGAGCAGCAGCGCGCACCAGATGATGAGCAGCACATCCAGGCTGAGCAGCAGCGATTTAGCCTGCGAAATCAAGATCACCCGCAAGCCGGCGCCGAAGAAAAGCGCCGCAATCACCACGCAAACCACCCAGGCGGCTGCGCCAGCTTTGCTGCCGCCCCAGCGCAGAACGAGCATGAGCACCAGCACCACCAGCACCGGCAGCAACGCAAGCGTCCACGAAATCAATGTCAAGCTCATCAGGTTTTTCTCAAAGTCGGGGCTGCCGGTGATTATACCCTGCTCTGAGAAGAAAACCCGAAGAATATGTTTAGTAAACTGGAAAAGGAACTAACAAATATGTTAGATAAAAATTTCAGGGAATTTATATATTTATTTCCCGGTAAAAATGTGGTAATATATGGATTGTCAATCGCCCGGGTGCCCCCCTCACCCTGGCGGTTGGCACTTAAAAGGCAAGCCATCGGCCTCATGCCCGAAAGGCATTTTGGGGAATCTTCAGGTAATCTCTTGGGACAAGACCCCTATCCAGCAAGCGATTTCGACGAGTGGGCAGCGATTTACGATGAAACCATCGCCGCAGAGTCAGGCTTCCCATTCGAGGACTACCGGCGTGTGCTGCAGACCGTTCTGGATCAAGCGCAAGTTGCGCCGGGGATGAGCGTGCTCGATCTCGGCGTTGGCACCGGCAACCTGGCGCTCCTCTTCGACCGCGCCGGCTGCGAATTATGGTGCAGCGACTTCTCGCCGCAGATGCTGGCGCGCGCCCGCGCCAAGCTGCCCGCGGCGCATTTCGTCCTGGCGGACCTGCGCGGCGGCTGGCCCGCGGAACTGGAGCGGCGCTTCGACCGCATTGTATCGGCGTATGTCTTTCATCACTTTCCGCTCAAGGCTAAGGTTGCTCTACTGGTTGAGCTGGCGGATCAACGCCTGCTGCCAGGCGGGCGAATCCTCATCGCCGACATCTCCTTCCAAAATTCCGCCGCTCGGGAGGCCGTTAGACGCATGGTGGGGGATGAGTGGGAGGAAGAAGAATACTGGCTGGCTGATGAAACCCTGCCAGCGCTCGAGCAAGCCGGGTTGCGGGCAATTTATACGCAGGTGTCTTTCTGCGCAGGGGTGTACCGGATATAACCAAAGAAGACAGGAATAAAACTAAATTCCCGTCCCTAACAAACGCAGATTTCCAATTGGTTTCATTCACAATGAAAAGGACTATCTAATCGCTTCCAATTCCAATGAAAACTATTTCGGTTTACATTAATATTCCCTGACATTGACAAGGTCCAAACCTTAGTTCACTCAAACTCTTTTATCATTTGCATATCCGCTCAGGCTGGACTAAAATCCATACCATGCCCTGGAAAATCATCGGTCATGAGTGGGCTTCCAGCTTGCTGGCGCAGCATATTGCCCGAGGAGAGATGCGCCACGCGTACCTGTTTTGCGGGCCGCCCGGCGTCGGAAGGCGCACCCTGGCGCTGCGCTTCGCCCAGGCGCTCAACTGCACCCAGCCGCCCGCGCCGGGTCAGCCTTGCGGCGCCTGCCTCACCTGCGACCAGATCGAGCGCATGCAGCACATCGACCTGTCGATCGCGCAGACGCTCGAGGATGCCAGCACGATCAAAGTCGAGCAAATCCGCGAGCTGCAGCGCAGCCTGGCGCTTTCACCCTATTCCGCGCGCTACCGCGTGGCGCTGCTGCTCAACTTCGAGCAGGCCACAGCCAGCGCCCAAAACGCGCTGTTGAAAACGCTCGAAGAAGCCCCCGAGAAGGTCATCCTGCTGCTGACCGCCGGCTCTCCGGAGAATCTGCTGCCGACCATCGTCTCGCGCTGCGAGGTGATGCGCTTGCGGCCGCTGGCCGTTGATGCCCTGCAGGAGGCCCTGGTTGATCAAAAAGGGGTATCTCCGGAGCAGGCAAGGCTGCTGGCTCACCTTTCAGGCGGGCGCCCCGGCTATGCTCTGCGTCTGCAATCGGATGATGATCTCAACAAGCACCGCCGCCGCTGGCTGGATGAGCTCAAGCGCCTGCTAGCCAGCCGCCGCCTGGAGCGTTTCCAAACCGCCGAGAGTCTTTCAAAGGATCGCGATCAACTGCGCCAGGTATTTCTGATATGGTTGAGCTTCTGGCGCGACCTGCTGCTGCTCTGCGCCGGATCATCCGCGCCGCTGACCAACCTGGATTATGAGGTTGATCTACGCGCCATAGCAAAACAACTCGACCTGGCGTTCGCGCGGGAGCGCACCACCGACCTGGAACAAGCCGTCGCCGGGCTGGATGCCAACCTCAACCCGCGTCTGCTGGCAGAGGTCATCCTGCTCGACTGGCCTACCCTGCGAATATAAGCGAACAATTCCTGAACGAATCAGTTAGTCGATGCCTTCCTGCATGACCTGTTTGACCGGGCCGTTGTAGCGCACATCGACAAGATCGTAAACCGCGTAAGTATCTTCCTCCCAGGCGGGACGCAGACGTCCAGGCAAGGTGATGCCCTGCTCGAACGAGCGGCAGCGCGCCAGGGTATATCGAAATGGAAACGGCTTGCCGTTCTTGCTGGCCAGGCGCTGCGTCTCGATTCGCGCCAAACATCCGCTGGCAGGATCGAAGCTCAAGGTAAATTCGAGCGGCTCGTCCGCATCCGGAACGACGACTTTCGCGCTGTTTTCATCCAGCGTCTCGAATTTGATCCCGGGAATGCTCAATAAAGACGTGGGCGCAAAAGCGATCGTATTGAGCCACAAAGCCACCTGTTGCGAGCGGTCCAGGTACGGTGAAACGACCGGCTTGTGGGCAAAGCTGAACTGACCATGCCCGTTGCGATATTCGTCGCCGCCGTCCACAATCAAACGGCGCAACCAGTAAACGCGCATGCGCCAGACAAATGCCTGACCGGGTATCAGGTGCAGGGTCCAGGCAACCGGCGCCCAGATAAAACCAACCAGCGGCAGCTTGCGGGTGCGGAAGCTGCCGCGCCCGTAGGCCACCACCGTCCGCGGCGCAGGCGTTGATTCGCCGTTAACGGTCTGGAAGCAGCGCCTCAGCGGAGCGGGCAAATCCTGGGCTGGCGTGATTTTCTCGACCTCCGGGGTTATTTCACCCAAATCTGGAATTAACTTTTTTGCCGGGATTTTAAATCCCAACCAGACGACAAAAATAACCAGCAGCCCTACCCCCAGAATCGCCCACGCAACGCTCAACGGATTATCCATGGCTACCCTCCGAGATTGAGTATAACATCAGCGCTCAGCTAGTGAAAACAAATCCGCTCCTTCAATACCGGCAACGCGGACTGACTGCGCGGCTCGACAGCTGCAGCCAGCATGCGGTAAGATGCCCGATTTTATAACAATCATCCCAGCAGCTTATCCCCCGCGGCAGATGGAGCTTGTGAACCACTGCTCCTGAAACCAGGTCAGCGCGCGGATTTGCTCGTCGCTGAATTGCATCCCTGCCGGCGCGATCACCAGCTTATCGTCGTCGTCATCCTCGCGCATAATGACCGCGATGCACACCCCGGTGTAGCCTGTCATCGGTTGGTCGATGCCGAGCAGATAAGCATCCAGTTCCTCGCCGTCGGGCGCAATCACGCCCGGCACGCAGCCGTAGTTGAGCGGGTAGAGAAAACCATGCCCTGGGTGGCGGCTGCCAAGCGGGCGGTCGATGCGGATGGTGACCGTCTTGCCAAGCCATTCCAGCGTGTTCATTCCGTTGAGTTCTGCGCGTAGAGCTGCGGATGTTTAAAGGGGATGAGCGCCATGATCACCGCCGGCTCGTAATAGCTGGTACGGTCGATTACGTCATCCGTCAACAGGCCAATGGCGCCGTTGCCCTGCTTGGAATTGATCCGCCCAAAGACCTTATCGTCCGCTTCGCCAAGCTCAATGCCCGCGCGTACCAGCTCAGCCACCGCCTGGGGCAGGAAAAATGTGCCAGTGCGGCCTTTGCCGCACGCCTCCGTGGACAAGACCACCACCCAGGCAAACACCGACATCTCCCTGCCGACATGATCGACGCCGCCCTCGATTCCCACCCAGTAATCCGACTGCGGAGCGCCGGCGCGGGCGTTCTTTGCCCGGTTGAGCGCCCCTTGCAGGGTTTCTTCCGATCCAACCGGCTGGACGGACACGCCCGAGGGAACATCCATGCCGGAAATGGTGAATATCTGCCCCGGGAACATTTTTTCGAAACCGCGCCGGGTGCACTCGATTTTAACCGGATTGAGCGAAGCAACCACAATCTGCATTTTTACGTCACAACCATTCTAAATACCATAGCTGCTATATTATAGACCAGGCGGGTTCTTTTTATCGAAACCCTTTGTTGATACCTGTTCTCAGTGAAAAAAAGAATTAAACCGCCGCGATCGAATCCGCGCCGTCTGGCATCCAGGCGAGACAGGTCAGCCCGCCTGCCCCCGGCTCGGCCAGCACATAGCCAGTGTAGTACAGGGGGTGGTCGAGTGAAAACTGGGCACTGACGTTCACCAGCACCTCCGGCAGCATGATGCGGTACAACCCGCCATGACCGACCAGCAGCAGCGCTTCTGAGGTATTCTGGTACTCGCTGACCAATTTGCCCAGCCAGACGGAAAAGCGGTCATAGACCTCGTCGAAGCTCTCGCCCCCCTGCATGCGCCGTTCGTACTCGCCGCGCAGCATCCAGGCCTCGTTCACCGCGCGGTATTCCTCCCAGCCATCCGGATCGGACGAGCCCTCCCAGATACCGACGTCGTATTCGCGCAGCGCCTCGCTTTGCTCAACCGGCGCGCCGAATTTTTCGGCAAGAATCATCGCGCTTTGCACCGCGCGCATCAACGGGCTGGTGAAAATGCGCGTCACCTGATAGGCAGCCAGCCGGCTGGCAAGGATCTCCACCTGCAGCCGGCCTTTTTCGGTCAAAGGATGTTTCCTGCCGCGGTTCGAGAACTCGTGCAATAAATTGGCCTCGGATTGGCCGTGGCGGACAAAAATTAATTTCATCCAGGCTGTCTGCTCATCGAAAGGATGGCCGTTACGGCCTGACCGCGCGGGTTGCCAGAAAAGTGGGGGTGTAGTCTTTCAATACCGAGTGGGGATCGATGTCCTCGTACAAGCCAGTCAACAGAAAACCAGCCGCCAATTGCCCGCCGATCTGTTCCTCCAGGGTGTGACTCCATTCCAGGGGCGATCCTTCATCCATGTATGCGCGCAGCTCCTCCGCGCCCATGTGGGTGAGGTCAGAGTAGGGCAGTTTATGGCGGACAACCATCTCGCCGCGGTCGAGCAGATCCAGATCGAACAGGTATACCCATGGATTGTCGAAGCCAGCCAGCAGCACGCCGCCGCGGCGTAACACGCGGAAAGCCTCGCGCCAGACTGGCAACACCTCGGGCACGAAAACGTTCGAGACCGGGTGAAAAACCAGATCGAAAGAATCATCGGCAAAAATGGACAGGTCGCGCATGTCGCCCTCGACCGTGACCAGCGGCAGACCTTCCCGCTCAGCCACCAGGCGGTCTTGAGCCAGCTGCGCGGGCGAGTTATCGAAGACAGTCACGCGCGCGCCAACAGCCGCCAGGATGGGTCCCTGCTGCCCCCCGCCGGAGGCCAGGCAGAGCACATCCGCGCCTGGCAGGGTCGGATACCAATCGCGCGGCACGGTCTTCGTCGGGGTAAGCAGCAGCCCCCATTCTCCGCGCCTGGCGGCGGCGATTGCCTCCGCCGAGACGGGAATCGTCCATTCATTCCGGTTTTCCACCTGCTTATCCCAGGCTTTACGGTTGTGTTCGCGAATATCCATCATGGTAATCTATGGTCCTTTTTGACTCCAGTTTTTCGCCTGCGCCAGCAGCGAGGGCAGATCAAATGCCTGTCCAGCCATCCGCGAAGCAGCCAGGTTCATCCAAACAGCCTGATTGACTGGATCATCAGCCGCTATACCGGCTATTGTAACAAGAGACGCGGCAAGGTGACGCAACTCACGGCGCCGAATTCGTGATGAGCGGTATAAAAAACAACTGAGCCAGATCTAGCTGGATATTCAGCAATTTGACTTCGTCGCCTGCTAAACTCACACCCATAATCGTTTTAGGCAAATAATTGCTAATCGATGCCTGCAGGGTATAACTGCCCTGTGGCAGTAGTATTGTATAGTTCCCCTCGCCGATTGTGCTGGTAGTGAATGTATTGTGATAATCATCTGTCAAACGAATTGACACTCCCTCCAGCGGCAAGCCGCTGACCGCATCGCTGACCACGCCCTGGAGTTGGCCAAGCTGGCATACACTTCCGCCTGCCGCCAGGACGTTTAAATAACCATAGCCGTAGGTGTAATTGCCCTCTTCATCCGGCGGCGTGTCGCACGAGCCTTCTGGCGCGGGATCGGCAGAAGATTGAAGCAGCTCAAAAGTATCGTCGATTTGCCCAATCAGGAGAGGCGCGCACGACCAGAGCAGCGCTACCGCGCCGGCGCTGTGCGGGCTGGCCATCGAGGTGCCTTGCATATATCCCCAGCCCCCTGGAAATGTCGATAGGATATCTACGCCTGGAGCGGAAATGTTAGGTTTGGTGTATGGATCATGCCCGAACAGGCTGGCGCCCTTGCTTGAAAAGCTCGCTATCGTCCGTAGAGAATTGTGCGCAGCGCTGGAGAACGACTCCTGATAATCGCCCGGCGAGCTGAGTGTGTTACAGCCAGAATAGTTCCCCGCTGAGAAAGCCGGGAAAATACCCGCAGCGCGCCAGGCAGTTACCGCTGCCGCAAACCAGGAATCACCGCCTTTTTCATCTCCCCAGGAATTGTTGACCACGTGCGGGCGTTCGGCTGAATCACCATTCGGTGCGAGGATCCATTCCGCGCAATCGAGTAAATCAAAATCTGTACAGATGCCATCCTTGGTGCAAGCCTTGCAGGCAATCCACTGCGCGCCGGGCGCCATGCCGACCGTGTAAGGCACCGTCGAGCCATTGCTTACATCGGCTACCATGGTGCCCATGGTGTGAGTCCCGTGACCGTGATCATCGCAGGCAGTTCCCTTGCAGGCGCCAGTCGGGTCAGACCAGCAAGCCGGATCGCTCAAGTCCCCGCCCGCGCAACGGTAGGATGCGGCCAGCGCCGGGTGAGTCGCATCCACGCCGGTGTCGATATTCGCGACGACGATCCCCTCTCCCTTGCGTAGATAGGTACTCCAGAATTGGTCAGCACCGGTATCGATGATGCCCCAGGCTTTGAACGCCTGTACCTGCGCCTGCGGAGCAGCCGGCCCGGCCAGGCGCAGTTGAAATCCGGACGGCTCCAGGCTGACTGTCACCGGCGCGCGCACC
>JAXDCA010000087.1:0-11420 GCA_034678305.1 Bellilinea sp.
ATATTACCTGCGCATCCATTCGATGCCACATGAGGGCGACCAGGATGGCGGCTATTGCGATTCAGTCTATACATTGATTATTTTCGCGGATGAACAGTTCCTCTACATGCCAATGATCAACCGCTGACCTTAAGCGTGAAATCAGCGCGCGGCAGGTTGTCCTGCCGCGCGCTTCTTTTATCAGATCTTTCCAACTCTGACCAATCCTCTGGATTCCGAGCCACCCAGATCATCCCTTCTGAATCATCCTTGAGCTCATTTCTATAAAAATCCCCAAACACCGCCTCAGCCGCGAAACCCACCCTCCTAAGAAGATGCTCCATCTCGAAGTGGTAACAGTAAAATCCAACTCGCCTGGCCAATCCCTCACATTGAGATCACACAGTTGGGCGTAGAGCTCCTTGGCGGTGATCCCGCTCATTGCTCGCGCTTATCTTTATCTTTAAAGATTACGCGCATCCAGCTTTCCATTTCGCGGCGGAAGGGCTGGCTTGGCGGTTCGTTCCTGGCTTTTCTTTTCTTCGGTGGCTCTTCTTCAGGTTCCCCTTTTTCTTCTTCGAATTCGACCAGCCGCGGCTCGAATTCTTCGCCTATTTGCGGCTCTTCGACCTCCGCTGCCCCGCGGCGTTTCCTTGCGCCTCTCGGTTGATCCTCGGAGGTCTCTTCACTTCCACTCGGCGGCAGCGCCTCAGCGGCGCCGAGCGGCGGGGTAAACTGCTTGGCTCTGGCTTTCAGGCGCAGCGGGCAGTGCGCGTGCGCCGGTCCCAGGCAAAGATCAGCCTGTTTTTCGAGCGGCAGTTTATCCAATCCGCCGGTTGCCGTGCAGCGGTTGATTTTGGACGGGTAGGCGTCCGGCGGCGTCTTTGCGGATTTCGCGGCGAGATACTCACAGATCATCAACGGCGGGTGGTCAGTTTCCATTGATATCATTTTCCCCCAATATGGTCAGAGAATCAAGAGGCGGATGAAGAGAATAACTGAGACAAACCCTCATTCTGGTTGAGGTGTCTTCGTTTTATCGCCTAGTCCATGGGTGAATCGCAACCGCCCCAGATGGGGCGGTTGCCAACCATGTACCATGGGGGCAGGCGAAGCGCAGGCGGGGCCGAGCTGGCAGAGCCGCCCCCAGTCATTACCCCTTTAAAGGCCGGAGAACAATGTTCCCAGCAGGAGCAGCACAAAACCGACGACGACAAACCAGATGCCATACGACGCCAGTGCCGCGATGATCCCCAGGTGTGCCAGTACGCCGAGAATGGCAAGTACAACTGAAATCCAAAAAGTCAAGACCTTTGGTTTTTGTAATTTCATCTTACCTCTCCTTTAGGTTTCTAAACCAGCTGCTTGATGCCCCGCTGCAGGCGAATACGCAATGCAGGTAGTGCGTCTATGCAAAGGCAATTAACAACAAGGATAAATGCGTCAGATCCGCCTGTGTGTTAATTATACAGAAATTTGATGACAATATACATTACAGTTTAACCGTATTGGCCAATCTTCTTGACCGTGGTAATTATCAAAGCGGGTTTTCTCAAGATGCAGCACACTGGCTTTCTCCCTCGGGTTGGTTTTTACGCCACGGCTTGATGCTATAATCAGCGCAGGAAGGCAAGCAAGTATGGATTCTCAGCCGCCAGACGATCTGCCAGAGTCCTCCACGACCCCCGAGCCAGTTGATTCAACCCTGAATCTGCGCCTGGAAGTAGCCGGCGGCGCGCGCCTTGACCTGAACGTGGAAACTTATGCGCCCGACGGCTCAATTCTGGAAAGACGTGAGCTGACCTTCACCAATCCCGTGACCGCGCATGCGCAAGCCGGATCACTGACCCGGTCCAGGCTGGCATCGAACGCGCGCCGGCTGAGCCAACACCTCTCGGTGCTTCTTTTTGGATTGGCGCTGATGGTATATCTTGCCACCCGTCTGATCGGGCTGGCCGATTTTCCCATCTATTTCTTCACCGACGAGGCTATCCAGACTGTGCGCGCCGCAGACCTGGTGCGCGACAATTTTAAAGGCTACGATGGCGAGATTCTCCCAACCTATTTTGAAAACGGGGGGCAGTACAACCTTGGCGTTTCGGTCTATTTGCAGGTGCTGCCGTACCTGCTCTTTGGAAGATCCGTCTTTGTCACCCGCGCCGTCCCGGCATTGCTTTCGGTCTTCGCCGCATTGTCGATCTGGCTGATATTAATACGAGGATTTAAAATCAACCATGCCTGGATCGGCGTGCTGCTGCTGGCAGTCACGCCGGTCTGGTTTCTGCACTCGCGCACCGCCTTCGAGACTTCCCTGGCAATCACTTTTTACGCTGCTTTCCTGGGGGCATATATTCTTTACCGTCTGCATCATCCGCGCTGGCTTTACGCAGCGCTCGGGCTGGCGGCATTGACTTTTTATACCTACAGTCCGGCGCAGGTGGTAGTCGCAGTTACCGCCTTGCTGCTTTTCTTCTTTGATTTGAGATACCACTGGAAAAACCGACGGCATCTTGTTGCTGGATTAGGGCTGTTGTTGCTGCTGGCAGCTCCATATATTCGCTTTCAGATCAACCATCCCGGCGAAACCGAACATCACCTGACGGTTCTCGGGTCGTATTGGGTACAGAACATCCCGTTTGGAGAAAAAATCGGCGCCTTCGCAAAAAACTATTTGAGCGGTTTGAATCCTTTCTTCTGGTTCGACCCTGAGCCGGTAGGTCTGGCGCGCCACATCATGAAAGGCTACGGGCACCTGTGGCGATGGAGCTTGCCTCTGATGCCTATCGGCATCATCTTGGCGGTTGCAAAATTCCGCAGCCCGGCTCACCGCATGGTCCTGGCTGCACTGCTGGCTGCCCCGAGCGGATCGGCGTTGGTCGGGCTGGGAGTGACGCGAATGCTGTTCATGGTCGTTCCAGCGGTCTTGTTGAGCGCGGCTGGCTTATCGGCAGGGCTGGAAGCGCTGGTTAAGCTGTTTAACCGCTATTGGAAAAAGCTGCAAATTCGCACAGCGCTGCTGCTGACCGCATTTGCTTTGATGTCTGTCGCGAGTCTGTTCATGCTGAAAGATGCGCTGAACAACGGACCGCTCTGGTATTCCGATTACGGGCTTGCTGGGATGCAATACGGCGCCCGCCAAATTTTTAAAGCCGTCGAAGAATACGCTAAAGATCACCCAGGGACAAAGATCATCCTCTCGCCCTCCTGGGCCAATGGCACGGATGTGCTTGCCCGCTTCTTTTCAAATGACCAGCCCACCTTCCAGTTGGGCAGCATAGACGGATATATCGATAACTACATGGAAATCGATCCGCAGACGGTTTTCGTCATGATCCCGGAAGAGCTCAAACGAATGCTGGAGAGTCAGAAGTTCACCGATGTGAAGATCGACGCAGCCGTGGAATACCCCAACGGCGAGGAGGGTTTTCTCTTCACCCGCTTGCGTTATGTGGACGGCGTCCAGGAGATTTTCCAGGCGGAGGCTGAGGCGCGCCGCCAATTGGTCGAGGAAGCCGCGCAGTTGCAGGACGGCAGCCCGATCCTGGCAGCTTACTCCACATTGGATATGGGCACAATCAAGGATATTTTCGACGGCAGCCCCTCCACGCTCATCCGCACCCGCGAGGCCAATCCGCTCAAATTGGTAGTAACCTTTACCAATCCGCGGGAGATGCAGGGCGTAACCGCACGCGTCGGGGGTGTGCCCACCCGCCTGACGGTTACCCTTTTGGCTGCCGGGCAAGAACAGCCGGTGATCTTTACGCAAGAAGTTGAGTCCTCGCCAACTCCGCGCGATATGAGACTGGAATTCGGCAGGACGTATCAGATTTCTCAGGCTACGCTGGAGGTATTGAGCACACCTGACCGCGAGCCTGCGCACGTACACCTGTGGGAGGTAACCTTCCGATGAGTCACGTTGATAGCGCCAGGCACTCGCTCCCTAAGCGTTCATTCTGGCTGATCATCCTGGCAGCAGGACTATTGTTATTTTCCGTCGCGGGCTGGCTGCGCCTGCAGCAATCGCTGGCGGAGTGGCCGTATCTGCGCGATCTGGGTCTGCAGCCCGGACCCTTCTATTTGGCGCTGACCGGCGCGCTGACGGGCGCGGGCGGGCTGGTTGCCGCGCTTGGCGTCTGGTTGCGGCGGCGCTGGGCGTTCATCTTCGTCCGTATTTTTATGGTCGCCTGGCAGGTCTGGAACTGGATCGACCGGCTATGGGTATCGCGCTCAGATACCGCCCGAATAGGTTGGCCAATTGCGTTGACCGCTACCGTGCTGGTGCTTTTCTATGTATTTATCATAGCGGATGAAGAAGAAAGGCAGTTGAATGAACCAGGAAGATCGTGAAGTTGAGGTAAAGTTCTATCTCTCCAATCCACGGCTGCTCCTCGCCCGCCTGTTAGCCCTCGGCGCGGAATGCACGCAGGGGCGGCTGTTCGAGGTCAACCTGCGCTTCGATATGCCCGACGGCAGCCTGACCCGCGATCAGCGCGTGCTGCGCCTGCGGCAGGACAACCGCGCGCGCATGACCTACAAAGGCGCTGCTGCGCCGGAGGAAGCAGTCAGCGTGCGTCAGGAAATCGAGTTCGAGGTCAGCGATTTCGAGGCTGCCCGGCGGCTGTTGGAAGCTCTCGGCTATCAGGTCAGTGTGATGTATGAAAAATGGCGAACCACCTACCGGCTTGGCGATTTGGAAATTGTGATCGATGAAATGCCATTCGGGAATTTTTGCGAGATCGAGGGCTCCGAAGCATCCAGCATCCAGCAGGCAGCAGCCAGCCTGGGATTAGACTGGGATGCACGCATTGTCGCCAGCTATGTAGCGCTGTTTGACCTGCTTAAGCTCAAGCGCCAATTGAAAGTCAACCAGCTTACTTTCCAGGAACTTGCGGATCTGACGGTTACTCCCGACGAGTTAGGCGTGCGCCCTGCGGATCAAGAGGCAGGCTAATCACAGCTTTGGAGCACTGCCAGCCTGCGCTAATTCAGCTTACGCCATATCGATTTTATTAAGAATGGATATGAATCTTCAGTATTTTTGACTGATATGCGTAACATTCGGTCTTGTTCAACGACTTGATCATTGACTGAACCTTAATAAAACCATATTTTGTCGATCGGGTTGCGCTCGATACAACAGCGCATCAAGGCGTCTGTGACTTATACTCAGTCAGGCAAACGTGGGGCAGGCATCGGGCGGGCGCTGCTCTTTTTCGATGCGCTTGGGGTATACTTGAGCCAGGAAGAGTTTTTTTACCTCAAAATGGACCTGGACCCCGACGAACTATTAGCTCGCGCCAGAGAACTAGACCAGCAAGCCCTCGCACAGCTGCACGACCAGCTTTATCCGCAGGTTTACCGTTACATCTGCTACCGGCTGGATGACCCGATGATCTGCGAGGACATCGCCTCGGAGGTGTTCCTCAGGCTGCTGGATGTGCTGAAAAAGAAAGGCAGCAGCATCCAAAGCGTGCGCGGCTGGCTGCTTGGCACTGCCAATCACCTTATTTTGGATCATTACCGGCGTCATTATCGACGAATAGTCGATAATCTGGATGACCACGACAACCTGCCCTCCACTCACTCGCCGGAAATGGAAGTTGACCATGCTTTCACCCGAAGAGAAATTCTCGAAGCCCTGCGTAAATTAACCCCCGATCAACAACATGTGATTACCCTGCGGTTTTCTCAGGAATGTTCATTGGAAGAAACAGCCCGGGTGATGGGTAAATCAGTCAATGCTGTGAAAGTATTGCAATTCCGCGCTATCGCGGCTTTGCGCCGGCAGATGGACAGGAGAAAGTAAGGGATGCGCCGCCCGGATTTGAATGAATTATTAGAAGAAGGTCTGACCCAGCTCCGCAATGGAGCCGGGCTGAATGATGTGCTCGCCCGGCACCCGGAACAGGCGGATCAATTACGCCCGCTGCTGGAAACGGCCTGGTTGGCGCTCACCCTGGGCAAAGAAGCGCCCGATTTAATGACTGCTCAAAACCGCAGCCGCGCGCGGTTCCTTGGCGCCGCCTATGTACGCCGCCAGCCAGCCAGGGCGACCAGGTTTAAAAAGCTGGCGCATGTGCGCATGGCAAATATAGTCGCTTTGATCGCGGTCGTATTGTTCGCCAGCCTGATCGGCACAGGCTTATCTTCGGTTTCGGCTGTCCCTGGACAGGCGCTCTATCCGGTCAAGCGCGCCGTCGAGCAAGCGCAGATGGCCTTGACCACCCGCCAGTCCAGCCGGCTTGAATTGGAGGAAGCCTTCGACCAACGCCGCGTACTGGAGGCAGAAAAGCTGCTGCATGCCGGACTGACCCATAAGGTAACGTTCGCTGGTTTTTTATGGGAAGATCCCCTTCATGGTTGGTTCGTCGAACAAGTGCTGCTGATCATGACGCCCGACCAGGAAGCCCTGGCGCGCAACTTGAACGGCTCCTATGTTGAAATCACAGGCGTGGTTCACGGTGAAGAAGGCGTCGAGGTGAGTAACTTAAAGCTGCGCCAATTCCTTTTCGACGGGGTAATTCAGAGCATGACTGCTGAGGAATGGGTTGTCAGCGGCGTGCCGATGCAAATACAAACATCCACTCAGGTGGCTGGCGATCCGCAAGTGGGAAAGCGAGTCGAGTTAACCGTATTACGGTTGGGCAACGGGCGGTTTCTGATCCTTTCAGCCAGGATTTCTGAGCAAGAGCCTTCGAATCCTACACTGGACTAGGATTTTCACAATAACAATGACCAGTTGGATGTCGCGGGAGGCGCTCGTCAGTTGCGATTCCAGGCCTGGCGCAAGCGCTGATAGGTGTCTTCGAGCGATTCAGGCAGTACGCGCGTGCCTGCCAGGGTGGACATAAAACTCGTATCGCCGCCCCAGCGAGGCACAACGTGGAAATGCGTGTGGTCGGCAACGCCAGCGCCTGCCACCGTACCGATGTTGGCCCCGATATTGAATCCATCCGGATTATAAATTTCACGCAGCACTTGCATGCAGCGGGTTATCAACTCCATTATTTCCGCGCGGGTTGGCGCAGCAACATCCTCGAAACTTGGCTGGTGCTCGAACGGGACAACCATGATGTGCCCGCTGGTGTAAGGAAAACGGTTTAAAATCACAAAAGCTCGTTCGCCGCGCGCGACAATCAGGTTATTTTCATCGTCGGTTTTTTTCAACGCATTACAAAAGATGCAGCCGGGTGGTGTCTCGTTTTGCATAATATATTCCTTCCGCCACGGCGACCAGAGGTAATCCATGCGCCTGCCTCCAAAACGAGCAAGGTGTCTTTTGCTAAGGATCTAAATGGTAGGTTGTATCTCAATTTTGCGGTGTATGCGGGTTTTTGCGCTGCAATCTGGTTACCAGCCTCATCTGGCTGTTGGAGCCCGCCAGGTACAGCCATCCCCTGACAATGTAATGGTTATTGTATCAAACATGCGCGCATGATTCCAGCCGAAAATAAAGCATAAATTGGCGCAGATATTGCTCTTAAGCACATCATGTATGCGGCGAATTGATTGACATGCTCAATCAGGCAGGGTATCCTATTTGCAGATGGAACAAGAGTTTTTTTCGGGTTCGCCCTCATTATCGGTCAGCGAAATCACCAGCTACCTGCGCCAATTGCTGGAAAGCGACGAAATCCTGCGGGATGTCTGGGTACGCGGGGAGATATCCAACCTGTCGCAACCAAGCTCTGGGCATGTTTACTTCACCTTGAAGGACGCGGCTGCGGCACTGCGCTGCGTGATCTGGCGCACGACCGCTCAACGGCTTAAAACAGACCTGGCTAACGGATCGGCAGTCGAGGTACACGGCTACATCAGCGTGTACGAACCAAACGGGCAATATCAGCTTTATATCGACGCGCTGCGCCTGGCCGGCGAGGGCTGGCTTTATCAGGAATTCCTGCGGCTCAAGGCTCGTTTGGAGGCTGAAGGATTGTTCGAGCCCGAACGCAAGCGGCCCATCCCCGCGCGCCCGCGCACCATCGGCATAGTCACCTCGCCCACCGGCGCGGCGCTGCAGGATATGCTCAACACGTTGGCAGCGCGTTATCCCCTGGCGGAGGTTGTCCTGGCGCCAACGGCGGTGCAGGGCGATGAAGCTCCGCCAGCCATTGTGCGCGCATTGAATAAGCTCAACCGCATCGTAAAACCAGATATCATCATCCTGGCGCGCGGCGGCGGGTCGCTCGAAGATCTGTGGGCGTTCAACGATGAGCGCGTGGTACGCGCAGTCGCATCTTCAGCAGCGCCAGTTATCACCGGCATTGGTCATGAAACCGACTTCACCCTGTGCGATTTCGCCGCCGATCTTCGCGCGCCAACCCCGACCGGCGCGGCGGTGATGGCCGTGCCCGACATGGCTGACTTGCGCGGTGAACTTCGCAGCGCTTTTACATTGCTGGACGGCATATTGCACACGCGCCTGGATGCTTCCCGCCAGCGATTGATGGATATCCGCCGCCGCCTCGACCAACTCTCGCCCAGGCGGCAGGTGCAAAACGGCCGCCAGCGGTTGGATGATATGCAAGAACGCATGGCGCGCGCGTTGGCTGCCTACGAGCAGCTCCGTCGCGCCCGCCTGGATGGTCTTCAGCAACGGCTGCATGCGCTTAATCCACTGGCGGTGATGCAGCGCGGTTTTGCCGTTGTCCACTCGGCGGACGGACGCCTGTTATCCAGCGTTCGCCAGATCAGCATCGGCGACGAAGTTTCTGTGCGCATGACCGACGGCAGTTTTGGCGCGCAGGTGAATCAAGTTGTCCGTGAGAATAAGGAGGTTGGTCTGAATGAATAAATTGGCTACACCTGTGGAAGAATTGGCCTACGAACAGGCTTTTCAGGAGTTGGAAGAAGTGATCGGCGCGCTCGAAGGCAACCAGCAAACACTCGAGCAGAGCCTGGCGTTGTTCGAGCGCGGACAGGCGCTCGCCCGCCGCTGTGTTGAACTGCTCGACCAGGCTGAGCTGCGCGTGCGCATACTGGGTGAAGAAGAGCCCGACCTGCCGGCAACGGGAGAAGAGGAAGAATTAAACTGATGCTGCGAGATTTATTCAGCAACCAGGTGCTTGCCGCGGCACTGCTTGGCTGGTTCCTTGGGCAGTTCCTCAAAGTACCCATCGAATATCTGCTGAAACGGCGCTGGAATTGGGGAATGTGGTTCGGAAGCGGGGGGATGCCGAGTTCCCACTCCTCCCTGAGCGTCGCCACCACGCTTTCGATCGGGCTGTTCTACGGATTTGGCACGCCGCTCTTTGCCCTGGCGTTCGCAGTGACCATGGTCATCGTTTATGACGCCGCCGGCGTGCGCCGGCAAGCCGGCTTTCATGCTGAAAAGATCAATTTGTTGATAGAGGAGTTTTTTAGCGGGCACCCCATATCGCAGGAACGGCTGAAAGAGGTGCTCGGCCACACGCCAAATGAAGTCATTGGGGGAATCGTCCTTGGCGTGCTGGTGGCGCTGTTCGTGTACTGGATCTGGCCGCTGCCGGGAGGGTAATCGATCCAGCGGGTTGATAAACCGCTTTTCCGGCGAGTCTTATGCTGGATGCGAATCCGGCCGTCTCACCGGCGAACGCCTGGCAGGTACAGGCTTTTCAGATCCGGAACAACGATGAAGTCAACCGGCATTTGAACCGAGGCAATGGCTTCGTCACTCGGCGTAAAAGTGACCGCAGCCTGGTAGTTTCCAGGGGCCATGCCCCTGGCGCTGACCCGCACAACGACGCTGCTGCCGATCCGTTCGGTGTCCAACCAGGCAGCGTTATCGCTCTCCTGCCAGGTAAAAGACGCGCTGCAAATGGTCTGTACATCAATTTGTCCTGGCGGCGGCGAAGGATCATCTGCCGCCAGGCCAGCCAGGAAGGTCATGCCGGGCTGGCTGATACGCAGCTCCGGTTTGACGGTGACCGCGTTGGTGAATGGCGTGAAGTTGCTCAGGTCTGAATCCAGATATCGCACCCACACGCCCTGCCCGCGGTAATTGCCACCCGGCACGCTGATCGTCATGGTCTCGCCGGTAAATGGCTGCGGCGCGGTGAAGATGGTGATCACATCGATAGAAAGGTCAACGCTTGCAGTGCGGCGGATGTTGAAAATCAGGAATGGATGACCTTCGTCGGGCGTGAAGGTGAAGGGCACGGCAAATTCCTGATACTGATTGGCTGCTTTGAAATGGGTACCCTTGATCGAAACCGGGCTGAAAGTATTTGTGCCGGCGGTAATTTGCAGTTGAGCAACCTCAGCGTTGGACGAGTTGTTATTCACTTTAAGGCGGAAATAGGCAACCATCGGCGTATTGGTTGGGAAACGAGTGGTCCAGTCCCAGGCGATGGCGTTGTCATTGGTTGGCGAAAGCAACAGGGCTTTGCCGTCCAACGCCTGCGGATCGCTAACCTGTGAGAACATCTGGTTATCGCTTGGACGTTTAAATTGATCCGTCAGCCAGCCCAGGCTGAATTGGATCGAGTTGCGCCCGCCGCTGTCCAAATCATAGAGGGTCACTACCGGGCTGGCTGAGGACATCTGCGCGGTGGAAATTTCCGCGAGGGGCGGATTACCGCCAAGATAAATAACATCTTCAGCCGATGATATGTAACCGTAAAGATCACGGGCGCGCGCATATACTGTCTTCCAGCCCTCGCCGCCGGGCAACGACCAGACCTGATTGGATTGGAAAGGCTGCCATGCCGCCTCAGTGAAGCAGGCATCATTGCTGATTTGCATGGCGGTCGCCATGCGCCGACCGGTAACCCCCCCTGAGTTTTCGCTGTTGTAAAAATATAGATTGACCTGAGGATTGGTGGTGTTGAGAGCCTCGTTGTTGATCACCAGCGGCGCATACGCCGGGTCGTTGCCGAAATCCTGCACGACAAAACCGCGCCCGTCAGAATCGCGGCGGTAATACCCCAGCCCGATCTCACGACTATTCGGGTCAAGGATATTATCGGAATGCCCGTCGCTGCCCATCCAGCCGTCGACTGCTTGCTGCGGGGTGATGTAACCGCAGAAGGCGTTTTCAGCTCCGGCCAGACCCAGATAGCCGAATGCACTCGCGCGCGAATCCGGCCAGGCGCCAAGGGTGTCCTGGTGACCGCAGTAAGACGTAGGGCGGTTTTCAACCGAATCGTAAGCAAACCAGCGCGATGCCTGGGTCAGTTGGGCGTTCCAGCGCAGCGGCGGCAGGCCATTGGCCTGGCGAGCGAGGTTGGTGCGGTAAACCGTTTCCGCTTCCTCGCCGGCAAGTTGTATTGATTGATTGATGGAGAAATAACCGCTCTGCGCCTCTGCGCCCGCCACCCATAAGGCCAGGAGCAAGAGGGTGATTCCGATACCTCTAAAACGCATACAGGGAGGTCTCCAAGCGATGATTTTAATCGGTTTTATCATATTTGGGAAGAAAAGGCTCGGTTTTGGTTTTTGGATTGCGCGCGGATCAAGCGGCG
>JAXDCA010000088.1:0-12800 GCA_034678305.1 Bellilinea sp.
TCTGCCTCCTCCACCCCCTAAAAGTAGGATAATAGACTCAGGCACACCGCGGGATCTCACTCCCCGCGGTCGCAAGGCGTCTATGTATATGCCTGACTGGCAGGTGATCAACGACCCATTCGTGATGCTGGTGGTGCTGCTCCTGGTGCCGGCTTCCTGTTGGTGGCTGGGACGGGCGCGCTTCGCCACGCGCCTCAACCGCGGGGTAGCGGTCCTGTCCGTCGGGCTGTATGCGCTGTTTGCCATGTTCGTCTATCCCTGGGTGATGTTCAGCATCCACCTGCGCTGGCTGCCGCTGCTGGCCTGGCTTGCCGCCAGTACGATAACCCTGCGACGGTTGCTTGCGCCCGCGGCGCAGCCCAATCGGCGTACCCGGCGCCGGCGGTTTGCGTTGATTATCTGCGCCGGGGCCATGCTGCTCATCGACGCCAATTTACTCAAGGGGTTGCTGCCGCCTGCGCGGCATATCGAGCTTGCATTTCCGTTCAAGCATGGCGCTTATACTATTCTACAGGGCGGCAGCTCCAGCTGGATTAATTTCCATTTCCGCGGCGAGACTGAGTCTCGCTTTGGGCTGGATATCGTGCAAGTGGACAACTTAGGTCGGCGCGCGGATGGCCTGCTGCCCCAACACCTGGATGCCTATCACACCTATCGCGACGAGGTTTACAGTCCGTGCAGCGGACGGGTGATGGCAGTGATCGACGGCTGGCCGGATTCACCCCTTTCCAGCTATGACGCCGACGAGCCGGGCGGCAACCAGGTTGCTATCGAATGCGGAGGGGCTGTGGTTTGGCTGCAGCACCTGCTCAATGGCTCAATCGAGGTGGCAGTAGGACAGACTGTGCAGGCAGGGGACGCTCTTGCCCAGGTCGGCAACTCGGGAAAGAGCAGCGAGCCGCACCTGCACATCCATGCTCAGGCGATGGAAAGGGAGGGGATGGGCGCCAGCCTGGCGATTACTTTTTCGAGCCGTTATCTGACGCGCAACATGGTTTACCGCGTTTCTGTCCATTGAACGGCGTTCGACTGAAAGAATGCGGAACAAATTTCCCTTGCGTGACGTTGTATAATCAAATTGCGCATAGAAATGATCGTTATCTGACCGTTCATCCTGGCAGCCATCGCCCCGGTCCACTTTCAGAAAGAGAGACCGCCATGAGCATGAAACGCGTCCTTCCTTTTCTGATCCTTTTACTGGTTTTATCCGGCTGCGCGCTTTTTGCGCCCGAGCCGAGCCCCACGCCAATCCCGACCAGCACTGCGCAGCCGACGACCCCGCCGGTCATCCCCAGTTCCACGCCTGAGCCCTCGCCGACCTTCACCCCCAGCCCGACGCCTTTTACGCCCTTCGAGGCGCATCCGGCAGTGGATTACACCAATCTACGCAGCAACCCGGGCTATCTGTTCGCCGTCATCACCATGATCAACAAGGACGTCGCTTTTACCGTGCTGGGCAGGTCGCCAGGCGGTGAGTGGATGTACGTCGAAACCGCAAAGGGAGATAAGGGCTGGGTGTTCGCCCAACTGGTCGCGACCGACCAGGATTTGCAGACAGCGCCTGTGATGCAGCCGCAAGGCGTAAAGTTGATCACCGGCAAAGTAACCTCGCCACAGGGAGAGCCTGTCAGCGGGGTGCAGTACGCCATCACGCAGGCGATCGGCTCGAAGACTCAACGCACCGACGCGATGACCGATGCAGAAGGCATATTCTACGCCTTTATGCCGGATACGGCTGCCGGCATCTGGAATGTGGCCTATACGGCGATCGCCTGCAAGAGCAACACCATGGATGCGGACTGCAACTGTATTGGCGGCGTCTGCGGCACGTCCGATCCGCTCTGGGTGAACGTCACCCTGCCGCAGGGAGAGCTGCTGCTATTTACGTGGAAGTAAGCATTTAGCAGAGAGAAGCAGAAGTGAGTATCAGGTGTCACGTGTCAGGTGTCAGGCGTGAGGTGTCAGGCGTGAGGTGTGAGGTGTCAGGTGTGAGGTGTCAGGTGTGAGGTGTCACGTGTCAGGTGTCACGTGTGAGGTGTCAGGTATCACGTGTCAGGTGTCACGTGGAAGTTGTTTTCGGATTCTGGCAGCATGAATTTTTTGGCTGAAAATCGATTCTGAGTAAACACCTAGTGCACCAGGGGGTTTGCTCTACAGCGTGCTTTTCGGTATAGTAATATAAACGACCGGAGACAGAAACCATGCCAACCAACCTGCCGCCGGAATATTTCGACATCGAGAGGCGCTACCGCGAAGCCGAGACAGCCGAAGAGAAGGCTGCTCTACTTGAAGAACTGCTCGCGGTCATCCCCAAGCATAAAGGTACTGAGCATCTGCGCGGGGATTACAAATCGCGCCTGGCCAAGCTGCGAAACGCGGCCCAGGCGCAGAAGTCGCGCAGCCGCCATTCTTCCGCTTATGCCATCAAACGCGAAGGCGCCGGGCAGGTCGTGCTGCTCGGCGCAGCCAACACGGGCAAATCCTCCCTGCTGTGCGCGCTGACCAACGCCCGCTCGCAGGTGGACGCCGCGCCTTACACCACCTGGGAGCCGGCGCCTGGCATGCTGGAGGTGGATCAGGTGTCGGTGCAGCTGATCGACACGCCGCCGTTGGACGGGCCGTATCTCTCCGCTGAGCTGTTTCAGATCGTGAGGCGGGCCGACCTGGTGCTGTTGATGGTCGATCTGCAGGCTGATCCTTTCGAGCAGGTGGAGATCGGATTGCGCCGGTTGGAGGAAAACCGCATCAAGGCGGCGCAGTTGACCGGTGATGAAGAAATGCCTGAGCGCTGGACGGCGGTGCCGGTGCTGATCGCGGCTAACAAATGCGACCAGCCCGGCGCGGACATGGATTGTGAAGCCTTCAAGGAACTGCTCGAGTATAAGCTGCCGGTCATGCCGATATCCGTGAAGGAGCAGCGCAACCTGGAGCGGCTCAAACGGGCGATGCTGCAGTACCTGCAAGTGGTGCGCATCTACGCCAAGCCGCCTGGTAAAGAGCCAGACCTGACCAGGCCCTTTGTGGTCAAGCAGGGCACCACCCTGGCTGAGCTGGGCGGCATGATTCACAAGGATTTCATCCAACACCTCAAGTTTGCGCGGGTTTGGGGCGCTGCTGTGCGCGACGGGCAAATGGTGGCGCAGGAATACGTGCTGCGGGATGGGGATATCGTCGAGCTGAGGGTATGAGGGCGTGTCAAGTGTCAGGTGTCACGTTTAGCGGTTTTCCGGATTTCGAGGTTTCACTTCGTAAAAGGCGCTCGGGCTGCCCCAAATAACATGAAGATTTCTCCTCACTTCGTTCATCGAAATGACAACATCCCGCAAGGTATGTTTGTTATATCCAGGTCCCTCTGTCATTTCGAATTCATCAATTGGGATGCCTCGCCCGTGTCCTGATCGACATTCAGTCCGTGAATCAGACCAAAACAGTGCGATTACCCTCGTAAATGCTGATATAATTCGCGCCATGAAGTACCATATCTGGACAGAAGGCTGTCAGATGAACGTCGCCGACTCGCAGCGGGTGGCATCCGCGCTGGAGCATCTCGGTTATACCGCTACCCATCGCGCGGAAGAGGCTGACGTGATCGTGTTGAACACCTGCGTGGTGCGGCAGTCCGCCGAGGATAAAGCCTACGGGCGGCTCAGCTCGCTGCGCCCGCTTAAGAAAGCCCGCCCCGACCTGGTGATCAACCTGATGGGCTGCCTGGTCGGCGTGAAGGGCAACGCCAGAATCGTTGAGCGTTTTCCGTATGTGGATGTCCTTTCGCCGCCGTCTGATCCCGCGCCGCTGGTCGAATATCTCTTGCGCCGCGACGAGCGCGGCCTGCAGCAATCCGAAACTGCCCTGCGCTATCAACTACAGGACGAGGAATTAATCCTGCCGCTCAGCGAGCGCGGCAAGCTGGTTTCCGCCTTCATTCCGATTGTGCTGGGCTGCTCGCACGCCTGCACCTATTGCGTCATCCCGTATCGGCGCGGCGTCGAGCAAAGCCGCCCGCCGCAGGAAATCCTGCGCGAGGTGAACTCGCTGGTCGATCAGGGCGTTAAAGAGATCACTCTGCTGGGACAGATCGTCGACCGCTACGGCAAAGACCAGCCCGATTACCCGAACCTGAGCGGGTTGCTGCGCCGCCTCAGCCAGATCGAAGGGCTGCTGCGCATCCGCTTCCTGACCTCGCACCCCAACTGGATGACCGACGAACTGCTCGATACGGTCACCGAGCTGCCCAAGGTCATGCCGCACATCGAGGTACCGGCGCAGGCCGGCGACGATCAGGTGCTGGCCAACATGCGCCGCGGCTACACTTCCGGGCAGTACCGCGCGTTGGTGGAAAAGATCCGCGCGCGCATCCCCGGCGTTTCGATCGGAACGGACGTGATTGTCGGTTTCCCCGGCGAGAGCGAGGTCCAGTTCGAGAATACCCGCCGCCTGCTGGCGGATTTGAGAATGGACGTGGCGCACCTGGCGCGCTACTCGCCGCGCGAGGGCACCGTTTCGGCGCGGCGCATGCCGGATGATGTGCCGGACGCCGAAAAATGGCGACGCTTCCGCCTGTTGGAAGAGCAGCAGGAGCGCGTTGCTGCCGAGATCCACGCCAGCCACCTGGGTAAAACCGTCGAGGTGCTCTTCGAGGAGAAGGTGCGCGGGCGCTGGAAGGGACGCACCCCGACCAACAAGCTGGTCTTCGTCGAGACGGAGGCCGACCTGCGCGGTCAGGCTTTACTGGTGGAGATCACCTGGAGCGGACCCTGGTCGATGAGGGGAAACCTGGCCGCGGCATGAGGCGCTCTGCCTGGCTGATCCTGCCGGTGCTGCTGGCGGCTGGTCTGGCTGCTGGCGGTTTTTATTACTTCGGCGCGGGCGGCAGATCGCTGCGCTCATCGCGGGTCATCCAGTGGATTCGCGACCCCGGCGGGCACCCTGAGTGGGCTGTCCATTCCGGCGAGCGCTGCGGGGATGCGCCCTTCATCCTGCCAACCGACGGTTACATCGGTTTCCTCTGGGATGATTCCTGGAAACCCGGGCAGCGCCACCAGGGGCTGGATATCTTCAGCGGCGCGCAGCCGGGGCAAACGCCGGTCTATGCCGCCTATGACGGTTACCTGACCCGCCTCGCGGATTGGAAATCGACGGTCATCATCCGCATCCCCGATGATCCGCTCCAACCCGGGCGGCAGATCTGGGCCTATTACACTCACATGGCCGATGCCGTGGGGAAATCCTTGATTTCGCCCGAATTCCCGCCAGGCACTGTCGAGCAGTTTGTCGAGGCTGGCAGGCTGCTCGGCTATCAAGGGAATTATTCCGGCGCAAGCGGCAATCCAACCGGAGTGCATCTTCATTTTTCGCTGGTTAAAGACGATGGCGAGGGCAAATTCCTCAACGAACTGGAAATCGAGAACACCATCGACCCTTCGCCATACTTCAATCTGCGTGTGAACGCCAAAGATACCCCGCAGGACATCCCAGTCTGTGAATCAGCGGCAGCCGTGGAGGCGCCGTGAGCCTCGCCATATCTGAGCTGGGCAGGCAGGCGTTCATCCGCGTTACAAGCCGCTTACTTGTCCACGCTTTAGCGGTGAAGCACATCCGTAATGATCTGGCAATCCCCCTTTCTAGGAGGTAGCTATGCCCTCATTTCGCGAACTGGTCAGTGGATTTCGTTTGCTCGGAGTCGAGAGCAGCAAGCCGGTGATCGTGCATACCTCGCTGCGGTCATTCGGCGAGATACACGGCGGGGCGGAAACACTGTTGGGGGCGCTGCTGCAAGTATTTCCGCGCTTGATGGCGCCCACCCACACATATATCACCATGATCATCCCGGAGGACGGCCCGGACCACAATGGGATAGTCTATGGCAGTGGAAAAATATTGAACCGCATGGCTGAAATTTACAAGCCGGATATGCCCTGCGACAGTCTGATGGGTTCGCTGCCCGAGACACTACGCCGCCATCCCTCCTCGAAACGATCATTCCACCCAATCCTGTCATTTGCCGGAATTGGCGTCGATACGGCGCTGGTAAAGCAGACTCTGGCGGATCCGCTTGCGCCGATTGGCGCGCTGGTGGATGAAGGCGGTTGGGTGCTGCTGCTTGGCGTTGACCATGCCGTCAACACCAGCATCCATTGGGCGGAGAAACTGGCTGGGCGGCGGCAATTTGTCCGCTGGGCGCTGACGCGCAAGGGAGTGGTGGAGTGCCCGGGCTTTCCGTGCTGCTCGCTGGGATTCGAGCAGGCAGCGCCGTGTCTGGAAGAGATTACCCGCTGCGCGATGATTGGCGCGGCAATGGTGCGCGCCCTGCCGCTTCGTCCGATGGTAAAGTACATCATCGATATGATCGCAGAGGACGAGGAGGCGCTGCTTTGTGACGACCCCGCCTGCGAGCGCTGCGCCGGCGTGCGGGGGCGATAAAGTCGTAGTTGTTAGCAGTAAGGCCGCAATCATGACCCGATTGCGGCCTGTACCTTCTGATTTTTTACCGGCAAGTCGACCGGTTTGCTTGCCAGCTATTTGACAGTGAAGACTGCCGAGGTGGCCTGAACTACCTTCGCCAGATCGGTGGTGATCACCGTCACGACCCATTTTTCGCCGGCTTTGGCGCTGGTCGGCAGCGTCAGGTCGACCCGCAGATAACCTGACGAGTCTATGCGTCCATCCTTGATGACGGCGGGAGAGCCGCCCTGGATGCCTAGCCTGATGTCCACGTTCTGGCTGGCAGGGAAGCCGTCAGCGACCACAATGATCTTGGAACCGGGCGCTCCGCTGACCGGGATAGTTGCAACCGCCGCGGCGGATTGGCCGGACGGGATCTTGAACACCTGTCCAGGGTAGATCAGGTTCGGGTCTTTGATTGCGGGATTAGCCGCTACAATGGCAGCTACCGTGGTCTTGAACTTATTGGCGATCTTGCGCAGGGTGTCACCCCGCACGACCGTATAGCTGGTGGCCTCGGCGGTCGGGCTGATGGTCAGCGTGTTCGAAACCGCCTGCGTGGTGGCGTCTTTGACCTTGACAACGAAGACATAGGTCTTGCCAGACTGGGCGGTGCTAGGAATGGTAACCTTTTGGAGGATGGCGCCGTTGGAATCGGTCGTGGTATTGCCGATCACTTCGGTTTGGTCCTTGGTCAGGCCGAAGCGGATCTCCACGTTAACCGAGGCGTTGAAGCCGGTGGCGGCGAGGGTGAGGGTATCCCCGGGTTTGGCTTTGACGGGGGTAATGCCGGCGGTTAACACCTGGGCGGCGCCTTCGGGCAGTTTGATCTGCTGACCGGAGGTGATGCGGTTGGCATTGGTGATTGAAGGATTGGCCTTGAGCATATCAGTCAGGGTGACTTTGAACAGCGCAGCGATCCCGCTCAACGTGTCGCCAGGTTTGACGATATAGATAGCTCCGCCGGTGATGGGAATGGTCTGGCCTTCTTTGGGCATAATCAGCACCTGACCCGGGTAGATCAGGCTGGGTGTTTTGATCGATGGATTGGCAGCCAGAATGGCCGAGACGGTAGTCCCGCATTTGTTGGCAATTTTGACCAGGTAATCCCCGCGCTGGACGATGTACTTGTCACCGCAGGTCGATTCAGCGGCGACTGTCCGGACGCCAAACGCTGAGGATAATAAAACAACCATTAACAGGGCGATAAATATTCGTTTCATGGCTCCTCCTATGCACTGAGCCAGTTTCAAAAGGTGGTTACAGTATATGTAAGACGAAGGAGGGGCCGTAAAGGTTCCAAACCCATGGATGGATATGGATCATTCTTCTGTTTTCTTAGATCCAGTCAAAGGTTTAGTTTCTGGCAGTTGCTTTGATCAGCTTCTGTTTCAGGTCCTAATCCAGTTATTTTACGCCAGCAAGAAGCGCCCATTTCATGTTAAGGACAGTTGCGCTGCTTGCCCATTCGACCCCCCGGGGATGCAATACAATCAGGAGCCGTGAAACGACCCGCAGGTTTGGATGGGAAGGGGAGTATGCTGTCTCCCGCAGCTTCACACTTAGCGAATGGCGCGCCCATCTCTGTCGGTGAGGGATAAGCGGCAGCCGAACAGTTGCTATGAAGGCGCTTTGGCCATCACGCTTAACAATATTCGATTGGTTCAGCAATTCAACCATGTGGTGGTCGAATGGGAGGTAAATACAATCTTTGTATGACATTACACACTTGGAAATCGTGCAGTGGTCTGCAATAAATGTTACATGTATTAATCTCTTTTTTGCCGCCTGTCTCATCTACATTATTTCAATTGAAAGGAGATAACATGTCTGATACCCCTGTCACGGAAGGATCGAGAGACGATATCGAGCAATTTGGCTACAAACAAGAACTTCGCCGATATATGTCATTCTGGGATTTGCTCGCATATGGGCTTGTCTTCATGGTGCCAATTGCCCCAATGGGAATATACGGAGTGGTTGCCGACATCAGTCATGGAATGGTGCCGCTAACATATCTTATCGGCGCGGTAGCGATGGTTTTCACTGCTTTGAGCTACTGGCGTATGGCACAGGCTTTCCCGATTGCAGGATCTGTCTATTCGTACACTCAGCGCGGCATGAATCCACATGTTGGATTCATGGCAGGCTGGATGATTTTAATCGATTATATTCTGGTTCCAGCCCTGGTTTACCTTGTGGCAGGTTTATGGCTCTCGGCTGAAATACCGGCAGTCCCATTCTGGGCCTGGATCCTCGTCTTTATCGTCATCAACACGATCCTGAATTACTTCGGGATCGAAATCATGGCAAAGGCTCTCTGGGTGATGTTAGGGATCGAGCTGCTTGCGTTTGTCGCTTTTACCGTTGCAGCAATTATTGCAGTGGCGAATGGAGCAGGCGTGGGCAGCTTCACCTTGACGCCGTTCTTTAATCCGGAGAAATTTAGCTGGAATATGGTGTTTGCGGCAACCTCGGTTGCGGTGCTGAGCTTTCTTGGATTCGATGCCATCAGCACCCTGGCGGAGGAAACCAAGAATCCAAAGAAGATGATCGGCAGGTCGATGATCGCCGCGCTGGGCTTGTTGGCCGTGCTCTTTATGATTCAGACCTGGCTGGCTGGTTTAGTATGGCCGGATTACACCACCTTCCCGAACGTCGACGTAGCCTTCTTTTACATTGCCCAGGAAGCTGGCGGGACCCTCGTAAGGATACTTTGCCTGATTGGTACCGTGCTGGCCTGGGGCTTCGGCGACGGCATTGCCGCTCAAGCGGCCGTGTCCAGGTTGCTTTTTGGTATGTCGCGCGATGAACAGCTTCCAAAAATCCTCTCAAAGGTCAGCCAAAAGACCAAAACGCCGTACATCGCCATCCTCCTGGTAGCGTTGATTACTTTCCCGATCGCCATTGCTCTGCCGCTGGAAATCATCAGTTCACTGGTAAACTTTGGCGCGCTCACGGCCTTCATTGTCCTGCATCTCACGGTGATCTATCATTATGTGATCAAGGAAAATCGCAGGTCATTCAAGGATATCCTTACCTTCTGCGTCTTGCCAGTGATCGGATTGGTGATCATCGGTTTTGTCTGGTTTGGGCTGGCATCAGAGGCGAAGACCCTCGGTTTCATCTGGCTTGGGATTGGCATAGTCTACCTGGCAGTCATCACCAGGGGTTTCAAGAAAATCCCGCCCGCATTACAGGTGTAAACCTGCGTACCGATCAATCGTCAGTATTTGAGACAGGCGATCCCATTTATCTGATAATGGAGGTGGTATGACTGCAAAAATTACTCGCGATCATGTTTTCTTTGCCTTCGAGCCTGGCTTAGAACCAGTCCTGCGAGTAAAACAGGGCGAGGAAGTCCTTATCGAAACCCACGACTGCTTCGAGGGACAACTAAAATCAGAGGCAGATCTCATCGACGCATTGGATTGGGATCATGTCAATCCAGCTTCCGGTCCCTTATACATCGAGGGGGTTAAACCGGGGGATGTAATCAAAGTAGATCTGCTCGAGGTAAAGGTGGCAGAGCACTCGACCATGGTGACCGTCCCCGGGGAAGGCGTGCTTGGCGACCTTATCAAAGATATGGAAACCGCCATTCTGGCTTACCGCGGCGGGAAGGTTATCTTCAAAGATAAAGTAGAAATTCCTGCCAAACCGATGATTGGTGTGATTGGTGTGGCTCCTGCCAGTGGGAAGGTGCCCAATGGGACGCCCGGACCGCACGGTGGAAATATGGACTGCACACAAATAGGCCAGGGCGCAAGCATCTACTTTACCGCTGGCGTCGAGGGAGGCCTATTCGGATGCGGAGACATGCACGCTGTGATGGGCGATGGTGAGATTGTTGTTTGTGGCGCGGAAGCTCCGGGTGAAGTGCGTTTGAAGGTCCGGGTAGTGCCGATGAAAGGACTGCCAACGCCTTTCCTGGAAACGAAGGACATGGTGGCGGTCATCCATTCAGCTCCCACGGTTGACGAAGCTGCCAGTCAGGCAACCCACCGTATGGCCCAGTTCCTCACAGATTTTGTCAAGATGCCGCTCAATGACGCCGGTATGTTGATGAGCCTGGTGGGCGACCTGAAATTCTGCCAGGTCGTAGATCCCGAAAAGACCGTCCGGTTTGAATTCCCGAAATTTGTGCTGGAGAAATACGGATTCCGGATGCCGGAATAAGACGATCATTTCTCAAGAGGCTGGAGGATCGATTATCCAGCCTCATTGCGGACAGTTATGCCAGCCCCTTGCCTTCGCGAGGGGCTGTTTTTTAGCGCGCGCGGCGAAGAGGCATGTCTTGCCTGATTGAGCACTGGTGGGCGCCGTCGCCTTTTGGGGGATTGGGCTGTTGGAGTCGCTTGTTGTATTGCCGATCACTTCAATTAGTCCTTCGTCAGGCCGGAGCGAATATTCATGTTAATCGAGGGGTTGAAGCCGGTCGCGCCGAGTGTGATCGCGTCGCCAGGCTCGACGATATAGATAGTATTGATAAGGTGGGTCCTGCATTCGTAGGGCTAAAGGGGAGCCGTAAAGGTTCCAAACCTATGGATGGATTTGGATCATTCTTCTGTTTTCTTTGATCCAGTCAAAGGTTTATTCTTTGGTAGTCGCTTTGATCAGGTCTTGTTTCAGGTCCCACAAGCGCTGGGTGAGCGAGACATGGTAGGTGTGCGGATTCATCAAGCGGCGTACGCCGGGATCAAGCGCGCTGCGGTCGGCCAGACGAACCTTGCGGATTTCTTCCAAATTGGGCAACTCGTAAACCAATTTACCGTCGCGCAGCACCTCCACCAAGAGCGGTTCGACTCGTGAAACCTCCTGCTTTTCGAGGTGGCGGTAGGTGTGTATTTCAATCGGATGGCGCAGCGTAATCCGCTCCATATCGCGGGGGTCTTCGTCTTCCAGGCTGAGTAAATCGGCGGTGGCATATCCGCGCTGGTCATAAATACGCCAGACATGCTTATGGCCCGGATTCGGGATTTTTACCGGGTTTTCCGAGATTTTGATGGCAGGCGCCCAGGAACCGTTTTTCTCAACGGCTACTAATTTGTAGACTCCGTCCAGGGCCGAATCGCCGGCGGAGGTAATCAAGCGGGTGCCAACCCCAAAAACCAACCGTTCGATCAACTTGTCCGGGTCAACCCCATAACGCCCGGCCTCTTCCTCTATCTGGGTGATAATCTGCCAGATGATCAACTCATCGAGTTGGTTGGAAAGCACGATTTCCGCATTGGGAAAGCCGGCTTTATCCAGCATGTGGGCTGATTGGATGCTCAAGTGAGCCAGGTCGCCGGAATCCAGACGGATGCCGACCGGCTCGTGCCCTTTTCGGCGCAGTTCCTCGAAGACCTGAATGGCATTGGGTACGCCGCTTTCGAGCGTGTCGACCGTATCTACCAGCAGGAGGCAGTCGTCCGGGTAGATATCAGCAAAGGCGCGAAAGGCATCCAACTCATTGCCGCCAAGCGCCATGAATACCTGCACCATAGAATGTGCGTGAGTACCTTTGGGTGGCACGCCCAGCACATGCGAGATACCGACGTTCGAGGAATAATCAGCGCCGCCGATCAGCGCGGCGCGGGCGCCGGCGTTAGCGGCTTGACCTTGCGCGCGGCGCAGGCCGAACTCGAGCAGAGTTTTACCGCGGGCGCTTGATCGCATTCGGGCCGCCTTGGTGGCGATAAGGGTCTGGTAATTGAGCATGTTGAGGAGCGGGGTTTCGATGATCTGCGCGATTGCCAGCGGACCCTGGACGACGGTTAGCGGCACATTGGGATGAACGACGCGCCCTTCCAGGATAGCTTGCATCGAAATGCCCTCGAAGGTGCCGTTTTTTGCCAGCCAGGCGAGGAAATCTTCGCCGAATAACGGCTTGCCCGCGGATGTGGTTTGCGCGCGCAGGTAATCCAGGTCCTGCGGGCGGAAATGGACTTCATTCATCCAATCCAACAGCCATTCCAGGCCTGCATTGATGCAATAACCGGCCTTGTGGTCACCGTAATTGGGGTAGCTGCGGAAGAAGTGATCGAACTGGGCATTTTTTTCGTGCAAGCCGGTGCGGAAGTACAATTGCGCCATGGTCAGCTGGTACTCGTCGGTGTAGAGGATGCCTTCAGCGGTCGGGCGGTCAATCGGTTTCATGGAAAATCCTTCCAGGCGATAAAGGTAGTAGTATTGTTCAGTCCATATTATAAGACGAAAGGGGGTTGGCGAGGGAAATGGGTGAATATTGACTCTGGTTGACCTTGCGGTATAATGGTGACGCCTTTGGCTCACTAGCTCAACTGGCAGAGCAACTGACTCTTAATCAGTGGGTTCAGGGTTCGAGTCCCTGGTGAGTCACCTAGATGTGGCGGGGA
>JAXDCA010000089.1:0-6595 GCA_034678305.1 Bellilinea sp.
GATCAAACCGGCAGTGATCCTGGCAGTCACTCCAGATGGATTTGTCTTCCAGGGATTGGTCAAACCGTAAGGCATTGCTTGAGCAGCAGTGTATAAATATTTTGAATGTTGATGGGAAAACATTGCCGTTTCCTTTAACGGCGGCTTCTTCCTTTCCTTGGCAATGAAAATACAAGTAACATGACAAAAATCAGGGGACCAAATAACATTCCATATAGTTCAATAACCTGCCTTGTCATGTCTGGAAAAATGATGTATATACCGATTCCAATGATGAGAATGAGCCCAAGATTCCTTAGCCAATTCATAACAAATTGCATATCGGTTCCTCCAAAATTAATACTTCATTCCCTTGGATTAACGATCAATTTAGACCATATCATTCAATTTGATATTTAGTTCTTGCATATTGAGTTTGTAGAGTAATTGTAAGTCGTAGGTTGGGTTGAGGGCGGACGAGGCCGCTGCTAAAGGCGCAGGGTGTCAAAACAATAAACCCCCTTTCCGGCGTTGAAAGGGGGCTGTAATCATGCAAAATATCGACTAACCGCAGCTTCCGCCGCAGCCATGCGCGGAGCCGCAGCTCCCGCAGGCGCTGCCGCCAACCCGCCCAAATTCCAACTCATCCAGCGTGCCCTCTCGCAAGCCGATGATCTTTGCCTGAAAGAGTAAATCTTTTCCCGCCAGAGGATGATTGAGATCTAGCTGCACATGGTCATCAGCGACTGAATGAATATAAGCCGTCGCCTCCTGCCCCGTATTGGTGCGCACCCGCACCGGCGCGCCAACCTCCAGCCGGTAGCTGGCAGGAAATTGCGCGCGCGGTATATCGTAAAACGCTTCTGCGTCATACTCGCCGTAAGCATCTTTGGCGGCCACCAACACTTCCTTGCTCTCGCCGAGCTCCATGCCGGCCAGCTCGCGCTCCAAACCGGGGATAATATTGTTGTAACCTTGTAAATACTCCAACGGCGCGTCACCGGAAGCATCGATCACCTGACCTGCCACGGTCAGGGTGTATTCCAGGCTGACCACCAGGCCATCGCTGACTGTGTTGATTTGATTCGACATAGGCACCTTTAGAAACATCCGTAATAATGCAGCGCTCTCTGAAGATGATCCGCGCGCCGCAGAAGTGCAATTATATCCCGATCCAGCCAGAATGCAACCGAGGCTATGTCGCCTGGATTCTCTCTCTACCGCTTGCCCTCATCCTGATCGCTGCGCAGCCCGGTCTCAGCCCGGTTTGCGCCCGGTAAAGTGAACCAGAAGACTGCCCCCTCCCCTTCTTTACCGGTGCTCTCCACGCCGACGGACCCGCCAAGCTTGGAGATGATGCGCCGCGTGATCGATAATCCCAAACCGTGCCCGCCAGTCTGCTGCCGCCCCAGACGCGCAAAATCATGAAAGAGCCTGGCCTGGTCCTTGGGAGGAATACCGTCTCCGTTGTCTTTTATCCAGAAGCGGGTAAATCCATCCTGCTCCGGATCAGCTCCGACTTCGATCTTCGGCGGTTCTCCGCCATACTTGATCGCATTGGAGATCAGATTGGCAACTACTTCCACAATCCAGGGGGCGTGACCTCTCACCTGGGGGTAGAGGGGGGAAAGGATGACCTCCGCTTTACGCTCATCGATTAACAATTTCATCCGGTTGACGCCTTCTTCGATGACCGTTTTCATTTCCAGGAGTGTGAATTCGATATCGTTGCTGCGCAGACTTGCCAATGTGAGCAATTCGTTGATGATCATTCCTGCTTTCAGGCCTGTCTGTTGAATTTGCTCGACCAGGTCAAGCGCGCTTTCCATATTTTCAATATTCGCCAGCTCGCGCTGGAGCATATACGAGAGCAGCGACAGATTCTGCAGCGGGGTCTTCAGGTCGTGGGCCACCATCCTCGAGAAAGCATCCAGATCGGCGATCAGCGCTTCACGCTCCCGAATTTCCGCCTGAAGCCGTTCGTTGGCGGACTTCAACGCCTGCTCAACCTGAATGCGTTCGTTGATTTCCTGCTCGAGGATAACATTTTTCTGCTGTTCTAGCTCTGCTTCACGACGCGCAGCTTCGACCTGGTAAATCACTTCCATATTACCGATTCTGCTCTCGTTCTCGGCGTTGATAATCTGTTCCTTACCCAGGTGAAAACATTCGTAATGAAACAAAGCTTTCTGATAATTTTGCATGCGTCGATAATCGTCGGAAAGCATCTGGTGTATTTGGACGATGTATCCAATCGACTCGATCTTCCGCGCTGTCTTCAATGCAGATTCAAGGATTTCTACCGACCGTTCGAATTCGCCCTGCTGGCTGTGCAACGAGGCTGATAGAACCTGCGAGCGGATCACCTCGTAGCGCAGCTCGATTTGACTGGCAGCTGCTTCGGCCTGGCTGTAGTAATGCGTGGCGCTTGTGAAATCTTCAAGCAGCTGGCAGGCCTGACCCAGGCTGTTCAGAACTGCCGCCTTACCCAATTGATTGCCCGTAACAAGGAAGATATCAAGGCTCTTGTTTCCTGCCTCTAATCCGGCTCGCGGATCATCCAGGCACGTATATGCGCAACTGATCCGCTCCAGCACCTCGCCATGAAGGTCGCGGTTCGAGGTGTCTTGCGCAAGTTGCGCAGATTTAAGCAAGTAAGGCAAGGCCCGGCTGTAATCCTCACGCTGGATATAAAGAGCCCCCAGGTTGTAGAGGAGAACGGCTTCCAGTTCTTGATCGATTTCTGTGCCGCTTTGTTCAAATCCGATAAGGGTATGCTCCAGCGCCTGTACGTAATTCGAAAGCTGCAAGTGTACCCGGCCAATTTCAGCATGAGTGAGGATCACATCCCGCTGGCCTGCTAACTTTTTATACAGATCGAGTGCTATTTGCAGCATTTCGATGGCAATCACATATTCCCCCACCTGCGAATGGAAGCGTCCGAGGTTAAGCTGCAAACCGGCTACTGCCTGAAGGATCACCGGGTCAGTGATGCTATCGCGGTCGAATCTGGCGCTTGCACCGTTGACCAACTCGATTGCTCGGCGAATATCCGTATAGCGCAGCGCCCAGGCTTCCGCATTGAGCGCAGTGATTTGGTCGAGACTTATGTCTGCGTCAGTCAATCGGGTGTCCATCATGCGAATACACTCATCCAAAGTATACCCTTAAATTCTAACAATAAGAAAGTCCAGAAGCCTGGCTTGTTCGACCCTAATCCCGTGCGGGATTTTGTTCCTTTTGTCGATCAATCTAATCCAACCTATCCATTTAAGAAAGAATGCATGCAAGTTTAGTGCCACTGGAGTAGAGACAGCGTAGGTTTCTGTTCTATTAATCTATGCGCAACAAAAGGTCGAATCAATGTTCCTTAGTGCAAAAAATGCATTCAGGAAATTCTGCTGTATCAAGCCTGAGTGCAAACCTCGCACGCTGCCCTGGATGAAACTTTTTCCCGCAGGCCTGCATGAATGAATTGCATCCAGGCATCCGGAGGGCAAAAATTGCATTTCAACGGAGTGCAAATCCTGCACCTCTCCGGAGTGCAAAAATTGCACGAGATTCTATTAACGACTCTTTTAACGACTTTAACGACCTTAACCAGCCCTGTTATCCACAACCAGATCAACCATTCCCCCTTTTTGCGTCATCAACCAGATAGATGGTACCGCACTTCGGGCATTGCAGATAATACTCATAATAATAACGCTGCCCAGGCTTGACCTTGCGCGACGGGATGCGTTTCTCCACTGCCGCGCCGCACTTGCGGCAGGCTTGCCCCGCGCGAACGACTTTACGGCTGGATGGGATTGCGATTGGCAGTTCGCCGGCGTTATCACCTTGCGAAAGCGGCACTTCCTGCGTTGGCAGATCGAACAATCCAGCCTGCACTGCTCCCCCATTTGCGTCTGACTGCTCATAGCCTTCGTCTGCGGGCAGGTTCGCGGCGAGTAACGAGCGCTGCGCAAGCCGGTTGGCGCGCTCGTTGAATGGATCGCCGGCATGCCCTTCGACCCACTCGAACTCAACCTGGTGCTGTTCGAGCAACGCCAGCAGACGGCGCCAAAGATCAGCGTTTGGCACCCGCTCCTTTTTCGTCTTGCGCCAACCCTTCGCCTGCCATACCTGCACCCAGCCCTGCTTGATGCTCTCCACCAGGTACTGAGAATCGGAGACCAGCCGTACCGCCTGGCTGCCCTGAAGCGCTTCCAGCCCGGCGATTGCCGCGTACAGCTCCATGCGGTTGTTGGTCGTCTGGCGGAAGCCGCCGGTAATTTCCCGCCGCTGCCGACCCTGGACGATCACGGCGGCATAGCCGCCCGGCCCGGGATTGCCCGAGCTTGCGCCGTCCGTGTAGATGGTTATGGTTTTCATCGGCCAGAATCTCCGCGCAGAGGTGCTCAGGTGATTATAGCATTGATGAGGTTCTCCTAATTTCCATTCTTGACATCTGGCGGCTGAAAAGACGACCAGTGAGCGCAGCTGTTATAATTCAATTTGACTGGATGAGAACATGCTGGACAATAACACCAAGCGCGCGCTGATGCAATTCCCGTCACCCTTCCGCCTGCGGGTTTTTGGGCTGGATGCGGATGATTTTGCTGTTTTTGTATTGCTGCTGGTGCGCCGCCACGTGCCGGAGTTGAACGAGGATAGCATCGATTCCAAACCCAGCCACGGGGGTAAATACCTGGCGGTCAGGGTGTCATTCACCGCCGAAAGCCGCGAGCAGCTCGACGCCATCTACCGCGAGCTGAGCGGGCACGAGCGCGTGCTCTTTGTCCTGTAATAGATAGGGTGAAGCTGCCAGGGGACGCAACTTCACCCTATATCCGGATTTCGATACCATATCGCTTGTTATGATTGGTCTGAAGCGGCGATGTGACCAATTTTTCAGCAATACCTATAAGCGATTGGTAATATAGACAGGCTGTTTATTCCACCGCTATAAGAAGACTGACCTATCTGTGAAATGATTGTAGCACAAATAATATGAAATTGTCCAGAATCATAAGAAGATAAGTTGCGTGTAGGGAGTTTTTTCTTCTTTTTCCTGAGATTTATTTCTTCCAATAAATCAACATGCCTTGCGAGCCATACATGTCTGTGGGGATGGTCTGCTCGAGCTCGTAACTGGAGATGAAGCGCGCGTCCTGCAGCAGACCCAGTCGACCGTACGCTTCCAGGATGATCAGCGCATCCGGTTTCTGGTCGAGGATCATCTCCGGCGCGACGGCGTAGTTGATGACATAATATTCCTTGTCCAGCGGATAATATTTCAGGGCCTCGGGAGAGTTCAGGCCGACCAAATCGAGAATGCGCGCCGGCGTGTAGAAGCCCAGCACACCGACATCTCCCGCCGCCAGCGTGGATTGACCGCTCAGACGCGGGGCAATCTCCTCGGCAGCCTGGCGGTAGAGCAGCTCGAGCTTGATGAAGGCCATCTCCGGCGCAGGCCGGTTAGGGCCGTGATCGGGGTGGAGGCGCCATTCGCTGAGCAGCCCGGCGAACATAGGCGCGAACAAAAGCAGCGCCAGCAGCCCGCGCAGCCAGGCTGGCGCGGGTTTGGCCCGGCGCATGGTGGTCAGGCGGGTCAGGATATCCTGGAGCCCAACGAAGATGAAGAAGAAGTACGCGGGAAGCGGCGGGGTCAGGTACCAGCGAAAGATGAGCGGATTGGCTGCGGCAAAGACGATCAGATACAGCCAGGGATAAACCGCCCAACCAGACAGCCGCGATTCCGTCTTAACCGCGCGAAAGATGCCAGCGAATGAGAGGAAAGTAAAAAGCACCAGTCCGACCCCGACCGCGGCAGCCGATCCAGCCCAATTCTGCCAATGAAACGGCGTGGCATAATGCTGCAGCAGGCGCACAAGCCCTTCCTCTGGTCCCAGGCGGTAGGCGCCGAGCTTGGCCTGCACGGAGTGCGGGATCGGGCTGCCGAAGTAGAGCGTAGCAAAGACCAGCCAGGCGAGCACCGGCAGGGCGAAAATGAGGATCTCGCGCAGGCGTACCCGCTGCTCTTTGTGCCGGAAACCGCGCGCCAGCCAGTCTAGCGCGATTGGGCCGAGCAGGATGAGCGCGTCAGGGCGCGTCAGCAGCGCGAGCGCAGCCGCCAGCGCGGTCAGCCAGCCGCGCCGGGTAAGGTGCGCCCAGACCGCCAGGGTCAGCAGGAAGACGTACAGGCTGGTCTCCAATCCGCCGATGGCAAAGGTGACCGAGTAAGGCGCGACGCCCCAGGCCAGCCCGGCAAGGACGCCCGCCAGCTCGAAACCGGCGCGCCTGCCGATGCGCCAGAGCAGCAGCGCAGTGCCGGCATCCGCCAGCGCGTTGACGGCCAGCGCGATCCAGGGGAAATCAGCTTGAGGGCCGCCAGCGAGCACGCCAAGGCCAGTCATCAAAAGCGTATACAGCTCGGTGGTGGTGCCCATCACGCGCTGGCCAGGGTTGAAGACGAAGCCATTGCCTTCGAGGATGTTGCGCGCGTAGCGGAAGGTGATGTAGGAGTCGTCGATGGTGCGCGGGCCGGGGACGAACCGGGCTGCCAGCGCAAGAGCGATCAGCGCGATGGGGATGAGCGTGCGCGGGGAGAGTTTGAGGGTGGTGCGTTGCATGG
>JAXDCA010000090.1:0-104224 GCA_034678305.1 Bellilinea sp.
CGATAACCCAAGATAATTACCACAGATTCGCTATTCGGAATACCCAATCCGGTATATAAAGCAGCCATACTACTCTCAACGACTCCTAATCCCCCGGGCAGAAAAAATGCCATTTTTCCTAATAACAATGGGAGCCCATAACCTGCCAATAGTACGCCAATACTTATTTTGACTCCTCCAGCTCTAAAAATAAAGTAAAGGGTGAGAATATCGAAGATTACATTTAATAACGCTCCGATAATTAACCATTGCCATTTTCCCTTCCATAGCTCACCCCAGGTTGTAAAAAAATGATCGATCTCCACTTTAACTTCGGCAATATCGATGGGTTTGTGGCGAAATTTTGCATATTGACGGGAAATCCATATTATCGCCGTGTATGCATGATTTTGATAACGGCTTACCAAGAAAATAGCGCAGGCAACTAACCCTAAGAACAACAGGGTGGCTCCGAAACCAAACATTTGTGCCTGTGTCAAGTCATGAACAACTATTAAGTGAATGATGCCAAAAATGGAGAAAAACACCAAAAGTAAAGTGTTCAAAAGCGGTGGAAAAATACTTGCCAATGTAGCTCTACCAATGCTGCTTTTCTCACCGCTGGTCCACTTAAAAATCGCGGCTGAACTCCCTACAGTACCCCCGGCTATCATAGAAACGCTCGCTGCGGCAAGAACGATTAATGTGCCACGTAGTAATGATACTTTGTATTTAAATAGATCAAGCAATCTTTGAAGTAATAAGCCGCTGCCCAAATAACTGCATACTTGCGCGACAACAGCCAGTCCTACAGCCCACAAAAGCATTTTTGAAAGAACCGACAAAGAGTTCTCCAAAGTAGTGATTTGCGGTAGTAACAAATGTACTGCAATACCTAATATTGCCAGAGCTGCAATATGTTGCCACAGTCTTTTATTATTTCCCGATATGAATGAATTTTTCACTCTTTACTTTCCATATCTCCGATAAAACCATCGTTTAAGCGCCTCGGCGGAAAGGAAATACATGATAACAATGCAGAAAATGACAAGCAAATATTGGGGAGGTAACGGCGTAAAGCCCATCAGACCGGATAACGGTGAATATGGGAGTGCTAAGGTGATCAACATTACCAGAATCGTTACGGTAAGCATTGCACGGCTGGGATGACTACGTATGAACGGAAGTCTCGTCCGCACTGCAAAAATTACCATGCCCGCGGAAAAAATTGATTCAATAAACCAGCCAGTTTGGAAAGTCATTTCGTTTGCTTTCATGAGGAATAGCAACACTCCAAAAGTAGCAAAATCGAAAATCGAGCTGAGCGAACCAAAAATAAGCATGAATTGGCGAATAAACTTGATATCCATACGATGCGGGCGCTGCACATACGCGTCATCGACGCGGTCGCGGGCAATCATCATCTCGGGCAAATCGGTTAAAAAGTTAATCATTAAGATTTGCTTCGGTAGCATAGGCAAAAAGGTTAAAAACAAGGAAGCCCCAGCCATACTGAACATATTTCCAAAATTTGCGCTGGTCGCCATAAAAATATATTTGAGTGTGTTGGCAAAAGTTTTCCGCCCCATGATGATGCCTTCACGTAATACATCCAAATCCTGCTTTAACAGGATCAGATCAGCAGCTTCTTTGGCAACATCTACGGCATTCTCCACAGAAATTCCTACGTCGGCGGCATGCAAGGGAGGCGCATCATTAATTCCATCCCCCATATAACCAACAACATGACCGCGTTTTTTAAGCGCAAATATGATTCTCTCTTTCTGATTGGGATCAACTTCGGCAAATAGCTGGGTTTCTTCAACCGCATGCCATAGAGCTTCATCACGCAAATTATCCAGATCATTTCCGGTCAAGACCTTTAAATTAGTCAACCCCACAATCTGCGCGGTATGGCGAGCCACCAATTTATTATCCCCAGTGATCACCTTAAGCTGTACGCCCATTTTTTCCAAGGTTGGTATGGTCTCGAGTACCCCCTTTTTTGGCGGGTCAAAAAACAACAAAAATCCGACAAAGACCATATCAATTTCGCTTTCTTTAGGATAGGAATGTTGTTTAACACTAAGCGATTTAATCGCGATGCCCAATACTCGGTATCCCTGAGAACTCCAGGCTTCGAACCTTTCTTGTATTTTTGATAAATGATCTTTATCTAGATTAAAATCATCGTCCCCAATCTTGATTTGTGAGCATACTGAAAGAACATTCTCGAGAGCGCCTTTCGTTATCATTTGCGGCAAGGAATTTTTTCGTTCAACCACCACGGACAAGCGTTTGCGAATAAAATCATACGGAATTTCATCAACTTTTATGTAATGATCCGCTTCGATAACTACACTCTTTAAGATAGCTTCATCTAACGAATTTTCTATCCCGGTTTGCATTTTGGCGTTCAGGTATGCTAATAATTTGATTTGATCGGATGGATTACCTTCGGCATCTAAGGCGCTGTCAAGTTGAATGGCTCCTTCTGTAAGCGTGCCAGTCTTATCGGTGCAAAGAATATCCATACTGCCAAAATTTTCGATCGACTCCAGCCGCCGTACAATCACTCCTCGTTTTGCCATATTTTGAGACCCTTTTGACAAATTAATATTGATGATGGCTGGCAGAAGTTGAGGAGTCAAGCCAACTGCAAGGGCGATGGAGAAAAGCAATGAATCAAGCACCGGTTTATGAAAGAACATGTTGAAAAAGAATATTCCAAGGACCAGAACAAACATAATTTCAGTGAGCAAAAATCCCAATCTACGAATACCATGCTCGAATTCTGTCTCAGGCGGTCGAAATGTCAACCGTCTGGCGACTTGTCCGAAGGCGGTTTGTAATCCTGTCTGAACGATCAGTACCTTGGCAGTTCCATTCCGTACATTCGTGCCCATGAAAACAGTATTGGTTCTCTCGGCAAGACTGGTTTGTTCAGGCAATACGCCCGGAATTTTTTCCACTGGAAATGTCTCACCTGTTAATACAGCCTGGTTAACAAAGAAATCACTGGCTTCGATAACTCGACCGTCGGCGGGTATTAAACTGCCAGCAGAGAGTAAAACAATATCACCAGGGACAATGCTTTCTGTTTGAATGGTTACTAGTTCGCCATCCCGCAACACATTACTCTTGAATGAAATATGCTGATTTAATTTTTGAGCGGCATTATTGGCGCTATATTCCTGAAAAAAGCTCAGCAACGCACTGCCTATCACAATCGCCAGGACGATAATCGCATCAATCCAGTCTTTAAGAAAGGCTGAAATGAGGGTGGCAGCAATTAATATTAAAACAATTGGGCTTTTAAATTGGCTTAGAAATAATCCTAAGGATGTAATTTGTACCTTTGATTGAATCCGATTAGGCCCAATGCGTTGAAGAATCACCTCTGCAGCCTTTTGGCCTAAACCATTGGACGACGATTCCAACTCTTGAGTCAATTTGTCTACTTCTATTGACCAATAAGATAGCGGTGTCATCGATTTTCTCCAGCGAGTAAAATATTTCCAGAATTATCTTAGTTGTAAATGATCAGCAGACTCACTTCTGAATCCTTTATAAAAGAGCTGGATAATGTACTTAAATCTTTGCCTGATTTTACATCATTGATAGAAGAGATAACAATTGTTTGTCGAGTTGTTCGCAATCAGATTCGCGCAATAAAAAAAATAATATGTTTTCCTGTTTTCCGCAATAGAAAAATCTTGCTAGGGATTACCGTAGAATCCGTAGCTCTTTGGATGATGGTTTAGTGCAGAAATTTAATACGAAGAGACCGCCCGTTTCAATGCAGGGCGGTCTCTGGTAATCTGTCTCGCTTAGCCAACTTTTTCCAGGCTATAAATGACTTCTTCACCGTCGAAGCTGGCGTTGTTCCTGGCAAGATTTTCTGGAATGTTGTCAGCCACTAAATCCACCGTCAGAGTTTCACCCATGATATAGCTGCTGAAATCTTGAATCGCTCGCGCCAATCCTGGGCTGGCGTGGAAATACAACCGGATGCGGTCAGAAATGTCTAAGTCGGCCTGCTTGCGTAAATCCTGAACACGACGGACAAACTCGCGCGCAAGTCCTTCGTTGATCAACTCTGGTGTCAACTCGGTGACCAGTGCCGCCAGATACGCGCCCTCAGAAGCAACGGCATAACCTTCACGGGCTTGCGCGCGCACCTCAACCTCTTCCGGTAAGACTGAAACACTCTCGCTGCCAACTGCCACATCCACTGCTTTACCATCCAGCAAAGCACGGGCAGCCTGTTCAGCGTCCAATTCCAGCAGCACCTGACGTATGGCCGGGTAGCGGCTGCCATATTTTTGACCTAATTGCTTGGGCAGCGGATTAAGCGTGTAAGCCACCACCTCGCTCGCAGTATCCAACGAACGCACCTGCTTGACGTTTAATTCATCTTGGAGGATGTCCGCAAAGGTTTCAATCACGCGAACCTCTTCCAGGTTCCCAACCGAGAAAGCTGCTTCAGACAGCGGTTGGCGCACCTTACGGTTCGCCTTATTACGGGCGGCATGTCCGACCGAAGCCAGTTTCATGACCAGACTCATCTCACGATTGAGTTTTTCATCGATCAGAGCTTCATCATGCGCGGGCCATTCCGTCATGTGTACAGACTCCGGCGCTCCACGATCGAATTCCCGCACCAGGTTTTGGAATAATTCTTCTGCAATGAACGGCATGCTTGGCGCGAGCAGCTTGCTCACCGTGACCAGCGCTTCGTGCAACGTGGCGTAAGCTGCTTGTTTGTCGGCGTCCGATTCGCTCTTCCAAAAGCGCCGCCGCGACCGGCGCAAATACCAGTTGGAAAGCTGATCAACGAAGGTTTCGATTGGGCGGGTTGCTCCAAGCACGTCATAAGTTTCCATCGCCTGGGTCACATCGCGGATCAAGGAGTGCATGGTCGAGCGCAGCCAGCGGTCGAGCTCGCTGTATTCCAATGCCGCCTCAGGATCAGGTGTCCAGCGGTCCAGGTTGGCATAGGTGACAAAGAACGAATAGGTATTCCAAAGGGTCAGGGTAAAATTACGCACCACCTCATTGACAAGCTCGGTTGAAAAACGGCGCTCCTGCGCTGGAGGGCTGGATGTCAACATATACCAGCGCATCGCATCAGCGCCGCTCTGGTTGATCACTTCCCAGGGCTCTATGATATTACCCTTCGACTTGGACATCTTGGATCCTTCGCCATCAAGGATCAAACCCAGGCAAATCACATTTTTGAAGCATACCTGGTTATTCAGCAGGGTGCTGATGGCATGCAGTGAATAAAACCAACCACGGGTCTGATCAACGGCCTCGCAGATGTAATCGGCGGGGTATTGCTGCGCGAATTTCTCCTGGTTTTCATAAGGATAATGCCATTGAGCATAGGGCATCGACCCGGAATCGAACCAGACGTCGATCAACTCAGGCACCCGCTTCATCTTTCCGCCGCAATCGCTGCATGGATAGCTAATCTCGTCCACGTATGGGCGGTGCAGATCTAAATTCGATAAATTCCTGCCCGTTTTTGCGGATAACTCAGCCCGCGAGCTGAGACATTCCTGACGATGGCAATCAGCGCATTCCCATACAGGCAGCGGCGTGCCCCAGTAACGCTCGCGCCCGAGCGCCCAGTCGATGTTGTTTTCCAGCCAGTTGCCGAAACGTCCATTTTTGATGTGCTCGGGATACCAATTGATGGTTTTATTCAAATTCACCAGCTGTTCCTTGTAATGGCTGGTGCGAATATACCAGGTTGGGCGAGCGTAATACAGCAGCGGCGTGTCACAGCGCCAGCAGAACGGATAGGTGTGAGTATATGTTTCCGCGCGCAGCAGCAGTCCACGCGTGCGCAGATCCTCAGTGATATACGGGTCCGCATCCTTGACAAATTGCCCGGCCCAGGGGCGCACCGCCTGGATAAAGGTCCCATCCGGCGCAACGGTCATCAACACAGGCAGATCGAACTCCAACGCGGCGTTCATATCCTCGGCGCCAAAGGCAGGCGCCATGTGCACCAGGCCTGTGCCGTCCTCAGTAGTAACAAAATTCTCCAGCACGACGTAATGCGCAGGCTTATCGGTTGGCATAAAGGTAAATAATGGCTGGTAGCGTTTACCTTTCAACGCCTTGCCTTTGAATCGATCGATAACACGGAAGGTATCGCCGTCAAGCACCTTGTTCAGCAACGGCTCGGCAAGGATCAGTTTCTCCTTGCCGCCTTCGGGCAGATCACGCTCCACTTTTACATATTCCACATTAGGATGCGCTGCCACCGCTACATTGGCAGGCAGCGTCCAGGGCGTGGTCGTCCATACTAACAGCGATGTACCCGGTTCATCGACCAGCGGCATGCGCACAAACACGGACGGATCGACGGCTTCTTCGTAGCCCTGAGCAACTTCATGGTCGCTGAGCGGCGTGCCGCAACGAGGGCAGTAAGGCACTACTTTAAAACCCTGGTAGAGCAGATCGCGTTTCCAAAATTGCTGTAAAATCCACCATACCGATTCGATGTACTCGTTTTTATAGGTGATGTATGCCGTGTCGAGGTCAACCCAGTATGCGATCCGGTCGGTCAACTTTTCCCAGTCCTGGATATACGCAAACGCAGATTCTCGGCACAGGTCGTTAAATTTAGCGATGCCGTAATCTTCGATTTGCTGTTTATTGGTGAATCCGAGCTTCTTTTCGACCTCGATCTCGACTGGTAAGCCGTGCGTATCCCATCCGCCGCGCCGGCTGACGTGATAGCCGCACATGGTGCGATAGCGGGGAAATATATCCTTGAAAACCCGCGCCAATACGTGGTGAACGCCCGGCTTCCCGTTCGCGGTTGGCGGTCCCTCGTAGAAGACATATTCTGGTCCGTTCTCGCGTTGGAGCGTTGATTTTTGAAAAATATGATGAGATTTCCAGAAACGCAGAATGCTCTCTTCCATCAATACTACATTTAATTTGGGTGAAACAGGTCGAAACATTCATACTCCTCGAAAAATAAACATTGTCTAGGATGTGACCGTTTTAAAAGAAAAAACCCTCTTCCCTTACAGGGACGAGAGGATTCCCGCGGTACCACCCTGTTTCCTGCCCATGGCAGGCGCTCTACAGGTACGCTCTAAACATCGGTTAATACCTGCGCCTTTGTTAACGGTAGACGGTGCCGGCGCCCTTACTGGCAATTGAGATTGCGTTCAGATTGCAACTCCGGAAGGATTTTCCGCCGTGAAGCCTGCCCCGGCTCTCACCTACCCGGGTTCGCTGACAGAATTATCCAGGCGTACTCGTTTCCATCTTCGCTTTTTTATATGTGCTGATTATGCCACGAAAACCTTCAAAAATCAACAACCCGGTTATGCAGCTTTACTCCGTGATCACATCATAAAACAAAGGCAGCGCATCACAAGGCTCGTTACTCCATTGATGAGCCGAGAGCAATCGCTCTTTAGCCGCTTCTAACTTGAGGCGGTCACTGGCATGAACGGTGAACAATGCCTGACCAAGCTCGACCTTATCGCCAACCTTGTGGTGGATCATGATCCCAACCCCGGGATCAACCTTATCTTCTTTAAATACCCGACCAGCTCCGAGATTAACCGCTGTCTCGCCGACCTCACGGGCATTGATCTCCCGCAGGAAACCAGAGCGTTCAGCGAAAACCGTTTCAGTGAATTCTGACCTGGGCAGCAGATCAGGATTGTCCACCATAGCCACATCGCCGCCTTGTAATTCAACCAACTTTCGGAAATACTCGAAAGCCATGCCACTGGCAAGCGCCTCGATCGCCATTTTTCGCGCACTCTCCAGGTCAGCAGCTTTTTCGCCAAGATGCAGCATATGGCTGGCGACGAACAGGCAGTGTTCGTTGAAATCACGCGGGCCGTGTCCATGCAGCGTATCGATCGCTTCCTTTACTTCGAGAGCATTACCAACAGCGCATCCAAGCGGCTGGTTCATATCGGAAAGCAGCGCTATTGCTTTCCGACCGCTCAACCGCGCGATGGCAACCATCAGCCGTGCCAGCTTGCGGGCGCCGTCGAGTGCTTCCATGAATGCCCCGACGCCAACCTTGACATCCAACACAATTGCCTGCGCTCCGCTTGCGATTTTCTTGCTCATGATCGAAGAGGCGATCAGAGGAATCGACGAGACTGTGCCGGTCACATCGCGCAACGCATACAGTTTCCCGTCCGCTGGCGCCAGGTCGGCTGTCTGCCCGGTTAGCACCAGTCCGTGTTCACGCAATTGCTTCAGAAACTCATTTGTGGATAGATTGGTGCGGAAACCACGGATCGATTCCATTTTATCCAGCGTACCACCGCTAAAGCCCAGCCCACGACCGGACATCTTTCCCACCGGCAGACCGCAAGCTGCCACGATAGGCTCGACAACTAACGTGGTCTTATCACCGACCCCACCAGTGGAGTGTTTATCGACTGCCAGGGCTACTGCGCTGCTTAAATCGAGGACTTCACCGGAGTGCGCCATAGCCAGTGTCAGGTCGGTGGTTTCTTCATCCGTCATCCCGTTTAACAATACAGCCATCGCCCAGGCTGATATTTGATAATCAGGGATTTCTCCTGAGGTAATCCCCTTGACAAAGAAATGAATTTCCTCGCGGGAGAGCACCTTATGATCACGTTTATGGATGATGATGTCAACCGCTTTCATCGACCTGTCCCTCTACCACACGATCGGGTTGCATAAGACTCGATCTAAGAACGGATAAAGCTGGAAGTATCAACAATAACTGATTATACCTAAAAGCATCATTGAATACGGCTAAGATTCCCAAAAACGAATTTGCAGGTATTCCTCCACTTGCCATCGCAAGCAAGGATTTGCCGCGACGATATCGATCTCCTGATTGCTTATGAACCGAAAACACTGCCCTCATACGAATCAACACCGCTTAGGATCGCTCGTCTCTTTTGAGTAACCTTTATAACGGTGAATTTAATTAAATAGAGACCAATCATAAACTCGGCACAAAAGTGGTCTCTATCAGGAATAAAAATTATTTCGTTTTTTTAAGGAAAATAGTGACTTTGCGGTTTGGCTCTTCGCCAACGCTTTCGGTGGTTACTTCAGGGTGGTCGCGCAATTCAAGGTGGATGATGCGCCGCTCGTTTGCCGGCATGGGTTCGAGTGCGCTGCGCTTTCCGGTGTGCATCACCTGCTCAGCCATGCGCCGGGCAAGGACCCTAAGCTGCCTCTCGCGGCGGGCGCGGTATCCCTGGACATCGATCATCAACGGCACCCACCTGCCAGCCTCCTTGGCGACAATCAAGCTGGTGATGTACTGCAGCGCATTCAGGGTCTCGGAACGCCGCCCGATCAAGATACTTAAATCATCTCCCTGCACCTCGACCATCACCAGTGGTTGATCATTTTCATCCTGGGGTGGAATCATTTGCGCCTTCAACCGCGCGCGGACATGCATTTTTTCCAGCAACTCCCCTGTCACCTTTTCAGCAGTAGATATTACCTGCTCGTCGCTCATCTCACCTTCAGGTGCTGCTTTCTTCGTTTCCGCGGGCGCAGTTGATTTCGAGATTTCTTTCGGTTTGTCAACTGGCTTGGCAGGTTTTTCCACACGGGCGCGCGGCGCGGAATATTCCTCACGTGAATATTCTTTAATCCGCAGGCGAACACGGGCCTGACGCGTCCCTAATCCTAAAAAGCCCTTGCTGCCGGTATCCATCACCTCAATCTCGACTGCTTCTTCAGGCAATCCTAACTGATTCAATCCTTTAGCGACGGCTTCTTCAACAGTAAGTGCAATAATTTCTAATGTCGTTTTTTCAGGACTCATTTCGACCTCTAGTCAACTCCTTGCTAATTCTCAACGGCGGTGAAGAAACAAGGTTAAACATCACCTTATCTTTTCGATTTTCCGCTCGGTTTTTTAACCGGTTTCACAGGCGGTCTGGCAGTAGGTTTTTTGGATGATTTTCCAGTGGTTGTGATTTCTGTTTTTCCCGAAGATTTTACCGCCGGTTTTGCAGATGGTTTTTGCACTGGTTTCTTCGTCCAAGGGATCACATTTGCCCAGTTAACTTTTCCAAGCATCGCGTATTGTAAAATGCCAATGAGGTTGGAGGCAACAAAATATAGCGCGAGGCCGGAAGCAAGCGTATATGCCAGGTAGCCCATGAATAACGGCATATATAAATTCATCATATTGGTCATGGCGGCAGTTTGGTCTTTCGGATTAGCCGACGGCGTAGCAATTAACTTGGATTGCACATAGGTTGTGATCACAACCACAACGACCAGAACTGGGATGCCAAAGGAGATCCCTGGGATAAACAATCGCTCCGGCTGGCCAAGATCCATCCAGAGAAAATGGCTATTGAGGGGGATCAGGGAGGCCACGTCCAAAAATCCAGGGTAAATATTCCGGATCAGATTCAAGAGATCGACCGGCGTGCTCGCTAACGCGGCGATAACGGCTTGATACAAACCAATGATGATTGGAAATTGGATCAGGGTCGGCAGACAGGATGCGAACGGATTAATACCCAACTCCTTGTACAGCCGCATTTGCTCCTGCGCCAGTTTCTCCTTATCATTCTTATATTTTTCCTGAATCTGTATCCACTCAGGATTTTTCTGCAGCTCCTGCATGCCCTGAGCGCCTTTGATCTGCTTGACCATCAGCGGATGGGTGATCAGACGGATCAAGATCGTAAATAGAATGATCGCAACGCCAAAATTCTGTCCAATTAAGTTGTAGATGAACAGAAGCGTATTGATAAATGGCTTAATAATGATTGCTTCCCACATGATATCCTGCCTTCTTATTTAGGGGGAACATAGGTCCAGACATCCTGGCCAGTGGAGCTGGAAATAAATTTTAGGAAATCGTCCCCTTGTGCAATACCGACGGCGAGATTATCGCCCAAAACAACTGGCCCGGTATAGATCGTTCCAGTGAACGTTCGCGACCATAACCGCTCTCCGCTGAAACTAACCGCGTAAAGGCTGCCGTTTTCAGTTGGGAACACAATCCCGTTCTCGATTTCAGTCGGGCGACCTATGACAGGCTCATTCACTGACAGCGACCAGATATCAGCGCCGCTTACCGAGTCGATAGCATATATTTTGCCACTGATATCGCCAAAAAACAGCTTTCCGTCCGCCAACGCTGGCTGTGTCCACAATTCATTATCGAACTTACGCTGCCAGAGGATGCTGCCGTCTTTTGTGTTAAGCGCTACCAGATGCCGCCCCAACGAAGAGATATAAAGCACGCCTTCATCGGTCAAGGTTGGAGAATAGAGCACTGCTCCACCCAGATCGACCGACCAAATCTCTTCGCCACTATTCAAATCAATTGCATATATGAAGTGGTCCATCGACGCCTGGTAAACCCGCTCGCCGTCACTCGCAGGACGCGACCAGAGCGCCTGTTTGGTCGGGAATTTCCACAACAAATTCCCATTCAAGTCCAATGCATACAGGGTTGAATCCCCGTTAGGAGCAATGATTTTTCCATCAACCACAAGCGGGCTCGCAATCCATTTGCCTTTTGCGGCTGTAAAAGTCCATTTTAGTCCGCCACTGCCAGGATCCAGGCTGAACAGGTTATTCTGATAATCGCCAGCAATCAGATGCCCGTCCGCAAGGACTGGAGCAGCAAAATACGTTTCACGTCCAGCTTTTTCCGGGTATTGCCAGATTGTGCTGCCATCCTGTGTACGGATAGCATAAATCCGGTTGTTATAGGCCACATAAATTGTGTCTTCCGTGGTCGATATCCCGGGCCAACTGGAACCGCTTAGCCGTCCTGTACAAGAACTGAGCAGAACGGCAGAAAGAAGGATAAGGAAGATGGTAGTGATTTTGTTATATTTCATTGTCTGTCTTTGTGGGTGTGAAATGAGTACACCTGTCGTTTCTTTCTTCAAGGAACAGGGTCATATCCGCCTTCGTTGAAGGGGTTGCAACGCAAAACACGCCATATAGCTAACCAGGTACCTTTGATTGCGCCATGTTTGTAAATTGCCTGGTATCCGTAATGCGAACAGGTCGGATAAAACCGGCAGGTGTTGGAAGGAAGGGTCGGTGAAACGATTTTTTGATACAAGCGGATGAAACCTAACAGAATCCAACGCAATGAATTGTGGAGATTAAACGGCAAATCCCGCAGCTGCGGTTCATCCGAGTAATCATGCTCGATCATCACTTACTTTACTTTCTAGTGACAGCAATCCTGCGCGGTTCAAGACCAACCGGATTCCATCCTGTATCTGCCTGAAATTGGCTGTACGGATCGAGGAGCGCGATAGAAAAACCATGTCGTACCCTGGTTGGATAAAAGGGATCAAGGCTGATAAGGCAGCCCGAATACGCCTTTTTACCCGATTGCGTTCGACGGCATTTCCAACTGCGCGTCCAGCTGTGACCCCGATTCGGAATTTTCCATCCGGATTGGGGCGCGTGAATAACACCAACAATGGATGCGAAAAGGTCTTTCCTTGTGATCGCACCCTGGCGAATTCCGTCGAACTCCGCAGCCGGAACTCTCGTTTCACTCATGTACCCATCCGTTGCGATCTCTCGTTAGCGGTGTAGAATGGAAAAATCCATTCTACCAAGAGATTACCAGCGGGTATTTTTGACGTGGTTGTTCTTCGAAACGCACAGAACGTGGCGTCCGCGCAGGCGGCGGCGGCGTATAACCTCGCGGCCGCTAGCTGTCGCCATGCGGGCGCGAAAACCGTGCACGCGTATTCGCCGGCGTATCTTGGGTTGGTATGTCCGTTTGGGCATCACATATTCCTTTCATGTACGATGTGATCCACTGTGTTCTGCGCAAATCACCAAACCAACCTTTGACCGGCTACCAGCCTGTTGTATTAGTCATTTCCGCAGCGCACAGATGTTTACGAGTTGTTAGTCGCGAGGAGAAATTATACTCTAAGCACGCTTCCTGGTCAAACATAGAATCCAATCATAATCGATTATGATTGTGTTTTTGGCTGGCAAACATTTTTGCCAATTGCTTCGCGCCTTCAGGATCTGTGATGGCCAGAACTTCATCGCCGGCATCGAACACCGTCATGCCGCGAGGAACGACCACCTCACCTTGTCGAATAATCGCAGCGATGACACAATGCTCCGGGAATGGTAAATCTTTGATCGCCTGCCCCACTACCGACGCATCAGGGGGAATTTTTTCCTCGACAAGAGAATAATTCCCACGGCGGATTTTTAACAAAGTCATCATATCACCAAGGGACATTTCCTCCACGATAAGAGAGGCCATAAGCGACGCCTGATTGACAGCGACATCTACATGGAATTTTTGATCGAACAACCAGGCATTCCTCGGATTGTTGATTCGGGCAATGATTCTTGGGACATGGAAATGATTCCGGGCATAATAACAAATCGCAAGATTGATTTCATCCTCTGTTGTGCAGGCTGCTAGGACATCAGCAGTAGCCGCTCCTGCCTGCTCGAGCATTTGCGGATCGATAGGATTGCCTTCGAAGATTACCTCGGTTGGCAGCTCTTTATGGATCCTCGCTAAAATTTCCACTCGTTTTTCAATCAGGCTTACATTATGATTCTGAGCAAGTAAAATCCGCGCTAATTGCGTTGCTGTTCGTCCGCCGCCTGCTATGAGTACATTCATCTTGTTATCCCTCCCCCTTGCCCACTTGATTAAGACGGGAACGCAATTCATTAATTCCTTGATAAGTGGCGCTCACATATAGCAGATCACCTTCTTTAAAAACTCCCTCTACCTCAGGTAAATAAGCACGACCTGCTCTTGAAACGGCGATAGGCACGCATCCATTATCGAGAAAGAGCTCTCTCAGTTTCCGGCCTATCCATCCTTTGGGGATAGCGAATTCATAAATTTCGACTTCACCGTTGCCGGCAGAGAAAACAGTATGCATAGTTTCGCTATATAAAAGTTCTTCGATTCGCTGTGCGCCCCAACTGGCAGAACTGACCACCTGTAAATTGAATTCCTCGAATAATGATCTAAAGTGTGGGTCATAATTTCGAGCGACAACAATTGGGATAGAATATTCAACCTTGGCGACATGTCCAACAACCGCGTTCATCGGATCTGAATTGGTTACAGCCGCCAATGCGTCTGCATGCTCGATGCCTGCCCTGACCAACACATCCTGCGATAGTGCATCACCTTCATGCAATCTCCCGGTAAAGTCTGATGGCAGATTGCGAAACGACAATGGATCACGGTCTACGATCGATACCCTATGTCCCGCTAAAAATAAGCGATTTGCCAGATCAGATCCCACTCTACCACAGCCAACAACAATGATATTCATCTTAGATTCCTTGCATATGCCTTTCTGCCGTTCATTTACTCACCTGGATGTAGATCTAGTCAAGGATACAATTTTTGAAACAATATCGTCAATTATAATATGAACCAATACAGATGAAATCGGTAACATCAACCTGCCAAATTGAGAAATACCTTAGGCAATCAAGAGGCTTTTCACCTGAAGCAAAGGGGTACAGTTTAGTTTGGTAAATGAGAACGCCGGAGTATATGATGTTGATTAAATCCGTGGATACAAGGCGGGCTTTATCAGGGTATAAATATTAGCCAATCTGTCTATAATACGTATATGCTTATAGATTCGAATCCAAAATTGACTAACCGCATGTTCCATCAGGCTGGCATCCAGTTGATTGGCGCATTTTTGGTCTTAACTCTTCCAATTCTGGTGACCTTTACAGTTCTTGCTGAGTCAGATACAGAAATTACACTGGCGAATTTCCTCTCAATGCAATCCTCAAAACCGACTTTATGGTTAGTGGACGCTTTTGGGTTAATCCTCGCCGCACTTTTTATCATGGGTGCAATCCAGATTATCCGCCGCATCCAGTTAATCGAGGATTTTAAAGTACGTATTTTGCAACGTACCACTGAGCTGTACTCCTTGAAGGAAAAATCGCAGCAAGAGATACTGGAACGCCACCAGGCGGAAACTGCAATCATCCGGGCAAAGAAGGAATGGGAAGCCACCTTCGACTCGATTTCTGACCTCATCTTATTGACAGATGCAAACGGAACTATTATTCGCTGCAATAAGATAACGATAAAAAAATTGGAGACAAACTTCAAATCAGTCGTCGGAAAAAATATCGAGGAATTATTCCCTGGCGTGATCGAGCCGGAGTTGGAAAAAACGACTACCAAAACTCAGGTACTGTCCATGCCCTCCTCGATCGGATGGTTTGAGGTCAGCAGTTTTCCATTTCAGAGCTCCGAAAGCCAGCAAGGACTGATCTATATCCTTCATGATGTCACTCAGCGAAAACGTGCAGAGGCTGAGATACAACGGCAGAAACAATTTTTTGAGGGTGTATTCCAAAACAGCCCTGTTGCAATTGTGACGCTGGACCTCAACGGTCATATTGTCGCTTGCAACCCAGCCTTCGAGATCCTCTTTGGCTACCAACAGGTTCAGGCGCTTGGGAAGAAAGTGGACGATCTGATTACCCCAGCTGATCAGCGTGAAAAGGCGCTGGAGTTCAACCGCCGGGTGAAGAGCGGGGAAATTATCCACTGCGTTGGCCGCAGAATGACTGCGACGGGTGACCAGATCGACGTGGAAATCTTCAATGTCCCTGTGACGGTTAACGGCGAAGATCTCGGCATCCTTGGGCTGTATCATGACATCACTGAGCTGGTTATGGCTCGCAAGAAAGCTGAAGAAGCCACCCTGGCAAAAACCGAATTCCTTGCGAACATGAGTCATGAAATCCGCACGCCTTTGAACGGAATCATCGGCATGTTAAATCTTGCCATGGATACCAACCTCACGCTCGACCAGAGCGAGTACATGACCACTTCCCTTGAAAGTGCTGAATCGTTACTCACATTGCTGAATGACAGTCTGGATCTGGCAAAGATCGAAGCCGGCAAGATGGAACTTGAAATCACCGATTTCAACCTGAGAGAGACCCTTGAGAATGTTACCATCAGCATGGCGCAGCGAGCTGCTAGTAAAGGTTTAGAGCTCAACTGCTTGATCACGACTGGTACTCCAGTGTTACTCAGGGGCGATTCCAACCGCCTTCGCCAGGTTTTGGTTAATTTGGTTGGAAACGCGATTAAGTTCACCGAAAAGGGCGAAGTGTTCATCCACGTAAAAAAGATATCTGAGAGCGGGCCGCAAGCGAACCTTGGATTCTATGTGAGGGATACCGGCATTGGTATTCCGCCCGAACGGCAGGCGTCAATTTTTGAACGATTCACCCAGGGTGATCGGTATACTCGAAGTAAGTATGGTGGCTCTGGCCTGGGATTGTCCATATCCGCTCAATTGGTAAGCTTGCTTGGTGGAAAAATATCATTAAACAGCCAGGTGGGTTCTGGCAGCACATTTTCTTTCAACGCGCCATTCATTAAGCAGCCTCACGAGGAAACCGGTCCGCTCGATGTCACCCGGTTGGTTAAAGGGGTAAGGTTCCTGGTTGTCGACGCGAACGAAAATAGTTATCTGTGCTTGAAATCGCAAATCGAAGGAATTGGCGGTATTGCTGTTTCAGCTTTAGATAAAAATCAGTGTCTCAGGCAACTCGAGCAGGGCGCAGCGAATGGAAAACCATTCCAACTTATCTTTGTCGACAGTAAACTTGCTTCACATCATGGAACAGAGTTCATCCAGCAAATACACTCCCTCGAGAATTATCATGACATCCCCATTGTCTTATTAACCACCCTGCAAAGCCAATTATCTCACGCTGTTGCCAGTGAATTTAAGAGTCGCATCCTTAAGCCGATTCGCCTTCGTTCGCTGCAAGCGACATTGAAGAACATCCTCAGCCAGGCAAAAGGCGTAACTGATGTAGATTTTGACCTTCAGGTTTCGGCAGGGATTGGAGATTTAAAGACAGCCTTACCAGGCACTATCTTGATTGTTGAAGATAATCCCATCAACCGCAAGGTGGTCATCCATCTGCTGGAGAAATTTGGTCATCGCGTCATAGCAGTTGAAAACGGGCGCCAGGCGTTGGAAATCCTATCACAAGAACATTTCAACTTGATCCTGATGGATGTACAATTGCCTGGCATGGACGGGATCGAGACCACTGCGCACGTCCGTGCCAGCGAGGAACAAAATAATCCAACTCCGATTATCGCTATGACTGCGCATGCGCTGACTGGCGACATCGAACGCTGTTTTTCTTGCGGAATGGATGATTTCATTTCAAAACCAGTCAAACCCAAGGTGCTGTTCGATAAGGTCGAATATTGGTTAAGACCATTCGAACATCTGAAACAGCCAGAATATCCTATTGAGAACGAGACCACACAAGATCAACCAGACGAAAAGTCAGCGCTGCCCGCGGATATTGTGAAGCAAGAGAGCAACCTGACTCCAGATAGAGGCAATGGTAAAAACCGCGAAGTTGGGGATCAGGACTTCGAGGCTTTCTCACGCTCGATGGATTCCTTCGAGCAGCCCGATGAGTCATTACCATCGCCCCAAACTCATACAGAAACAATAGGAATTAACGGTGAAAAGAAGCCTGAACGTAAAAAAATAACAGGCGTATTAAGGATCGAAGAGGAATCACCGACAAGTAATATCAGGAAGTCCTTGCGGTCACTTGGCGAACCCGGGTATATCGAATCAATTTTGCCTCGTTTCAGCAATGATTACCAATTTTTTCTGAATACTTTCGAAGAATTCATCCGCCAATGCAAGATCAAGGTAAAGCGTCTCAAGGAGTCGGTTGATAAAAAGGATATCAACAACCTTCATTTTCTGGTACACAACCTTTTGGGAGTTGCCTGCAACTTCGAAGCCCGCGCCATTTCGAACCTTTTACTCGACCTTGAAATCCATATAAGTAACGGTGATTTGACAAACATGCATGTGTTTATTTCAGCCATCGAAAACAAAATTCCAGAATTAGAAATGCTGCTCAAACATTACCAGTCTTTGTCTAATCCCAATGATCAACCTGATGGGAAATAATTCAAAGGATCAAACATGCCAACAGTATTGTTGATCGACGACGAAATCATATTTCACCACATGATCGAACATGCCCTCAAGCCGTATGGCTACGATACCCACTCAGAATTAACGGGCAGGCAAGGATTGGATGTCGCCCGGCAGATGAATCCAGACGTGATCATTACGGATATCAATCTACCAGATATCTCAGGTTATGAAGTTACCCGACTCCTCAGACGCGATCCACGCTTTGCTAATACCCCGATCATTGTACTAACCAGCCAGACTGGTTTACAGGATAAGCTGGCTTCCTTCGAATCTGGCGCGGATGATCACATCAATAAACCATTCGAGCCGGAAGAGCTTGTCGCGCGCATGAAAGTACTGCTCCGCCGGGTGGAATCCATGGGGAAGATGCTTCCACCAGGCGAGGAATTTCCTGAAAAAAGAGCAAAGTTAATTGCTGTGCACAGCCTGCGCGGCGGCATTGGCACATCCACGCTGGCGGTCAACCTGGCTATTGGACTGGTGGGATTATGGGAAGCGCCGGTGATGTTACTCGATTTGGTGCTAATGGCAGGTCAGATCGCTTTGATGCTTAACATGCCCCTTAAACGCACCTGGGCAGATCTGGCAGGGATCAAATCCTCAGATTTGGACGAAGAAGTCCTGCGCTCGATTTCCGCTCGGCATTTGTCCGGCTTAGATTTTATTGCCGCCCCCACTTATCCAACTGATGCTGAAATGTTGACCGAGGATACATTAAAAACAGCCATCCAGATGATCCGCCCACAATATGATTACATCATTGCAGATCTTCCTCACGATTTTAGCGATATCTCGCTGCAGGCATTGGATGCAGCCGACCTCATCTTGTTAATGATGGCGCCAGAATTATCTTCCGTTCGCGCAGCCGCAGCCGCGCTTGATACCTATTCACGCCTGGGCTATCCGAAAGAGAAAATTAAGCTCATTTTAAATTACACCTTTCCCCGCTTCGGCCTGCCTCGAGACCGGATTGAAGCTGCCCTAAATAAATCAATCACCATAGCTTTGCCCTACTGCCCCGATGTGGTCATCCCCTCCATTAACCTTGGCAGACCCATCATCCATGATCAGGTCGAACAACAAATAGCGGCTCTTATGGAAGACTTTGCTTTTTATTTAAGCATTGAACAGCATAAGAAGACCCGCCCCGAAAAACCAACCCAGGCATGGAAGCGCGTTTATAACCGCTTTATCCAATCTCGCAAGGAAAAACAAAAAGGTTCTTGATCTGCTGGGGAAAGCCTGGTCTGATCCCCGCTATTGGCATTATCAACTGCAAATAACCGGTTTTGATTTTTTTTTAGCTGATAACCAAAAGTCAAACTCGATCTTGCTAAGTAAATATCATTTCTATCTTAATAAATGGCTATACGCATTATTTTTGTGGCTTTTCATGATCGCCTGCGACAATTTCACCTGCCATTCCAGTAGGCGTTCTTTCGCTAAGCTGTACCCGGCTGATTTGATTCCATAACGGCTTCATCGATAACGTTTCCACCTTGATGTAATTACCGCTTAAACCGTGCAAACTCCATCCTTGAGGACCGTATTGGTCGCAACTTTCCCATAGCACCTGCACTTCGCGTCCAATCCACGCTTGCCGGTAGCGATGTGAAGAAGCATCCAGGACTGCGCGCATGGCAGCATTTCGAGACCGCGCGATCTTTCCGTCCACGAAATCTCCCAGACGGGCGGCAGCGGTACCCTCACGCAGCGAGTAGGTAAAGACATGCCCGCCAGAAAAGCCAATACTTTCGACGAATTCCAGGCTTTCGTTAAAGTCCGTCTCGCTTTCGCCTGGAAAGCCAACAATCAAATCCGTGGTGATGGCAGCTTCAGGCACCAAACCACGCGCCTGCTCGACCAGCAGCTGATAGGCTTGCGGCGTGGTATTCCGGGCCATGCGTTGTAATGTTCGCGCGCTGCCAGATTGCAACGGCAAGTGGAAATGCCTGCATAAGCGCGGATTTTCCCAAAGGCGGAAGAAGGACTGGTCGAGATCCCATGGTTCCAGCGACGAAAGCCGTATCCGATCAACGTCTGTATCCTGCAGAATGGCCTCGATCAAATGCCGTAAGCGCAGCTTTTCATCCAAATCTGCGCCCCATGAGCCCAAATGCACCCCCGAAAGGACAATCTCACGGGCGCCGCCAGCAACCGCTGCGCGCACATCTGCCAGAACTGCTGCCTGTGGCTGGCTGCGGCTCTTTCCACGGGCCATGCGGGTAATGCAGTATGTGCAAAAATTATCACAGCCATCCTGTGCCTTAATGAATGCGCGGGTACGCCAATGTATGCCAGGCAATGGATCGCGCGCCTGCAGTTCGATATGAAACTTGTCCGCAGGAATGCAGAGCAAGCTGGCGACTAACCCCTCTTTATCTGGATTGGCGAGCACCCGTGTCACGCCGGGCAATCCAGCTGCTGCTGCCGGTTCTAGTGTCGCCCAGCAGCCAGTGACAAGGATTTCGCCAGAGCCCGCACGCCAGGCCTGGCGGATTTTCTGGCGCGAATCTGAGGCGGCTGCGCTGGTCACCGTGCAGGTGTTAACCACCACCAGGTCTGCTTCGCCGGGATTTTCTACAATCTCATGCCCCGCGGCACGGAATTGCCGGGCAAAGGTCTCTATTTCGCTCTGGTTCAGGCGGCAGCCAATCGAATCGAGGTAGATTCTCATACCTCTATGGTTTTATCACAAAATAGTTGTCAAATAAAATATCGACGCCTGATTGACTGTAAGAACCTGCGATCAAACCGATATCGCCAAAAGCAAAATCGGAGTCTTGAACTTCAAGAAATGGCTCGTGATTGACATTCAACGTAAGCCGGTTATCGACGCATTCACCGAGCAGTAAATTCGAATCTTCCCCGGTATGAATCATCGGTCCGTACTCCAAACCGTGAGCATTGTTCAAAATTGTGTACATTCCGTCTTTGACTTTGACAATGCCGCCATATCCATCGCTGCTGATGAGCATCGCATAAAAATTGTACTGATCTTGAAAACGGCAGATCAGCCCAAAATCGTTGTCCTCCGGCCCCCCCAGCATTTTTACCTCGACCGCCATGGTCACATCTGAAAAGCGCATGCCCGGTAGAGACCAATAGTCGTAATTCGGATTGGCTATCTGGAAGCGCAAGCCTTCCTGATCATAGCTGATCTGAGCAGCGTCACTTGCCAGAGTTGTCCAGCCGCTTTCCGGATTGGAAAAATCGTCATAATATAACACATTACCCGAGTCGATTTCGGTTAGCGCAGACAAGCTGATTCGATCCGTCAGATTGCAAGCGGATAAAACAATCAGGAGCATTACGGATAACACCACTTTTATGATGAGTTTTACCATGAGGGTTCTCCTGGGCGATGCCAATTCCTTAAACAAGTGCAATTCTATCCTTTTTAACGGTTTCCCCTTCGTTGATTTAGAAGGGTACCCAGACCTTTAAGGTTTCAATGGAAAGTAATGATCTAGCAAGCGCTGGGCTTGTAAAGCTGCGAACGGATCTTTTGTTTGAGCGGCTGCCTGGCTGAGTAGTTTGTACGCCAGGCTAAAGTTATTCTTCTCCAGATAGACCTGCGCCAGATGGAGTTTTGCCCGCGCATTAGCCGCATCTTTCTCCAGTGCCTGTTGCAAGAACTGTTCCGCCTGATCCAACTCGCCTTCGATCAACAGGATCCAACCCATCATGTCAAGGGATAGCGGGTCCTCGGCATCCAACTCAAGCGCTTTTTCTGCTGCCGGGATGCTGATAGTTTGCGCATCGAAACCGTTCTCAGCCGCAAATTCTGCCAGCGCTCGCCAGATAGCGGCATTTTTTGGTTCCAACTCGGCCGCTTTTTGATAATAAGCCAGTGCTTCGATCAAATCCCCCTGCTCTGCCACAGTCGCGCCAATTTCGGTCAGCCAGCTGGCATCTTGTGGGTTTGCTTCAGCCAATGCAATTAAGAAAGGCAAAGCTTTATCAGGTTTACCTTGCCTGCGGTAGTAAAGCGCCATTTCTACCCATACCATAGTCGAGGTTGGCGCCAGGGTTTGGGCTTTTTCGAGCGCGGGCCAGCCATCCTTGCCAAGCGACTGCTCGGCTTCGCTTAACATCACCCACGCCTCAGCGTAATCCGGATTCAATTTAACCGCCTGCAAGAAGGTATGCTCAGCCAGATCAAACTCCTGGATTTCCAGGAGACGCTGTCCAATTACGACCATACCGTACTCCTGCTGAGTGTGACCTGCAACTGTCTCCAATCCCTTTATCAGCGCTTGTGATTTTCTCGATTCAGGGATATCTTCTTCGCTGACTGGCAGCAGGATCTCCAACGCCAGGGCTGGATCGATGGTGGAAAGATGCAGCCCGTACGCATAAGCCGCTTGAGGATTTTTCGGAAACGCTCGGGACCAGGCACGGGCTGCCTGGAGCGCACCGTCAAAATCACCGGATTGGCGCAGCGCTTCCACCAATCGAGCGTATTGCTCAGATTTCAGGCCAGGCATTTTTGCAAGACGCCGCCAGGCATCCCAAGCCTGCAGGTTTTCTCCTAGATTTCGGTAAGCTGCGCCTAGATTAAACAGTCCGTCGTTGCTGATTACCCCTGCGGTTTCCGCGCGCTGGTAGGCCTCAACCGCGCCGGCATTGTCGCTGGCCTGAAAAGCAAGCCCGCCGACCGTGTCCCATAAATCCATGCGCTCTGGCTGGAATTCGATGATTTCCCGATAGGCATTGGCAGCGTCCATAAATCTTGACTGGGCAGCCGCAAGCCGGGCTTCTTTCCAACTTGAGACGACCGCCAAAGGATGAGGGGCAATGGATATCAATCCCAGCACTAAAACCGGGACGATGATGATCAACGAAATGATAAAACGTGTACTGCCTTTCATCGATGGATAATTATATCTCTGCCTGGGTCATAAAATGCTTCTGATGCTCATTACACGAAAAGAATAGCCCTTTTTCCTTGCTTAATAATTGTCTTGACAGGCTTAATAAGTAGTGATAAGCTTGCATCCGCTGGTGCGGCTGCTGAAGCCGCAAGAAAATTATCTACATAAGATGGAGTAAAGCATGTCAGAACGTTTCACTGGAACCGTAAAATGGTTCAACCCTGCTAAGGGATACGGCTTTATTGGCCGTGACGATGGAGAGGATGTTTTCGTTCACTTCTCCGCAATCGAAATGGAAGGATACCGCCAATTGAAAGAAGGTCAGAAAGTAGAGTTTGCAATCGAAACTGGTACGAAAGGGCTACAGGCCGCACAGGTCATTCCAATTCAATAATTACCGCTGCTTATACAATCGAACAGAGCCGCTCAAGCGGCTCTTATTATTTACTCGCTCTTTTCTCCGATTAGGTTCATGTCAAGCATGAATAGTATTTTCCCTCCATCCCATCCAACCGCTGATCATGAATATGACTCACCTCTTGTGTAGCTGTTCTATTGCCGAACGCATTCGCGCTAATCCCTGCTCGAGGAGCGCGCGCGGACAGGCAAAATTCAAGCGCACAAATCCCTCGCCACCTCTTCCAAAACTAGCCCCATCATTCAATCCAACCCGTGCATTTTCAAGGAAAAATTGGTAAGGATTCTCCCCCACGCCAGCCTCACGACAATCCAGCCAGGCCAGATAGGTCCCTTCAGGGTTGAACATTTTCATGCCATGAAAATCACGACGGATAGCATCCAAAAGAAAATTACGGTTTTCCTCCAGGTAAACCAGCAGTTCGTTTAACCAGGCATCTCCGTACCGGTATGCGGCGAGGGCAGCATGATATCCAAGCAGGTTGACATCCCCGACTAAACCCCTGCGCGCTTGTTGCAACCTCTCCCGCAAGGAAGGATTTGTGATGACCGCAAAGGAGCACTTTAATCCGGGAATATTGAAGGTCTTGCTTGGCGCCATCAGTGTGATCGTATTCTCAGCAATTTCAGGGTCTAGCGAGGCAATCGGCGTATGCCGGTGACCGGAAAAGATCAGATCGCAGTGGATTTCATCCGAACAGATCACCGCGCGATTCCGCAGACAGATCTCTGCCATGCGTGATAATTCCTCTGGCATGAATACCCTCCCGACCGGGTTATGGGGATTGCACAATAAAAACATACGGGTGTGGTCATCCACCTTCGCAGAGAATTCATCCAGATCGATTTCATAACGCCCCTCAGAATCCGGGTAAAGCAGCATTTCTTCCTGCATCATGCCTGCATTCTCTCCGACATCCAGAAATGGCATGTAAACCGGAGTCTGAATCAACACTGCTCCGCCAGGTTCTGACAGGGCACGGGCTGACAGATTAAATCCTGCAATCACACCCGGCAAGAAAACAATATCATCAGGAATGATCTTCCACCGATACCTTTGATCCAGGCGCTCAACGATAACCTCTTTTAGTTCTGGTGGTGCAACTGCATATCCAAACACGCCGTGGTTAACGCGCGCCTCCAATGCATCGATAACTGCTGGCGGCGAGTAGAAATCCATGTCTGCGACCCACATCGGCAGCACATCAGGAGGATAATGCTTCCACTTGATGCTTTCACTGTTTTGGCGGTCCGGCATTCGATCAAATTGAGAAGTCATGGAACCATCCTTTGATGTTTATTGGAGAATAATCCAGCCGACCTGGATCGACCTTGCAAAATTATAATCTTCAAGCAGCTTGCTGTCGAATGGACTGAATACTGGTATACTCGCAACTATCTGATTTTTTCTGTATTCCCCAAGACATCAACAATGACAGCATATATCGATCGTTCTTATCCGTTCCTCGAAATCATCACTTCACCAGACTGGCAGGATTATGAACTTCTGGATAGCGGGAACGGGCAGAAACTTGAACGGTTTGGCGGTTTCAGGTTAATCCGACCAGAGGCAGAGGCGATTTGGTCGCCTGCGCTCTCCCAAAAAGAATGGAAAAAAGTAGATGCCATTTTCCATCCCACGCCAGAAGAGAACGGCGGACATTGGCAGCACCTCACGAGCATTCCTGAGCGTTGGACGCTCGCATATAAAAATTTAAAATTCTACGTGCAAACGACTGCCTCACGCCATGTGGGTGTTTTTCCGGAGCAGGCCAGCCAATGGGATTGGATCGTCGAGCAGGTTCGCACCCACAAGGGGGAATGTAGAATATTAAACTTGTTTGGCTATACTGGACTTGCAAGCCTGGCTGCTGCCAGCGCAGGCGCGCAGGTTACCCATTTGGACGCTTCACGTAAAGTAGTAAGCTGGGCGCGTGACAATCAAATCCTTTCCAAGCTGGAGAAATGCCCGCTGCGCTGGATCGTCGATGATGCGCTCAAATTCGTCCAGCGTGAAGCTCGGCGGGAATCACGCTACGACGGCATCATTCTCGACCCGCCAAAATTTGGACGCGGTCCAAAGGGCGAGGTATGGGAATTCTACAAATTGCTGCCCATTCTGTTGAAGGCCTGCCGTGCAATCCTGACCGAGCAGCCAGCATTTATGATTTTAACCGCCTATGCGGTAAAAGCCTCTGCAGTGACGCTATATAATGCTTTGAATGAAATCATGCAGCCATTGCATGGAAAACTGCAAGCCGGTGAAATTGCTTTGATCGAGACGAGCGCGGAACGGTTGCTGCCAACAGCGATATTTGCCCGTTGGTCCCGTATACATCACAATCTTCATCCTTTGGAGGATTAATGTCATGGAAAAACAAATCAATATTGCCATTATAGGTCCAGGCGCAATGGGCGAGGCAATCATCGCTGGATTAATTCGCGTTCAGGTTACTCCACCTAATTTCATCACCGCAGCAGGCCCATCACAGGAGCGCGGCTATGAGCTATCGGCAAAATATGGCATCCTCTTTACCACAAATAATGTTGAGGCCGCCAGACAAGCGGATATCGTCGTTCTCTCGGTCAAACCCCAGCGGCTGCAAACAGTTCTTTCTGGATTGCGTGGTCAAATCAGGCCAGAAGCGTTGGTTCTATCGATCGTCGCGGGTGCTTCTATCCAAGGGATTTCACAAGGCCTGAATCACCCCAATATTGTGCGAGCCATGCCAAATACGCCAGCTCAAATTGGACAGGGCATCACCGTCTGGACCACTTCAGAATCAGTCAGCGATGACCAAAAAATACTCGCCCGCAGCATCCTCAGCGCGTTAGGACAAGAAATCTACCTGGCTGAAGAAAGCTACCTGGACATGGCTACCGCGCTGTCAGGCACTGGCCCGGCATATGTTTTTCTGTTTCTAGAGGCGTTGATCGACGCCGGTGTTCACCTCGGTTTTCCACGGCGCATATCCGAGCAACTGGTCATGCAAACCCTGCGTGGATCCGTCGAATACTACGCCCAAAAGAAAGACCATCCTGCCCACCTGCGTAACGAGGTGACTTCGCCAGCAGGAACATCCGCTGCCGCGTTGTATTATCTGGAAAAGGCTGGCTTCCGCACTGCCCTTAGCCGTGCTATCTGGGCTGCATACGAACGCTCTCAAGAGCTTGGCCGTGGACGAGAAAGTCAGGCGCCTGAAAAAAGCGATTGATGGAGGTGGTGATATGTCCCTGAATATCCTGGACGATACGCTCAACATTGATGTGTTCTATGAAGATTTTGACAGCGCGTTTTGTGATAATGTCTGCATCCGCTTTTGGGAATCCTGCCCTGATGAAGAACGAATATTCATCCACGAGGAAACCAATATTTTTTTAACCACCGACCAGGCGCGTTCCCTTGCCCTCCTGCTGCTTGAGGCTGCTCATAAAAGTGATGAGTATTGTTCAGGCGACCACAGCGAATAGTCCATCATAACATCCCCCAACAATAACGAAATATAGATCTCTAATTGCTATCAGTGAACATCGGCGCTCATAGAGCCGCTGATGTTCTTTTCTATATTATTTGTGAAAATATTCCCAATTATTTATTTTTTGACCTTTTTCCTTATAATTATATAATAAATACACTTCTACATTTTTCAAAGGAGACCTCAATGAATACAACCGTCAGACAAATCCTTAAGTTTAAATCTAAAGAAGTCTGGTCTGTAAATCCAGATACAACGATCTTCGACGCATTACTGTTAATGAAAGAAAAGGATATTGGCGCTGTCGTCGTCCTGGATGGCGATGCCCTGGTGGGTATTTTCTCGGAACGCGACTACGCCCGCCAGGCAGTGATGCACAAGGAAACGATTAAATATCTACCTGTCAAGGAATTAATGTCTCGCGAAGTATTCCACGTTTCGCCGGATCAAACCGTGCAGGATTGCATGGTGTTGATGACAGCATATCACTTTCGTCATCTGCCGGTCGTTGAAAAGGAAAAACTGATCGGCATTATCACCATCGGCGATGTAGTAAAATCTGTTATCGAAGATCAAAATCTCTTATTGGAAAAGATGCAGGACTACATTAGCGGGCGCTACGGACGTTGAACCGATTCTTCTTTTAATCCAAATATTCTCACTGTTCGTCCATAATCGTGCAAAACCGGTAGAACGATGCAATTCGGCCTGCCGGTTTATTTAATGAATTCTGCTATTTTACATCGACATCCAGCCATTTCGTTTCCAATGGAGGAACAGCCGGTTCAAATGAGCGGTGATAGATGAAATTTAGTGTTGTCTGGCCGCTCGCAACCGCCTTGAGGCGGATGATTTGGGTTTCAGGGGCTCCAACGACAGGTTCCTCTTTACTTTCCTGCACAAACTCAATATCGCCAATCTGCTCGAAGATAGTTGTATCAAGATTCTCGACTTCCCAGGCATAACCGGTAGAGGGATTAGCGGGTAACTCGATCACTAATGTTTCACCTTTATTCATAGCGAATATTCCATTCAGTTGATCCGCTGTCAAATATACCTCATCGGCTTTTCCGCAGCCGGTCATTACCATCCCGGTAAGCATCAGCATAAGCAATAAAACGAACTTTGGTGTTTTCATTCTCAACTCCTTGAGAGGCAATCATATTAATCCGTTGACGATTGCGGCATTAATTTTGTTCCTGTTGTTTAATGTAATTTGGACGATCTTATCTTTTTTTAATTTGACTTTTTCAACTCCCGCGCGTAGACTTGTCGCATATTTTTTTACCCGGATCCTTTTTGGGCAATTGCTTTTTCCGAAAATTTAATATAGTAACTCTTCATGTTCCTCTTATTCACATCACAATTTCAAAAGGAACGTTGATTTAATTAATGACACCTGGCACAGTCAAACGACCCTCTGGCATGTTCGGGCTGACCATTATCCTTATTGGACAGGCTGTTTCCATCCTGGCTTCCAATATGACCGGATTTGCCCTATCCATTTGGGTGTTTCAGAAAACCAACAGCGCCACCTCGCTTGGCATTATGACCACCGCTTTCACACTGCCGTATTTGTTGATTATCCCACTAGCTGGCGTGATGGTCGACCGCTACAACCGCAAGTTGATGATGGCGGTCAGCGACCTGGCTGCTGGCATGGGCACTCTTACTATCCTGGTCTTATCCACGACAGGTAACCTGCAAGTTTGGCATTTTTATGCAGTTAACATTCTCATCGGATTGGGAAATGCCTTTCAATGGCCAGCCTACTCTGCTGCCATCTCAACTATGGTGCCGAAGGAACAATATGGGCGGGCCAATGGAATGGTATCGCTGGTAGAAGCCGCGCCTGGAGTGGTTGCCCCGCTCTTAGCCGGCAGCTTACTGCCGTTCATCAAGCTGAATGGCATCCTGTTGATTGATGTGGCAACATTCATCCTGGCCATCGGACTCTTGATGATGGTGGTTATCCCATCGCCTAAACGCACCGCCGATGGACTGTCCGGGCAGGGTAATTTCTGGCATGAAGCTACTTTTGGTTTCAAGTATATTTTCCAGCGACCAAGCCTGTTTGGTTATGTGATCATGCTGTTCATCGCTAATCTCTTCCTTGGTTTCCCAAACAGCGTCCATGTCCCAATGATCCTCTCACGCACTGGCAACAACAGTTTGCTCCTGGGTGCGGTAGAAACCGCGGGCGCCATCTCTTGGACGGTTGGCTCGTTGGTGATGAGCGCCTGGGGCGGCCCCAAACGCCGTATCTACGGCGCGCTTTTCGGTTGGATGTTCTATTGCATTTTCGGAAACATTCTGTTTGGTATTGGAAGAAGTACGGAGATATGGATCCCAGCCATTTTAATCGCTGGTCTTGGCTCTAATGTCGGCGTGGCTACCAGCCAGGCTATCCTACAGGCTAAAGTTGCTCCGGACGTGCAAGGGCGTGTATTTTCTGCCCGGCGGCTGCTGACCTGGTTCCCAGATACATTCACGCCTATCCTGGGGGGCATGCTGGCGGATTACGTCATGGAACCTGCCATGCGCGCGCAGGGATGGCTCGCCAGCGCCTTTGGTTGGCTGGTCGGCGCCAGCCCTGGGTCCGGCATGGCTTTGATGATGATCTTTTTTGGTCTGCTTACCAGCCTGACCATGATCTCAGGTTATCTGATCCCGAAGATCCGCAATATCGAAGATATCCTCCCCGACCACGATGAGATTCAAAAGAAGAAAGAACCTGCGTCAGCTTCGGTTTGATGCTTGTTGCTGTTCTGATTGAGTATGGAAACGAGAGCATATCTATCGACCTACAGCAGCATGGTTGAGGTACTGTAATCGATGCGGATACCTTCTATGGTTAACAATTTATCCGCATCTGATCTTGGGGGAAAACGCACTTCGACTATGTAGCTGTATACCTGGAGGTCAACAACATGAGGAGGAAGAAGTATCTCGTAATTTGGATAATTTTGTCTATTTGATTTGACATTTTCTTCTCTCTCTCATAGACTTATGCCATGCTTGCCCGCGTTTTTTCCTGCGCCGTGGTCGGTCTGGACGGCGTCATTGTCGAGGTGGAAGTGGATTTTGGCCAGGGGCTGCCGCACATGGCAATCGTCGGATTGCCGGATGCGGCGGTTCAAGAATCCCGCGAGCGGGTCTATTCAGCAATTAAAAACGCCGGGCTGATGTACCCTCGCAAGCCGCTGACGGTCAACCTCGCCCCGGCCTCCGTACGCAAGGAAGGACCCGCCTATGATCTGCCAATTGCATTGGGTGTATTGATCGCCACCGAGCAATTGATGCAGGAGCAGCTGGACGACTCACTGGTCATCGGCGAGCTGTCTTTGGACGGCAGCGTTCGTCATGTGCGCGGCGTGCTGCCCATGGCTGCTACTGCCCGCCAGCAGGGTTACAAACGCGTCTTCGTTCCCCAGGTGGACGCCGCTGAAGCTGCGCTGATCCCCGACCTGGAGATCATCCCGGTCGAGTCGTTAGCTGCGTTGTATGCCCACTTGGACGGTGATCGTACCATCCCACCGATCGAGCCGGTCTTCGTCGAGGAGAACATCATACCGGAGGTGCAGACCGATTTTGGGGAAATCAAGGGGCAGGAGCATGTCAAACGGGCGCTGGAAGTGGCTGCCGCCGGCGGGCACAATGTAATGATGACCGGCCCGCCTGGCGCCGGCAAGACGCTGCTTGCGCGCGCATTACCCTCCATCCTGCCCAGTCTGACCATCGAAGAGGCGCTGGACGTCACCCGCATCTATTCGATTTGCGATATGCTGCCGCCGGACGTGCCGCTCATACGCACGCGCCCCTTCCGCGCGCCGCATCACACCATTAGCCATGCTGGGCTGGTTGGCGGCGGCAACCAGCCGCACCCGGGCGAGATTTCATTGGCTCATCGCGGCGTGCTCTTTCTGGACGAATTTCCTGAATTTGGACAGCGGGTGCTTGAAGTACTGCGCCAGCCGATGGAGGATAAGGTCGTCACGATCAGCCGAGCCCACGGCTCGTTGACTTTCCCGGCCAATTTCCAACTGGTCGCGGCGATGAATCCCTGCCCTTGCGGATTTTTCGGCGACCCGCTTAAGCCATGTACCTGTTCATCCGCTACTGTTACCAAGTATCAGAAGCGCATCTCTGGTCCCCTGCTCGATCGCATCGAGATCTATGTTGAGGTGCCGCGCGTCGAATACGAAAAGCTCTCCGAAAAACGCCTTGGTGAGCCTTCGAGCGTAGTACGCGCCCGGGTTGAGATTGCTCGCGAGATCCAGCGCAAGCGATTTAGCGAAGCAGGCATTGCCGCGAATGCTGAAATGCGCCCGGCGGAAGTTCGTACGGTCTGCCATTTGGACGAAACAGGCACTAACCTGATGCGCACCGCCATGTCACAATTCCAACTCTCGGCGCGCGCCTATCACCGCATTTTAAAACTGTCGCGCACCATTGCTGATCTGGCAGGCAGTGAATCCATCCAGGTTGTCCATCTGGCGGAAGCGCTGCAATACCGGCAGAGAATCCAATAACAACATCGAAATCTATGCAGCTCAACGGCTTATGAAGCCCCTTCAAATGGGCTGTTGTTATCGTTTTAATTTATTGATTGGCTTTATACATAAAATTTTTAATGCAAATTTAATACCCCTATTGCATTTGGAAATGGATTGTTGTACAATAACTTTGTAAATTCAATAAACTTACAAAGTTTCATCCTTCTTCCCTAACTTACATGAGACCCAATAAAGCTACACATCAGCAAACCAAGATACATAACCGTGATCTGGTCCTCAAGACAATCTTTGATCATGACACTGTCAGCCGCGCTGAGGTTGCCCGCCTGACGAAACTTACCCGCGCCACAGTCTCGGAGATCGTTGCCCATCTGATTTCCGAGGGATTGGTCGAGGAGGTAGGTTATGGTTCTTCGATCGGCGGTAAATCCCCTATCCTGCTTAGCCTGGCAGCCAATTCCCGTTACCTGATTGGATTAAACCTGGCACAGGATAAATTCATTGGCGCAGTGGTCAACCTTCGCGGAGAAATCAAGGATTTAGTTGAATTTCCCATTCATAATCTCGATGGCGAGCAGGCATTGCAGCTGGTTTACCAAATTCTCGACCAACTGATCACCAAAGGTTATCATCCATTGATTGGCATCGGCATCGGCACGCCAGGTCTGGTCAATACCCGCGAAGGGGTTGTGGTTAATGCAGTCAACCTCGATTGGCAAAACCTGCCCTTGGCTGGTTTACTCGAAGCGCATTACAACTTGCCAGTATCGATCCTGAACGACAGCCAGGCGACCGCAATTGGAGAGTATGTCTATGGGAACGATCATCAGACTGACCGAAATCTGATTGTTGTCAATGTCAAGCACGGTATCGGCGCAGGTATTTTAATCAATGGGCGTTTATTTCAAGGCGATGGCGGCGGCGCCGGTGAAATTGGACATGTAGTCGTCCGCGAAGATGGCAAGCTCTGCCGCTGCGGGAAATACGGATGCCTGGAAACCATTGCCAGCGCCCATGCGGTCGTCCTGCGTTATGACGAAATGATACAAGCGAATCCCGCTATTTACTCCTCCCTCAAGGATACCCAAATCGACCTGGCGGCTATCGAAACCGCCTTTCAACAGGGTGATCCTCTCGCAAAGCAGGTGATTTATGAAGCAGGCGCCGCGCTGGGCGCCTCGATTGCCAATCTGATCGGCGTGTTGAATATTAAGAAAATCGTCCTAACTGGTGACATGGCCCGATTCGGCGAGCCCTGGCGACAGTTCGTCCAGACAGCCATGATGCAATCCTCATTTTCACGCCTAGCAGAAAATACTAAGCTCGAGATCGGAGCACTCGATTTTAGAGCATGTATTTTAGGCGCTTCCGCGTGCATGCTCCTCGATGATTATTCACTGCTGTTTCATCTCCCCACCGAATAGACATACAATCGACAATGCAGGATATTTCAATCACTCCCCGCGTTCTCCCACCGCTGGAGCCTGAATTTCGTCCAGCCGCGTTAGTAAATCGCGCTTTTCGGGCAAGTTTACCCCGTCAGGCAACTAAACTACTGATCGCCCTCGAACGCAGCAATGAAGAAATATCTCGATTTGAAGCCCTTGTTTTTCCTGATGACCATCCGCAAGCAAAACAAAATCTGCCTTACGTTGAACGGTTGGTCAAGTTCCTTCTTTGGCAGCGAGGGGGATACCGGTTGACCATTGGGGGATCTCCGAGTATCGCAGAGCACATTCGCAAATCTTATTCACCGTCAGGTCAGCGCAAGTTTGATTACCACTTTTTCAGTGAGAAGATCTACGAGCGTCCATTCGAAGTGGTATCCTGCTGCGTTGAGGATACTCCGCTGCCCCGCGAATCGGGTATGCTGCTCGGACACAACCTGGATGGTTGCAGAATCGGTTTTGACCTTGGCGCATCGGACCGTAAGGTCAGCGCGCTAATAGACGGCAAAGTAATCTACAGCGAGGAAGTAGTTTGGCATCCGCGGGAGAATGCCAATCCCGATTACCATTATCAGGAAATACTGCGCGCATTGAAAACTGCGGCCAGCAAGCTGCCCCGAGTAGATGCCATTGGAGGTAGCTCAGCCGGCATCATCATCGCCAATCGCCCCATGGTTGCTTCGCTTTTCCGTAGTGTACCTCAGGAGCGCTTTGATGAGGTCAGGAACCTGTTCCACCGGATCCAAAACGAGATGGGGGTGGACCTGGTCGTGATCAATGATGGCGACGTGACCGCTCTGGCCGGCTCAATATCGCTGGGAGAGAACTCAGTGCTTGGTATTGCCTTGGGCTCAAGCCAGGCAGCCGGTTATATCAATCCACAAGGGCGCATAATCGGTTGGTTGAATGAGTTGGCCTTTGCGCCAATTGATTACAACCCTTCCGCGATCGTCGACGAATGGTCTGGAGATACTGGCTGCGGCGCATCGTATCTGTCGCAACAGTGCGTCTTTCGATTGGCGATAAACGCTGGTATCGACATTCCCACCGGCCTGGTCAACGCTGACAAACTGATATTCATTCAGGACAAGTTGGAAGCAGGTCATCTTGGAGCACAAAAAATATGGCAGAGCATAGGTGTATTCCTCGGTTATGCGCTGGCTCATTACGCGGATTATTACGAAATCAATCACCTGATCATCCTCGGGCGCTGTACGTCTGGCCTTGGTGGAGAACTTATCCTTGCAGGCGTCCGCGAGGTGCTGAAAAGCGAATTCCCTGAACTGGCCGAGCAAATCCAAATTCATCTACCCGATGAGAAGAGTCGCAGAATCGGTCAGGCGATCGCAGCAGCCAGTTTGCCACGCCTCCATCCCTAAGGAGTAGCCGTGAAGTTTTTTAACGAAACCAGCCAGATCTTCATTCCTGACCAGTTGCCCATCGACAAGGCCCTGGAGCGCACAACCCACCTGTGCATTGCCGCGCATCAGGATGATATTGAAATCATGGCTGCTCTGCCCATTTTGGAATGCTACCAGCAGCCTGACAAATGGTTCACTGCGGTTATTATGTCTGACGGCCACGGATCACCTCGCAGCGGTATCTATACCAGATACAGCGACGAGGAGATGCGCCAGGTTCGTCTCAAAGAACAGCGTAAGGCAGCTGTTATCGGAGAATACGGCGCATTGATCATGCTTGACTACCCTAGCAGCATCCTGAAGGATGGCAAAAAACAGACGCCAATTGACGACCTGCAAGAGGTGCTGCAATTGGTTCAGCCCTGTCCAGTATATACCCACAACCTTGCTGATAAACACGACACCCACGTTGCTGTCGCCTTACGAACAATTGCAGCCTGCCGGCGACTGCCCATTGAAAAACGCCCAACCGATCTATTCGGCTGCGAGGTATGGCGCGGATTGGATTGGGTGATGGATGACGAAAAAATATTGTTGAATCTCTCGAAGCAAGAAAACCTGCAATCAGCGCTGCTTTCTGTATTCGACTCTCAGATTAGTGGCGGTAAGCGTTATGACCTGGCTACGCTTGCCCGCCGCCGCGCAAACGCCAGCTATCTCGAATCGCATGCAATCGATTCGGCCACCGCCTTGTCCATTGCCATAGACCTCACTCCCTTACTCCAGGATGATCTTTTGAGCCCTGCCACGCTGGCTCAAGGTTATATCCAGCGGTTTCAAAATGATGTGATCAGCCGTTTGGAAAGGGTAGGCTAAGGATGTTTTTCTGGCAGTCTTCTCAACCAGGAAAGAAAGGAGTTGACTAACGACACAAATATGTCACTCATCTCGATTTCAAATCTGTATCCAAATTCGATCCGTTGTATGATGTAAGGAGAAGAACTATGCGTACAAAACTGTTCGTACTGATCATCCTGGTTAGCATTCTACTAAGCGCCTGTGGAGCGCAAGCCACTGAAACGCCTGTTCCACCCGTAGCGCCACCCGCAACCCAACCCCCTGCCCCAACCAAAGCTGAAGCCCCGACCGAGGCTCCCCCTGCTGAGCAAGTTACCTTAAAGATATACCTGCTCGACTACACACCAGACACCATTGCCTGGCTGAAGAGTGAGATCAATCCTGCTTTCGAATCCGCCCATCCAGGCGTCAAGGTTGAAATCACCGAAGGCAGCTGGAGCGGCTGGGATACGACCTTCAGCAGCTTTTTTGCTGCCGGGGAAGGGCCGGATATTATCAACCTTGGCTCGGAAATGAACACACTCTACGGCGAGAGCCTGGCGGATATGGATGCCTACCTTGGCGAAACAGCCTGGCCTGACATCAAAAACTTTGGACCGGCGTTAGAGAATGCCAAATACCAGGGAAAAATTCGGGGTCTGCCGATTTTTACTGCTCCTCGCTACGTTTTCTGCCGCACTGACCTGATGCAAACCGCAGGCTGGACTACTGGCACACCCAAGACCTTTGCCGAATGGGTTGATTTTGCCAAGAAAGCTTCTGTGATCGATCCAGCAACCAACTCGCTCACCCAACAAGCATTGGTGCCGGTGGATGCCGGCTCGATGGCGGATTGGCAATGGTGGCTGCTGGTCTTCTTCTCGTTAGGCGGTGAATTGTACAAGGCTGACGGCACTCCTAATTTCGATTCCCCTGAAGCCCTGGCGACCACCCAATTCATGCTGGATATGCGCGTTGCCACATATGGACCAGCCGCTGATGCAGTTGGCGCGCTTCCTACCGGACAGGGTTCCGTGATCGATGTCAACGATGAAACACAAAAGGATAATGGGGCGGTATGTCTGGCGCACTCCGGCTGGGCTGCGCCGCCATTCGACCGCCCAATCTGGGAGAAGGTCACCATTGATCCTTTCTACGGTGATCCGGAAAACTTCCCTGACAGCAAACCGGTTGTACTGGCATTCAACGACTGGCTGGCTGTAGCCAATTACAGCCCCAATAAGGAGCTGGCTGCTGAGTGGCTCAAGATGGCTTTCACCAAAGAGGCTAACCATAAGTGGAATGAAACTATGAGCTTGATCCCGGCTCGCAATGATGCTCAATACGGTTATGTGACAGATTCCCCACAGTTGAAGCGGGAAGCCGAACTGGCAGCAGAATATGGCGTTGGTTTTGCTGGCATCGAAGAGGCCGCCAAATTATCCACCATTATGCAAGATGCCCTGGGCAAGTTAATCACTGAAGAACTCACTCCTGAAGATGTGGTCACCAAGATTCAAGAAGATTACACCGCAGCATTGAAAGAGTAAAACATACTGTACCAATCATGTAGTTGGATGGGACTCGTTCCCATCCAACTACCATGCGGCGACCTGTGATTGGAGAAATCTATGATCAATAATCCCTATATTAATGCCCTGTTGACAGCGATCGCGGCGGTCTTGTTTATCTTGGTTTCCAGCTACTCCATCGGGCGTCTGGCCCAATTCATCGCTGTCAAGGGCGGGGCAACCCGCAAACGAGCTGAAAATACATTTGCCGGCTATTTGTTTGCTTCACCATGGATTGTTGGTTTTTTAATCTTTGTCATTATTCCGTTGGGATTTTCGTTGTATTGGAGTTTCACAGACTATCGCGTAACCATGACCGAGCCGCCAGCCTGGATCGGTCTGAATAATTACGCAAAGCTGATTCTCAAAGATGACGGCTTCCGCGCCTCGATCGTCAATACACTCTATTTGACCGCTATCGGTTTGCCGTTGCAAATGGCCTTCGCCTTATTTCTGGCGGTTTTATTGAATCAGAACATGCGCGGAGAGCGTATCTTTCGCATGGCTTTTTATCTTCCCGTAGTTCTTGGATTTAATACGGCTGTTTTATTAGCCTGGAGGTTGATGTTAAATACTGGCACAGGCATCATCAACCAATTGATCCGCGCAGTGATCCAGGTTGTACCACCCCTCGGATACCTTAACCGGTTCATCATTTTTATCCAGGAGCTTTCCAGCGCATTCTTTCTGGGTATCAGTAACGGGAAGTTTAACTTATTGCAGAAAGTATGGGAAGCCGGATTACCGGCTGCCAACCGTGTTCCACTTTGGGTGCAAAGCCCCTTATGGTCGAAAATGTCAGTGGTTTTATTGATGATCTGGGGATGTGGAACCATGATGTTGATTTTTCTGGCAGGATTGAAGAATGTACCGAAAGAACTGCTCGAGTCAGCTCAAGTTGACGGTGCTTCTTCCTGGAAACAATTCTGGAAAATTTCATTTCCACTACTCACCCCCTATATATTCTATAACCTGATAGTCGGCGTGATCAACTCACTACAAATATTTGAGCCGATTTTTGTTCTCTATCGGGACAACCAACCCCTGGTGCCTTCAGCAATATCGATGGTTTACTATCTCTGGCAAGCCAGTTTCCGTCACTTCGAGATCGGATATGGCTCGGCGATATCCTGGATCATCCTGATCATTATCCTGATCATAACCCTGATCCAATTCAGATTCCAGGATCGTTGGGTCAACTATGAGTTGTATTAGGAGAATGTGATGCGCGCGGTCTGGCCAATTCTGAAACGAACTGTCCTCTACTTTCTGTTAACCTCTGCCACACTTGTGATGAGTTTCCCTTTATTCTGGATGATTTCCTCATCTATGAAAACACTCGAGGAGACGAATTCAGCGGGGATTGTCTGGCTGCCTAAAGCCCCCACCCTGGCAGCTTATGTAAGTATCTTTCAAAATACGGATTTTTTACGATCCTACTTTAACACTATCTTCTACACCACCCTGGCTTTGACCGGGACGCTTATCTCAGTCGCAATCGTCGCTTACGCGTTCAGCCGTATCGAATGGCCTGGGCGGAACATTGTTTTCTTCCTCATGCTCTCCACAATGATGATCCCGCCACAAGCGTTGATCGTTCCTCAATATGTTTTTTTTAACAAATTGCGTTGGGTGGGTACATTCAATCCGATCATCATCCCTGGATTTTTCGCCGGTGGTGCAGCTATGGTTTTCTTGTTACGACAATCCATGGCGCAAATCCCAAAAGAATTGGATGAATCCGCGTTTGTTGACGGCGCATCTCATGTTCAGATCTTTTGGGAAGTGATTATGCCATTAATCAAAGCGCCGTTGGCTACAGTAGCCACCTTCCTTTTCGTCGGCTTATGGAACAGCCTCTTGGCGCCGCTGCTGTACTTACAAACTGTCGATCTCTATACCTTGCCTGTATATGTTTCAACCCTTTATAATATAAACCTGACCGTACAACAATGGCCAACCATCATGACAGCTGCTGTTTTGACCACAGTGCCACTGATTGTTGTGTTCTTTTTCGCCCAGCGGTTCATCCTCGAAGGTGTGGTCGTGTCAGGATTGAAGGGATAATTTCTTCATCTGGCAAAAGGGTTCGGATCAGCCCGGAGGTATTCTTATGAGCGGATCTGGAGATCGCAAAACCATCCCCTTTCTACTGGTTGTCCTTCTAGGAATAATCCTTATTTTGTACCTGTTTTTTGGGCCGGAATTGTTCCGCGGAGGTTTTAATCGAATCGCAGGCACGCATGGTTGGGATCCGATTGCGCCTGTTTTAAAGGGTCTTAACAGTCTCGGTGATTCTATCGCGAGTTTCTTTTCAAATCTCTTTAGATAAATCAGCATCAACCGCAAGAGCTTCTGCCGGTTCGATCACCACAAAGCCGGATCAACAACCTGGTCAGGCGTTCATCTAAGATTTCCTATTTAATTAAATTGATAAGCGGTAAACTCGAAATCGCTTATAAACCTTTGCGCCAAATCGCTGGGCTAACGCAGGCGTGCGCGGATTATCCTCAGATGTGAGTGAGAGATCGACCCAGGTGTAACCCTTGGCGATAGCGCGTTTAGCCATTTCAGCAAACATTAATATAGCTACCCCGCTGCCCCAATACTCCGGATACACCAGGATGCTTTTGATTGCTAAGCACTTTAGTTGACGATGTGAATGCAGCCAGAGATTAAGATAATTCCAGGGATAACGCAAACCGTTGGCATAGATAAGAATCTCGTTGAAGTTCGGGATGCCAGGGAAAAAACCGATCGTTCTGCCTCCATCTTCGACAAAGAGGATCAGATCAGGATCAGCCAACTTTTTAAATGGCTCAAATAAATTCTGCAATGTTTCACGAGGCCAGGGGCGGTAATCTGGCAAATGAGCCAGCGCAGCATTGATCAGTGGGTGGATCCGATCGATTTCCTGCTCCCATTCGTCCATCCGGCCAGTGCGCACGATAAACTGATGCCGCTGTCGTACGCGCTCTGCCATCTCAGACAGCGCGCGCAGCTCGGGCGTTTCGACCAAATCCAATCGAAAAGCCAGGTTATCACCGCGTGCGGGCATAAACCCATAGCTTTCGACAAATCGCTGATAATAATGCGGAGTATGTCCGCATAAAATTGCTGACGGGCGGTCGCGTCCTTCGATTAAAATTCCATAACTGTCTTCATAATCTAAATTAAAGGGTCCATAAAGAGCGTTTAACTGATGCTCTTTTGCCCATGCGCGGGCATAATCGAACAAGGCCTTAGCAACTTCATGATCTTCGACGCTCTCAAAGAAACCAAAAACGCAATCCTGCAAAGCGCGCCCCTCATTGAGTTGATGATCTTCCATCACGCAAATCGTCCCGACTGGCTGTTGATCTCGCCAGGCGATGGCGCATTCCAATTCACCATGCTTAAAAAATGACCCCTTTGATGGATCGAGCATCTTTTTTCGCTCATGGAGCAGCGGCGGCACCCAAATTGGATCATTCTTGTAGATCTGCCAGGGAAATTCGAGGAAAATTCTCCGCTCGCGTCGATTTTGAACCGGCCGAACCTCAACAGGTTTCATTAATCCTCCCCGCTGGCTGCGGTTTGTTTAGCAGCCCGCCGCATTTCCAGATCTTTGACCACCTGGCGGAATTGATCCCTGTCGAGGGGGTAGAGAATCGCAAAGACGATACCGATAATCAGCAGCGCCGCGGGGATAGGGCCAAGGATCAAACGAATGCCAGTCAATGCGCTGACTGGCTGCTGCGCGCTGTTCGGGATGTAACCCGTGACCTCAAGAACGATCAGAGTCAGCGGGACGGCAATCGAAGAAGCAATTTTTTGGAACAAGGTGACCAGACTGTAGAACATACCCTCATGCCTTTTTCCGGTTTGCCATTCATCCCACTCGACCGCATCGGGCAATATCGACCAGGGCAGCACATGTGCTGCGCCTACGCCAATGCCAGCCAGGAAGCATAAGATAAGCACAAAGACAAGGCTGGTAGCGGGATTGAGCGATATCAACACCAGTTGCACGAGCGCCCAAAAGGCGATCCCTGCCACATACGCTGCTCGTTTGTTCCAACGGCGGGAGATCCAATTCCAGACAGGCAGAGCGAAAATGGCAGTTACAAAAATTGCCGCCATCAACAAGTCGCTTTGCTCTTCGAGTTGGACAATGTACTTGATGTAATACAATAACCCAACCTGCAAGATATCGATGCTGACCCAGGTTAGAAGGAAGATAACCGCCCCAAAGATGAAAGGCCGGTTTTTTAACGCTGCCCTGAAAGAGTCGCGCAATTTTTGTGGTTCCTGAGCCATGAACACATTTCGCTCACGGCAGCTAAAAAATACAACAAAAAGCGGGAGGGCACTGACCACTGCGAAGATTAAGCCCATTAGAAATACCCGCGGGGAGTTCTCTGGATTCATGCTGCCGATGATCATGATCGGTACCGTGAACGCAATCAGACTGCCGACAATGGAAAAGAACATCCGGTAAGTGGTCAATGAAGTTCGTTCGTCGTAGTCTTCGGTTAATTCTGGCGTCAGTGCAAAATACGGCATGGAAACAAAAGTCATAGAGGTATCGTACAATACGTACGCGACCGCATAATAGATAGCCAGGGTCGTGCCATCAGTAATCGGCGGGCGTGTCCACAATAATGCGAACATAACTGCATATGGCAGTGCTCCAAAGAGCAGAAATGGACGCCGCCTGCCCCACCGCGTACGCGTTCGGTCAGAGATGTAGCCAACCATCGGATCGTTGATGTAATCCCAGGTTCTGCCAATGAAAATGGCAATGGCAGCAATGCCGGGAGATATGCCGACCACATCCGTCAGAAAAATCGCGAAATACGCGCCGATGATCGTACTGGTCAGGCTGAAACCAGTGTCGCCTATGCCATACAGGATTTTTTGGATTGGTTTAAGACGCTGTTCCAATCTGTAAACCCTCCATCTCTAAATCAAATTTTATGGTTACATAACTATAATCCAGACTTCTATTTTTAGTTCCAGGATTTACTAGGAAACTCTGATCCAATCCATTTCGTTAGGTTACCGAAATGAAATGTTAAAAACAAAAATATTGTGGTGATCTATTAATCTTACGGTTGCGGGGATTTCAGCGGGATGAGGATATGATCACCCTCAGCGCGCGCAAAAGACAGGTGGTTGTGAACCGTGATGACTAGGCGCCAACCTGGAACGAATGCAGCCCCTTAGACGTAAGCGCGTTTTTCATCTAGCCAGAAAGCACAACGAAGTCAAATGAGTGACGGCAGACGCCCTCCCGCATGAAAGGTATGCCATTCTTCGTCAGCCGCATGGGATTGATTCATAGCATCCGAATTTCTAATCATGTCAGCATTTATTTACCAATAAATTAAGACTATAATTAATCTATAAACAAACTTGAGTAGAGAAGCAAGATTGACTTAGCAAACCGGATATATAGTTCTACGTTTCTTATCGTAAAACCTTTAACAACTTGTTTCTTAGGAATTTTATCAACAGAATAATATCCAACGGGAAAAAATATCTCTCTTTAAGGTTTTGGATAACCAGGCACAACTGCATACATTTAAATATGCGCGAAAAGATTGGTTACAGCAAGACAATAAATATTCACTGATCAGCCATTGAAAAAATTTCAGGATATGTTCATACACATGACTGCTTTAGAAAATACATATTATTCTTATCGATTTTAAGGAGGTAGGATATGCCAGCTCGGAATTCAAGCAGCAAAGTAGGGATTTATGTAGATGTGTCCTATATATACAACAATGGCGGGCAAAAGATGCAATACGATGTGCTGCGTGAATTCGCCTGCCGTGATTTTAGCGAACCCATGCGCATGAATGCTTATGTTAGTTACGACCGCGAGCGCTCTGAGTGGGATGAGAATTACCGTAAAGGCACCCAAAATTTTTATTCAGCGTTGCGCGATATGGGCTACAAGGTGATCGTTAAGGACATCCAATGGTTCGAGGATGAGAGCGGCAATCGTTATGGCAAAGCAAATGCCGACCTCGACCTGGCTGTGGATGCCTTACTCCAATCCGCTAATCTCGACCGCGTCTTACTCGCTTCTGGGGACGGCGATTTTGTTCAGGTCGTGCGCGCCCTGCAAGATAAAGGCTGCCGGGTGGAGGTCGTCGCACTGGATAACGTGTCCAGCAGGCTGCGCCATGAAGCAGATTTCTACCTTTCTGGTTACTTGATCCCGAATCTAATCCCTTCTACCAACAGCAAGCCCGACCAACCAGTTTGGGGCGAGCTAAGCTCCCGAGTGCGCGGTTGGTGTTACTGGCACAGCGATCAGGGTTATGGTTTCATCCGCTATATTAAAAATGTTGCTTCTGGTTTATGGCTGACCGACACCCGCCACCCAGATTCGCCCTATGCCACAGCCTTTTTTCATGATTCCAACCTGCCAGATACCGTCCGGCCGATAAACCTGCCCAGCCGCAACTATATCCTCGAGATGGAGTTAATCAAATCCGACCGCGGGGCCGGAGTCCAGGCGATCAACATGGAGTTGACCTCAAAATATTAGCCCTCCCATGCTTATCGACCTTACAATATTCATAACCCCAAACACTTAGTAATTCTCTATAATATATAAAGAATTACCCCTTTGTGAAAACTTGCCAAGGGTAATAAAAATTTATACACGGACCAATCTGGACCCTATACTATGGAAGAACAAATTCGGCTGAATGAAATCCTTGCCAAGGCCTTCCCTGAGTTGTTGCCGGAAGAAGTTGATAGCATTGTGAAGCAAGGGAAGGTATATTCCTACCCCTTCGATACTGTTCTTACGCATGAAGGCGCATATGAGACCACGTTTTACATCCTGATGGAAGGAGATGTTAAAGTTACCAAGCGGATTAACGCGAACGAAGAACGTCTGCTCAGCATCCTGCATGCCGGCGCTTTCTTTGGAGAAATGGCTATCATCAATGACGCGCCCCGGGCAGCCACGATCACAGCACTCTCGCCAATAACTGTCCTCGAGATCCAAAAGGAAGCCTTCTCAGAGCTGATTCAAAACAACCCAAGCATCACCCTGGCGATGATCCGCGAAGTTAGCCAACGTTTGCGCGAGAACGATGAATTAACCATCGAAGATTTACGCCATAAAGCGAAGGAACTGGCGGATGCGTACCAGATCCTCGCAGATCAAGATTTTGCCCGACGCCGGTTCTTATCCACAATTGCCAACGAATTGCGCACTCCTCTCATGGCTGCCAATGGATTTCTACTCATGACACGCAGCGGTAAATTGGAGGGAGAAGCGCTCGCGGCAGCTCTGGAAACGGTTTCGCACAACCTGCAGGAGATCATTTCCTTGACGAATGACATCCTCTTCCTGCAGGAGATGGAATTAATATTGCCGGAATTCCAACCAACCGATATTGGCAGAGTGGTTGCTTCTGTGGTTGAGAAATTCCGCAGCCGGGCGGATGCTAACGAAGTTGGCATTTACCTGCATATTGCGCCCGGCATGTTGACAATCATGGCTGAACCGCGCAGCCTTGGCCGCGCCTTCGGAGCCATCCTCGATAACGCCATTAAATTTAGCCCAGACGGCGGTACTGTTGAAGTAACCGTTGACCAGGAGCCCAATAACATTCTGATCACCTTCCGGGATTACGGCGTTGGCATCTCGCCAGAAGCGATGCCGCGCATTTTTGACCGCTTTTTCCACCTGGACGAAATAAATGGTCACATATTCCGCGGAGCAGGTTTGGGATTGTCGATCGCCCGCCAAGTCATCGAACAACACCTGGGGCAAATCGAAGTCGCCAGCGAGCCTGGAAAAGGGAGCTGCTTCCTGGTTAAATTAAGGCGAATTTAAAACCGGCGCCCCTACCCTTTTCAGAAATTCAACGAGCACCTGGAGATAAAGATCCGTTTCCTCCAACTGGGGGAAATGCCCGCTATTTTCGAAGAGTACCCATTCAGCGCCGGGTATGCCTCGTTTCAGAGTATCTGCAATGAGTGGGGTTGCTTCGTCATAACGTCCGCTGATCACAAGAGTGGGAACTTTGATTTCCCCTAACCGAGCGGTAACATCCCAATCCTTGAGTGTCCCGGTTACGAAAAATTCACTCGGTCCCCACATGTATTGATAGACTTTCTCGCCATATTTTTTCGACATGCGCCGTATGCAATCGGGCTGGGGACTGATCCGTCGGCTCAGGTGCCGGCGAGAAAATTCTCGTTGAGCTTCCAGATATTCCTGTGAATCGGTTGTCCCAGCGGTTTCGTGCTCGCGAATTACATGCTGTATTTCAGGGGGAAGCTCAGCGATAAGCCGCCTGGTTTCGGCAATCCATTGAGGAGCGCTGGCGCCGGTGTTTGCTAAAATCAAACTTGCCAGTCCAGCCGGTTGGGTCAGGGCATACTCCATCGCCAGCATACCGCCCCACGAGTGCCCCAGGATATGGACTCGCTCCAATCCAAGCGCACTTCTGATTACCTCGATCTCTTCGATAAATAGCGCAATGGTGTGGATGGATGGATTTTCCGGGACGTCCGAATTCCCGCCTCCCAATTGATCGTAAAAGACCAGTGGGAGTCCCGTGTCAGCCAGCGATTGCAGCGGCTCGAAATAATCCCAGGTGGCGCCTGGACCTCCGTGCAAGCAGAGCAATGGCAGCTGCGCAGAGGATCCAGGGTCGCCGACAACACGATACCAGGTTTTATAGCCATGGAAAGGAATGAATCCTTCATTAATAATCATATCTGATCTCATTTCACCTTCCTTGGTGCCCTGCGTTCAAGCTATCCAATAATTTTACTTCTTCGAACGCACCTTTGGCCCTTCTGCGGTATCCATCACCTCATACCCACGCTCAGCGATTTGATCGCGGAAACCATCCGCCTCAGCCCAGCGTTTTTCCAGCCGAGCCTGCTGCCGCTTCGCCACCAAATCCAACACCTCAGCGGGAATTTCTTCCTCTTTTGGTTGCCAGCTTGCCAGGTCGAAGCCGAGCACCCGGTCGAATTCGAGCAAGGTGGCTTTTTTAACGCCGGCCGGCAGGTCAGAGCGGACTAGCTCCCAGGTGACTGCCAAAGCGCGCGGCATATTCAAATCGTCATTGATTTGTTGAGTAAACTTCTCAAGCATTTGCTCGTCCGGTCGAGTGGGATCACCCCATTCGTAGCAAGCGTTGCGCAGACGATCCAGCGACTTGCCAGCCCCATCCAGCCCGTCCCAGGTGAAGTTCAGTTTCTGGCGGTATATCGCGCTCAAACAGAACATGCGGTAGGCCAGCGGATCATAACCAAGATCGATCAATGTCTGCAGGCGAATGAACGACCCGGTGGATTTCGCCATTTTTTGTTGATCTTCCATCAGTAAAAAGTATCCGTGCATCCAGTAATTTGCCAGCCTTGTGCCGTAGCAGGCTTCGGTCTGCGCAACTTCGTTGGTATGGTGAATCGTGATATGATCCTCGCCTCCGCAGTGGATATCGAAAAACGGTCCGAGGTAGCGGCTGGACATGGCTGAACATTCGATATGCCAACCGGGAAATCCGATCCCCCAGGGAGAATCCCACTCCATCTGACGCTTCGAATCCTGCGGGCTAAATTTCCATAAAGCGAAATCAGTTGGCAGCCGCTTTTCCCCAACCTCGATCCTGGCCCCGGCTTGCATTCCCTCGGTGTCCAAGCGCCCAAGGACCCCGTAATCCTTCAATTTGCCGGTATCGAAGTAAATACCGTCTGAGGTGCGGTAGGTGTAGCCGTTTTCCTCGATGCAGCGGATAAAGTCGATCTGATCCTGGATGTGGTCTGTTGCCCGGCACAGAATAGTCGGCGGCAATAAATGCAGCAACGACATATCCCTCTCGAACTCTTTAGTATAGAACTCCGCGATCTCCCATGCGGATTTTCCAGTACGGCGCGAGCCTTTTTCCATTTTATCTTCGCCAGTATCGGCATCGGAAGTCAGGTGACCCACGTCGGTGATGTTCATCACATGCTTAACAGTGTAGCCGTTAAATTCCAATACTCGCCGCAGCAAGTCCTCAAATATATATGTACGCAGATTGCCAATATGGGCGTAGTCATAAACCGTTAAACCGCAGGTATAAAGCCCAACCTCCGGTGGATGCAAAGGTTCAAACTTTCGTATCGAGCGCGTATAAGTATCATAGAAATGAATATCGATCATTGTTCTTCTCCACTCTCATCAAAATATTTATAAATAAAAAGGATAAAACCTAACCAACTGTCAACAAGATGATACCCGCGATGGTCATCGCCATGCCAAGGATCGTTTTAATCGACAGCGGTTCCCCGCCGAACAGCAATCCCATCAAAGCGCCAAACAGGGGCGATGTAAAAGCAATCGGCATGACTTTGGTCAACGGCGCGCCCTTGAGTGCCGTGTAAAAACACAACATGCCAACTGCGCCAGCCACTACACCACCGCCAATAATCATATATAGTAAGGACTTCGATCCCGCCATGGTGATAGTCTTCCACTGCGGGAAGCTTGCCACTCCAAGGATGATCAATGCCACGGCGGTACGGATTGTGATTCCCATCGTCGGCGACAAATTCCCAAGATGCAGCCCCTTCTTCTCAAAATACCCGCCGACACCCCATAAAATGGCTGTCAACAACGCGAATAATTGTGGTTTCAATATCTTTCCTCTCCCGATTGTTAATTACTTTTAAAAGAAAAGTACTTGTCGAAATTAATGTCCCAGCCCACGGGTATAAATTCTCCATTGGAGATATTCTGGTGATATTTGCCTTTGTATTGCTGTGCAGCAACTGCCCGCAGCGCGGAAACCAGCTTATCGACATCGTCGATTGTATTATATAGGCCGAAAGATACGCGCACCATGCCTGGCACTTCGCGGCGGTCACCGCGGATGATTTCATCGCGAACTATCTTGGCTTTCTCGTCAGCCACACCCATCAGGAACAGCATGTAAGGATGCGCGCAAAAACAACCATTACGCACACCAATCCCATACTCATACCCGAGAATGGCTGCCAACAGGTAGTGCGACACCCCTTCGAGATTGATCGGGATTACACCCAATCTTTGTCGAGCGTTGTCCGGATTGGCATCCCCGTAGATTCGCAGTCCCGGGATATCAGCAAACTGTTTGAGCGCGTAGGCGGTTAATTCGGCTTCATGCGCCGCGACGTTGTCCATGCCAATTTGCGTGAGCATAGCAGCAGCGGCGGCCATTGCCACTGCGCCAACTGTATTGGGGCTTCCAGCTTCATCTCTTTCTGGCGGCTCGGACCAGACCACATGATCCAGTGTCACGATTTCCACCTCGCCGCCGCCGCGTAAATCCGGCTCACCCTGTTCGAAAACATCTTTGCGTCCCACCAGCGTGCCAGCGCCAAACGGCGCGTACATTTTGTGAGCAGACATCGTGAGAAAATCTAAATGCTCAGGATCATCCAGGGCGCCCATTGAAATTTTTCGGTGAGGCGCCAGTTGAGCGGCATCTACCATGATTTGCGCGCCAGCAGCATGCGCTTTGCGAGCCAGCCTGTGAATGGGATTGATCAATCCAGTCACATTGCTCGCTCCGGTGATTGCTACCAATGCCACCTTTCCTGCGTTTGCTGCTAATTGATAGTCGAAGTCCTGCTCATCGAGCCTTCCGTCGGGCATAAGTTTGATATGAACCACTCTCGCCGCAGCCCGCCAGGGTAAATCATTCGAGTGGTGTTCCATAGCGCTCACCAGGACGGTATCCTTGCCAGGTTGGAAGGGGAATCGCCTGGCAAGTTTATTGACTGCTTCGGTAGTGTTTTTACCAAAAATGCATACAAACGACTCCGCGTCCGCCTCGACGAATTCCAGTACTTGCCGGCGGGCTGCTTCATACGCATGGGTGGATAGCTGACTTTTAAAGCCGGTACCCCGGTGCACGCTGCTGTAATATGTTAAAAACTCATCCACGGTTTTTTGCACGTGCATCAACGCCGGCGTGGAGGCAGCGTTATCCAGATTGATGTAGGATACGCTATTGCCGTTCAATAAAGGCACCTGAGTATCCATGCCCACAAAAAAAGATTGGTAACTGGTTTGAATCATCGGCATCCTATCCTCTTTTGAAATTGGTTATACGAATTATCTTAAAAAAACTTGCAATATGACCATAAATCCGTTATACTGTGGGAGAAAGTGGAGAATAGTGGGTGAAAGTGGTGGACGCCGGAAGGGACCGGCGTTCTACCATTAAGGGAGAGTTAGAACGGATGTTCCTTGGTCAATTTGAGCACACTATCGATGATAAAGGGCGGTTGACAATCCCCTCCCGCTACCGGGAATTGATTGCCGGCGGCGCTTACGTCACGCTTGGATTCGACCAGAACCTCATGGTTCTCACAGCTGTTTCCTTCGATAACATCTCCGGTAGTATTCGCGGCACCAGCGTAACGGATGAAGACGCCCGAGCGTTGAAGCGCTGGATATTCTCCAATGCGACCTGGGTAGAGGTGGATAAAGCCGGTCGCATCTTGATCCCGCAGTGGTTGCGCAGCAAATGCCAGCTTGATAGCACTGCCGTAATTGTCGGAACCGGCGATTTCTTCGAAATCTGGTCGCCCGAATTATGGGCCAGGCATCAAGAAAATCTCCAGGATCCAAAGACCACTGCTCAACGGTTCAATGCTTTCAATATCCCACTCTAAAGAGTCTGGGATGACCACGGAACCGCATCACACGCACCAACCTGTTCTTTACCATGAAATTATACACTTTTTACAGCCAATAAGCCCAGGAAGATACATCGATGCAACAGTCGGCGCCGGAGGGCACGCCTGGGGAATTCTCGAGCACAGTTCGCCTGGAGGGCGCTTGCTGGCGCTCGACCGAGATCCCCAGGCGCTGGAGCTAGCATCCCAGCGTCTTTCTGACTTTGGCGATCGGGCGGTGCTTGTTCACGCTTCCTACACCCAGCTAAAAGAAGAAACTCGGAAAATAGGATGGGAAAGTGTGAACGGCATCCTCTTCGACCTTGGCGTATCCTCCATGCAAATCGATACCCCTAGTCGAGGATTTTCCTTCCGGAGTGAAGGGCCGCTCGATATGCGCTTCAACCAGTGTCAAGCTGCTGACGCTGCCATTCTGGTCAACTCCCTTTCTGAAAAGGAGCTGGCGGACCTGATATGGCGTTATGGTGAAGAGCGCAATGCGCGCCGTATCGCCAGAGCAATTTGTCTTGCGCGGCCGCTTTCGACCACAGTCGAGCTCGCAGAAGTGATCCAGAACGCAGCCGGTCGGCATGCACGGATCCACCCCGCGACACGTACATTCCAGGCTTTGCGGATTGCAGTCAATGATGAACTGCAAGCAGTCGAGGCTGCGCTTCCCCAGTCGTTGGAGATATTAGCTCCTGGCGGCCGATTGGCGATTATATCATTCCATTCCCTCGAGGATCGCCTGGTCAAACAATTTTTGCGGAGGGAAAGCAGCGACTGCATTTGTCCTCCCGAGCAGCTCGTCTGCAGCTGCGGTCACCGGGCTGCTCTTCGTGAATTAACGAGACGCCCAGTGATGCCTCAGGAGGAGGAAATCCGTGTAAATCCGCGTGCGCGTAGCGCCCGTCTGAGGGTTGCAGAAAAAATCCAAATGGCATGACATTTGCAAGTCACAAGTTACCAGTACTGTCAATTACCTTCTTGGAGTCATTTGTAAATGAACAGAACACTCATCCAAGCATACCGCCAAGCACCCTGGCGCACTCAGCTCCAGTGGATTGGCGGCTTTTTGCTGGTGCTTGTAGTTGTCATGTTAATCGCTGGCCTTTACTTGTATCTAAGCGCAAGCGCCACTGCAGCTGGTACCCGCATCCATAAGCTCGAGCTAGAACGTGAAACACTGCAAATCCAACTTGCGGATTTGCGCACCGAGTTGGCCAACCTTAATTCAGCCGCTGTGATGCGTTCGCGAGCAAGCGAAGCCAGCTACCGCCAGGCAAATCAGGGAGATATCGAATATGTCTCTGTAGAAGGATTTTCGGGCCGCAGTCTGGTACTCCTGGCACCACCGCCGAGTGAAAGACCTGTCGAAACCAACTTAATTAAGCCGGCCTATAAGCAATCCCTCTGGGAGTGGTTTTATCAGGGGACTTTTCGTTTAATCGACACGAAGGCAGGCAGCCAATGAATCCCTCTAGTAACGGCCGCCTTCGTTTCGTTGGAGTTGCCATTGTCCTGGTTGGAATTTTGACGTTTGGACAGATGGTGCGCATTCAAAACAGCACGCAAGCCAAGGCCGTCAAAGAAAATTTCGAAAAAACCTTTAACCAGGAAGTTCGCGTGATCAATCCCGAACGCGGCAACATCTACGATCGCTGGGGAAGTCTGTTGGCGGGCAATATCGAAGTCTATGAAATTGGCATCGCGCCCCAAGAGGTCAATAACCCGGAAACCATTGCCCAGGACTTGTCGGCAATCCTGGGCCTGGATTATCAAACCATTAAAACCCTGGCGGGATCCTATCTCACCGATGGCAATGAAACTTACCAGGTAGTGGCAGATTTTGTTTCCGCCGATAAAGTTCGCCAGCTTGAAGACAAAATCACAGAATATCAAAACCTCGAAAAGCCCAAGCGAGGAGAGGCATGGCCGTCGCTGGGTGGGGTGCATTGGATTGCTCACTTGCGACGGAGTTACCCTGAAAATGCCCTGGCGTCTAATGTCATCGGTTTTTATAATTTCTACGACCGCAGCGAAGGGCATGGCTTTTTTGGGCTTGAAGAGCAGTATAATAGCCTGTTGGCGGGTATCAAACAGCGAGTAGTCCTTCCGATGAATCCTTCGGAAATTCAGGAGCTGCCTGCCATACCGCCTGGCAGCAGCTTAATATTGACCATCGATCGCGAAGTTCAAGCGGCGATGGAACGAATTGCAAATAAAGCCGTTAACGAAACCGGCTCTGAATCGGCCACGATTATTGTCATGGATCCTAAAACGGGTGAAATCATGGCGATGGCAACCACGCCTGGTTTTAATCCTAATGAATATTGGACCTATAAAGAAATATTTCCTGATAACAGTCCGTACGACCGGGCAATTGGGGTATTGTACGAACCTGGCTCCGTTTTCAAGGTGCTCACCATGGCAGCCGCTCTGGATGCAGGCGCCGTCACCCCGGATACTGAATTTATCGACACTGGCTCAATCGAGGTCGGCGGTATCTATATCTACAACTGGGACCGAGGCGCCTGGGGACCGCAGACGATGACCACATGTTTGCAGCACTCGTTGAATGTTTGCCTGGCCTGGGTTGCCAAAGAGTTGGGTCCTACTCAATTCTATGAATACCTGCAAAAATTTGGCATGGGTAAATATACCGGCATCGACCTATCCGGTGAGCAGGTTTACCCTCTCAGCCTGCCAGGCGATTCTAATTGGTACCCGATCAACCTTGGCACGAATGCTTTCGGGCAGGGTGTGGCTGCCACGCCGATCCAGATGGTCACCGCTATCGCAGCGATGGCCAACGATGGTAAGATGATGGCGCCGCACGTGGTTAAAGCGTATATCCAGGACGGCGTGCAATACGACATCAAACCACGGCCGATTCGGCAGGTGGTGAAACCCGAAACAGCGCAAACCCTGACGGAGATGCTGGCCATCTCACTCGAAGAAGAAGCTTCCAACGCGCTGGTACCCGGTTACCGCATCGCTGGCAAGACGGGAACAGGTGAAATCCCCGGACCGGGCGGTTACTCATCCAGCCTGACCAATGCATCCTTCGTTGGTTGGGGACCAGTCGACGATCCTCAATTTATCATCTACATCTGGCTGGAAAAACCTGAAACCTCTCCATGGGGCTCAGTCGTAGCGGCTCCGGTGTTCAGTGAAGCCGCCCAAGAATTGGTTATCCTTCTTCAACTACCTCCCGATGAGCTGCGCCAACAGCTCAGCCAACCATAAGGAATTTACAGTGCTGACTTATGCGGATGTAATCGAAGCCTTGACTGGCAACCGGCCTGAAGCTGCCTCTCTAATGATCAGTGAGGCCGCAATCGATTCCCGCCAGGTGATTCCAGCTGGCATGTTCGTCGCCCTTCCTGGCGAGCATGTGGACGGTCACGATTATGTACCGCAGGCTTTCGAGCGGGGCGCGCATCTAGCCCTCGTCCAGAAAGATATTCGATACAACATTCCGGTGATTGATCTGCACGACCGAATTGCCTCACCGCAGATGACCATCCCTAATCCGCCATTTTGCTTGAAAGTGGAAGATACCCTGACGGCGATGCAGAAAATAGCTGCATTTTGGCGGCGCAAACTCAACATCCGGGTCATCGGCATCACTGGCTCGGTTGGAAAATCGACAACCAAGGAATTGATCGCCGAGGTACTCAGCCAGCGCTTCCGCGTTTTAAAAAATGTAGGTAACCTGAATAATGAGATTGGGCTTCCGCTCACCTTACTCCGCCTGGGACCTGGCTACCAAACCGCGGTTCTAGAAATGGGATTCTATGTTCCCGGCGAAATCACATTTTTATGCGATCTTGCCTTGCCGCAAGTAGGCGTCATCACCAATGTCGGCCCATCGCATGCTGAACGAGCTGGCTCATTGGAGGCTATTGCTCAAGGGAAAGCAGAGCTTGTACAGGCTTTACCAAAAGCCCCGCTCGGAGTTGCTATCCTCAACGCGGATGATCCATACGTGCGGGCGATGGCCGAGAAAACCGAGGCGAATGTCTTCTTCTATGGACTGGATCCATGCGCTGATGTATGGGCGGATGAGATCGAAAGCGACGGCTTGAAAGGTATTCGCTTTCAATTGCACTTTCACGACGAGGTGTTGAGCATTCGCGTACCAATGATTGGCCGCCATTCGGTTCACACCATTCTGCGGGCGGCAGCGGTTGGATTGGTGGAAGGTATGACCTGGCAGGAGATCATCCACGGATTGCAGCGCGGACACTCGCAACTGCGGCTGGTCGCCGTGCATACCGAAGACGGCGCATTGATCCTGGACGATTCTTACAACGCCTCGCCCGAATCGACGCTCGCAGCATTGAACCTGCTGGATGAGCTTGAAGGCCGCAAGGTAGCAGTCCTTGGCGATATGCTCGAGCTTGGGCAATATGAAAAACAAGGCCACAGGATGGTTGGTGTCCGCGCTGCAGATGTGGCCGACTACCTGGTCACGGTAGGTGCATTGGGTAAATTAATTGCAGAAGCAGCCGTCGAAGCCGGAATGCCTGCGGATAAGGTCACCTGTGCAGAGGATGTCTCGGCTGCGATTGAAATACTCAACCAGATGCTCGTCAGCGGTGACGTAGCATTGGTGAAAGGATCTCACAGTTTGCGTATGGACCGCATTGTTACAGCACTCGAGGTGGGAGAATGAAAGAAACCGCTCTCGCCCTTGCTCTCAGTACATTGAGCTTCATGCTTGCCATCATCTGGGGTTCTCCCCTGCTGCGTGTTTTGCGGCACTTCCATGTCGGAAAAATGATCCGGGTGGAAGGACCAGAACGACACATTTCCAAGATGGGCACTCCAACCATGGGCGGCGTCATGATCATCCTGCCAGTGGTGCTGCTCACTGTATTGCTCAACGCAGCTTCACTGATCGGCGTCACGGTTTTGGGCCGCTCGGTGCTCCTGCCAATGCTGGTGCTCATCACCTATGGCTCGCTCGGCGCTATCGACGATTGGGAAGGCATACGCGGTCCGCGCCGCGGAACTGGCATGCGCGCCCGGACAAAATTCATCATCCAGGTAGTACTCGCAGTCGGCATTGCCTTCGGCTTGAAATATGTATTGGGTGTTCCGGAAATGTTCTGGCCTGGAATCCCTCAACCCCTCGAGTTGAAGAATTTTTATATCCCAATTGCTGTATTCATCATCGTTGGCATGTCGAATGCAGTCAACTTGACGGACGGCCTGGATGGATTGGCCGGTCTGATCTCTGCAACTGCTTTCGCTGCTTACGGCGCTGTTGCCCTTATGCAGCAGCAGGTATTCATTGCCCGCTTCTGTTTTACCCTGGTGGGTGCCATATTTGGCTTTTTATGGTTCAACGTCCACCCCGCGGAATTGTTCATGGGCGACACTGGCTCGTTAGCTCTCGGCGCTACCCTGGCAGTGGTGGCCTTGATGACCGGTCAATGGCTTCTGCTGCCAGTGATTGCCATTATCCCGGTCAGCGTTGCGCTGAGCGTAGTATTGCAGGTTGGCTACTTCAAAATCACCAAAGGCAAGCGTCTGTTCCGCATGGCCCCTTTACACCATCACTTCGAACTTGGCGGTTGGAGTGAGACGCAGGTTGTTCAACGCTTTTGGCTGGTTGGGTTGTTATTCGCGATGTTAGGAATTGCATTATCGATGGTATGAGATGATAACCTGGAAGAAAAAGCGCATTCTAATTCTTGGAGCCGCCCGGCAGGGATTGGCTCTGGCGCGCTTTCTGGTTAAGCAAGGGGCGCAGGTCACCCTGAGCGACCAACGCCCGGCAGAGAAGTTGAGCACAGCGCTGGCAGCCATGCAGGGAATGCCGGTTAATTGGGCGCTTGGCGGGCATCCGCTCGATCTGCTCGACGGGATTGATCTGCTCTGCATCTCAGGCGGCGTACCGCCGACCATTCCGATTGTACGCGAAGCAATATCCCGCCGCATTCCGCTCAAGAACGACTCGCAAATATTTTTCGATTCTGTCCCGTGCCCGGTCATCGGCATCACCGGCTCAGCCGGCAAGAGCACCACGACTTCGCTGGTGGGGCGTATGGCAAAAGCTGACACTCAGCCGCCACGCCGCGTCTGGATCGGCGGCAACATAGGCACCCCGCTGGTTGACCGTCTGGATGAAATTCATCCTGAAGATGTCGTTGTTCTCGAGCTCTCAAGCTTCCAACTCGAAATCATGTCCACCTCACCGCATGTAGCGGCTGTACTCAACATCACCCCGAACCACCTCGACCGCCACATCACGCTCGAGGCTTACACAGCTGCTAAAGCACGGATCATCGATTATCAAGAGACTACCGATATCGCCGTTCTCAACCGCGAGGACGCTGGCGCCTGGAATTTACGCGACAGGGTTCATGGGCGATTACTCAGCTTTGGCTTAAACCGCCCTGACTTCGATTTCACAGGCACATATTATTTGGATACTATGCTCTACTGGCATGAAGGAGGCGAAAGCCGTCCGCTGCTGCCGCTTGCGGAAATCCTGCTGCGCGGCGAGCACAATCTATCCAACGTACTCGCGGCAGCCTCCATCGCTTGCGCGGCAGGCTTATCGTTTGATTCGATCCGCGCCGGGGTACAGGGATTCAGAGGCATCGATCACCGCCTGGAATATGTGCGCACATGGAATGGCGCTCAATGGATCAACGACTCGATTGCCACCGCGCCCGAACGCACCAGCGCCGCGCTCAGCTCATTTGATGAGCCATTGGTTCTGCTGCTTGGCGGGCGAGACAAGAACCTGCCCTGGGAAGATCTGGCCGCGCAAATCCATGGGCGGGTCGATCACATCATATTATTTGGAGAAGCTGCCGAGAAAATTCAACAAGCAATCGGCGCTCCTAAGTCTGGCAGTAAACCCTACTCCATCACCAAGTGTTCAGGCCTGGAACAGGCCGTGCAAGCAGCAGCTAAGGTTGTCGAGCCGGGAGATGTTGTTTTGTTATCACCGGGAGGAACAAGTTACGATGAATTTTCTGATTTCGAAGAGAGAGGGAGGGCATTTCGCCGATGGGTGAACAAGCTGCCGTAAATCCACGCGTAAAACCACTCACCAGCGCAACAACTCCCCGCCCGCTGCGGCTTGGCATCGATGTCCCCATGCTGTTAGCAGTGGCAGCGCTGCTCGGTTTTGGACTTCTCATGGTTTACTCGGCAAGCTGGCAGCCCTCCATGCTGCGCGAGGAAAACCCTGCTTATTATTTTATCAACCAGATTAAATGGGCTATCCTCGGCGCAATTGCTGGCGCCGTTGTGATGTACATTGATTACCGCCGCTGGAAAAAGCTGGTCGTGCTGATGATGATCTGCATGATCGCTTTGTTGCTCGCGGTATTGATCTTCGGCGAAAGCCGATATGGCTCAAAACGTACATTATTCAATGGCTCGATTCAACCATCTGAGCTGGCAAAATTAGCCATCATCATATATTTATCCTTCTGGCTGTATTCCAAGCAAGATGTATTGAACAACATCCACTTTGGGCTCATTCCGATGACGTTCATCCTTGGCTCGACGGCTGGATTGATTTTCCTCCAACCAGACCTGAGCGCAACGCTGACGATCCTCATGCTTGGCGGATTATTGTTCTTCCTCGCGGGGGTGGACTTGCGTCAGATTATGCTGATTATGCTTGGCGTGCTTGCCATCGGAGCAATCTTCGTGGCAGTTTCCAATACCGGTCAGGCGCGCATTACCCAATACATTGCCGGATTGCGTGATCCAGTATCAGCTTCATATCATATCAAACGTTCCATTGAATCGATCGTCAACGGCGGTTTATTCGGAGTAGGTATCGGGCGCGGATCATCGAAATACGGTTTGCCAGTGTCACACACCGACAGCATCTTCGCCGTCATCGCCGAGGAAACCGGTCTGTTCGGCGCCGGATTGGTGATTCTTTTGAACATCATCATCATGTGGCGCGGACTGGTCATTGCCAGCCGAGCCAAAGATCTATTAGGAAAGTTGTTGGCTGCCGGTCTGACACTCTGGATCAGCGTGGAAGCCACTTTGAATATGGGTGTAATGGTCAACCTGTTTCCATTTGCAGGTAACGCCCTGCCGCTGGTAAGCGCTGGCGGTTCCAGCATGACCATGACGATGATCGCTATCGGTTTGATCATGTCCGTTGCGCGGACTTCTGCGCGCGAAGATTTCAAAAAAGAAGGGAAAACATACGGTGCGGTTGTTAATTTGCGCCGGGGGAACAGGCGGGGGCGTGTATCCAGCTCTCACCGTTCTCGCGGAACTCGGAGGTGATGCCGATGCTGTTCTATGGGTCGGCGGGGAGAATGGCATGGAAGCCGATTTGGTGAAACGCCAAAATATCCCCTTCACCGCAATTCCAGCTGCGGGAGTGCATGGAGTCGGCCTGCGCCGGCTGCCGGGTAATTTGCTGCAACTGGCGCGCGGCGCTTTTGCCTCCCAACGAATTTTGCGTGAATTTCAACCCGACGTTTTACTCTTCACAGGCGGGTATGTCGCCGTGCCAATGGCCATGATGGCTATTCCAAAAATGAGCCTGCTCTATGTGCCGGATATCGAGCCAGGATTGGCACTCAAGGTCTTGGCGCGCTTCTCCGATTGCATCGCAGTCACAAAAGATGAGTCTCGCTGTTATATCCCCAAGAATAAACGAGTTGTGTTGACCGGATACCCAGTTCGCCATCAATTGCGCGAGTGGACACGCGAAAGCGGGAAAACCGCATTGAATTTACGCCATGATCAGCCTGTGCTGCTTGTGTTTGGGGGCAGCAAAGGCGCGCATTCGATCAACCAGGCGGTCATGGCTAACTTACCCCAACTACTCGAACTTGCCCAGGTTATCCACTTGAGCGGACAGCTCGATTGGGAAGAGGTACAAGCAGTATCAAAAACGCTCCCAGCCCACTTAACTGACCGCTACCATCCGTACCCGTATCTGCATGAGAAAATGGGCGCAGCAATGGCCAGCGCTGACCTGGTCGTTTCCCGTGCGGGCGCGTCCTCACTAGGCGAGTTCCCGTTCTTTGGATTGCCCGCCGTCCTGGTACCGTATCCATACGCCTGGCGCTATCAGAAGGTCAACGCGGATTACCTCGAACAGCGTGGAGCTGCTGTAGTTCTCGAAGATCAGTGTTTACAGGAGCGCTTGCTGCCGTCGGTCAACGATTTATTCACCAATCAGGAAAAATTAAGCGCCATGCGCCGCGCGATGCAGTCACTCTCCTGCCCTCATGCGGCCAGGGACATCGCCAACCTGCTGCGGGAGCTTGCTGTTCAAGCTGCCCGGAAAGGAAAACGGGCAACATGGTAAGTATTAATGTTGTTTTCTGGATGCTGGTGATCCTCTTTGCCATGATTGGCGGCGTGCGCGGCTGGGCGAGAGAAATTCTGGTCACCTTTGGGGTGATCCTATCCCTGTTCGTTTTAACCGTCCTCGAACGCTTCGTTCCATTTATCCGCGATACTTTGCCGGTTACTGCGCCGGATACGCTATTCTGGCTGCGCGCAATCATCATTTTAGTGCTGGTCTTTTTTAGCTTCCAGACGCCCAATCTTCCGCGCATAGCTGAATCCGGGCGTTTTGCCCGAGAACGGCTGCAGGACACGCTGCTTGGCTTCTTCCTCGGCGCTGTGAACGGGTTCATGATCTGGGGCGCCATTTGGTACTTCCTGCATCAGGCGGCTTATCCCTTTGCGATTGTCACTGCGCCAGATCCAGCGACACCGATCGGGGAGTCAGCCCTGCGGTTGATGCCTTTCCTGCCCCCTGCCTGGTTGGGCACCCCGGCAGTGTATTTCGCAGTGGCAATTGCGTTCATCTTTGTTCTGGTGGTGTTTATCTGATGAAACACGTGCATTTGATCGGCATTGGCGGAATGGGTCTCTCGGCCATTGCCCTCTTCCTAAAGGAGCGAGGGTATAAAGTCACGGGCTCTGATCGCATTCTTTCCCCGCTTGCCCACCAATTGATCGATCAGGGCATCACGATTTATACCGGCCATGACGCAAAAAATGTCACAAATGCAGATATCATCGTGCGATCCTCTGCCGTCCCCCTGGATAATGTCGAGGTCCAGGCGGGATTCGAACAGGGCATTCCGGTGTTAAAACGATCGGATTTCCTCAGCGAGCTGATGGCAGGGTCGTTCGGCATTGCCGTTGCCGGCACCCATGGAAAGACAACTACCACCGCAATGATCGCCTGGATACTGACAAGAATCGGGCAAGACCCATCCTATATTATCGGCGGTGTTTCGAAAGATCTTGGCAACAACGCTCACGCAGGCAAGGGCGAGCATTTTGTCATCGAAGCCGACGAATACGATTACATGTTCCTGGGACTCAGCCCACAGATGATCGTTCTCACCAATATCGAGCACGACCATCCAGATTGTTTCCCGACCCCTGAAGATTATATCGAAGCTTTCTGCCAGTTTTTCAACCGGCTGCAATACGGTGGCGTGCTTCTCGCCTGCGCGGACGATTTTGCCGCTGTCAGATTGGTCAATATGCCCCACAGAAAAGATGTGAAGATATTTACATTTGGCATTCACCCGCAAGCCACGTATACTGTCTCTCATAAAAAGATAAATGAGCGCGGCGGATTGGATTTCAGGGTCTATTACCACCAAAACGACGAACGACATCTTATAGATACTGTCAGCCTGCAAGTGCCAGGCGAGCACAACGTGCTCAACGCCTTAGCGGCGATTGCGGTAATCCACCAATTGAAGTTGGACATGCGCGGTGCGGTAAAAGCCCTGGCAGAATTCAGCGGCACTGGCCGGCGCTTTGATCTGGTCGGAGAGCATAGCGGGATCATTATTGTTGATGACTATGCGCATCACCCAACCGAAATACGCGCAACTCTATCGGCAGCACGCCTGCGCTACCCCCAGGCACGCATCTGGGCCGTATGGCAGCCGCATACCTATTCCCGTACTCTGGCTCTGTTGGACGATTTTACCAATGCCCTTAAGCTCGCTGATAAAGTCATAGTCACTGACGTTTACGCAGCGCGCGAGAAACTAAACAATTTCTCCACCAGCCAATTGGTCGAACGCATGCAGCATCCCGACATCCAGTTCATTCCAACGCTTGCCGGGACGACCGTTTTTCTGTTAGAAAACTTGCGAGCAGGCGATGTGCTGTTGGTTTTGTCTGCGGGTGACGCGGATCAGATCAGCGATGATGTATTGAAAGGATTGCAGGATAAGGAGAACAACCGTGACTGATATTGAAAGCCGAAATCATCCAAAGGGGGCAGCAAGATCACAAAACCACCTCAAAACTGGTGATTTCTTCCAACCAGCCCTGGTTGCATCCGCTCAACCGCCTGCAATGGAAGCAATGAAACAGCAAGAATCCAATCAAGAAGTGCTAAGCCGGTTGATCGAAAGGATCAAGTCGCTCTAAGCGATTCCGAGTAACAAAAGGATGCTATTCCAACCATGATGTCCGCCTTATCCTCCCTACCCATGTCAGATCTGCAAAACCTGTTCAGCAACCGCCTCCAGGAGAATGTGCAGATCGCGAATTATACTTCTGCGCGAATTGGGGGCCGGGCGGATGCTGTGCTGACAGTTCACAGCGCTGACGAGCTAGCCAAGGCTGCATCTGCCTTGTGGGAACGAAATATCCCCTTCATCCTGCTGGGCAGTGGAACGAATGTGATTATCAGCGATGCAGGAGTGCACGGAGTAGTGCTGCTCAACCGCGCTCACACTGTCCGCATCAATGCTGAAGGACAGCCCCCTTCGGTATGGGCAGAATCCGGCGCTAATTTCAGCGCAGTTGCCCGTCAGGTAGCCTTACGTGGCATGGGCGGGCTGGAATGGGCATCTACTATCCCCGGCACGGTCGGAGGAGCAGTTTATGGCAATGCCGGCGCGTTTGGCAGTGATATTAATGCGAATTTTATCATGGCAGATATCTTGCATCGAAGCTATGGCAGGCAATACTGGAACACCGAGAAAATGGCATTCGAATACCGCTCCAGCTCACTCAAGCGCACCACCAATCCCGCCGTGATCCTCTCTGCTCAACTCCGTTTGGAAAGCAGCACGCCAGCCGATGTCAAAGCCAGGATGGATCAATTTCGAGCCAAGCGGAAACGCACACAACCCCCTGGCGCAAGTACAGGCTCAGTATTCAAAAATCCACCGGGGGACTATGCCGGCAGACTGATCGAAGCTGCTGGATTGAAAGGAACGCGCGTTGGCGGAGTCGAGGTCAGCAGGATCCACGCCAACTTCTTCGTCAATCATCAAAATGCCACAGCCAGTAATTATCTAGAGCTGATCCAGATTGTCCGCAGTAAAGTTGAGCATTTGTTTGGTATTTATCTCGAATTGGAAATCGAATTGATCGGAGATTGGTCTGGCATCAACTATTCAGGAGCTAAGGTTTCATGACATCAGCAAAGATTCGGGTTGGCGTTTGTTTTGGCGGGCGCTCGGGCGAACATGAGGTTTCGCTCCAATCGGCGCGCTCCGTACTTGCCAACCTGGATTTGGACCGGTACGAAGTTACCCAGATTGCCATCACGCATACCGGGCAATGGTACAGCGGTGTAAATGCACTGGAGATGCTCTCATCCGGCTCAGTCACAGGATTAGAGCGGGTCATGCTCCTGGCTGAACCGGGCGACCACAATCTTTACGCCCTGGTCGAATCGAACGGTTCATTCCACCTGGAAAAACGAGTCGAGTTGGATGTGATCATCCCAGTATTGCACGGAACCTTTGGCGAAGATGGCACGATTCAGGGTTTGTTCGAAATGAACGGCATCGCGTACGTTGGCGCGGGCGTACTTGGCTCTGCGGTTGGCATGGACAAAGACATCTTCAAGCAAATTATGCGCGCCAACCATCTGCCCGTGCTGGATTGGGTAACCGTCGACCGTTTTCGCGTAGAGAACGACATTCATGGAGTCATTCAGGCTGCTGAATCCTTATCAACATACCCGCTGTTCACCAAGCCGGCCAACCTGGGCTCATCGGTCGGAATTACAAAATGCCGCACTCGCTCAGACTTGTATGAGGGGCTCATGGAAGCCTGCCGGTTTGATCGACGGATAATGATCGAGCGCGGACTGGATAATCCGAGGGAAATCGAGGTGTCTGTCCTTGGCAACGAACAACCGCAGGCATCCCTCCCTGGGGAAATTATCCCCGGCGAGGATTTCTATACCTATTCAGCAAAATATATCTCGGATAATTCGCAATTGTTGATCCCCGCCCCCCTACCCGAGGATGTGTGCGAGCAAATTCGCAATATCGCGATAAAAGCTTATAAAGCCTCCGATTGCGCCGGGATGGCGCGGGTAGATTTCCTGGTCGATAGAAATAATCTCACCATTTACCTCAGTGAATTGAACACAATTCCGGGCTTCACACGCATCAGTATGTACCCAAAATTGTGGGAAGCCAGCGGTTTGAAATATACAGCACTACTCGACCGCTTGATCGAACTCGCTCTGGAACGCAAATCAAACCGTGACCGCACAGAATTTGTATACCGGAGGGAACCATGAGGGCTAATAACGATATGGATAACACAAGCCGAGCAGATCTTGTCAGGCAGCGCCGTATGCAGCGCAGCCAGCATAATGTATCCAGGGCGCGCAAAGCGGCAATGCATCCAATTCCTTCTCAACCAGTCATTGTGCGCGGATCCCACCCAAGAGCCGCCAGACCACTCAAAAATTCGACCCAATCGCGTGTGCGCCGCCAATTTTATTACACCCTGGGCAATACCGGCGCAGAATTGCGCTTACCGGCAATCCCCTTCCTGCGCCCTGATTGGCGCGTTATCTCCGGAATGCTGACGGTTGTATTGCTGCTTGCGTTGTATGCGCTGCTTTCTGCCTCACAATTTCAAATCCAGGAATATGAAGTGCAAGGGATCCAGCGCCTGAGCTACGGAGATATCGAGGCGGTTCTTGGTATCAAGGGATCGCAAATTATCGAATTCGACATGGCAAAAGCGAAAAATCAGCTGGCTTCGGCTTTTCCAGAGTTGAAAGACATTCAAGTCCTGGTTGGACTGCCCGCCAAAGTCAACATCCTGGTTAGTGAGCGCACACCCGTTGTTTCCTGGAATACTGCCGAAGGCTCATACTGGATCGACGCGGAGGGCACTATTCTACCTCCACGCGGAGAACCCGAAAACCTGGTGCAAATCAACACGGACGGTTTACCCGCCCTGCTTGAAATTGCTGAAATCGAACCTGCGGACGCAAAAAACGGGGGCGCAGAAGTTGTACCTGTGACCGGACAGACAGGCCCGGTTTCAGTTTGGGGAAGACGCATCGATCCCACAATTATCGCTTCACTGCTTGACCTGAAGACACGCATCCCCGAGGGATCTAACCTGATCTATAGTTCTGCTAATGGTTTGGGTTGGAAAGATCCTCGCGGATGGGATGTTTTTATCGGCAAGGATTTGAGCAACTTTGACATGAAGATGAATATGTACCAATACATCATCGTACACCTGGAATTGCAAGGTAAGACGCCAACTCAGATGGTTAGCGTTGAATATGTCAACGCGCCATTTTACAAGTAATGGGAGCCCGTTATGGATGAACCGATCGTGGTAGGTATAGATATAGGAACAACCAAAGTTTGCACCTTGGTTGCGCGTGTGGAGGGCGAACATGTCATGCGAATATTGGGTGTCGGCATCGAACCTTCGCAGGGCATTCGCAAAGGTACGATCGTCGACATAGCCGCAGCCTCCACCTCGATTGCACGCTCGATCGAAAAAGCCCAACGCACCTCCGGATTAGAAATCACATCAGCGCTGGTCAGCCTGGCAGGCTCGCACGTATCGTCGGTCAACAGTCGCGGCGTAGTTGGCATTTCAGGACGAGTCATCGACGAAGTTGACGTCGCCCGCGCGCTCGAGGCCGCCCAGGCCGTTGCCATCCCTCACAATCGCCAGATCATCCATGTCATTCAACGAAGCTTTGTAATCGATGGTCAGGACGGCATACGGACCCCGATTGGCATGCATGGATATCGGCTGGAAGTCGAGGCGCATATCATCACCGCTGCTCAATCCACAGTCGAAAACCTGCGTCAGTGCGTTGAGGCAGCCGGCGTCCAGGTATCTCAATTCGTGCTCAACCCGCTTGCCTCCGCCGAGGTGGTCCTCAGCGAGACCGAGCGACAAATGGGCGCGGTTGTCTGCGACATCGGCGGCGGGACAACCGATCTGGCTATCTATGTCGATGGCGATATCTGGCACACCATGGTCCTGGCAGTTGGCGGTAACCACATCACCTCGGACATCGCGCACGGCTTGCGCTTGTCGATTCAACAAGCCGAGGATGTTAAAAAGCAGCATGGTCACGCCTTGACCAGCGAAGTGGGTGAAAATGAAATCATAACCGTGCGTTCCTTTGGACAAGAAGGACCGCAACAGTGCAACCGCCGCGATCTGGCGCACATCATCGAAGCCCGTGTCGAAGAAATTTTTATGTTGGTTTTACAGGAAATCAAGCGCTCAGGTTATGACGGTCTCTTGCCAGCAGGCATGGTATTAACCGGCGGCAGCAGCCTGTTGCCAGGCATGCGCACGCTGGCTAGTAATGTCCTTGGATTGCCCGTACGGGTAGCCCGCCCAGAAAACATGATCGGACTAACCGATCAATTGCATTCACCGGCCTTTTCAACCAGTGTTGGACTACTTCACTGGGCATTGCTGATGAGTGAGACTGAACAAATCACAACTCGACGGCATTTTTCTAAAGGAGGATTGATTAATTCGGAACAAATCAAGAACTTCCTCAAACGCTTACTACCCTAATGGTATTTTCAGAATTAACTATGAAAAGCAATCCCTTTTCTAATCACAAGACAGGTGTAATGGAGGATATCATGGATCTACTCAACTCTCAACAAGGCGAATCTTTTGCCAGAATTAAAGTAATCGGTGTGGGCGGTGGAGGATGCAATGCGGTCAATCGTATGATTGACGAAGGGCTTGGCGGTATTGAATTTGTAGCAGTGAATACCGACGCTCAAGCGTTGCTGCTCTCCAAGGCGTCGACGCGTGTTCGCATCGGCGATAAATCGACGCGCGGACTAGGCGCAGGCGGCAATCCCGAAAGCGGGCGCAAGGCCGCTGAAGAGTCCGCAGAGGAACTGTATGAAGTCCTCAAAGGCTCTGACATGGTCTTTGTAACCGCTGGGCTCGGTGGCGGAACAGGCACCGGGGGCGCTCCAATCGTAGCGCAAATCGCTAAGGAAGTAGGCGCGCTAACCATCGGTGTTGTCACCCGGCCTTTTGCATTCGAGGGAGCCCGCCGGATGCAGTCAGCGGAATCGGGCATTTCCAAGCTCAAAGAGCATGCCGATACGCTAATCGTCATCCCAAACGACCGGCTGCTTCAAATCATCGATAAAAAAGTCAGCCTGCAAGATGCGTTCAAAGTGGCTGACGACGTATTACGCCAGGGCATACAAGGCATTTCCGAGTTGATCACCATCCCCGGCTTGATCAACCTGGACTTCGCTGATGTACGCGCGATTATGTCTGAGGGCGGCGCAGCATTGATGGCAGTCGGTCACGCCACAGGCGAGGACCGCGCACGAGTAGCGGCAGAGATGGCCATATCCAGCCAATTGCTCGATATCACCATCGACGGCGCCCGTGGCATTCTCTTTAATGTCACTGGCGGCAACAGTCTGACGCTATTCGAAGTTAACCAGGCAGCAGCGATCATCAAGGAAACTGCGCACCCCGATGTCAACCTGATTTTCGGTGCGGTCATTGACCCGAATATGGGCGAGGAAATCCGCATAACCGTTATCGCCACCGGCTTCGACAGAGCAGGAGTGCGTGCCCCTTTAAAGGAGTCGCGACCAATTAGCAAGGAGGAGGCGCATTCTCTTTCAACTGCCAGCCCGGCAGGGAATATCGGGCATCAAACCCCCTCACCGACGCCATTGGAATTTCAACCAACGGTGATTAACACGCTTGATCTCGACGTACCAGCTTTCTTGCGAAACCGATCACAGCGTTAGGCGCTTGAATCCATTGATTTTGCCTGGTTGAAAATAATCGGGTAAATCAACGCCTTTCAAAGGAATGGATTTTTATAATCTTCTAGTTCATGTTGTCAATGAGGTCATGCCATGACCTTTAGCGCCACTTGCCTGCAGTACTTATGGGTTTGTCTCTCAATAAAAACCGCTACCCTGTTCCCTCCACAGGGTGAAGTGTGCTGCGTGGTTTCCCCTTATTGGTAGCTTTACAACCTGTCTTATGGGGGCTTTCCTGAGGAGCGGTCCTGAGGGAAAGCCCCCAAACCTTTTAAGATTCAATATGAGCATCACCGCATCCTTGTTCTCAAGGATTTTTCGAGTGTCATATGTGGGGTAAAACAAGGATAATGTTTTCAGTTGTCCATATATGCTAATGATCTATACGAAAAAAATTGTATATTTCCTTTATCGATTGATAGCATTCGTCTATTTCGGTCAATTGTTCTACATTCTATATTTTAAGATTAAACCATTCCTATAATACTTGCAGATCGATTTTAAATATGTTAAAATAATCCGAAAATATACGGTAGATTTTTAACATACCCCCACATTTGGGGGGTATATTTTCCCATAAAACCCGAGTCGGATTTACACGGGTCAGTTAATTCCACATCACGCAACCAGCGAACAACTTCAAGGGGTTTTAACAACCCAACCACTAATTAATATCGTTCAGGTAGCAATATCGTAAAGGGAGGAACAATTTGCGTTGCCCATATTGTCAAAACGATGTAACTCGTGTACTCGACACGACCCACGATACTCGTGGAGGAATTCGACGGAGGCGAGAATGCTCCTCCTGCCGCCAACGCTTCTCAACTTATGAGCGTCCTATCCTGGCCACCCCCCTGGTTATCAAGCGTGACGGCACCAGGGAAGAATTCGACCGGGAAAAGCTGATGCGCGGCATTCGTATTGCGTGCGCCAAACGCCCGGTCTCCGCAGCTGAGATCGAACGACTGGTCGGTGAGATCGAATCCTCGTTGCAGCAAATGAGCCGATCGGAGGTCTCTTCACGGGTGATCGGCGACATGGTCATCACTGGCTTGAAAAATCTCGACCAGCTCGCTTATATCCGCTATGCAATCGTTTATTTACACCTCAATGATTTATACGCTATCCGCAAAGAAATAGACCGGCTTCTCGAAGGCTAACATTTTTTATTGGAGGCATTACTGATGACCGCGAAATCCAAGTCTGACAAGCATTCACTACTGCCAACACCGCCCATCCCAACAGATCTTCCATCGATTCAATTGAGTGACAATGCACGCCAGGTATTGGTTCGCCGATATATCCGCCGAGGAAACGACGGAAAGCCAGTCGAGACCATCGATGAAATGTTCTGGCGGGTAGCATATCATATCGCCAAAGTAGATGAAAATTGGAAAGGCGATGCCCTAAATACTGCACGGGATTTCTATCAACTGCTTGCTTTGAAACAGTTTTTCCCCAATTCCCCAACCTTTACCGGCGCCGGCACCCCCCTCGGTCAATTGGCTGCCTGTTTCGTACTGCCGATCAGTGACGATATGGGACGCGATTCGGCGGGCATTTTCCAAACTCTGCGCGACGCCGCTTTGATTCAACAAACCGGCGGCGGCAACGGTTTCTCATTTTCCCGTTTACGCCCCAAGGGCAGCATGGTGAAATCATCCGCCGGAGAAGCAACTGGCCCGGTCGGCTTTTTACGAGTTTACGACAATGCCTTTGGCGAGATCGCCCAGGGAGGTACCCGCCGAGGCGCTAATATGGCCGTCTTACGCGTGGATCATCCTGACATCGAGGATTTCATCACTTGCAAGACAGACGAAAACCAGATCACGAATTTTAACATCTCGGTAGGCATCAGTGATTCTTTTATGCGCGCGGTCGAAAACGACGAAGATTGGGTATTGCGTTTTCCCGACGTTCATTCGGCAGAATACCGCAAGGTCACGGGCACCATCGAGCAAATGGAAGCTGCCGGTGTGCCTATTATTACCCATAAAACTGTTCGGGCGCGTGATTTGTTCTTAAAAATCGTGAAGCAGGCGCATCACAATGGTGAACCAGGCGTGTTGTTCCTGGATGCAGCCAATCGCTCCAACCCGGTGCCGCATCTTTACCAACTGGAAGCGACCAATCCTTGCGGTGAGCAATGGCTGGGTCCTTACGAAAATTGCTGCCTGGGATCGATTAATCTATCCCAAGTCATGGGTTCCGACGCAAGTGTAGACTGGGAAAAACTACGTAAAGCCGTCGAAACCTCAACGCGCTTCCTTGATAACGTCGTTGATGCAAACAGTTACGTACCCGCGGTGCCGCAATTATCTGAATCTGCTTTGCGCGCGCGGCGTATCGGTTTGGGAATCATGGGATTGGCTGACCTGATGTACCATTGCGGCATTCGTTACGGCTCCGATGAAGGACAGGAATTTGCTGCCCAGGTGATGGAATACGTGCGCTACCACTGCATGGTCACCAGCGTAAAACTGGCGCGCGAGCGAGGTCCTTTTCCGGCCATCTCCGGCTCGATCTACGACCCGGAAAACTTCCGTTGGGCGCCCCCGCAGCCCATCACCCCATACCAGCGAAGTTACGACCGCCCTGAGATCGATTGGCAGGGATTGATCGATGAAATCCGCGAGCATGGTATCCGTAATGCGGCGCAGACGACCATCGCTCCAACAGGCACCATCGCCACCGTCGCAGGCTGCGAGGGTTACGGCTGCGAGCCTGTTTTTGCTCTGGCGTATATCCGGCACGTCAACGACAACGGCAACGATTTACAACTGATCTATGCATCCCCCCAGTTCGAAGAAGCACTGGTGAAATCCGGCATCAACCCCGAACAGCGCGAGGGGATCATCGAACAGGTGATGCATGAAGGCTCCTGCCAGCATGTTGAAGCTGTCCCTGAGGAAATCCGGCGTGTTTTTGTGGTATCAAGCGATATTAGCGCAAAAGAGCACGTATGCATGCAGGCTGCCATGCAAACATTTGTGGATAATTCGCTGTCTAAAACGATTAATTTCCCGGCCGGAGCAACAGAGGATGACGTTGCCAGAGCTTACATGCTTGCCTGGGAAATAGGATGCAAAGGCATTACTGTTTATGTGACTGGATCGCGCGAAAAAGTCGTTCTCGAAACCCAGGCAACTGCCAGGAAAAAACAGGTGGACGAGTCTGCCGGCGAAGAAGCGATCGAGCAATTCACCATCTGGCATGAAACTAAAAAACCACGCCCGCGCTTCTTGACAGGATTTACTTACTCAATCGAAACACCGCTCGGTAAAGCCTTCATTACCGTCAATGAAAACGGCAGCAATCAGCCCTTCGAGGTGTTTATCAATACAGCCAAGGCAGGATCAGACACAGCTGCGGTATCTGAAGCCATCGGCCGCTTGCTATCATATACTTTGCGCCTGGCTTCGACCATCGAGCCCTCACGGCGCCTGCGTGAAGTGGCTAACCAGTTGTTGGGCATTGGCGGAGGTCGTCCCCTCGGATTTGGTCCCAATCGGGTACGTTCCTTGCCTGACGGCGTTGGGCAAGTGCTGGATGAATATCTGCAAAACCGGGCGGAAAGATTGGTAAGCCAAATTTCTCAGGTCTCTGGCGAGCCTGAGCCGGCTATTAGTGAAAAACAATCCGTTGAACCGGCTAAAAGGAATCATCTAATCTCCGGTCCTCAAAAAGTGCAACGATTTGGAGATCTGTGCCCGGAATGCGGCGAAGCAGCGGTGATCAATGAGGAAGGCTGCCGAAAGTGCTACGCTTGCGGGCACAGTGAGTGTTGAGCTCAGATATCCGGCAAGGAGGAGATAGAAAAACCAGCGGGTTAAGGCAACTTCCCGCTGGTTTGTTCTTGTTCTGGCTCTGACATTTATACAACCCACAATTAATCGAAAAGCACATTATTATCTGATTAACAAGAAATATCGCTATAATCAACTCATGTTCCAGAGACTTAAAGATATCTATGACGAATATCCAAGGAAGTTCTGGGTGGTCGTCCTGGCTTCCTTCATCGACGGTATCGGCGGGACGCTGCTCTTTCCGTTCTTTTCCCTCTACATCACCCAGAAATTCAATGTAGGTATGACTGAGGCTGGAGTCGTCTTAGGTTTCTTCTCATTTTTCGGGTTGATCGGAAGCATGATCGGCGGCGCGCTGACCGACAAATTCGGTCGTAAGAAACTGATCATCTTCGGTCTGGTTTTCAGCGCGCTCACAACATTAAGCCTCGGCCTGGTTAACCGTATGGCTATGCTCTATCCCCTGTCGGTTGTGATCGGATTACTATCAAATATGGCAGGCCCTGCCCATAACGCGATGATTGCAGACCTGCTGCCCGAAAACAAGCGCGCAGAGGGATTTGGGGTGCTGCGCGTTGTTGGCAACCTCTCCTGGATCATCGGCCCAACCATCGGCGGTCTGGTTGCGGCCAGGTCGTTTTTCGCCTTGTTTGTGATCGACTCTGTGATCAGTTGCATCGTTGCCGTAGTATTTTTTAGATTAATCCCGGAAACGAAACCACAAACTCCCGCTGAAAAACAGGGTGAATCAATCCTATCCACGCTGGCCGGCTACCGCCTGGTGCTCCGCGATTACGCCTTCATGGCTTTCATTATTTGCGGCATTCTGATGCTGGTGGTGTATCAGCAGTTATACAACACACTGTCCGTCTATCTTCGTGACGTACATAATCTCGATCCGCGAAGATATGGGTTTTTACTGACCACCAGCGCCATCACGGTTGTCTTATTCCAGTTTTCTGTGACTCGCTGGATCCGCCACCGTCCGCCGTTTGTTATGATCGCCTTAGGGACTCTCTTTTACGCAATTGGTTTCGGTATGTTCGGTTTTGTAAAAGCTTATGCTCTTTTTGCCCTCGCGGTTATCATCATAACGGTTGGCGAGATGATCTCGGTGCCAACAAGCCAATCACTTGCCACTAATTTCGCTCCTGAGGACATGCGCGGGCGCTATATGGCCATGTTTGGGCTTGGCTGGGCTATTCCGCAGACAATTGGCCCCGCGGCTGCGGGGATGATTATCGATAATTTAAATCCGAACTTGCTATGGTACATTGGCGGTCTGCTGTGCATAATTTCCGCCTTTGGTTACCTGGTATTGCATGCCCGTCTTGGCAGGCAGAAACGATTCGCGCCAGCTCCAAGGGAACCACTAACTGCTCAAGCCAGCTAACAACGATTAACTTAAAAAAATGGACAATATCATCTCGATTGTTGTACAATCGATTTGTTGATTCCTTTCTCCTAAAGTCCTTTTATTTCCCAACCCATTCGTAAAACGATTTTATGAAAAGATATTTATCGATTTTTTTACGGGTGATCTTCTCTTTAGCCATTATAGCTCTGGCAGCCGGACTGCGGGCATGGGCTGCGCAGAAGCTGCCGCCCGACTATGACGAAGATGACTATCTGCGTGCCGGGCAACTATACACGAATGGGATCCGCGAGGGTGATTGGGGAGTGTTCCTTCGCGAAAATTACCGCCCTGAACACCCGCCGCTCTCAAAAATCGTTTACGGTTTCACCCTGCTTGCCACTAATCCTTTCCCGCTCATACCCGACGCATCTGTGCAAGCGGGAATCAACCAGAGTCTCCCCGCTGATCCTTTGAAGGCGGCGCGCAGCACTTCGGCTGCGATCAATCTAATTGAAGTAGCAATTCTGACGGCAATCAATCCGCTGGCAGGAATCTTCATCGGCGTCCACACCTTCACCATCAAATATGTCAGCCAGGTGATGCTCGAGAGTTTACCTACCCTGACCAGCCTGCTGGTGGTGGCGTTTTATATGCGCTACATCAAATCAAACCGCAAACGGTCAGTCTGGTGGATTCTTTCGGCGATTTTTCTTGGATTGACTGCTGCGTCGAAATATTACTATGTCATCAGTGGGATCGCGGTTGCCGCTCACTGGTTTTGGACCACCTACCGGCAGGACACAAAACATGGCTTTAAGCGGTTGTGGCATGCAATTGCTCCCGTATTAATCTGGGCAGCTGTGGCATTCATGATTTTCTTCGCTGCTGACCCGTACCTTTGGCCGGATCCAATCAACCGATTGCGAGAATCCATTCTATTCCACGGCGGATATGCAACCTCTACTCAGGTCAGCAGCGCAGGGTATCCCTGGTGGCAGCCCTTGACTTGGTTGATGATTTCGGTACCCTGGCACCCAGGTGTATTTCTGATATCCATTGACATTTTTATCACCATCCTGGCTGTCGCAGGATTTTCCCGCGCCCGCCGTAGATACCCGGTTTATATGCTCTGGCTGGCAATGGGGCTGGGATTCCTGCTGATCTGGCCGACTAAATGGCCGCAATATATCCTGCTGATCACCGCTCCACTCTCACTGGCAGCTGCGGAAGGATTTAAAGCGCATCTCGCCGAACCCGTCTGGGGGTGGATCAAATCGAAACGCTTCAAACGAAAAGAGCCTGCTATTCGATCGATCCGCCCGACCTACGACCGCCCGCGCCGGGTGCTCCCCTGGCTGCTGCCCGGCTTAATCATCCTGATGGTGATCGCCGTCGTTCCACTTGTTTACCAGGCAGCTATCGCCATGACTGATTTCCAATCTTCGGCGATCAAAGACGGTCTGACTGGCGGCGTGTTTCGCGAGGTGTGGCGCGGTATCACCGGGCAGGTGAAGCCTGATTTAGATGCCCTTAATGGTGGACGGCCGAATAAAGTCCACTATGCTGGTTTGTACTTACTAAAGTACATATTGCTGGAATCGGGTGAAATGTATGTATTCGAAATAGTCTGGACAGTACTGGCAGTTCTCACCCAACTGACCTTGGGCATTTGTATAGCCCTCTTATTGCACCGGAAAGGGATCTTGTTCAAACGAACCTGGCAGGCAGTATTCATCCTGCCTTGGGCTATCCCTGAGTTTGTCGCCGCATTGACCTGGTCGCAAATATTCGAGCCACGTTTCGGCTGGATCAGTCTGGCTGCGAAATCCTGGTCGCAGCAGGCGCCAGCAATGGCTCATTTTACTACTTCCTGGTATGAGAATCCGAATACGGCCTTACTGGTGCTGTTGATCGCTGCACTCTGGTACGGATTCCCGTTTATGTTTCTTTCAGCCATGGCAGGATTGAAAATGATCCCTCAGGAAGTTTACGATGCGGCATCCATGGACGGCGCCTCCGGATTTAAGTTGTTCCGCTATATCACCTGGCCGTTGATATTTCCCCTCCTGATTCCAGCCATCATCATCCGCTCCATTTTTGCCTTCAACCAGTTTTATCTCTTCACAGTGATGCCGACACCGAACAATACCTTTGCTTCTCTTTCCTATTATATTTTTTACAACGGCAATTATGCGGTCTCAGCTGCAATCAATATAGCCGTTGTGCTGATCCTGATCCTGCTGGTTGGTTGGTTCAACCGCGCCTCAAAAGCGGGTGAAGGAGTACTTTATGCATACTAGGAAAACACAGCTCGCACGGCAGGTGCTGACTCAGCTGGCGCTGTTGCTTGTGGCTGCTTTCGTTTTGATCCCCTTATGGAGCATGGTCCGCCTGGCACTGGATGGCGCCCTCAAGGCGGCTCCGACTGAGTTCAGGATGTGGCCGCTCGAGCCAACCTTTCAGGTTTTTCTTCAAGTATGGAAAACTCCTTCGCAATCCCTGTCCTATCCTGGGTTATTGCGCAACAGCCTGATCATCGCCGGCGGAGCAGCTCTGGCATCCATCCTCCTCGGGGCGAGCACAGCCTATGCCTTTGCCCGATTCCGCTTTTACGGCCGCCAAACAGGTCTGTTTGCTATCCTGGTTGGCTCTTTTTTACCTTTGGTCGCCCTGATGACCCCGTTATACCTGCTGCTCGAAATTTTCCATTTACGCAGCACGATGTTCGGTCTCGCATTGGTATACACCGCTTTTAGTTTGCCGTTCGGCATCTGGAATATGCGCGCAGCTTTACAGGCTGTGCCAAGAGAGATGGAAGAGGCTGCTTTTCTAGACGGCGCCAGCCTCTGGCAGACCTTCACCCGCATCACCCTGCCGAACGCGCTGCCATCCATAGGGGTAACGGCGCTGGTTGCGTTCCTAATGGGATATACCGAATTTGCTATCGGCTGGCTCTTCATCGAACGCAGCGCCAACATGACATTGGCAATGTCATTATGGGGCATGCTCACATTTGGCTCGTTGCCGTGGAGTCAACTGGCAGCGCTGGCATTAATGATGAGCGTGCCTGTCATTATCATTTTCCTGATTTTGCAGCGGGCGCTGTTCGATAAACTAACCTTCGGTGAGATGAAAGCTTAACATAAAATCCTTCATTCGATCCAGTTGGTTCATGCCGCTGCGCGGACAGTTTGAATACCAGGTATAATGAATTCAGGATAAATTAATATTTAGGAGGTGCGTTATGACGCCAAGAATAACTGCAGAAGAACGCCAAATCCTGAAACTGCTCGCTGATACACATTTCAGCGAAGAAGACCGCACGCGCTTAACCGGATCAATCGAAGAGGGCGGGATGACTGAGGAGCTTGCCGAGGAAATTCGTCATTTATTGAGCACCCCTGTGGATGGAGAAGGGCACGAGCAGGCTGTGAACCGCACCCGCCTTTTGATCAGTTTTACAAACCTGGTAAAGCGCTGGCGGTTAAGCCAGCAATCACGCCATTTTGGACGCAGGTGAGCGATAGTAGTTATCCGTAAATTTCCAAAAGCGTGGATAACACTTACTTTTTCGAACCCGCTTAATGGATTATTAGGCTGTTGCGTTGCGCGCGGACTTAATCCGCTGCATCCATTTAACAAACTCGATAATCAGGAAGAATAAAACGCTTAATCCCAGGCAAATCGCCATGTCGAGCAAAGGCAGTGGCGCTGTTTTAAAAATTCGTTGCAGGAAGGGCAAATATACCACCGCCATTTGTAAAACAAAGGTGAGCAGTACTGCACCAAGCAGGGGTTTATTGGACAACAGCCCGATTTTAAACAACGAATCACGCTGCGAGCGGATTGCCAGTACATTGCCCATTTGGGACAGGGTCAGAGTGGTGAAAACCATGGTCTGCCAGGTTTCAACCCGCCCGTTATGGAGCGCCCACAATCCAGCGCCTATCGACATGGCTGCCATCAAAATACCGATCCAAAGTACATCCAGCCCCATTCCACGCGCAAAAATATTTTCCTTCGGCGGGTAAGGCGGGCGCTTCATGGTATTACTCTCAGCCGGCTCGACAGTCAATGCGGTGCCGGGCAAACCGTCCGTTACCAGGTTCACCCACAGGATTTGTAACGGCGTCAGTGGCAGGTGCATACCGATAAATGGCCCCGCCAGCATTACCCATATTTCACCGGCATTCGACGTAAGGGTGTATCGAATAAATTTACGGATGTTATCGTAAATTCGGCGTCCTTCGTGAATTGCCGCGACGATGGTGGCGAAATTATCGTCGAGTAGAACCATATCAGAGGCTTCTTTGGAAACGTCCGTGCCGGTGATGCCCATTGCTACACCAATGTCCGCGGTTTTTAAAGCCGGCGCGTCGTTGACGCCATCGCCAGTCATCGCGACAATCTCGCCCTGCTCTTGGAGCACTTCCACAATTTTCAACTTGTGCTCAGGCGAAACCCGCGCGAAGACCGATGTGCGATCCAACCTGGATTTAAGCTCCGATCTCTCCATTCTGACCAGCTCTTGCCCGGTGACCACTCCTCCGTTCGCATCGGTAATGGACAGATCGCGGGCAATGTGCAGTGCGGTTAATGGATGATCGCCGGTGATCATGATCGTGCGCACACCCGCCTCGCGAGCTGTTTGTACAGCATTTTTCACTTCCGGCCGAGCTGGATCGATCATGCCGATCATACCGATAAATACCAGGTCTTCTTCCACAGGTTTCACGAACTCATCGCCAGGCGTTCGATCGCAGGTGCGAAAACCAACGCCAAGGACACGCATGCCTTTTTTAGCCATGTCCTCGTTAGCAGCATCGATCCGCCTGCGCCAGTTATCGTCCAGGTTCTCGGTCCTGCCGTCCACCCAGACCCGGGACGAGATTTCCATCAGACTATCTACCCCTCCTTTGGTGATGGATAGATATGGCTGCCAATTTTCCATTTCGAGCATGGCATGAATTTTATCCAGCCCAGCGGGTAATGATTCCCTCACCAGTTTATGCAGCGTGGTCATCCGCTTGCGGTCAGAATCAAAGGGGATTTCAGCAACGCGCGGCAGCGCCTTCTCGAGATCGCTTTTCCACAATCCTGCCCGAGCCGCAGCAACCACCAACGCGCCTTCAGTGGGATCGCCAACCGAATAGAATCCCCCGCCTTCTTCCTCGTATATTTCAAGCGTCGCATCGTTGCAAATAGCTGATCCAGCCAGCATCAACACAACCGCAGGTTTTTCGATAATCGCCGGCTTTTTGGATTCCTGCAGGCTGACCTTGGGAGAATAATATTGCAACTCCTCTAGAAAATCGACGCGATTCCCGGCAACATCGACAACTGTGACGGTCATTTTATTTTCAGTGAGCGTGCCGGTTTTATCTGAACAAATTACCGTAACGGACCCAAGCGTCTCGACTGCCGGCAGCTTGCGGATCAGCGCCCTGCGCTGCAGCATGCGCTGCGCGCCAAGCGCCAATGCAATCGTCATCACCGCCGGCAAGCCTTCTGGAATCACGGCAACTGCCATACTGATGGCAGTCTGGAACATAATCCTTACATTCTCACCGCGCAAGACACCCAAACCAAAAACAATTGCCACAATCACCATGGCAGCAATGGCGAGGCCTTTCCCCAACTGTTCCACCTTTTTTTGCAGCGGGGTTTTTTCGGCGCCAGCTGTTTGAATCATATCGGCGATGCGGCCCAGCTGAGTATTCATGCCGGTTTCGACGATAACCGCCAGCCCGCGCCCGTAAGTAGCCACGGTGCCCATAAAGGCCATATTGCGCTGATCGCCTAAGCTCACATTTTCTCCGCTTAATGGAGCGGCATTCTTTTCTACCGGTTCGGACTCGCCGGTAAGAACCGACTCTTGCAGGCGCAGGTTGATGCTTTCGATCAAGCGCGCATCCGCCGGTACCGCATCGCCAGCATCCAATTGGATGATATCGCCCGGCACCAACTCGCGGGCTGGTTTCTCCTGCAGATGGCCATCCCGCCTTACCTTTACGATTGGAACGGTCATGCGTTTCAAGGCGGCCATGGCTCGCTCGGCTTTGTATTCCTGACTAAATCCGAGGGCAGCATTGAGCACCACAATGATCAGAATCACGAATGCATCTGTATATTCGTGCAATAGAATTGAAATCGACGCAGAAACAAGCAGAATGATTATCATGATGCCAGTCAATTGCTCCAGCAGGATTTTCCAGGGGCTCTTGATCCCGCGCTCGACCAGCTCGTTCAAGCCGAACTTCTCCCGCAGACTGATCACCCTTGCATCACTCAGCCCGCTGTTGAGATCACTGCCAAGCTCTTTGATAATATCCTCGCCGCTCTTCTGATACCATGCACTCGCCATTTACGTTCTCCTAACGATAATTTCGCTATATTAAAAACCATCACTCAAGGTGATGGTCTGGCAATTCGCATTTCTGCGCGCAGGTTGCCGGAAGTTGGGCTTCGTCATGACGACAACCTGCTCCGGGACTTTGCCCAGATAGCTACTCCCCAACGAAAATAAATATAACGGATGGGGGTCAAGTTGTCAAGAAACCAGGTAGATCTCAAGGAACCCAGTGTTGAATATCAGTCCAGGCATAAGAAAGATGGGCAGCCAAATTCATTCCAAGGCGTTTGCGCACACGCGTCAAGGCCAATTCCATGAGCTCAAAACCACCGATATCAGCCAAACGCTGACCGATCTCACGCGCGCCAATATGACGACATTGCGCATTGAATGCTCCCCCCGAACGTTCGGAGAGGAAATCTTCCTTTTGCCCAATGCGGATCAATTGATCGATCATGCGCTCGATTTCTTGTTTCTTGGCGGGCGGATAAGGCTTTTTTCTAAAGATATCCAAAATGCCCATTTCAACTCCTTCTCTTCCCCGAACACTTCTTTCGCAAGCATTGTATCATGAACAACAGGTAGTGTTACAATCTTTTTATTACGCTCAGGATGTCGATACGATGACCTGGATTTTTCTTTCCCCACACCTGGATGACGCTGTTCTCTCCTGCGGGGGACTCATTTACGATCTCGTGATCAGCGGACAGCAGGTGCAAATCTGGACAATCTGCGCAGGCGACGCCCCACCTGGCTCATTATCACCGCTGGCGCTGGCGCTTCACGAACGCTGGCAAACGGGTCCTGAATCACCGAAGAAGCGGCGCGCAGAGGATGAGCTTGCCTGCCATCTTTTAGGCGCAAAGCCGGTTCATTTTGACTTTCCGGAATGCATTTATCGACGACACCCTATTACCGGTCAACCGGTAATAGGCACGAACGCCGAGTTGTTTCAACCGCTGCCTGGATTCGAAATGCCACTGATGACGCGAGTATCGAAGCTCCTTTCGCAGCAGCTCTATTCGGTCGATAAAGTCGTTTCTCCCCTGGCAATCGGCGGTCATATCGACCATCACCTGGTACGCAGCGCCGCTGAGATGTTAGGCCGCCCGTTGTATTATTACCCGGATTATCCTTATCATGGCGGTGGCGCAGAAAACCTGTCGGGCATCAACAATCCAGACTGGACAGCAACCGTCCACGCGATCTCAAAACGCGCGCTGGCGGCCTGGCAGCAGGCTGTTGCTGCTTACCGTTCACAAATTTCGACTTTTTGGGGCAGCATCGACGAGATGAAATCCGCCCTGCAGGCTTATCGTAAACAGGGAGGCGGCAACACTCTTTGGTTCACTGAATTCCCCAATTAAGGAAATTACACTTACAAAACTGTTAGCTCTGAATAGTTCACTCGTTGTATACAATAGTAGATAATAAGTTTACGCGAGAAAGCGCGTTAATTTCGCATATCTTTATCCCTTGGAAATTTGTGCTATACTGATACCATGCTCGAGGATGAATCTTTCTGGCCTTCATGGGCACGATTCTTGCATGAAAAGGGGGCGACAGAACTCAGTGTTACCCTTTTAGAGGGCGCTGGTCCTCTACGGCTCATTGCTTCACAACTCATGTACGCGAGTATTCCCTTCTTCGGTTCCAGCGCAAAGACGCAGCAGTGGCGAGCTTTAGCTCATTTGTTAGAGGACACAGAAAAATCGGCATCTTTCATATCTTTCCTGCACGGAGAGGCAAAAAGATAATCAATGACCAACGGGGTTGTCGTCTTCATCATCATCTTTGTCATTGCCGGCTTGATTTTATTTTTCGGTCTCGTCCCAAGTTTGCGCGACACAGGCTTTTTAAGGTCTTTTCCTGCCTTTAAGCGATTGCGTAAAGAGCTTGGCACAGCGGTCGAGAAAGGCGCGCGCGTGCACGTTTCACTCGGCAAATCTGGTCTCATCCAATCGACGAACACCTCCGCCCTGATCGGGCTAACCACGCTCGAGCAGGTATCATTGTACAGCAGCAATAGCGATCGACCGCCTGTTGCAACCAGCGGTGATGGCGGGCTTGCGATCCTCAGCCAAGATACCGAAAGGGCCTCGTTTCGCTTGAGCAGCGCCATGGAGCATTACAGCCGCGACCGTGGGATATTAACCGGGCCAACTCCTTTTTCGTATATTGCCGGCGCGCTGCCTCTGGTTGATTCCGAAAACATCTCAACCCACATTCTCCTTGGAAATTTTGGCCCCGAAGTTGCCCTGCTGACCGAGAGTGCTGATATGCATTCCTCTTATACCTTTGCAGCCAGCGACTCGCTGCCCGCGCAAGCTGCTCTTTACGCCTCCGCTCAAGAACCGTTGATCGGAGAAGAACTTTACGCTGTACCTGCTTATCTTGATGCAGGGCCGTTGCACAAGTCCAGTCTTCATGTTCAAGACATTCTACGCTGGGCGGTGATCTTCACGCTGGTCGCCGGCGCATTATTGAAATTATTGGGGGTGTTATGAGAGCTCCATTTGCGACCGCTGTTGCCATAAGCGCAGGCTTTATTGTTCTGCTCGGATATTTCATACCATCCCCTACTTTGATCCCAATCAGATCCACATTGATCGATTGGGCTGTTATCCTCGCGGGAATCGCGGGGCTGATTGCCATCTTCCATCTGATCCAGGTGCATTGGAAAAAACTCAGCTCTTCTCGCAGCCGTGATTATTACAGCCTGGTTACTCTGGCGGGTTTCTTTCTCACCCTGATTGCCGGGCTGATCTTGAAACCCTCTGACCCAGGCTTTCTAAAGGTCATTACCTCCATTCAAGTACCTATCGAAGCCAGCCTGATGGGTGTGCTGGTGATCTCATTGACTTATGCCAGCATTCGTTTGTTCCAGCGTCGAAAAGGCTGGATGGCTCTCGTTTTTATAATTAGTTCTGTCGTCTTCTTGATCCTCACCAGCGGATTGCTCTCGATCACCGATCAGGCCCCGCTGCTAAAGGATCTACTATCTGCATTGAATACACTGCCAATTGCCGGCGCCCGTGGTATATTGCTCGGCATTGCCCTTGGCAGCTTGACCACCGGTTTGCGCATCCTCTTGGCAGCAGACCGCCCCTATAGTGGATAACAATGAGTGAAGTGATTTGTCCTTATTGCGGAACTCCGAACCACCCATTGGAGGATTTATGCAAATCTTGCCAAAAGCCGCTTTTTGCGCAACCGTCGTGGAAATCGGACGCTAAGGACAGCAGTGACTCAGATTGGCTGAATAATCTGCGTGGCGCTAAGGCTGACCAATCGGATCATCAGGAGGATTCGGCGGGTAAAGAGAGCAGCAAGTCTTCTGATCTGCCCGAAGAAGAAAAGATACCTGAATGGCTCGAGCGGATCCGCCGCCGAACGCTGGAGGACCGTCTCGCTCGTGAAAACCAACAAAGCGACCAAGAAGGTCTTCAGGAATCGTCTCAAACCGAGCCAATCCCCGAGGAAGATGACTTTTTTAAGTTGTTTGGCGCTCCTGAAGAACCCCTGCCAGCCACCACTCCCTTGGAGTTGGCTGAAACCGGCGAGCTAAGCCCTGAACAGCCTGTTGAAAGCGGGATACCACCCGACCGTGAAGGTGAAGAAACCAGCGCCGATTTCATCACATTCGGATCACAAGATGACAAAGCTGAGCCTCCTCAAGCGGTCTTCGACTGGCTGGAAGGACTCACTCCGGAAGAGCCGAGGGACGACCTTGAGCTTGATAAGCTGGAAATACCGCCTGAATTACAATCTGAAGCAACTGAGCCTGAAATTTCGGTCGAAGGGACTAAGGAAGAAGAACTCGATTTCAGCGCGATGCCAGAATTCATGGAAACATCGGGGATAGAGGAATTTCGCACAGAATTCCCCGACTGGGACGATGAATTCAATAAAAAAACGAGCGAAGAATCCGCTGCCGGTGAGCCTGGAGAGATCTCGCCAGTTACTCCGCAAGCGGAAACCGGATTGGTCGAAGAATTCAGCCTGGGTCATATCGAAGATTCAGAGCCGGTTGCGGATCTCCCCCTCGAAAAGTCACCCGAGGAAGAAGTAAAGAAACCAGAGGTTGGTAAAAAGCAAGAGGCAGAAATTGAACCGGGAAGGCTGCCTGGCTGGTTGGAAGCCATCAAGCCGATCGAATCGGTGGCGCCGCTTCGCGTTCCCACCGATCTGGACCGCCAAACCGAAATCAGCGGGCCTTTGGCAGGTTTTCAAGGGGTCATCCCTGTAACACCCCTAACCCCTGCTTCACCCATGCCCCCCCGCCATGCTCACAAAGCGCAATTGACTGAAAAACAGCGTGTATATGCCAACCTGCTTGAAAACCTTGTAGCAGAAGAGGCGAAACCGCGCTCGCAAGAAACAGTAAAAACTGCGGCACCAAGCAGCATTTTTCGTTTTATTGTAGGTTCGCTGCTGGTAGGTTTGCTGGTTTTTATCCTGGCATCTGGGACATCATTCAGCCCGCTGCCTGTTTTGTACCCGCCTGAAACCGTCGCTTTCTTCGATATCCTACAGCAATGGACGCAGCTTCAGAATCCCCCTGCACGAATTCTGATTGCCGTTGATTATGAGCCTGGCTTGACTGGTGAAATGCAAACCATCGCGAGTTATCCAATCAGGCAGTTACTGGATAGCAAGGCTTCTCTTGCGTTGATCTCCACGGTTCCAAGCGGTCCAGCCCTGGGACAACAATTAATCGAGGTGATCACAGAAGATCTGGCGCTGTTGCCAACCGATGCGCACCAAGTGATCAATTTGGGCTACCTTGTAGGAGGCAGTACCAGCCTGGCCAGCCTGGCGATCCACCCTGCAGTTGCTGCTCCCTCGTCACTGGACGGGCAGTTTGCCTGGGATTCAACCCTGCTGCAAGGCATTCAATCTGTTGCGGATTTCGACGGCTTACTGGTTTTAACCGATAATCCCGATACTGCCCGAGCCTGGATCGAGCAAGTTCAACCTTCATTGGGAGGGAGACCATTCCTGGTCATATCCAGCGCTCAATCCGCGCCAATGGTTGTACCCTACTACCAATCCAACCAAATACAGGGTATCCTCGCGGGTTTATCCGGTGGCGCGGTATATGAACAACTCGCTCAACGAAGCGCCAGCCAAACTCGCTCTTACTGGGATGCCTACCAGGCTGGGATCTTGCTCATCATCATCGCAATCCTGATTGGCGCATTGATCTTTAGCATTCAAGCCGTGATACACAATCAGGCGTTAAGGAAGAGGACGTAAACGATGCAAGCAGAAATCATTTGGACTCTGGTTGCGTTCTTTCTGACTGTTTTTGTGCTTAGTTATGCGCTCGGCGATAATCCCCTCTTTCGTCTTGCGACATACCTGTTTGTCGGCGTCACTGCCGGCTATGTAGCCGTATTGATCATCTACCAGGTGCTGCTCGCAAAACTGGTTACTCCCATCTTGACTGCTCCGCTCGAACAAAAGCTGATTACAGCAGTTCCTTTGCTTCTCGGTTTTCTATTGATTTTCAAGCTGTCCTCGAAATTAGCGCCGCTTGGCAATGTGTCGATGGCATTCCTGGTGGGCGTTGGTGCAGCCGTTGCAATCGGCGGCGCAGTGACAGGCACCCTGTTCGGACAGATAGCGGGCGCAATCAGTCCCTTTGGCATTTCGCCCGATACCAAAGGCGTTTTTTCACAGCTGGCGGGCGGTGTTTTTCTGCTGATTGGCAGCGCAACATCCCTGGCTTATTTCAGTTTCGGAGCGACCCGGCAGCAAAACCAAATCGGAGACCGTCCAAAAGCGGTAGAAACTCTCAGTAAAATTGGACAGGTGTTTATCGCCATCACACTTGGCGCGTTATTCGCCGGTGTCTTGGCTGCGGCGCTGACAGCGCTAATCGAACGTTTGGATTTCATCATCAAGTTCATTCAATCCTTCTTTGTGTAGACTGATATGACTACATCAAGCATAGACGCTGAAACTGTTCTGGCAATCGATATCGGCTCCATCCATACCCGAGGGCTGCTATTTGGTTTAGTCGCGGGTCAATACCGCTTTATCAGCGCCAGCAGGGTTTCGACAACAGCGCGAGCGCCATTTTTTGATATTTCAGAGGGAATCTACCAGGCAATTGTCTCTCTAGAGGGACTGACAGCCCGCGTTTTGCTCGAAGATGGAAGATTGATCATGCCGAGTGACGAGAATGGGCGCGGTTTTGACCAGCTTGTTTTAACCTATTCCACACCGCAGCCGCTCAAAGTCGCCATCCTGGGATTGCTCGATGATGTTTCGATGGAGAGCGCGCGAAAGCTGGTCAATTCTACCCATAGTCGAATTGTTGAGCAAATTGGGATCAACGACCGCCGAAAAACCAGCAGGCAGATCGATGCGTTGGTAAAAGCCGATCCAGACCTCATTCTGGTCACTGGAGGGACTGATAACGGTGCAAGCCGCTCGATCAACAGGCTGGTTGAACTGTTATCGCTTACCCTGCAGGTGGAGCCGAAAGAAAAACGCCCGCAAGTACTCTATGCGGGCAACCAGGCGTTGGCGAACCAGGTTAAGGACAGCTTATCCATCCACACAGATGTTCAAATCTCACCTAATATCCGCCCGGAAATTGACCATGAAGACCTAGGACCCGCCCAAGAGGTTCTTTCAGAAGCGATACGGAATATCAGTATTCGTCAAATTGGAGGCTTGCATTCCTATGCCTCCATCTGCAGTACGGAGCCATCGCATTCATCCCAGGCTTTTGGCCGGATGGTACGTTTTCTCAGCGAAATCAACAACCCAAAAAAAGGAGTGCTTGGCATCGACCTGGGCGCATCCAGCACCACCATCGCTGCCGCCCGCGAGGGTTGCCTGGAAATGAGCGTCACCCCCTACGGCCTCGGCACCGGGTTACCGAGCGCTTTAGAAGAAAATCCATTGGAGAGCATCACCCGTTGGCTGCCCATTCATATCCCTAACAATGTCGTTCGCGACATACTGGCGCAAAAAACTCTATTCCCAGACATGATGCCGGCAACCAATGAAGCGCTTGCAATCGAACAGGCCGTGACACGCCAGGTGTTGCACTCTGCCTTGCGAACATTACCCCTCGTCAATAACCAATCCTTCGAGCCAATCCTGGCCAGCGGATTGGCGCTGACACAATCCAATCCGGGGCAGTGCCTGATGATGTTACTCGACAGTATCCAGCCTTGTGGGGTCACTACTTTCGTTATCGACCCGCACGGACTTACCCCGGCGCTAGGCGCAATTGCCAGGTTCAATGCCAATTTACCCGTTCAGGTGATCGAATCAAATGCCTTTATCAATCTTGGTACCGTCATCTCGCCGATCAGCTCCGCAAAATCAGGAACGCCCATCCTGCAAGTCCGTGTTGAATATGAGGCTGGTGAAGATATAACCGTCGAGATCCGCCAAGGCGCCTTAACCACGCTGCCCGTCCAACCGGGTCAAACGGTAAAAGTCCATTTACGTCCGCTGAGGCCAATCAGTCTGGATCCCAGCCGCCGAGATGCGCCGCGCAGTTATAAGATCATCGGCGGTTTGTGCGGCGCAGTCATCGACACTCGCGGGCGTCCAATCGTATTTCCAAAGGATGATGCCCAACGCAGGGAAATCTTAAAAAAATGGGCATTGGCAGTCAACGCTTGAAACTGGCACAAGATATGCATGGATATTGACTTAATATGATGTTCGCTCCTATCACTCACATTACCCCCCTTGCAAAAATTCGCCGCTCACGAATGTTACCCGGCAAAGGTTACGTGCTGGCTCACCCCGGGCAAAAGGTCAATGCGACCGATGTGGTGGCCGAAGACTACACTCCTGGCGAGCATGTTCTACTCGATATTCGCCGCGCGCTTGGATTAAGCACCGATGAGGAAGCGTTTCGATTGATCGACAGAAAGGTGGGAGACCGGGTCGAAAAAGGGGATATCATCGCGCAGTCAAAGGGCATCCTCTCGCGAGTGGTTAGAGCGCCTTCTCACGGCGAGATCATCGCCATCCAAAAGGGACAAGTTCTGCTGGAGTTGTATGGGGAAAAATTCGAGCTCAAGGCAGGGATGAATGGGACGATTAGCGAGGTCTTGCCCGACCGTGGTGTCATCGTCGAAGGTCACGGCGCATTGATCCAGGGCGTGTGGGGCAATCATCAGATCAACCTTGGCGTGCTTGTACGTCAAGCTGAAACGCCTGATACTGAATTGAAACGCTCAAATCTCGATGTTTCTCTACGCGGCGCAATCGTGCTGTCCGGATATGTCAACAAGGCGGATGCGCTGTTAGCCGCAGGAGAACTGCCCGTCAAGGGACTGGTGCTTGCCAGCATGTCTTCGAATTTGATATCAATTGCGATGAAAGCCAGTTTCCCTATCATTCTGATCGAAGGATTTGGACGCCTCCCTATGAACAAAAAAGCGTTCAATCTGCTTTGTACCAACGAGAAAAGGGATGTAAGCCTGAATTCAAGCTGGAATTCGGCTTTAGGTGAAAAGCCTGAAATATTTATTCCACTGCCAGCCGAGGGCGCGCCGGTTTTGAACGCCTCTGAACTCCTGCCCGGCAAGACCGTGCGCATCCGTTCTCTCCCTTTTGCTGGCGCTATTGGGACAATAGCATTAATCCGTCCAGGACAAACACGGCTCGCCAACGGTCTGCGCGCTTCAGCGGCAGATATCCGTTTGGAAAATGACAGGGTGGTAACCATACCACTTGCCAACCTGGATGTGCTAGAATAGAAACAGAAGAGAGGTTACTATGGATGAGAACAACAACAATATCGAGCAACCCCCGTACGATGAAATGAGAGACCCATTTTCCGAAGAGCCGGCAGAGGAAGAGGTCGAAGAAAAGAAAAGCCCCAATCGTACTTTTATCGCGATTCTCACTGTGGTTGGGTCAATTATCATACTGGCAATTATTGTCCTGATTGCGTTTGTATTGATTAGCCGTAACCGCTCAGCAGCACGCTTCCAGGAGCAGGCGGATCTAATCAATGCCACCAATACTGCCATTGCCCAACAAGCGAATGAAACCGCTGCCGCTGAAGTTAAAAAGCAAACCGAGAAAGCACTGCCGCCTACCTGGACGCCGACCTCGGCTGCCCCTGCCGCAACCAGTACGCCTGTGCCGACCAAAAAACCGACAGCTACTGCGACGACCGGCATCGATAGCGCCGAGCGAACCGCTACCATCGCTGCCTTTTTAACCCAGGTCGCTCTGGGCACTACCAACGCAACGGGCACCTTAGGAATTAACCAAACCGCCACAGCCCGAGCAACCGGCACGATTCGCGCTACCTCGACGGCGCTGCCAACCACAGGCTTCGCTGAAGACGTTGGCCTGCCCGGCCTATTCGGTCTGGCTCTAGCATTGGTGGTCATTATTGTCCTTGCCCGCCGGTTGAGGCTTTCGACTAACAACTGATTCACCTATGCTTAGTTTCACCTGAAATTAACGCTAGAATACTAATAACCCCTCGATAATAAAATATCACGAGTCATAAAATCGGCTGCCTATTGAATCATCAAGGCAGCCGATTGAGTTTGTCAGGGAGAGACTTCTCTATCCGGAGTTTATCTCTTCCAAACAATCAAGTCATCAGCGATCAGGTAACGCTGCTCGATATTTGCTCGCCAAATGCCAGCAGCGCCTTGACCATCTCCGGGCTGCGCCCCTCGGCATAGACTCGCAGCACCGGCTCTGTCCCGGATGGACGCACAAGCAGCCAGGAATCGTCCGCAAATATATATTTAACCCCGTCAGCCGAGCAGACATCCTGGAGCGATTCGCCCCCAACCGCTGCCGGAGCATTCTGACGTAAAAAGTCGGTCATTTTTTCTTTTGCAACCGGGTGACGTAAACGCATATCTTTACGCTCATAAAAAGCAGGACCGACTTCCTTGAGCAAATCCTCGACCAGCTCGTGAAGCGTACCCCCTGAGTTGGCGACCATCTCAACGACCAGTAATCCCATCAAGATGCCGTCGCCTTCGGGGATGTGACCCTTGAAAGAAATCCCGCCCGACTCCTCGCCGCCGATCAATACATCCTCCTTGAGCATCCAATCGGCGATGTGATTAAAACCAACCGGCGTCTCGTGGACAGCCAGACCGTATCGATTCGCCAATCGGTCGATCATCCGCGTGGTGGACACCGTGCGGACGACAGAGCCCTTCCAACCGCGTTTTTCGACCAGATAACGCAGCGCCAAAGCTAAAATCTTATGCGGATCTACGAAATTCCCGCGCTCATCCATCGCGCCGATCCGGTCAGCATCCCCGTCCGTCGCCAGCCCAAAGCTGCCCGATCCCATGGCAATAGCGCCTGCCAAAGCGCCTAGGTAGCGAGATATGGGCTCGGGATGTACGCCGCCAAAGCCTGGATTCATCTCGCCTCGCACCTCATAGACTTCGCAGCCGCTGCCTTGCAGAATGGAGCGGATCACGCCGCGTCCCGATCCATACATCGAATCAACAACAATCCTCTGCGGATTGTCAGCGATCGCATCGAAATCAATTAACTTGCGCAGATGCTCATGATACGAGGTAATGGGATTAAATCGTTGGATTAACTTCAACTGGCGGGCTTGCTCGAATTCCATCAAATTAGGTCCTCGCGCCTGAGCCTCGTTATCATTCAGATAGACCTCGACCCGCCGGCATTGCTCGGGTGATGCGGAACCGCCAAAGGCAGCCTTGAGCTTGACGCCGTTGTAGCGAGGGGCATTATGCGAAGCAGTGATCATAATTCCGCCCACTGCGTTCATGTTGCGCACAGCGTAGGAGATGACGGGCGTTGGCGCGTCAGCTTGAGATAGGAAGACAGTAAAGCCATTGGCAGCCAGCACTCGCGCAGTTTCAAAAGCATACCGATCAGATAAGAAGCGAGTGTCGAATCCAACCACCATCTTGTGTAGATCTACTGTGTCATTATTGACCGTTCCATTCAGCCAGGATTCGGAAGCGACCGCATCCGCGATTGCCTGTGTCACCAGCCGCAGGTTTGTGAAAGTGAATGTGTCCGAGATAACCGCGCGCCAACCGTCCGTGCCAAAGTGAATTGTCATTTGTCGCTCCTATAATTTTTCAAGGCATCACCAGAATATTACCAACCCGGTGACGGAGTCGCCGTGGCAAGCAGGCTCTGAAGGATCCAACCCACCGTCCCGCTCTCGGTGCTTATTTTCACCCAAATCTCTCCGCCAGTAACGCGCAGAGGTTCAGAGATGACCGTTACGGGAATGCCATTTAGCAAAGAAGTGAGTATTTTACCACCAGGTTCATCGCGGATGAAGGCTCCGCCGCCGCTTGGGGCGTTGATTCTGGCCCAGATCGGCGTCGCCTCGAAGGTCAAGGTAATCGTTGGAGTGTTGGATGGTACAGCTGTGATGGTTATGGTCGAGGTTATCTGTACTGGCGTTGCGACGATCTCTGCGCGAGTGGGAGTGACCGTTGCCGGTTGAGTCGCGCTTGCGGACAGCGGGGCATCCGTCAGAGCGCCAGGAAGCGGTTCCGCTGGGATCTGGGCAGGGAATTGCATACCCCTGAAAATGAGGATCGCCGCAATTCCCGCGAGGATGAACACCGTTGTGAGAGCATAACCGAATAGAGAAGCTGGTTTTAATCCAAGCACAAGGAACAAAACTGCAGCGATTATGATCGAAAGAGCGAGATGAACCAGGAAAACAACCAAACCGCCGATCCAATTTACCTGGGTGCCGTTGGTCAATGCAAACCCGCTGGCGGCCAGGGGCAGCATTAATCCATAAACCACCGCGATATTGGCTACCAACGGCTTTTGACGCGGAGAACGCACCAGTAAATAGGTAGTCAGTCCGGCTCCCACAACCGCCACGATCAAATTAGGCCAGGAAAAAGCGTTGTGGATGCTTATCAAGGTGAATTCAGCGCCGGCAGGCAGATTGACGCTGATCCAGCCAGTTAACGCGCCGATGGCGAATATCAGCCCGCCGCCGGCCAACAGGTGAAACAACGATTGGAGAAAGAACCAACCCGAGCCGAGAACAGCTGCAAAAGGAATTCCAAAAACAGGTCCAAGGAATGGCGCGAATAAAACAGCTAATAAATAAAAACCCGGCGCATCCAATAGCATAGCAGCCGCGCAAATCATGCCTGCCAGTAGAAAACCAAGATAATAGTCGAATGAGGGGCTCAGCAGGTGAGAAATGGATTGAATAGCGCTGCGTCCCGCATCCCTATCGCGGGAAAACGAACGCCGCAACCGGCGGTGTTTATATGGCAGAGATTCGCCTTCTTCCTCAGGAGGGATGGGTTCGCTGGAGGGAATGTTCATTTTCTCAGTGTAGCGATCAAACGCAGGGGTTTCTCGATCAGTTCGAGCGCAGACAGAATATCCGGAACAATCAAGTCGGCTGAAAGCAGGGTTGTTGTTGTAGCGCCTTCCCGGGAAAGCACGCAAATACCCAGGCGCGATTCCTTCAGCATCAACTCGTCGTTGGCGCCCTGACCGATGGAAACGACCTGATCCGCGCCCAGCTTGCGGATATATTCCGCCTTTTGTTCGGCTTCTTCGCCAGGTTGGATGCGGATGGCGCGCATGCCAAGAATGCGGTCGATCTCATCCTGGCGGTTATGGGTATCCGCGGTCACCAGGTGGATGGTCAAGCGGTCGCGCAGTGTATTCAAGCTGCGCGCCACCCCGTCGATTAATTTACCGTCCAAAGCCAGCGACCCATTCACATCACAAACCAGATGGTTGAATTGATAGGATTCCTGACCGGGGATGGACAATTCGATCATGCGATTATTATAATACAACCCTCAGACCCCCATTCCAGAGTACAATAACCAACATGGTGACCCTCAAAAAATTACAACGCATCATTCTGGTCAGCCTGACCATCTCAGTTGTAGTAATTCTCGCGGGCTGCAACGGTGCAATCTCTTCCAAGCAACCAACGGCAAGCGAGCCAGCCATCCTGCAAGAAACAACAACTGCGCCCATTCCGACGCCATCGGTAACTCCCCCGCCTGGCATAGTGCGGCTGGTCACCCAAGCAGGGTTCGATGCAGCCTACATCGAAGAAATCGATATTAAATTGGACGAGTTGTCCGCTCAGGCAGGATTAGTCTATTCAAGATCCGAAACACTCGCAGAATCTGAACTTGAAAGCACCAGGGCTGTTATCTGGATCGGCGATCCAACTGAATTCAACCGGCTGGCAGCTGCTGCCCAAGAAATTCCATTTGTCCATATCGGCTCAGCAAAGCTCGACCAGGCCAAAAATATCTTTCAAATTCATCTGTCACCTGCCCGTGTAAATTTCATCGCAGGATTGATCACCGTTCTCATTGCGCCAGACCGGCGCGCCGGCGGTCTGTTCTCAGTTGAAGACCCAGACAATGCGCAATGGATGAATGCCTTCGTAAACGGCGCAGCCTATCTCTGCGGCCGCTGCATGCCGGTCTATGCGCCGGTAATATCCTTCCCCATCGCAAGCGCTGTCAGCGAGAGCCAGGGCTTCCAGGGTCGGAAAAACGCCTTTGATCAGCTCGATCAAAACCGCCTTGAGGTGCTATATCTTACGCCCCAGGCAGTCACCTCCGAAATGCTCGACTATCTTGCCAGCCAATCCATTGTTGTGGTCGGCAGCGGACCTCCGCCCGAAGGCTACAACTCGATTTGGGCAGCCACCGTCACAGAAAATGTTGCTTCAATGCTCGATCAATTATGGTCTGAAATGTTTCAAAGCGATGTGAGCGGGCAAGTGCTCGAAGCTCCCATTGCCATCAGGGATATCAATGACCAAATTCTAAGCCCGGGCAGGCAACAATTGGTTGAAAAGATTGCTTCTGACCTTGTCGATGGATGGATAGAGCCGCTGAGTATCCCCTGACCGCTGGTTTTTATTCCTTTATCGCCGGGCTCCCCATAAACTCTTCCATCGTTGCCATTCCAGGCTGGTTGATGCCTTCGCGTTTGAGCACCTTGCCAATCGAGATTAACATAATTTTAATGTCCAGCCAAAACGACCAGTGATCGACGTACCAGACGTCTAAACTAAATTTTTCCTCCCAGGTCAACGCATTGCGTCCGTTGACTTGCGCCCAACCGGTGATGCCCGGCAGCACATCATGACGGCGGGCTTGCTCCTCCGAATAGCGGGGAAGATAATCCACCAACAAGGGCCGCGGTCCAACCAGGCTCATCTCGCCGCGCAGTACATTCCACAACTCGGGCAGCTCATCCAGGCTGGTGGCGCGTAAAAATTTACCCAACCTTGTCACTCGTTGAGAATCAGGCAAGGGATTGCCGCTGCTGTCGACGCAAGCGCTCATAGTGCGGAACTTGTGCACCGTAAATATTTCCCCACGAAAACCCGGGCGTTTCTGACTGAAGAACACGGGTGCTCCTTCGACAATCAGGATGATGATCGCAATCAACAGCATAGCCGGCAACAAAATTAAAAATCCCGGCACAGTGATCACTAAGTCGAATAGCCGCTTATAAAACGGCATACTGGTTGGAAATATGCGCGCACTCATAAATGAATTTTACCAAAAGGAAGCGCTTCGGTTATAATCGCACTGGCATCGAGTTTAGAGGTCTTTCCGCAGTTCGATTCGATTTCTATTCTCTTTTGCGACGGAGCCGGGAGATGTCAGTAAAGATAACCATAGAATATTGCAGTGTCTGACACTACACAGACCGCGCTATCAGTTCGATGGCGGAAATGTTAAAAGACTGTGAATCACAAATCGAATCCATCACACTGATCCCGTCAAGCGGGGGAGTATTCGAAGTCAATGCCGACGGTTGTTTGATATTTTCGAAGAGGGAGCTCGGACGTCATGCAAAGACTGGCGAGGTAACCCGGCTATTAAAACAACATCTCGAGGGTAGATCAGAATGAATGAGAAAAAAGGACGTGTATTTTCAGGCGCCCGCCCAACCGGACGTCAACACCTTGGCAATTATCTTGGCGCTATCCAGAATTACGTCGCTTTACAGGATGATTATGACTGTGTTTATTCCATCGTCGACGTCCACGCGTTGACCACAATGGAAGACACCATCAATCTAAAGCAAAATACTTATGAAATGGCGCTGGACTGGCTCGCGGCAGGGTTGCGCCCGCAAGAATCCATCATTTTCATCCAATCGCATGTCAAACAGGTGCTCGAGCTGCATGCCTATTTGTCCATGGTAACCCAGCTTGGTAAACTCACCGATCTGCCCACCTTCAAAGAGAAGATCCGCCAGCAACCGTACAATGTAAACTATGGTCTGGTCGGATATCCAGTGCTGATGGCAGCAGATATCGTTTTGTACAAGTCCGACCTTGTGCCAGTTGGCGTCGACCAGGCGCCTCACCTCGAATTCACCCGTGAAATTGTGCGAACTTTCAATCATCAATACGGCGCTCAAGTGCTGATCGAGCCGCAAATGAAGGTCACTACGGTTCCCAAAGTCCTTGGCATTGACGGCGTGCAAAAAATGAGCAAGAGCCTCGACAATCACATCGACCTGGCGGCCACGCCTGAAGAAACCCGCGCGCGGATCATGCAGATGGTCACAGATCCGCAGCGCGTCCGCCGTAACGATCCAGGCAATCCGGATGTGTGCAACGTCTTCAGCATGCACAAGGTCTTTTCAAGTAAGGACGAGATCGAAATGATCAACACCGAGTGCCGGCGCGCTGGCATTGGTTGCGTGGACTGCAAGAAACTGTTCGCCAAGAATTTAAACGCCCACCTGGCGCCTTTCCGCGCGCGGCGCAATGAGCTCGACCGGCAGCCCGCGATGGTCTGGGAAATTCTGGAGGACGGCGCCAAACGCGCCCGAGTTATTGCCGAACAAACCATGGTCGAAGTGCGCCAGGCAATTGGGCTGCCGTAATGCGCGCGGTCATTCAACGCGTAAGCTACGGCAGTGTCAGCGTCGAAGACCAGCTAATCGCGCAAATTAGGCATGGTTATGTCATTCTGCTTGGCGTCGGCCCGCAAGACAGCGACAAAGAAGCTGCCGCGCTGGCTCGAAAAATCGCCATGCTGCGCATCTTTGAGGATGACCAGGGCAAAATGAACCTCTCCATACAGGATGTAAATGGCGAGGCGCTGGTCGTTTCACAGTTTACTTTATACGCTGATACACGCAAAGGCAACCGCCCGAGCTTTATCAACGCTGCTCTACCCGATATCGCTGAGCCTTTGGTAGGACGCTTCGCCGCTTATCTCGAATCTTATGGTATTCCAGTCAAACAGGGGCAGTTCGGCGCGCGCATGCTGGTTGAAATCAAGAACGATGGTCCGGTGACCATCCTGCTCGATACGGACGGTGTTTAGAAACCACTCCCTCTCCAGAACGCAAGTCGATAAATGCACTGTTAAGTTGGTTGACGATTTTCTCGCAGATGTGGTAATATGATAAAGTTGTCAGTCTGTTTTGATTGAACAGACCTGTCGAATCATTATTTTAAAAGTGGAAGGAGAAAAACCCATCAGTACATCTTCTTACCGGGTAAATGAGACGATTCGCGTCCCGGAGGTGCGTTTAATCGGACCAGATGGACAAAATTTGGGGGTCGTACCGATCGACAAAGCCCTGCGAATCGCCCAGGAAGCAGAGTTGGATCTAGTTGAGGTTGCAGCAGGAGCAACACCACCCGTATGCCGGGTAATGGATTTCGGGAAGTTCCTCTACGAACGAACAAAAAAAGAGCGTGAAGCGCGTAAGGCGCAGACCAAAATCGAAGTCAAAGAGATACGGCTGCGACCTAAAACAAATGAACATCACCGCGGGTTCAAAACGCGCGATGCGCGCCGTTGGCTTGAAGATGGAATGAAAGTGCGCGTCACGATCCGTTTCCGTGGACGTGAAATTACCTATCCTGAGATTGCGCTCGAAGATTTGAAGGAAATAGCCCAAGAGCTCGCCGATATCGCAACCGTTGAACAGCTGCCAAACATGGAAGGGCGAACGATGACCATGGTTCTCGCGCCGGTCAAAGCACCGCGCAAAAAAGCCGTTGAGCCCACCGCTAACGCCGAGGACGCCCAGGTTTAAATCAACCCCTCTCAGAAAGCAGTTTTAACTTCTCCAGACCATTTTTTTCTGGTATAATTCGCGGTCGCGCAAGCAGACCGCAATTTATTTTAAAACAGAGGAGTGTATCCGTGCCTCGCAAAGCAAAAGCAAGCAAATTCAAGCTCAAGACCCATAAAGCGACCTCCAAACGGTTTCGCGTAACTGGATCTGGAGTATTGGTTCGCACCAAAGGTGGGAAGAGCCACCTGCGCCGGCGCACCGCCAAGCGAACCAAAGCATTATTCGCAGAGATGATCCCTGTTGAAGGGGAGAACATCATCAAGCGGATTCATCGTCTGGCGCCTTACCTTAAAAAGAAGGGTTAAGGCATTTTTCGTTTTTATCATGCGGCTGTTGGGTGCTCGCAACAGGGATTATCCCGGCGCCCAGGGGTTCGCAAAGGAGTAAACAATGCGTGTAAAAGGCGGCCCGAAAGGGCATCTGCGACACAAGAAAGTTCTGAAATTTACCAAAGGACAGCGCGGCACCAGGAATCTCCTATTTCGCCGGGCGAATGAAGCAAGGCTCAAGAGCCTTTGGTACGCATACCGCGACCGCCGCGTCCGCAAACGCGACCTGCGTAAATTGTGGATTGCGCGTATCAACGCCGCAGCGCGTGCCAATGGCATTAGCTACAGCCGGCTGGTGTTTGCTATGCGTAAAGCAAACATCAACCTCAACCGCAAGATACTTGCCGATCTCGCTGTGCGCGATCCGCAAGCATTCACAGCGATTGTCGCCAAGGCAACTGCCTGATATAGTCATCAGGTCTGCAGCGTGATCACCGGGATGGGACAGCCCCATCCCGTTTTTGTTTCCTCCCCCACAGCGATGTGCGATCATTTTCAGGGTATACTTGTCCGCAAGGGATTGGAGAGACCGATATCATGACCGAAACTAGAGCAGAAATCGCCTTTTCTGCAGGTCAGCGCCTGGAAATCGTCCACGGTGACATCACCGCTGAAAATGTGGATGCGATTGTTAACGCTGCCAATGCCCAACTCGTCCACGGCGGCGGCATTGCCGGGGCAATCGTCCGCAAGGGTGGTGAAATCATCCAGATTGAGAGCGACCGCTGGATCGAAAAACACGGACCGGTTGACCACAGCGCTCCAGCGTATACCAGCGCCGGCAGGCTGCCTTGCAAATACGTAATCCATGCTGTGGGACCTTATTGGGGACAGGGAAATGAGGACGCCCGCCTGCATGACGCCATCACCGGCAGCTTGCTCCGCGCGGAAGAGTTGGATTTGCATTCCATCGCTCTACCGGCTATCTCGACCGGCATATTTGGTTTTCCCCGCGAGCGCGCGGCGCCAATCTTTTTCAACGCCATTCGAGCTTTTTTTGAAGAGCATCCATCCAGCAAGCTCAGGCTGGTTAGACTTGTGATCATCGATAAGCCTACTTTGGATGTATTCCTCGACCAGTTTACACTCTGGCAGCAAATCAGCGGTTAGTTATTCTATGGATAAGATCACTTCAAGCAAAAACCCCAAAATACAGCAGGTGCGCGCGTTGTTGAATAAACGCGAGGAGCGCGAGCAGACTGGCAGGTTTGTCATCGAGGGCGTGCGCCTGGCTGAGGAAGCCTTGGCAGCTGGCTGGCTGCCGGAGTTGGTGCTGGTTAGCCCGTCATTATCCGCGCGCGGACTCGAGCTGACCGCTGAGATGAAAAAACAAAATGTACCTGTCGAGCAAATCGACCAGGCATTGTTGGATCGCCTTTCCGATACGCAAACCTCGCCGGGCATACTGGCAGTTATCCCAAGGCGTCAACTGCAAATCTTGCCGGTTTGGGATCTCCTGTTGGTGCTGGATGGATTGCGCGACCCCGGCAATCTTGGCACGATCTTACGCAGCGCCACTGCGGTCGGCGTCCATGCCTGCCTGCTGACCCCCGGAACGACTGATCCGTTCGCGCCTAAGGTGGTTCGCGCAGCTATGGGCGCGCATTTTCGCCTTCCGATCATGACCGTCACCTGGGAAGAAATCCGCTCCCTTGCAAAGCGCCGTTCAGCGCGGATTTTGATCGCCGATTCGACCCGCGGGGAAGTTTGCTGGAACGCTGATCTGCGCGTGCCGCTCGTGCTGGTCATCGGCGGCGAAGCAGAAGGCGCTCATCCGGAAGCTTACAACGCCGCTGACGGTTTAATTCATATTCCCATGCCCGGCATGAGTGAATCACTCAATGCCGCAATCGCTGCCAGCGTGCTGCTGTTCGAAATCCTCCGCCAGAGGTCGCGATGAAAATCCGCTCGATCACCAGTTTCTACGATCCGTGCCTGCCACAGGCGGCGAATACACTGCATAACCTGGCAGAATTTACCCGCATCGTTGCTGACCGCCTTGGCGATCTCGGCTATGAAATACAAACTGCCCGGCTCGCCACGACTCCCTTCTGCACCTGGGATGGAGACTGGCTTGACCGCGCCTGTGATCTGGAGAAGCAAGCGCTGTCGGCCGGCTTCCAGTACCTCTCAATCGGTCCGGCTGACCTAGAGCACCTGCCGGCATACCAGGTAATCCCGGATTTTCTATCCACTGCGCCGTCCCTGTTCGCCACCGGCATGCTGACCGACAGGCAGGGGAATATCTCGCTGCCAGCGGTACGCGCTTGCGCAGAAGTGATGGTCAAAAATGCTGCCGTCACGCCCGACGGCTTTACCAACCTGCGCTTTGCCGCATTGGCAAACGTGCCTGCCTTCACCCCTTTCCTGCCAGCTGCATATCATCAGCTCGGAGAGTCACCAGCCTGCGCGATCGCCGTCGAATGCGCCGATCTGGTTATCAACGCCTTTCAAAACGCAAAATCCTGCGCGGAGGGGCGGGAGAAATTAATTACCACGCTTGAAAGTGAAGCCAGAACAATGCATAGCATTTTCTCTAAGTTATGCGACCGGTTCGACATCCAATTCAAAGGATTTGATTTTTCACCCGCGCCTTATCCGCGAGATTGGTGCTCGCTGGCGGGAGCAATGGAAATGCTTGGGCTGTCGGCAGTCGGATTGAGCGGATCGCTCGCCGCAGCCGCGTACATCGCGGACACGCTCGATCGCGGTCGTTGGCTGCGCACTGGTTTCAACGGTCTGTTCCTGCCGGTAATGGAAGATTCTGTTTTAGCATCGCGCGCCGCCGATGGCTCGCTCACTGTACGCGATTTGTTATTGTTCTCCAGCGTATGCGGCGCTGGGCTGGATACCGTCCCATTGCCTGGAGACAGCACCCCCGAACAATTATCAGCCTTGCTGCTTGACCTGGCTGCACTATCCTCTCGCCTGCGCAAGCCCTTAACCGCCCGTCTGATGCCCATACCGGGGAAATCTGCCGGGGATATGATCGATTTTAATTTTGAGTTCTTCGCTAAAAGCTGCGTGATGACACTACCGGCAGCGCCTCTGCGCGGGCTGTTCGCCAGTGATGAAAACCTGGATATCCGCCCGCGTAATTTGGAGTAGTGACCGTCTGCGCTGTTGTAATGGTGTGTCTTTCGAATCCGGTTAACGGATTTCGTAAAAATCGATCAGAATCAAGTTCTGATCACAATCTTCATAAGTGTCGAAGTAAAAAACATCTGATAACGGCAAGCCGGCTTGATCCACCAGTTGGATGGTCGCTTGACCGGTGGATGCAATCGGCCTGTCCGCCAGGTTGAATTCATAGCCCGCTTCACCATACAGCAGCGAGGTCCCGGAAATTGCCACCAGATCGACCGAACGCTCTGCCAACTCAACCCGCAGCGCCAGGCGGATGCCCTTAACCGGTGCGCCTTGAATATCGAATACCTGACCTGCCACCCCCATCCAATCACAACCGCGGGCAGGATCATATTCGGATGCGGGCAGCGCCAGACCTCCGCCGATCACTTCGAATTCATAAAGAATCTCCGTCTGAGGCCGCTCAATTGGCATTTCGGTTGAGAAAACGACCGTGGTTGGTGAGATGACAACCGGCTCAGGCGTTGGGAGCTGCGTAGGCAGCAGGATTGGCGTCTCAGTGGGCGGCGACAGAGTGGCAGACACCTCGTTAGTCGAGGATGATTCATCCGGCAGCGATGCCAGCGCGGGCAGCTTGGGCGGCTGAAAAGGATTGAGGTCGGTATTAGGATTGATATAAACGACCAGAACAACCGCCATCACAACCACGATTGCGAACAAGGCCAGTATCGAGAGCACGTTCCAGATTATGTCTGATCTAAATTTTGGGTTCGGGTCCAATGAGAAATTCCTACGATCAACATGCTCCGCTCAATGGATCAGGATTTCTACCTCTGCCGCAGCGCGTTGATCCGACAGCCAATCGTCCAGCGCTTTTTGTTGCAGCATTAGCAGTGCGTCAGGAGAGAGTGGATGCTGCGCTTCCCGTTCCACGACCTGAATGATGTGAAAACCAAAATCCGTCTCGATAATGTCGCTTATCTCACCGGGCTGCAGGTTAAATGCAGCTTGCTCCACAGCCGGTTGGGTGAGAAAATCGCGCGGAAACCAGCCAAGGTCGCCGCCCGTCAGGGGATCGTATTGAAAAGCAATTGTGGAAAAATCAGCGCCGGCGGCTAAATTTGCCTGTACTTGCTCAGCGGTCTCACGGGTGCGTACAAGCACCTGGCGCGCCCGCACTTGTTCAGCATGTTCAGATACCAAAGCGAGGATCTGATCGCGCTGCCAGGCAGCCTGAATAGAACGCATCAACGCCGAGCGAAAACTGAGTTCAGTATAACCATTCTTTACCAGCCAGCTATCGAAGGCTGCTGAATCCCCCTTTTCTTGGATAAGCTTATCGATTCTTGCCTCCAACTCGGCTTCGGATAGCTCGAATCCCGCCTGGACTGCGGACTGCGCCAGCAAGGTCTGATCGACCAGCTCTGCCAGTGCCAGCTGCATTTGGTCATCAGCAGTACGCTCGACGCCAAGCTCCTCGTCTGAAGCCTGGACTTGAATCAACTGGGCTTCATATTCAGCCAGCGGAACTCCCTCTCCATTCACGACCAACGCCTGAGGTTGCGGGATTGGAGTCGAAATCGGCGCTGGCTGCGTTTGAGTCGCTGTCAGACTGATCTGAGGGCTGATCATTATGGTTGGGATTTCTGTTTCCTGTAGTCCCCTATTGCACCCGGTGGTGGCTGCCATCAGCGCAGAGATGAAAAATAGCGCAATTCGGGTTGATGATATGTGTCTTTTCCACATGGTGGTGATTATAACCGATAAGCCCTGGTTAGATTTCGTTCCCTAAGCTGCATAAAAAAAGACAGACTGCCTGGCGGCAGCCTGTCTAACAGAACGGTTTCGTGATTTAGTACTCTGGCATCGGCGGCGGAGCGGGTTTTTCCTTCTCCGGCACGTCGGTCAATAAAGCTTCAGTGGTCAGGATCATCGCAGCAATCGACGCAGCGTTCTCCAACGCCCCGCGCGTGACTTTGGCGGGATCGATCACGCCGCCCTTAACCATGTTGATGTATTCCTCGCGCAGAACATCATAACCAATCTTGATGTCCTTTTGTTTTTTCTGTTCCTGGCGGACACCCTCAACTACAACCGAGCCTTCCTTGCCAGCGTTTTCGACGATCTTGCGCATGGGGACTTCCAAAGCCTTGCGTACGATATTGACGCCAATTTGCTCGTCCTCGCTCCCCATCTTGATCGGATCGAGGCTCGCCATTGCATTGATCAGCGCAACACCACCGCCTGGGACGATGCCTTCCTCGACCGCAGCACGAGTTGCAGAAAGAGCATCTTCAACACGGTGCTTCTTTTCCTTCAGTTCGGTTTCTGTCGCTGCGCCTACGCGTATAATGGCAACTCCGCCTGAGAGCTTCGCCAGGCGTTCCTGGAGTTTCTCGCGATCGTAATCGCTGGTGGTTTTGTCGATTTCAACACGGATTTGCTCGATGCGACCGCGGATTTCAGCTTCAGCGCCTTTGCCGCCAACAATCGTGGTGTTATCCTTGTCAGCAACGACTTTCTCAGCTCGACCCAGGTCAGCAATGGCTGTGGTTTCTAGTTTGCGACCAGTCTCCTCCGAGATAACGCTCGCGCCAGTCAGCACTGCAATATCTTGCAACATGGCTTTGCGGCGGTCGCCAAAACCCGGAGCTTTGACTGCCAGCACGTTGAGCATGCCGCGCAATTTATTCAGCACCAGGGTCGCCAGGGCTTCGCCGTCAACATCTTCAGCAATGATTACCAGGTCGCGTTTGCCAACCTGAACCATTTTCTCCAAAACGGGGACAATGTCCTGAGCCGCAGAAATTTTCTTGTCATGGATAAGAATATAAGGATCCTGAATTGTGGATTCCATGTGCTCGGGATCGGTGATGAAATAAAGTGAAATATAACCACGGTCGAATTGCATGCCTTCAACGTACTCGGTTTCGAATTCCAATCCCTTGGATTCTTCGACAGTGATGACGCCGTCTTTGCCAACCTTATCCATAACCTCGGCGATCAATTCACCAATTGTGCGATCCTGGGCAGAAATGGTGGCGACATTGCCAATTTCTTCTTTTGTGGTGATGTCGATCGACTGCTCACGAATTGACTCGGCTACCGCCTTGGAAGCAGCTTCGATACCGCGTTTGAGCAGCATCGGATTAGCGCCAGCGGCCAGGGTTTTTAAACCTTCTGTAACGATCGAGTGCGCCAATACGGTCGAGGTTGTGGTGCCGTCACCGGCGATGTCGTTGGTCTTGGTGGCGGCTTCCTTGAGCAATTGCGCGCCCATATTCTCAAACGGATCTTCTAGCTCGATTTCTTTAGCTACTGTCACGCCGTCGTGAGTGATCGTCGGCGAACCGAATTTGCGGTCAAGAGCCACATTGCGCCCTTTAGGACCAAGAGTGGTTGCCACTGCCATAGCGACAACATCAATGCCGTTCTTCAGGCGGCGGCGCGCGTCTTCCGAAAATACCAACTGTTTGGCTGCCATAGGTGTTCTCCTTTATCTATTTGTGTAAGTATTTACTTGGTTTCGACGATTGCGAGTAAATCGCTTTCGCGTAGGATTAACAATTTCTTGCCTTCGACTTTGATTTCTGTCCCGGCATATTTGGCAAAAAGGACTGTGTCCCCCACTTTGACGTCCATGGGGATGCGCTTGCCATCCTCATCCCGGTCGCCAGGACCAACTGAAAGAACAACACCTTTTTGAGGTTTTTCTTTGGCAGTTTCCGGTAAAACGATACCTCCCGCGGTCACTTCTTCCTGTTCAAGGGGTTCGATAACCACACGACTGCCTAAGGGTTTAAGATTGATCGTCATTGAGACCTCCCGATTCTGGATTTTGGTTGAATTCAATCTTTTTAGCACTCTTGATAGTAGAGTGCTAAAATCAGCCAAATAATACTAGCCTTTTAAACAGAAGTCAAGGGGATATTTGATCCTCTTATAAAATTCTGATATTCGTTTGACAGGGATATCAGGGCTCAGTATTCTCAACCGCAGTGCAAATCTGTTCACTTGGGCTAATGATCGCGGAAATTTCCACGTCATTGCCGTAGGCTGCGCGCACTTCAGCCAATACTTTGGTCGCTTCTTCGCAATAATTATTCGATGGGCGGTGCATCCCCGCCAGCACGGAGCCATAAGTGTAATAATAGATTAATGTACGGTTGTTTAACGGCTGACCATTGATTACGATAGGAGTGTCCGTTTCCGCGTTACATCGCCGTACCTCGCAGCTTGTGGCTGCATCGCAACCGTAGACCGCGCATTTTAACGCCGGGATGGCGCTCTCATAGTTGCGAGCCTTGAAATACACTACGCCAAGCTGCCCATAGATATCCGGATCGGCTGGCAGCATGTCCAGCGCTGTGCGCACATTCAACGCAGCGGCAAAAAATTCACCCATTTGAGAATAAGTCTTCGAAATGGACAGATACGGCAGCGGGTCTTTCACACCAATCTGCTTATTGATCGCCACAGCTTTGGCATAATATTCTAGCGCTTTATTGTACATTTCATCCTGGCGCGGCTTATTCGTCGAGCGCAATCCCAGGGTGCGGTAATTGGTGCCAATCTGGATGTAGAGCGGCGTAAAATTGGGCGCAATCACAGCGGCCTTAAGATATTCGTTAATTGCCCCTTCGTAATCGCCAAGAGACTCCTTCACCACGCCATTCACCCGGTGAACGTCCATCAAGGTATCATCTCGTGCGAGCGCCAACTCGATGTTTTGCTCCGCCTGCAGCCATTTTTGTTGATCGACCAGGATTTCAGCATAGAATGCCAATGCAAGCGCGTTTTGGCTGTCCAGTTGCAGCGCGCGGATGGCAGCCTGTTCCGCCTGAGTCATGTTGTATACAGCCTGATCTCCGGAGATATCCTCATTCGAGTTCCAATCATAGACCAGCGCGCGTATCGCCTGCACTCTGCTGTCATCTGGCGAAATTTGAGTAGCCTTATCGATGTTTGCCTTTGCCTGCTCTAGAAGCAATTGACTGTCGCTGAGCGTGGTCGACAAAGAGGAGTAATAAACCTGAATACGCGCAAGATCTGCAATCAAATGCGCATTTTGGGGATCCAAATCGACCGCTTTTTGATATGAAGCGATCGCTTTTTCCAGGTTGCCAGCAGTAAATTGCGCCTCGCCTTCCAAGGCATAGGAATTAGCCACCCGTGTAGGGGTGCCAGTTGCCAGCAGCAATTGCTTCACCTCGCCACGCTCATAACCGAGCAATAAATATAGACCTGCGATGATCAAGCTTAACAACAAAACTATTCGATAAGGGTTGAATCTCGAGGTCTGCTTGCGGAATAAAGAGCGTTTTGGATCGATCTGGATCATGGCGCGCTTCAGGGGGTTTCCGATGGCTGGGGGGTCGGCTCTACGCCGGAAGCTACTTGCTCACAGATGTTGATAATTTCCTGCGCGTTCGCAACCGAAGCCTCTTCGATGCTGACACCATCCAAAATTGCCTGCGCAATCAACAGCGCTTCTCCGCATTCTTCCTGGCGGGCAAGCGCCAATCCATACATGTAATAATATTCAGAGACAGGCCAGTAATTCAACGGCAGTCCCTCAACTGTTTCACCTGTCTTCGCCGTACCGCCGCGTACTGCCACGCGTAAAGCATTAATCGCCTTTGGAAAGTCGTAATTGCGATAATGCATCACGCCAAGATTGCCATATAGATAAGGATCGGTTGGATTGAGCTCGATAGCCAGCTCGGCATACTGGATCGCATTCGCGAACTCACCCTGAGTGGCGTAAGTTCGGGAAAGGTAGGTGTACGGCAGTGGATCGGTGGGATTCAGCGGAATGGCGCTGGTGAATTCGCGAATCGCGCTGGGATAATCCTGAAGCGTGCGGTAATTACGCCCTAAATAGATGTGCAAAGCAGCGATATTCGGATTGATCGCCACCGCTGCCTCAAATTCCCTCACAGCCTCTTCGTAGTTGCTGGT
>JAXDCA010000091.1:0-42422 GCA_034678305.1 Bellilinea sp.
CTGGTCAGATAACTGCTCAAATGCGGGTTCTAGCTGGTCGATTTCCTGCGCCAGTTCAGCCAAACGCATAACTTCTTTTTTATTGGGGTCGCCACCGAATATGCGGACAATATTTTGTAACATAATCGAACTCTCTCCGGGAGGAAATTATAGCACATCGACTGGCTGCCAGCTCTTGCTATGACTTTTTTTACCCTCATTCCAAAATTTGTAAAATTTTATTACAAGCAGCTGAAAGAGGAAATTCATAGAAACTTCTACATCCTGGCATGAAAGGAGAAGAATCCTCGCGCTCCATCGACGGTTTTTTTGATTATTTTTCCTTCACCAATTGATAGAAAGTAAATCCTAATATTTTTTATGGATGTATTTTGGATACACATACATTATCATGGAATAATCCGGTCAAAGCGTGTAAGTGACAAGTTATTGTGTAGAAGGAGGCGCTCAATTAGTAAAAAGTCAGGGCTAGTTCTTCCATATTAATTCATTTTTTTAATAATCCCGTCAAGGAGAAAGGGACATTCCATGGCTACGAGTAAACCTGCAGAATTAACCGCCGAACAAATATGGACTGTTCAACCGGGGGAAAAGCGGTCAGTGGGGGTGATTCACATTGTCATTCTTGCCCTTCTTATTGGCATAGGCTTCGTGGTGGGAGCGTTTGGCAGCATCAGTTTCCCACTGGGTTTTGGAGTAAATTTCTTTTGGACAGGCATCGCGGTTCAACAAGTCGGATCGATTTGGTTCGGATTTTGGGGCGTCATCGCCGGTTTCATTTTTCCATTCTTTTCAAACGGTATAGCCGGCACCCCGTTTTATGTCTCGCTTGCATATATCCCTGCTAACCTGGTGCAGGGATTGCTTCCAGCGTGGGCATTTCGCTTCTTCAAAGCAGATCCCCGCTTGAAGAAAGGCCGCGATTACTTGATCCTCTTCCTGACCATGATTGTCTCCAGCGCATTTGGTGCGATTTGGTCACCGCTCGTTGTGTTAAAGAGCTTTGGCCTGCTGACGACGGAATCAGTGCCTCTGTTTATCTGGGGGTGGTTCGGCGGGAATGTTGTTGCTGGAATCGTATTCAACTTCATCCTGCTCAAGGCGCTATCAGCTGTCGTTATCCGCACGAGGGCATTCGTTAAAAAGTGGTGGGCATAATCCACGCTGCGCTTTGACCGAGAATCCAGGGAGGAGGTCGTTCAACCTCCTCCCAATCCTATTGAATTTCGAGGAGTTTTCCTTTGAATAAAACAATGCTGGGTTACGTTCCCAATGAATCTCCAATTTATGCCATCCACCCATTCGTCAAGTTATTTTTCCTGTTGATCGTCAGCCTCTTCCCTATGTTCATCGTCTCACCACTCTGGAATGGTCTTATTATGGTTATTGTCTTGATCCTCATGTGGCTGAGCAAAGTGGATATGAAAATATTGCGCATCTATGTACCGGTCGCAATTTCCATGGGGACAATCATCCTGATATCATATGTGCTTTTTAGCGGGAATCATCCGGAATATCGTATGCTGGCTCACTTTCTTGGATTCAAAATATATTATGAAAGAATACGGGATGCGGTTGTTGTTTATTTCCGCATTCTGCCGATGATCGCAACGATGGTCTTCTTTCTGACCACTTCACGAGAGCGCGACGTTATCGTAGCCATGCGCAGTATCAAGGCGCCATTTTTGGTAACATACATTTTTGCTATGGCGCTTCGGGCAGCAGGCATGGTCCTGGAGGACTTTCACATCGTACGACAGGCTGAACAAGCGCGAGGTTTCGACACTACCGGAAAACCGCTTCCATACAAAATACGGAAGTATGTGATGTATATGATCCCTCTATTTGCCCTGTCATTGCGAAGATCAGAAGAATTCACCAATGCGCTCGTGGCGCGCGGGTATGCGTTTACCGGCGAGGCAAGCAAAGTCAAGCGCGCGGATTATATCCTGACTCACTATTCATTCAAGCCGTATGATATCGCGTTAACGATTATCATCGGGGCTTTGTTCATAGCGATTTTGGTGTTGAAATACGCTTTTGGTTTCTTTTCGATTTAGCGAGTCTTTTGCGATTTCATACCCAGAATCATCGTTGGTTCAAGGAATAATAACATGCCAAATGCAATCATCGAAGTGAAGAATTATTCATGGCAGTATATCAATACAACCGAACCTGCCATAAGAAATATAAATTTGAGCATCGAGGAGGGAAATTTTGTTGGTGTGATTGGGCCCAATGGCTCTGGCAAGACCACCCTTGCATACTCATTGAATGGTCTGATTCCCGGCCAATACAATGGAATTAAACAGGGTGAGGTTTTCGTTTTTGGCAAGGAAGTTGAGCAATATGGGAGGGGAGATTTACAAAGGGCAGTTGTCGTGGTATTTTCGGATCCAGAAGCACAGTTCACAGCAATGACTGTCGAGGATGAGCTGGTATTCGGGATGGAAAATCTCGGCATGACCATCTCAGAAATTCGAGAGCGGCTGGAATGGGTGACAGACCTGGTGGGGCTTGAGCCGCTCTTGATGAAGCCGCCTTACGAAATATCGGGTGGTCAGAAACAACGGGTTGCTCTAGCGGCCGTGTTGGCGATGACGCCAAAAATCATGATCCTTGATGAGCCAACATCCATGCTCGATCCGATCAGTCGCAAGCGTGTCTTTGAAGTGCTGGAGAAACTCAAGAAAGAACAACGCAATACAATCATTGTGATCGAACACAGCCTGGAAAATTTAATTCCACTGGCGGATCGGATGGTTTTACTGACAAATGGAGAATTGATCCTGGAGGATGAGACACAGCAGTTCTTTCAAAACATGCCCCTCTTGTTGGAAAAGGGTGTTTATCCACCAGGCATTTTAGATTTCTTTTTCCAACTTAAGCAAATTGGACAATCAAATCAATCCTTACCGTTCACCCTTGACGAAGCGGTGAGACAACTCCAAGAACTAGTAAAGAGCAGGAAAGCCGATGGAGAGCAGCCATGAGCGAGCAGAAACCTTACATTGAAGTCAATGATCTCTCATATAGCTATACAGACGGCACATCGGCATTATCTGAAATTAATTTAAGCATTTATCAAAATGAATTTATTGCCTTCATTGGTCAGAACGGCTCTGGCAAGACGACTTTATCGAAATGCCTGAATGGCTTGTTCAAGCCAACCCAAGGCGATGTTATTGTGGATGGGTTTAATTCACGAAATACACCAATTGTACAAATGGTGCGCCGCGTTGGATATGTTTTTCAGAATCCTGATCATCAATTATTCAACAACAATTGTTGGGATGAAATTGCCTATGGACCGCGCAATATCGAGCTTCCGGAGGATGAAGTCGCGGAAAGAGTGGCGGAGGCCGCCAAAGTGGTGGGGCTGGATGAAATGTACTTCGATGAACATCCCTTCTTTTTGTCCAAAGGATTACGCCAACGGGTAGCCATCGCTTCGATTTTAGCCTTGCGCCCAAGGGTCATCATTGTTGACGAACCAACCACCGGTCAGGATGCACGTCAATCGCTGGAAATTATGGATTTCCTCAAACTACTCAACATCGAGCTGGGACACACAATCATCATCATTACTCACGATATGCCGATCGTAGCCAAGTATGCCCAGCGGGTAATCGTCCTGGGTAACGGTCGTATCCTGGCCGATGGAGATACAAGGTCGGTGTTCCAAATGGCAGATGTGCTCGCGCAAACATACCTTGAGCCGCCGCAAATTACACAACTGGCGCAGCGCTGCACCCAGCAAGGCTTTTCAGCTTCGACTCTGACCGTGGAGGAAATGTTCAAACAGTATCAACAGATGATTTCTTGAGTGCGAACAGGAGAATAAGCCAATTTCGGCTCATATAAGCTGTGATTTAATGTAAAATCAGCCTTAACGGCGGCAGCTGTTGGAACAAAAGAAAGTAAATTCGTTAAAATTAATATCGCCGCCGTAAAGGATTGACCGTGAGAGCCTTTATTGCCCGCAATTGGAAATGGCTGCTGATCGGCCTGGTCGCGTTGGGGTTATTCATCCAATTCGGCGGGATGACCGTCGCTGTCGTCAACCACGCGCTTATGCCGATTTGCGAAGTACATGTCGCCACGACCCCCGCAATCGAGGATTGGGGACCCAACCGTTTGCGCAGCACGATTCCGTCGCCACAATCACGTGATATTCACCTGCCTATCTATTTGAATTTTCTGAAGACCGGCGAAAATCGCGCATTCTACGTCTGGGCAGTGGATTGCGACGGGAATTTGATCAACCAATCTGAGCATATCGGCAAGGGGTCGCTGTTCCTTTGGGAAGTGACCAGGAAATCCCCATAACAAGCGCGCCAGCACTACTCAGGGCAGAGGATACTTTCAACTCTGAGTTAGAAAGAGTCTGGAGATCAAGATAATAATATGCCCTTCTCCTCGCGGGAGAAGGGCCATGGGAAAGGCGGAATACCTTATATCTTCGTGTCGCGTGCCCTTCGAGCAGGCGGGCAGCCTCTTTCAGCGAATCGCCCAGTCAAACATTGGGCTGTACGCTTTATCAATGATACGCGACAGACCCGAATTAAAGACGGCGAAATATCCGTTTACCGTGACCTGGTTTACCTACCAGCGCGCCATCTTTGATGACAAAAGAGCCGCGACAGAGCACCGAGTCTACTTTACCTTTGATCTTGAATCCCTCGAACGGAGAAAAGTCAGTATTCATATGATGATTCTTCGCGCTCATTACCCATTCCGGTTCCGGGTCATAAATAACGACGTCGGCATCCGCTCCGGCTCCAAGGTGTCCTTTTTGAGGGTAAAGACCAAATATTTTAGCAGTCGCGGTCGAGGCGACGGAAACGAGTTTTGGAAGGCTGATTTTCCCTTTCATCACGCCTTCTGTATAAAGAATCGCCAACCTGGGTTCGATTCCCGGCATGCCATTAGGAACCTTGTCGAAACGCCCCTGGCTTAAACGGATGCGATCGGCTGTAGGAACACCCGCATCGTCGCTTCCGACAGTATCTAAACAGCCATTCGCGATCCCAATCCAGAGGGCTTCATTATCTTTCTCTGTCCGTAAGGCCGGGCTGCAGATATACAACTGCCCATTTTTTTCTTCGAGCTTCTTTTCTGTCAGGGACAAGTAATGGGTGCAGGTTTCGTTGTAGATAGGCAGCCCCTGAACCCGCGCGGATTGAATGATCTGAACACTCTCTGCTGTAGAGGTGTGAACAATATAAACGGTTGCCTTCACTTCCTTCATCAGATCAACGATTCGCTGGATAGAAATATTCTCGGCAGATGGCGGCCGGCTGCGAGCGTGATAAATAGGCTCATAGTGTTTTTGAGCGATTTCCTTCTGGAGGTGGTACTCCAGGATCGTATCATTTTCACAATGAACCATCAAAATACCGCCCGCTTCAGCGGTTACTTCAAGGATTTTTATAATACTGTCATCATCCATCATGCGGCCGGCATGGCGGTAGGTTGTAAAACACTTATAGGACGGGACGCCAGCCTCGATCAATGCGGGAATTTCACGTAAGGTCTCCGGGGAGGCATCCAGCAGGATGCCGTGCATACTCCAATCGACATAGGCTTTACCCTGCGCTTCTTTTTCCTTTTGCGCCAGGTTCTCTACTATCGAACCGCCTTTTGGTTGGGTACTAAAATCAATCAGGGTTGTTGTTCCTCCAAAAGCGGCGGCAATGGTCCCATTAGAATAATCATGAACCGTAACCGTTCCCATGAAAGGTGAATTTAAATGAACATGGGGATCGATGAGACCGGGCAGCAAATACTTACCGGCGGCATCTACGATCTCATCCACGTTGGTGTTATCAAAAGCGCCTTCTAAACCCTGGGCTTTGATGCACTCACCTTCGATTAAGAGATCGCCCTGGACGATTCCACTTTCGCTTACAATTTGACCACCCTGGATAAGAATTCGTTTCTCAGTCATCATGATTCTCCTTAATAGAATTGGTTAAGATATATTAAAACAACTTAGTTATCCACTTTGAAACCTGCTTAAATACCACATCGATTCCTGGTCCAGGTGAACGAGATGCCCTGAGTTTTTACCCAAATGCATCTCTTTCTGGCTGTTGATGAGTTGATATTGCCGCTCGCTCTGGCTTGGAGGGATGATCTCATCCTTTGGTTTGTACAAGACGAGGATCCGAGCCTTGATCCTGAAGAGCAAATGGGTGTTATCGATCCATCTGTCCTGGGGGCAGCAATATTCACGACTAATAATAGCCCTCAGGTTCTTTCTTCTGCCCTGCCGAAGAGGTCCATGGAGCGGATTGGATCGAGTGACCATCTCAACCAATTCAGCTGTCCTTGGCAGATCCTGCTTCATTTAATTTCTCATATTCTTTGGGTAAATCAACCGCCAGCGCCATCGTCCCGACAAGTGCCTCATGCATAAGCTTAATATTCACCTGGTCGTGGGTAGTGTGCGCATATTTTTCCTCGCAAGGTGAAAAACCAATGGTAGGAATTCCTGCCTGCACCAAATAACCTCCATCAGTGGTAAAGCCCCAGGGTTTTACGGACAACGAACGGTTCAATGCTCTTTCCAAGACTGTCCGCGCAGAAACAGGAAGCTTATCCTGTTCAGTCAGAAGATAAGCCGGGGCATGAGCAGGAAGAACATCAGAATATCCGGTATACGAGGTGACTGATTTTGAAAATAGCTTTACCGATCCCTTAATTTTGGGAGTGCTTACCTTGTCAAGAATCTCTTGCAGTTTATGTAAAAAAATCTCCAACGAATCATCTGGAAGGTTGCGCCAATCCAAATGCAACCTGACCAGGCCAGGCGACATATTGCCGCTCAACTGGTCGGTATAGCAACGGGTGGGCGTGGTTGAATTTTTTCCCAGGGATTGATTGATTGATACCGGTAGCTTGGAAATTTCCTGCAAAAAGGATGAGAGCGTATAAAGGGGATTGATGTCCTTTTCGGCGGCAGCAGCATGGACGCTTTTACCCTCGAGTTCGACCAGGATTTCGGTTCTACCCCGATGCCCAATAGCAATCTGATTTGTAGTCGCCTCACCCAGCACCGCCAGGTCAGTTTTGAGGTGCTCGAGCAGATATTTTGTCCCCCAGCTGCCCGTCTCCTCTTGCACCACGCACACCATGTACACATCCCCATAAAATGGGATGCCGACCTGTTTAAGCCTGCCGAGCGCATGAATTTGTGTCGCAATTGCGCCTTTGGTGTCACTGGCGCCACGCCCCCAGACGGCGCCTTCGACGACCTTGCCGCTAAATGGATCGTGCAACCAACTCGCCTTGTCTCCAATATCGACCTGGTCCATATGGCAGTTGAACTGAATGGAGGGGCCACGCCCCCCCTTCATCCTGCCAATCACATTGCCGACCTCATCAACGAAGACATCGTCAAAATGAAGCCGTTTCATTTCATCTTGGATGAGGGCGGCAATTGGTCCTTCATTGCCGGACAGGCTGGGCGTACGCACTAAACGCTGGCAGAACTCGACCACCTCTTGCTGACAAGAAGGATTAACCAGGCTCGCCATGTTTGGAGTTAGGGATTTATTCATCTATACCAAGTTTACCGCTCACCCCAGGAGTAAAAAAGTTACACAAACCTATTCTGATTCCCAGGTTTTCAGATATTTTGCCATACTGGGAGAAAATATCTGCTGCAGGTTGTTCATGGGCTGGGGCGCAGGCCTGCTGTAAAGGCCAAGATGCCCGACGTTTAGTCGCATTTCCACAACCGTTTTTAACATACGACAGCCGGCTTCCACTGGATCAATAATTGTTACGGGCACTCTTTGGGTCAAATCTCTGGAAAAACCGGTTAAACCTGCGCACCCAAGCAATAAAACATCTGCGCCTCGCGCCACCAGGTCGGTACTCGCCTTTTCCAGTATCGCCAGCGTGCCCTGATGATCTTTTTCCAGGTTCAAAACACGCATATCCAGCGCGACTGATCCCGCGTATCGATCATTCAATCCATAAGTTTGCGCCATCGAATCCATCAGGTTGATCGCCCTTTTCATGGCTGCCAGAATTCCAAACTTGCCGCCAAGCAAAAGCGCAAGCGATATGGAAGCTTCCGCAATGCCAATTACTGGCACCGGGGAAATTTCTTTCAGTGCATAGAGCCCAGGATCACCAAAACAGGCCAGCACGACTCCATCAACATCTTTATGTTCTTCCAAGAGGGGCATGATAGCAAGGCCTGCCAGCTGGTAGTCGCGCCAGGATTCAAGCGACTCGGGACCGGCCGGCGCATTCACAACGCGAAAACTCCAGGGGGGCGAGAATATATGCCTGGCAGTATCATGGATACCCTCCGACATACTCTCGGAAGTATTGGGGTTAATAATCAGAGCAACGGGCATCGATTTATCCTCACTTGCATGTATTTTTTGGTTCGGCGTCCAGCTCATTGACACTTAGAATATCATCTGGTATCCCATATTGGGGTAACATTTGTGTCAGGCGCGTAATCTACAGGGGTTTACCGAAAGTTTCCGTTAACAATTCAGTATCGATAAATACTTCGCATGTGGCGCCTTTAATTGTCTGATAACCTGAATTATATGGTGGCATATTATCAGAGTCAATCGGAAAAATGATGTGTGGTGTAATGATTTTGTAATTTGTTTAACCTTGATTAATGACCTGGCTTCTATATATGGATAGAATGCCCCTCGAGCGCGTGGGCGGCTTCCAGCAACGCCTCGCTAAGCGTGGGGTGGGCATGTACATTGCGAACAATCTCAGCGCTGGTCAACTCCATCGACTGCGCCAGGGTTAGTTCTGGCAGCAGCTCAGACACATCCGGTCCGATCAAATGCGCCCCAAGGATTTCGCCGTATTTTTCATCGCTGATGATCTTCACCCAGCCGGCGTAATCGCCGAGCCCGAGCGCCTTGCCGTTGGCCTGGAAGGGAAAGCGGCCTACTTTGATTTCATAACCGGCTTCTTTTGCCTGGGCTTCGGTGTAGCCGAATGAAGCCACTTGCGGCTGGCAGTAGGTCGCGCGCGGCATCATGCGGTAATCCAGAGCATGCGTCTCCATGCCAACGATGTTTTCCGCGCAGATAATGCCCATTGCGGAAGCCACGTGCGCCAGCAGCAGTTTACCGGTCACATCCCCAATCGCCCAAATGCCTGGCACATTGGTGGCCATGCGCTCGTCGATTTTAACGAATCCACGCTCGGTCATTTCAACACCGGCAGCCTCGAGGCCTAGATCGGCCGTGTTGGGCTTGAAGCCGATCGCCATCAATGCCTGCTCAGCTTCGATGACTTTTTGACCGCTTTCGTCTGCCACGGTCACTTTTACGCCATTTTCTACCGCTTCAACGCCCTGGACTTTATGCCCGGTGAGCATCTCGATGCCGCGTTTCTTGAAAGCTTTCGCCAACTCAGCGCTGATCTCTTCGTCCTCCAGCGGAACGATGCGCGGCAGCATTTCCACTATGGTCACTTTCGTGCCATAGGAATTCCAAACAGTGGCAAATTCTACGCCGATTGCCCCCGCGCCAATGATCACCACCGACTCGGGGCGTTTTGTCTGCAGGATGGCTTCTTTATAAGTGACCACCTTCTCGCCATCGATCTTGATTCCCGGAATGCTGGCCGGAAAGGAACCGGTTGCCAGGATGGTGTTTTTTGTAGTAAGGTTCTGCGCTTCGCCTTGCGCGTTGGTTACCTGGAGTGTATCTTTTCCGGTTAATTTCGCGCTGCCCATGATCACAGCGATGTTGTTCTTCTTCATCAAGAAGCCGACTCCCTGCGTCAGCCGCTTCGACACTTTGCGGCTGCGCTCGACAGCAGCGCTGAAATCCAATTGCAGATTTTCAAAGGATATCCCGAATTCTTTTGTCCGCTCGCGCAGTGTGTGCGCCAACTCAGCGTTCTTGAGCAGCGCCTTCGAGGGGATGCAGCCAACATTGAGGCATACCCCACCAATGTATTCCTTCTCGACAATCGCTGTCTTCAGGCCAAGTTGTGAAGCCCGAATTGCCGCTACATAACCGCCGGGACCGGCGCCAATGACAACCACATCGTAATCACTCATCCTGTCCACTCCGTCGATGATCGAATAATATCGGGCAGGCGCCGATTTTTGCGGCCGCGCAGCCTGTATCCATATTTTACCCTGAACAACAACTCATAACCGCACAATTTTTATAAGATAGAACTAATCTGGCAAATTCTCGCGCAAAAATACATTTTTATTGAGAATTTATCAACCGATGCGCGGGAAAGGCACTGTTGGTCATACTTGAACTCTGCGGGAGTACCTTCGCAGCGCTGTAACCACATTGTTGACGCTGTCCAAATCGAACAAGTCACAGGTCATTCATCCATTGATTTAAAAAAAATATGCTATATTGATTGACATATCGATCATTGAATATCGAATTATTCCTAGGTCATTTCGATTGCATGGATATTCTGCTATCTGTCAGGATATGCTGCGGTTTTACCGATTGGATTATTTTTTATTGGCGATGGATAGAGGATCGGAACCATGTTCATGGCTGGCGACTATATACAGGAAAGATTTCCGAACGGGCTGCAAATCCAATTGAAAGAAATCCACACCGCGCCAATCATCAGCCATTGGATCTGGTACCGCATTGGCTCGCGACATGAACAACTGGGAGCAACGGGGATTTCGCATTGGGTTGAGCATATGCAATTCAAAGGAACACCCCGCTTTCCGGCAGGGACACTGGATAAATCGATCTCGCGCACCGGCGGCATATGGAACGCATTTACCTACCTGGACTGGACCACCTATTTCGAGACCCTGCCTGCCGGATCGATCGATCTGGCGATGCAGATCGAATCTGACCGCATGCTCCACAGCCTGTTCGATCCTGTTGAGGTCGAATCAGAACGCACGGTCATTCTTTCCGAGCTGGAGGGCAACCAAAACCAACCTACCTACCGCCTGGCGGAAGCTGTTCAGCGGGCTGCCTTCGACAGCCACCCATACCGAAATGAGATCATCGGCTCAACAGAGGATTTGAAGCAAATCAAGCGTGACGACCTGTACCACCACTACCGGCGTTTTTACAGGCCGGGGAATGCAATTGTCACACTGGCAGGAGATTTTGAGCCAAAAGAAATGCTCGAGCGGTTGTCTGCGGTATATGCCGACATCCCTGACGGCGAACCTTGTGATCCGCCCGATCATCAGGAAACGCCGCTTAGCGAGGAACGCCGGCTCACAATCGAAGGGCCTGGATCGACTACTTATATGCAACTGGCTTACCGCGCTCCGCAAGCATCAAACCCTGATTTTTTTTCCTTCTCTATCCTAGATTCCCTGCTCTGCGGGCCAACCAGCCTGAATATGTTCGGTGGCGGCGGAATATCGAACAAAACCAGCCGCTTATACAGGGCGCTGGTTGAAAAAGAACTGGCCGTCAGCATGCGCGGCGGGCTGCAAGCCACGGTCGATCCATTTCTTTTCGAGATCATCCTGACAGTCCGGCCAGAACATACGCCGGATGAAGCATTGGCTGCAATCGACCATCAAATCAACATCCTACAGGATACGCTGGTGATGGAGGAGGAGATCCATCGGGCAGTCAAACAGGCGCGCGCGTTGTTTGCCTACGGCAGTGAAAATATCACCAATCAGGCTTTTTGGCTGGGATACGCAGAGATGTTTTCAAACTACGATTGGTTCACAGGCTACATTGACAGCCTCGAGAAGGTAACGCCTGCAGACGTCCAACGCATCGCTCAAACATACCTGCAGCCGTCACGGCGTGTTGTCGGCGTTTACCTGCCTACGAGGAAGGAGTCGCCAGGCGTATGAGTGAACTGCTCGATATGATCAATATTCATTCGCTGCCTGGGGAGGACGATATATACCGTTGCCAACTGGATAATGGTATTCTGCTGATGGTTCGCAAGAACGAGTGCAGCCCATCGATTTATCTCTCGGGCTATCTGCCAGCGGGCAGCATGTTCGATCCGCAGGAGAAACTTGGATTGGCGCATATCACTGCCGCCATGCTGATGCGCGGTACCGAACACCAAACCTTTCGGCAAATATACGATGGTCTCGAAACTGCTGGCGCAAGCCTTGGATTTGGCGCTAGCGTTCATAATGTAAATTTTAGCGGGCGCTGCCTGGCGGAGGATATGTCCCTGCTGTTCGATCTTTTACAGGAATGCCTGATTCGCCCGGTTTTTCCCACCGAACAGGTCGAGCGGCTGCGTGCGCAAATATTGACCAGTCTGGAAATACGCGCGCAAAATACAGCTCAAATGGCCGATCTTAAATTCGATGAAATCTTATTTGCGGGTCATCCCTACAGCCGTCCCGAGGACGGCTTTCCCGATACCATCAATGCAATCGCCCTCGAAGATATCCAGGTATTTCACCGCAAGGCTTACGGCCCTAAAGGGTTGGTCGTTGTGGTTGTCGGCGCGGTGACGCCCGAACAGGTACGTGACTTGTTGCATAACTCGCTCGGCAGTTGGCGGAATCTTGAGCAGCCTGCAACTCAAAAAATGCCCGAAATTCGACCAAGGAATGAAAAGACCCGTCTGCACATCCCGCTGACCGGTAAAAAACAGGTGGACATCCTGATGGGAGTGCATGGACCGCGTCGAACCGATTCGGATTACCTGGCAGCCTCGCTCGGCAATAACATCCTGGGACAATTTGGCATGATGGGTCGCATTGGCGATGCTGTTCGCGAAAAGGCTGGACTGGCATACTATGCAGCGACCAGCCTAAACGGTTGGATCAGTGCCGGCTCTTGGGAGGTATCCGCGGGCGTTAACCCCGCCAATGTTGATAAAGCCGTGGAGATCATCCTGGCGGAGATCCGCCGGTTTATCAGTGAACCAGTCAGTCGGGAAGAGTTGAGAAACAGCCAGGCGAATTTTATCGGCAGGCTTCCCCTCTCTCTCGAATCCAATTCTGGAGTGGCTAATAGTTTATTGAATATCGAACGTTTTCATTTAGGGCTGAATTACTATCGCAAATACCCCGCATTGATAAACGCGATCACTTCGGAGTCAGTTTTGGAAACAGCACATCGATATCTGGACCCTGACCGCTTTTTGATTGTTTCCTGCGGGCCATAGATTACAATAGGGCCATGATTCTTGCTACCGGCGTTGATTTGATCGAAATCGACCGTTTTGCCAACATCCGTCCCGAACTATTGAGGCGCTTTCTCGCCCGTGTTTTTACACCAGGAGAGCTAAGAGAAGCCGGGGATAGCCACCCTTCGCTGGCTGGCATCTATGCGGCCAAGGAAGCCGTCGCAAAAGCGCTTGGCACAGGGATCGGTGAAATTACCTGGCAGGAAATCGAAATAAGCAAATCACCCTCTGGAGAGCCGCACGTTCAGCTGCATGGAAAAGCTGATAAAATTGCTCAACTAAGAGGGCTCTCGCATTGGTCGGTAAGCATCAGCCATTCGAAAACGCACGCGGTCGCGGTTGCAGTTGCAATCGGCATCGATGCTGCCCAAAAATAAATTCCGGCCATCGAGATCTTCGGGTTGCATATGAAGATCCTGGCTGTCAGTGACATTGAATTAAGCTATATATACAGTACGCAGTTTGCGCAGCGATTTTCCAACATCGATTTTATGATCAGCTGCGGTGATTTGCCATACTATTACCTCGAATTTATGATTAGCATGATTGATAAACCACTCTATTATGTGCGCGGCAATCATTCCTATCCGGTTGAAATTACCACGGCTGGAGAAAGAAGATCCCCCTGGGGAGCGGTCAACCTCCATCGGCGGATGATTCGCCCGCCCGAAGGCATACTACTTGCCGGCATCCAGGGGAGTTTATGCTACAACTACGGTTTGTATCAATACAGCCAGGCCGAGATGTGGTCTATGGCGTTCAGGATGACGCCTGGTTTTATCCTGAATCATATTCGCTATGGCCGTTTTTTGGACATTTTTGTTACTCATGCTCCACCCTGGAAAATCCATGACATGACCGATCTGCCTCATCAGGGGATAAAAGCCTTTCGCTGGTTGATCAAGGTTTTTAAACCGCGCCTTCACCTTCATGGCCATGTCCACGTTTACAGGCCGGATGTGGTTACGACTACACGATTCCATCAAACAACCATCATGAATTGTTATGGTTACCGGGTGATAGACTTTGATGATGTTATGGATCGGCAATGTCCAGCCAATTCAAGAGATCATCCTCATGCAGGGATAGAATCCGATGTCGAACGATTTTGATAACCAATCACAATGGATCCGGCGCCTGGCCGGCGAAGAATTCGAGCAGGCGTTTCGCAAAGGTTTCTGGCGTTCAGTGCTAGGCTGGTTCCGCCAATCCGACAACCAGTTGTTGCCATTCGAAGAGTTCCGCAAAGCGTTGCCAATGCATGGGCAATACTATGCCGGCATGCAGCATATCCCACTGGAGAAGATCATCGGCAGTGTGGGGCGCTATAACGACTTCGATAGGGCCTTTCTGCCCAAACAGCGCCATACACGCTCGCGTTGGATCAACGTGAACATGGCCAACTTGCAGGACATCATCCTGCCGCCTATCGAGGTTTACCAGGTTGGGGAGGTTTACTTCGTACGCGACGGTAATCACCGCGTGTCGGTTGCCCGCGAAAAAGGTCAGGCATTTATCGATGCAAATGTGATCCAATTCGTTACCGATGTCCCTGTTGACGAGCATACCAACATCGATGAATTAATCCGTCTCCAGGAAAAAACAAATTTTTACAAAGAATCCGGCATCCTGGCTATCCGCCCCGATGCGCAGATCGAATTGTCATTGCCTGGCACCTATGATAAGCTGCTCGAGCACATCAGCGTTCACCGCTGGTACCTTGGCGAGCGCTGGCAGCGTGAGGTCAGCTATGCCGAAGCTGCCGCGGGTTGGTATGATGAGGTTTATCTTCCGTTAGTGAATATCATCCACGAAACTGGGATTCTCAAGGAATTCCCTGGGCGCACTCCATCGGATTTGTATCTCTGGATTATTGAACACCTGTGGTACTTACGCGAGGAAATCCAATCAGAAGTCAGCTTTCAGGATGCCGCCTGGCACTTTACGGAGGAATTTTCTGATAAGCCTCTCAAAAAATTATGGCTTTTGATTCGCAAGGTCGCCAGGGTAATAACTTCTGGAGTGGAGGATGCTTCCAGCCGCGAGCTTGGCATCCTGCCCGAAGATATGCTGATCGACGACGAAATACAAAATCAAAACAGCCATTCCGCCAATGCGGACGAAGACCAACCTGAGGGATGAGCTGGGATATTCAGACAATCGAGGGGACTTCTTGTTTACCAATCCACAGGTGATTGGGCAGCACGAGCTGGGTAGTGCGCACCTCGATACCATTCTTGCGCGCAGGCAGCTCCGCATTGATCATACTCGGATGCACAAAGCATAAGTTTGGCGTAGTGCCGTATTTCTTGCGGTAATAATCGGCTGCGCGGGAAATTTTCACCTGTAAATCGACTTTTGGATCATTATCGAACCATAACATGCCGGTTTTCATCGCTGCCTCCTGGCTTATGCGTCTGAAGTGGGGAGAGAGAATATCAGCCAGCTGCGGTTAAGCCTGACTGCAAATTGAGATCCTGGGAATAAATCGAAAGGCTTCAAATCATGCGAGAGCGACAAATTTCGACCATACTCCGGTTTTAAGATCGAACCGATCAATCGAGTTCGGAAGCAATTTACCCAACGCAGTTGCTGCATGGCTGATTCGCTATCCAGGGCAGCGATGGGCCAAACCCGCATAGCAGGACCCTCTTTCAGCAGCCATTCGAAGTTCATCCGTATGCCAAAATCCATATGCGGCACCGTATCCATCCCATCTATGATGAACAAGAGTGAGTGATCGATCGCTTCGCCGTGTTGGCGGGCTTCAACCAGGTCACACATCTCGAGAATCGTAGTTGCTGCACTGCGTTCGAAGTTGCTGTGCAGGCAGCGAAAGTATTTGGGATTTGCATGCGCCATGTGCTGCCACTGCTCAGGTTTGCCGCATAGCACTGCGAACTGAACCTGCTCTGCCTGATTGCGTAATATCAAGGACAAGGCAATCGTCTGCAGCAGTTTTGTTTTACCGCTGAATTTATCGCCAAGAATCAGGATGGAACCTGGACGTGGATCGCGTAAATCAAAAAGCAACGGCAGCCCATCCTCACCCAATCCCAGTACGGCGGTATCCGCAGGTAAGTTTGAAATCCTGCGCATGATCTCGCGCAGTGAGATGGAGAGGGTCCCTAATTGCTCCGGGCTGACTGCCAGGGTAATTCGCTCCAGGGGAGTACGCTTATTCAAGCCTTGTGGCGCGGCTATATTTGTATCCACAATTGGCAGTGAAATCATCATCAACCTGCTTTCCATTTATGACAGAAATTATGTTCTATTTCTGGTTATTATAGAACATTTATTCTTGTTTTGTCAAGAGGGAGTTATCCGTTTGTTCATTGGCGGAGCGCAAAGGCATAACCGCATGCCTCTTATTCCAAGTTTGATCGATCATATTGCGTGAAGGCGAAAATTGCGCGCATGCAAATGCAAGATAGTTGCTAAAGATAGTGCGAAATTTCATTAATGGTATAATTTTTCTATCCTGATCCCCCACTGATTATTTATTTTTATATATCCATATCCCTTCCAAATCGTGACCTCGTCTTAAATTGATTTTTATACGATTGGGTTATCCCTTTAAATTTTTTTGTTAAATCAAGGCACTGGAAATCCCTCCACAAATCTAAAACAGGTTGCCAAGATGTCCTTCACCGATCTCATTTTGCTTCATGCGCCAAGTGTTTATGACTTCAGACGCGAATCGATCCTATACGGCCCGGTCAGCGACCTGGTGCCCTCGACGCCTGTGTTCGAAATGTATCCCATCGGTTTCACTACCATGGCGGAATATCTTGAACGCCATGGTATGCGCACGCGCATCGTCAATCTAGCAGTGCGCATGCTCGATGACGCTCATTTCGATGTCGAAAAATATATTTCCAACCTGGACGCAATGGCATACGGCATCGATCTACACTGGCTGCCTCATGCGCACGGCTCGATCGAAATTGCGAAAATCGTCAAACATTATCATCCCAAATGCCCGGTGATTTTCGGGGGTTTTTCAGCCAGTTACTTTTATGAAGAACTAATCCGCTACCCCTCGGTAGATTTCATCCTGCGCGGTGATTCCACGGAAGTCCCGCTCATGCTGCTGATCCGATACTTACGCGAGGGCGGAGCAGTCCGTCCCGCATCTCTCTCGCATGAAGCCAACCTCCTCAAGGCGATCCCTAACCTTGTTTGGAAAGACGAGGATGGGGAAACGCACGCTAATGAAATCACATACAGCCCGGATAATCTGGACGATCTGCTCATCGACTATACCCATGTATTGCGTTCGGTGGTGAGGTACCGCGATCTTGCCAGTTATAAGCCTTTCCGCAATTGGATGAAATACCCGATCACCGCGGCGCTGAGCGTGCGCGGCTGCAGCTATAACTGCGTCACCTGCGGTGGATCGGCATGCGCTTTCCGCTCGATCCATAACCGTCAACGCCCGGCCTACCGCTCGCCCGAAAACCTGGCTCAGGATATCCGTCGCATTGGCGAGTACAGCAAAGGACCCGTTTTTATCCTTGGCGACATCCGCCAACCGGGCAAAGAGTATACTCACCGTTTTCTGGATGCGATCAGCGGCTATAAAAAGCCCGTTTTCATCGAGTTGTTTGACTCCGCGCCGCGGGACTTCCTGCAAGAGGTAGGCAAAGCCCTGCCCAACTTCACATTGGAAATCTCGATGGAATCGCACGATGAGACCGTCCGGAAAGCCTTCGGGCGCCCGTACACCAATGCCGAGATCGAGCGTACGATAGACGATGCTCTCGAGGCCGGTTGTCAGCGCCTGGACTTGTTCTTCATGACCGGTTTGAAGTATCAGACCTATGATTCTGTCATGGGAACAGTCGAATATTCGCGTAAAATGCTCAGCCGCTACGATCAAAATAACGAGCATCGCCTGATTCCCTTCATCTCTCCGCTGGCGCCGTTCGTCGATCCCGGCAGCCGTGCCTTCGAGGAGCCGGAGAAGCATGGCTATCATCTGTTTGCCCGCACGCTGGAAGAGCACCGTCAATTACTGCTTGCCCCTTCATGGAAATATGTGCTGAATTATGAAACCGAATGGATGAGCCGCGACCAGATTGTCGCGGCGAGCTATGAGGCGGGCCGCCGGCTTAATCTACTCAAGGGTGAATTCAATGTGTTGGATGCGGATCTGGTCAAGGCGACGGATGCGCGCATTGAAACAGCCACCCATTTGATCGACGAGATTGACCAGATTGTGCGAACCATCTCCAATCCAGTTGATCAACAAGAAAAATTAAACCAGTTAAAATACCGCGTGGATAGAGCCAACCTGAGCACCGTGTGCGACAAACGCGAGTTGGAAATTCCACTACGCGGCAGCCCGATTAATGTGCTTCAGGCTGCAGCCACGATCGTCGGCGATTGGTGGAAAGAACGAGCCAAATCCACGGATTAATGAGCCAGCCGTTATTGCAAGTCGGGAAACCGCTCCGTTTCGCGATGACAATTGATCATGGCAGAGATTGATTTATAATGGGGTTCAATCGCGAGGGACCCATGCATATCTTAGTAACGAATGACGACGGCGTGAATGCGCCTGGATTGCTGGCTCTGGTGCAGGCCATGCGCACGGTAGGTCAGGTCTCTGTCCTTGCCCCTGATCATAACTGGTCCGCTTCGGGGCATGTAAAAACGCTCCACCGCCCGTTGAGGGTCAAAGAAGTGGTGTTGGCAGACAATACGCCCGCCCTGGCAACCGACGGCGCGCCTTCCGATTGCGTCGCTCTGGCAACGCTCGGCATCCTGCCAAAACCGATCGATATGGTGGTTTCCGGTATCAATCCATACGCCAATGTCAGCAACGATGTAACCTATTCAGGCACCGTCACGGCAGCCATGGAAGGCGCCATTTGGGGTCTACCATCGCTTGCCTTCTCTCTTGACTCGCATGAGAATGGTCCAATAACAATGCATTACGATGTTGCGGCAGCAATCGCTGCCCGCATCGTTAAAATCGTCATACAGAACGGCATGCCCTCTGGCATCCTTTTCAACGTGAATATCCCTAACCTCCCAATGGATCAGATCAAAGGCATTCGCATCACCCGGCAGGGCTTGCGAATCTACCGCGATGAACTGGTCCGCCGATTGGATCCGCGTGGAAAACCTTACTACTGGATCGGTGGAGATGCGCCGACCGGGGTACCCGAAGAAGGCACAGACATCGGCGTGTTGGATGGTAATTTCGTTTCGATTACTCCTTTACATCTGGATCTGACCGCTTATGACTGCATGCAAGAGATAAAAGATTGGGAATGGGACGAGTTACACACATCTCAATAGACTTTTCGGCGGTGAACTGACTCACATAAATTCATCATCCTGCCAGTGTGATCTTGATACCTTGCCTTTGTTTATGCTTATGCTATACTCAGGATATGTAATCCCAAGCCGTAGGCGAAGCCTCCAATGGGTGTAACCTTTTTGCATTTTACAAATACAAAAGGAGACGATAAATGCATAGTGCCCTCCATGTTCGCGACTGGATGAACGACCTGGTGGTTTTTGTCGATCCTGAAGGCAGTGTCCTCGATGCGCTCAGTCTGATGCGCAGACGTTACATCAATAGCCTGATTGTTAGGAAAACCGAGGATTCTCCAGAATTTGGCATCGTGACCTCCATCGATATATGCGACAAAATAGTTGCCCATGGATGCAATCCGTCAGGATTAAAGGTCAAAGATTTAATGAGTTCGCCGCTGATTACAGCCACGCCGGATATGACCATCGAAGAATGCGCAAGACTGATGAAGGAAAACCGCATTCATCACTTGCCGGTCTCTGATAAACAGGGCAATATCATCGGCATGATATCCGCCAACGATTTCCTGATCATTGCCGAAACCTATGGACGCGGCTCGGGCGAACGCACCCTCTCTTAATCAAGCTTGACAGACGATATCACACCGGCGCATCGAGTATAATTTACGCACGATGCGCCGCATTTTTTTTATTTATTCACCTTTATTTGCGCTTATTTTAAGCCTCTTTGCTCTGCCGGCTTTCCATACCCATACCCAAGCGCAAGCCGGCAGCGCGTACGATATCATCGATACGGTCAATTCGATCCGTACCAGTTATGGTCATCCGGCCTTAGAAATTAATTCCATATTGATGGCGACCGCACAGGGTACCGCAGAGATTATGGCAAACTCTGGCAGCTGCGCGCACATTGGCAATGTCAGCGGGCGTGTAGCTGCTGCTGGATACGGCGATGGCGCGCATGTTTGGGCGACTGAGAATATCGCCTGCGGCTATGATCTGTCCGTGCAAACCACTGTTTACCAGTTTTGGTCTGACGCAGCGCATATGCTGCCGATGACGAACGGGAATTATGTCCATGTCGGCGCGGGTGTAGCTATCGTGGATGGCAAGGTATACTACGTTCTCCATGCTGCGTATACTAGCGGCAGCTCGTCGCCAACCAGGTCGCCTGGAAGCTCTACCCAGGCCATAGCCACTGCCAATTCTTTCGCCACAAGCCAGTTCATCCAGCCCGTGATCACCTCCACTCCAAACGCAGACGGCTCAGTCGTCCATGAAGTAGCAGCCGGGCAGGCGTTGTGGTCGATTGCCATTGCTTATGGAGTAAAAATCGCTGAACTAATCTCGCTCAATAAACTTCCTGAAAATCCGGTTCTGACCATCGGGCAAAAGTTAATGGTCTTTACTGCTCCACCGCCAAGCGCCACGCCGACCATCACTCAGACAACACGCGTCCCCACCCGCACGCCCACGAGTACACCTGTTCCGAAGACGCCAACGCCAACCGCCACACCGACCTGGACGCCTACCCCCACCCCACGGCCATTAATCAATTGGACCCCGCCGGATTGGCTCGACAACCGCGTAGCGGGGATCAGCCTCGTGGCAGTATCTGTCGTCGGCTTACTTGCGCTGGTATTGACCTCTTTGCGTAAGAAATAACATTATCACAGCCTGTATGCCAACTAGATCGTAAAATCTTCTCCATGCCATAAACCTTGCTCGGGGGCATGGATTTTCACCTCAGGCTCTGGTTGTTTATTCCTGCCGTTGCCTGGTATCTCAAGATCCGAGGGAACGGGCAGAGGGAAGCGCTGTTCGAGGGCGTCCAGGCGTGCAAGAATATCCTCAATAGATTGACCGAGCGTATCGGGCAGCTTGCCATGTTCCAGGTCGGGTATGTGATCAGCTGGCTTGCTGCGCACTACCACCTGCCCGGGCACGCCTACCACTACTGAATTGGGTGGCACGGTTTTTACCACCACTGCATTCGCGCCAATACGGCTGGCCCGTCCAATGACAATATTCCCAAGAACCTTGGCTCCCGCGCCAATGACCACATCATCCTCGATAGTTGGATGGCGCTTGCCCTTCTCCAGACTGACGCCGCCGAGCGTTACGCCATGATACATAGTGACATCCCTGCCAATTTCGGCTGTCTCACCAATGACTACGCCCATGCCATGGTCGATGAAGAACGCATCGCCAATTGTGGCGCCCGGGTGGATTTCGATACCGGTCAAGAATCGATTGATGTGTGAAAACCAGCGAGCCAGCAGTTTTAGCCTGTGTTTCCAAAGCCAATGAGCAATTCTGTGCCCCCACACTGCATGGATGCCAGGGTATGCAAGCAAGATTTCGAGCGCTGAACGAGCAGCAGGGTCGCGCTCGATTGCGGAGCGAATGTCCGATTTCATTATACGAATAGCACGGATGATCATTTTTCACCTTCTATTTACGAAAATATTCTATAAATCGACCAAATCAGCAAAGAGCGGCGTGGATAGATAACGCTCTCCAAATGAGGGGATGATTACGACGATCAACTTTTCGGCATTTTGGGGGCGACTAGCCACCTGCAAGGCTGCCCAGGTAGCAGCACCAGAAGAAATGCCTACCAGCAGTCCTTCTCGCCTGGCCATTTCCCGGGCTGTCCTGAAGGCGTCTTCATCGTTGACGCGGATGACCTCATCGTAGATTTTTGTATTGAGAACGGCTGGGATAAAACCTGCGCCAATACCCTGGAGCAGATGTGATCCCTTTTCCCCGCCCGAGAGCACAGGCGATGAATCTGGTTCGACAGCGATTGCTTGGAAGGAAGGTTTGCGCGCTTTAATCACTTCGCTGATACCGGTAATCGTTCCGCCTGTGCCTACGCCCGAAACCAGGATATCGACTTTTCCATCCGTGTCGCGCCAAATTTCTTCTGCCGTCGTGCGCCGGTGAATTTCAGGATTAGCCGGGTTGGTGAATTGCTGCGGAATAAAATAACGCGAATCCGATGCGGCCAATTCCTCAGCCTTGCGTATGGCGCCGGGCATGCCTTCATTGCCAGGGGTCAAAATCAATTCCGCGCCGTAAGCGCGCAAGAGCATGCGCCGTTCTTTGCTCATCGTGTCAGGCATGGTCAAAGCCAGCCGGTACCCGCGCGCAGCGCACACAAAAGCCAACGCTATGCCGGTATTGCCACTGGTCGGTTCAAGGATGATCGTGTCCTGCTTGATTAAATCGGCTTCTTCTGCCGCGACGATCATGGATAGTCCAATCCGGTCTTTCACACTATGCGCAGGATTGAAATATTCGAGCTTGGCAACAACTTTTGCTTTTAAACCCTCCGTCAACCGATTGATCCGGACAAGGGGGGTATTCCCAATCAAGTCTGTGACATCATTCACGATATTCATGATAATCTCCATTTCATTCCAAAATTAAACAGCCAGCAGTTAATCCCAAAAGAGACACCATCCACACATTATCAATTTATGGTGCGGGGTTGCTGCCGGCTGCCAGTAATTGCTGGCGAAATTATTTGCTATTGGTGATTACGAGGCAGCGGCTAAAACCAACCCCGCCTCGGACATACGCAAATGCGCATATTTAACTCCCCTAAAACAGTATAATTTATCATGTTTGTAACAATTATATACTCCAAAATTAACATGTCAAGTCGCAACTTTATGAGAGATATCTCGTTATATAGCAATGATGATGCCGTATAATGATGTTACTGCTTCCTTCGTTCATCGCACCCTGACCATGCAGCAGACGCGCATATGAACCGCAATTATTTATTGTGGTTTGGCGCCACGGCGCTGCTGCTAATGTTCGGGGCATGGTTATACACCGTTTGTTCTGCAACCGTGAGACCTATGCGCGTGTTGTCGTCTGTGGTGACCCCAATGGTTTTTTTAATTGCCTGTTCGGGTGTATTTTGGGCTGGCTGGCGGAAGGGCCTGTCAGGATTATTCGTGCTAGGGTCATTGCTGCTAGGAATCGCGCTCGTTGGATTCACTCAGTGGTTTGCATTATCTGTACCATCAAGGCTTGCCGGTTGGCTGCTTTTGCCAACTTTTTGCGGACTTGGCATTCTCGTTGAAAATCACTTAGGCATTGGCTGGCGTTTTTCAAACCGGCAGGGATTTTGGATGATCGCAGCCGGGTTGATCATGTTTATCATCACCCTGTGCTTTTTCATCGATTTTAACAGCAGCTCTGGATCTGTTAACCGAATCCTGAATTTGCCACGTTTCCCTTTCGATTATCACACGGTTATCAATCTAGATCCATTAAACCTTTTTGGAATCGTTAACAAATAAAACTACGGAGGTAAATATGCGCAGACAAGGTCTATTTTGGGGGTCGGTTATTTTACTGTTAGGAGCTCTCCTCTTATTGCAGACCCTGGGGGTCTTTTCATTCAATGTTTGGGGGGTGTTTTGGGCATTATTTCTTATTTTTCTCGGTGTCTGGTTTCTTGTTCGATCCAGGCAGCGTGGAAGTCAGGTCGCAGTTGAGAGTCTATCCATCCCACAGGATGGCGCAATGCAAGCCTCAATCGAGTTTCACTTTGGCGCTGGAAAATTAATTGTCGATGCGCTGACCAGCGGAGATGCGCTCCTGGAGGGCAGCTTCGGCGGCGGTGTCCAACACTCCGTACAACCCGGTGCACATACACAGGTAAAACTGAAAAATGAACCTGGTCCGCAAGCCCCCCATTGGGTCTGGGAGGAGGGTATGCGCTGGGATGTACATCTAGCGCAAGGTCTTCAGCTCGACCTCCAATTTCACACGGGAGCAGGTGAAAACGATATCGATCTGACCAATCTGGACGTGAAAACGTTGCTTTTGAAAACCGGGGTAAGCTCCTCGCGGGTCATTCTGCCCGCCCGCACACAGTTTACGCGGGTTGATGTTCAAGCAGGCGTGGCGTCAGTCAATCTGACAGTTCCGCAGGGAGTCGCGGCCCGAATTCATACAGAGGTCGGGTTAACCGGCCTCAATATTGACACCATTCGTTTCCCGAAAACCGGGGATACCTACGAATCGCCAGGTTACGATTCCGCCCCGAACAGGGTCGAGATCAGTGCGAAGTCTGGAATTAGCTCGCTAGAAATTCGATAATCTTTTCTGAACCAACAGCGCGAAGACTATTCAGCGCTGGGATTTTTCAACTTCTAATAGATCAGGAGGATAAAATGAAATCAATGCATTGGCGGCTTGTTGTCGGGGGCGTCTTGATCCTTATAGGCGTGTTGGCATTGCTCAACAGCATCCCTGGAATTGAATTAGGAGGTCTTATCTGGGCGGCTGCATTCGCGCTTGCCGGTTTAGTATTCCTCATTGTGCTGATCATCGATCGGAAGCAATGGTGGGCAGCCATACCTGGTTTTACATTGCTCAGCATAGGCTGTTTACTTGGGATGGAGGAATTGGCGCCGCGGGCAGCCAATTCGTTTGGCGGAGCGATCGTTGTTTGCGGAATTGGCATTAGCTTTCTTGTGGTATATCTTTTGAACCATCAATTTTGGTGGGCCTTGATTCCCGCCGGTACGATGCTATCCATTGTCGCTTTGATCGTACTCGAGCCATACACCCGCGAGCCGGTTTGGGCGTTCTTCCTCGGCCTCGCAGCCACCTTTGGGGTATTATCGTTGGTGCCAATGACAGATGGTAAACGCATGACCTGGCCTTTGATACCGGCGGCAGTCCTGGCGTTGATGGGCGCCATATTTATGATCAGCGATATCCGCTGGGCTGGCTACATACTTCCTGTAATTTTGATCGCCCTGGGTGTTTTCTTTGTGCTGCGTGCCTTGCGCATTAAAGCCTGAGAAGGGAGGAAAACAATGGAAACTAAAGCTCGTAGAAGTATCTTTTGGGCGCTGCTGTTGATTTCCATCGGCGTAGTTTTTTTGCTAAACACGCTTGGATACATCCCGGGCAACGGTTGGGAATTATTTCTGAAACTTTGGCCGCTCATTTTCATCATCGGCGGGCTGGATAACATATTCCAAGGTCGCGGGTACATCTGGGCAGTTGTTTCACTCGGATTGGGTACGATGTTCCTGCTGGCGAATTTTGGCTACATCGCGTGGAGCTCTTTTAGTTTACTTCTGCGCCTCTGGCCGCTCCTGCTGATCGCCGCAGGCCTTGACCTCATCTTCAAGGGCAGATCGGTGCTCTCTACTCTCATTGGCGTTCTCCTGGCAGTGGCGGTGGTTGGCGTGATCATCTGGGCAGTCTTGACGGGTGTCACGGCCGCTCAGCCGCTCGCCTCACAAATATCACAACCGCTTGAAGGCGCCAGGCAATTGAATGTGAATATCTCGCACCCAGCTGGCTTTGTTGAAATTGGCGCATCGGAAAACGCTGAAATCGCTTTTGAAGGCAAAGTTACCCTCGCGCCGCGCCAGATGTTCGATGAAGATTATAAGGTCAAAGGTAATATCGGCTATTTCCGCATGACCAGCGCTGGAACGGTGTTCTTTCCCTGGATTGGCGGTTTGAACCAACCCTTGTGGGATGTCGATTTAAATAACACTGTGCCCATCGACCTGACGATCGATACTGCTGCCGGTGAGCAGCATATCGATCTGCGCGGATTGGAAATCGAAAATCTGGATCTCAGCGTAGCTGTCGGTCAACTCGCTGTTACCCTGCCGAAAGACGGTGAATTTTCAGGAAACCTCAGCAATCCCATTGGGTCGATTAAAATTAGCGTTCCTTCAGGCGCGCTGGTCGAATTTCGCATCAATGGCGCTTTCTTGTCCAGATCCATCCCGGCTGGCTTTACCATTTCAGGTGACCGCATATATTCGCCGGGTGCAAATAGCGGCAATGCAGATATGCGCATCACCATTGATCAACCGATTGGACGGCTGGAACTAATAGCAGCGCCATGATACCGCACAAATGATCAACCTGTGAGTAACTTACAAGGAACAAATTTTTCCAAAGGACGTCATATAGATGTGAAAATAATGATGTCATACCTTTGAAACGATCAGGAGGATCAAGATGAGAAAGTTAATTTATTATTTGGTGTTAGCTGTTTTACTTACCGGTCTTCTGGCTGCCTGCCAACCAGTTGCTCCGACGCAAATTTCCAATAATTTACCACCACAGATCAGTGTATCTGGCACCGGTAAAGTGTATCTGGTTCCCGATATAGCGTATGTTTACATCGGCGTGCGCAGCCAGGCGGATGACGTCGCAAGCGCGCTCAACCAGAACAACGCCCAGGCCCAGGCGATTGCGAATACCCTCAAAGAACGTAATGTTGCATCTGAAGATATCCAGACAACCGCCTTCAATGTTTACCCGCAGCAGGAATACCTGCCCACAGGAGAAACTGGTAAAACCTTCTACGTGGTTGAAAATACGGTCTTCGTGAAAGTCCGCGATCTTCAAAATCTGGGAACGCTTCTGGATGCTGTCGTCCGCTCTGGCGCAAACTCCATCAACGGTATCAGCTTCGACGTCCAAGACCGCGCCTCATCAGAAGCGGAAGCACGCCGGTTGGCTGTCGAAGATGCCAAGGCGAAAGCCGTTGAACTGGCTGAGCTGGCTGGTGTGGAGCTGGGAGATCTCTATTCGGTGAGCGCCTATTCGTCAAGCGGGGCAATGCCCGTCTATGAAGCTAAGGGCGGTGCAGCCTACGATTCTTCCGCCCCGATTGCCGCAGGTCAGTTGGTGATCCAAGCAGATGCAAGCCTCACCTATTATATAAAACAATAATTAACAAAAATATCATCAAGCGGCTGCTTAAATTCATTGAGCGGCCGTTTGATGATTTAATACGATTGAAGCTGTGCTATAGGATTAATATTGAATCGCGCTGAGTTCCTGAAGCTTGGTTAGCCGGTGGGTAGAGATAATCCGCCGGGTTGTGCCAGTGATTCCGCGCATAACCACACTATCAGTGCTCGCTCCATCTTTGAAATAGTCCACGCCCTTCAACAGCTCGCCATTGGTGATGCCTGTCGCGGCAAAAAATACGTTATCGGAAGAAACCAAATCGTCAAGAGTAAGCACTTTATCGAAATCGTAGCCAAGATCTTCGCCCAACTTCTTTTCTTCCGGCGTGCGCGGCCATAGCTTGCCTTGAATGGTGCCGCCCATGCAGCGCAGAGCGCAGGCAGCAATCACTCCCTCCGGCGTACCGCCGACTCCCATCAGAACATCGACGCCCGTGCCAGGCAAGGAAGTAGAGAGCGCCCCGGCGACATCGCCATCTGGAATGAGATTGATCCGCGCGCCTACTTTACGAATTTCAGAAATCAACTTCTCGTGCCGCGGGCGGTCGAGCACAACCACAACCAGATCCGCCACATTCAAGCCCATCGCTTTGGCAATGTTACTTAAATTGTCTCCGACTGGAGCATTGATATCCACGGCATCTTTTGCTGCAGGCCCAACGGCAATCTTGTCCATATAGACAATCGGTCCCGGGCAGAACATCGTCCCGCGCGGCGCCAGGGCTACGGTCGAAATTGCATTTGGCAGACCATTCGCTGTTGGACGGGTGCCGTCGATGGGATCGACCGCAATATCCACCAGCGGCGGCTCACCAGTTCCAAGACGTTCACCGTTAAACAGCATAGGCGCTTCATCTTTTACTCCCTCGCCAATCACGATCACGCCATCCATTTGAATTGTATTCAACATCAACCGCATGGCATCTACCGCAGCGCGGTCAGCTTCATTTTTGTTCCCCCTGCCAACATAGCGTCCGGCTGCAAGGGCAGCGGCTTCTGTTACACGTACAAGTTCGAGAGCCAGGTTTCGAGTTGGTCTGCTATTCATTAATCCTTATCCTTTCTTCATTGTTAGTAATGTGATTTCTCCAGACATCCCGGAGACTCCCTCTACCCTTAGAAAAATAAGATAACGACGTAGTAGCTGATCACTGCACCCCAAAGCCATGAATCCATCCTGTCCATCATACCGCCGTGACCAGAAAAGATGATGCCGGTGTCCTTGACGCCAAATTGGCGTTTTAACATACTTTCACCAAGATCACCAAGAGGCGTTAAAACGCCCAGGATGATCCCAAGCACCAGCCCGTGGATGGGCATAATCGCTGGAAAACGCAATCCCCATAAACATGCTAGCGCCAGACCGCCGAGGATCGAAAATAAGACTCCACCCCAATATCCTTCGATGGTTTTCTGCGGACTGACAACAGGCGCAAGCGGATGCCGGCCGAATTTCCTCCCGATGAAAAACGCTCCGCTGTCCCCGATCGATACAGTCGGGATAGCCAGAAGCAACCACCACATACCGCCCGGCAGATTACGCAGTGAAACCAGGTAGCTGCCTATAAAACCCAGGTAAATCAACCCGCTGATGGTAGCCGAAAAATCAGAAGCCGGATGGTTGCTACCTTTTTCTGCTCTGATGATATGAGCTGTCATAGCTACCAGTATGAGCCCACTGAGAATCAGGCTGCTGTACTCGAATCCCCACAGCGCCCGGGCAATACAAAGAAGTACGACCCCTGGGATGAGAATCCATGGCACTGGGAAAATACCCCCGCGTGAAAACATACGCCAGTACTCCCAGGCTGAGACTCCAAGCATCAAAGAGATCAATCCAACGTAAGGCCATCCTCCAAGAACGATAAATCCGATGCCGATTGGAATGATGAGGATCGCAATCTTCAGCCGGTTTGCAAGCATTGAGTTGATCAGCCCTTATCGCATTCTGATAATCTTCCAAATCGCCTGTCGCGTTTACTGTAAGAAACTAGCGCCTTATAGAATTCCTCGCGGTTAAAATCCGGCCAGAGGGTCGGGGTAACGTACCATTCTGCATAAGCTGCTTGCCAGATCAGGAAATTACTCGTTCGCATCTCCCCAGAGGTACGCACGATCAAATCCGGATCGGGAATGCCGGCGGTGAACAAGTATTGATGGACCAACTCGTCATCGATCTCATTCGGTTCAACCCCGTCCGCCATCATGCGTTGAAATGCGCAGATGATCTCATCCCGCCCGCCGTAATTCCAGGCAATGCATAAGATCAACTTCTTGTTGTTCTTGGTGATTTCGATTGATCGTAATACCTTTTCTTGCAGGCGCGGATTGAGGCGTTCCAACCGGCCAATATGATGAAGCTGGACGCCTTCCTGGTTAAGTTCATCGAGCTCCTTGTCGATCACATTCTCCAGGATCATCATCAATCCATCGACCTCTTCCTGCGGGCGCCCCCAATTCTCCGTTGAAAAGGCATAGATGGTCAGATATTTGACATTAAATTCAACACAAGCGCGTATTACCCGGCGCAGATTTTCAGTGCCAGCACGGTGTCCTTCCAAACGCGGCAAGCCGCGTGCAGCCGCCCATCGACCGTTGCCATCCATAATAATGGCAACATGACTGGGGATTTTTTCCAGAGTTCCTGGAGAAATATCTGCCGGCTCTGCGTCCATAAAAACGGGTTAAAACTCCATGATTTCTTTGTCTTTCCGCATGCCAACCTGATCAATTTCAGCGATGATCTTGTCCGTCAGTTTCTGCAGCTCCTCTTCCCCGTTCTTAAGGTCGTCTTCTGCGATTAGTTTTTCTTTTTCGAATTCCCGCAGGTCTTTGATCAGGTCACGGCGGACATTACGAACTGCAATCTTTGCTTCCTCGACACGTTGATTGACAACCTTTACCAGGTCACGCCGGCGCTCCTCCGTGAGGGGAGGCAGGTTCAGGCGGATCGAATTGCCATCGTTGTTAGGAGTCAAACCTAAATTGGAGGTGATGATCGCCCGTTCGATCCCTTTCATGGTGGTTTTGTCGAATGGTTTGATTAGCAAGGTGCGCGCATCTGGCACGCTGATGGAAGCCAACTGCATTAATGGTGTGGGCGATCCATAGTAATCCACCGGTAATTTCTCGATCAAAGCCGGCGTCGCCCGTCCCGTACGAATCCCAGCCAGGTCATCCTCCAGGCTTTGAATAGCAGCTTTCATCCGTATTTCGGCATCTTTGATGGTCTCTTTAATCATGCGTCCCTCCTGGAATCGACTTTTCGATCATTTTCACCGTTTCAATGATGTGTGCTTTTTACGTAAACCGCAAGGATAAGTACTCCGGTTGGCAGTCATTACACTCATTCACAAGCAAATAAGAGGATTGCACAGTTTGCTATGGTCTAGCGTGCAACCCCAATATGAACAAAATTAAGGATACCTTAAAAACAAAAAAAATGCTACGTATATTTGGACACAGCCGTCCTTTGCTAATTGTCACAAACTATCCTGACTCAAATGCCAGGGAACGATGACCTTAATGGTTTATAGTCTAAATATATATCCCAATATTGGATAATAAAAAAGAGTATTGCCTATTCTAGACGATTCCAATGGTATCGTGATATACTTGGCGGGCTGTCTGTCTAGGACAGTCATTAATCACGCTCTCCGACCAACTCTGGCGTGCCGCCATACCAGCGGTTCAGGCTTGGAAAGACGAGGGCGGAAGACTAACGCAAAGGAGTTAATAATCTAATATGGCGTCTATCATTTCCATGAAAGCTTTGTTGGAAAGCGGGGTTCACTTCGGGCATCGCACCAACAAATGGAACCCGTCCATGCGCCCGTACATCTTTACCGAGCGCAACGGCATTCATATTATCGATCTCCAGCAAACTGTAAAATCACTGACAAATGCATATCAAGTGGTCAGCAAGACCGTAGCTGAGGGTGGCACGGTCCTTTTTGTTGGCACGAAACGACAGGCGCAGGAGACAATCCGTGACGAAGCCTTACGCTGCGGAATGCCCTATGTTACCGAGCGCTGGTTACCCGGCACACTCACCAATTGGGTGACCATCTACGAGCGTATCCAGGAGCTCGAACGTCTGGAACATGTGCGAGACAGCGGTGAGATCAACCGAATTACCAAAAAAGAAGGCCTGCTGATCCAGCGAGAAATCAACCGGCTGGATATTCGCCTGAGCGGTACCAGGACCATGAAGCGCCTGCCCGAGCTTCTGTTTGTAATCGACGTGATGCGCGAAGCAACCGCTGTTCACGAGGCTAACCTCAAAGACATTCCCGTGATTGCTTTGGTGGATACCAATTGCGATCCGTCTGGAATCGATTATGTAATCCCTTCTAACGATGACGCTATCCGCGCGATAAAACTTCTGGTTGGAAAAATTGCCGATGCGGTGATGGAAGGTAAGGCTATGCGCAAGGAAATCGAGGAGGAGCGGGAAGCAGTCGAATTCGCCGCCCCAACTGCCCCGGCTGCGCGCCTGCCTCGCCGCCAGATGCTCGAAGAAGAAGAGTTAGCTGACGAAGAGCTATTAGGCGAAGCAACCTTAGCTAAACTCAGCGGGCGCAGCGAGATCGAACCCGAAGAAGAAGAGGAAGAGGCAACCATCGAACCGGAAACGGGCGAAATCGAAGAAGAGGTTGAAGAGGAAGTCATTGAGACAACTCTCGAAGACACCCTCGAAAAACCAGCCGCAGAGAAAATCGAGGAAACTCCAGAAATTTCTGTTGAACCAGCTGTCGAGGATACTGCAGAGGCGGAAGAAGAGGAAATTAAGCCCGACATGGAAAAAGCAGCTCCTAAAAAGAAAAAGACAAAGCAAGATCAGGAATGATCTTTTCAAGATTCATGGATAAAGTAGAATTCAACAATAAAAGGAACGGGAATGGTTACGATTAGCATCGATTTGATTAAGAAACTTCGCGAAGCAACAAATGCTGGTGTGCTCGACTGCCGCAAGGCGCTTGAAGCCGCCGGTGGAGATTATGACAAAGCAATCACCGCGCTGCGAGAAAAAGGTCTGGCAACCGCTGCCAAACGCGCCGGCCGTATAGCCTCTGAGGGTGTGATCGACGTTTACTCGCACGGCAATGGCCGCGTAGCTGTTCTGGTCGAGGTCAATTGCGAGACCGATTTCGTTGGCCGCAGCGATGTATTCCGCACCTTTGCCCACGAGCTGGCGCTGCAGATCGCTGCTAGCTCACCGGCATATATCAGCGAGGAAGAAATCCCGCAAGAAGTTCTCGATCATGAGGCGGCTATTGTGACCGCCAAAGCCCGTGAAGAAGGCAAGCCGGAGAGCATACTCCCGCGCATCGTCGAAGGTTCGTTGACCAAGTTTAAGGATGAGCATGTACTCCTGCGTCAGAACTATATCCGCGATGACAGTAAAACCATCCAGGACTTTTTGAATGAAACCATCGTTTCGACTGGAGAGAATATCATCATCCGCCGGTTTGTTCGCTGGGCATTGGGTGAAACCACACGGGAAGAATAAGGTGAGCAAAGGCCAACCGCAAGGTTGGCTTTTTTATAAGGAGCGCTTATGGACGGCTTGAAATACCACCGTATTTTACTCAAACTTGGCGGCGAAGCGGTATCTAATCCGCAAGGAAACGGCATTGATCCTCAAGCTGCCCGTGATATTGCCTTGCGCCTGCGCGAAGTGCGTGAGATGGGCGTGGACGTGGCCATTGTTATGGGCGGCGGGAACTTGTGGCGCGGTAAAGTTGGACTCGATCTTGGCATGGACCGGGCCACCGCAGACTATATGGGTATGCTCGCCACGGTGATGAATTCTTTGGCGCTAATGGACGCATTGGAAAGCTGCGGAGTGGTCACTCGAGTACAATCCGCTATCGTTATGCAGGCAGTCGCCGAGCCGTACATCCGCCGCAGGGCAATCCGCCACCTCGAAAAAGGACGCGTGGTGATCTTCGGCGGCGGGACAGGCAACCCATATTTCTCGACCGATACGGCGGCAGCGCTTCGCGCCTGCGAAGTTGGCGCAGATGTGCTTATCAAAGCCACCAAAGTGGACGGCGTGTACGACAGCGATCCCAAGCTAAATCCACAGGCGGTCAAGTTCGACCATCTCACCTATCTCGACACGCTCAACCGCCGCCTGGAAGTCATGGACAGCACGGCTGTATCCTTGTGCATGGAAAATAAACTGCCCATCCTGGTTCTCAACCTGTGGGACCCAGACGCCCTGCGTTTGGCGTTGCTAGGCGAGCATAAAGGCACGCTTGTCGAAGGGTAGATTCAACCTGCTGCGTCTCGATCTCTTACTACATCACGAATAATGACCTTAGAGGCGCAGAAGGCGTAGAGAAAGCATGTTTCTCTCTACTTCTTCTGTGCCTCTTCGTTCTTATGACCTTCCCCTGGCTATCTCCTCCGTCAAGGGAGTTGTTTTTCAAAACTTATATTGCTGACCAGCCCCCGTCACTCGGCAGGACCACGCCATTGAAATTCGATGCTTCGTCTGATGCTAGAAAGGCAATCCCCGCGGCGATCTCTTCAGGTCTGGCTATGGGAGGGATGATCTGGAAATATTTGCGCATGCGCTCCATGAAGAGCTGGGATTCCATAACCGCCTCGATGTTGGTAGCGACTGCCCCAGGAGCAATCGCATTGGTACGAATGCCGTCGGCGGCGTGCATCAAGGCTGTATTCTTGGTCAAACCAGCTACAGCGTATTTAGAAGCCGTATAGGCTGCTCCCGCGCAAGCTCCGCGTAAAGAAGCCTCAGAGACGACATTAACAATGGCGCTCTTCCCGGCTGCCTTCATGAGAGGAATAGCCAGGCGGGTGAGTTTCATCACAGCGACAACATTGACCGCAAAAACCCTCTCCCAGGTAGCGTCATCCACCTCGGCCACGGACTGGAATTTATCCATAATACCGGCGTTGTTAATCAGCACATCTAGTTTCCCGCCGGTCGCTTCGATCACACGAACAATATCTTTTGCATCGGTCAAGTCAGCAGTGACGGTGACCAGATCCAATTCGGGCTTATCCGCTTTGAGCTGTTCGAGGCGCTCCTGAATGATATCCACAGCAATCACATGAGCGCCTTCTTCGGCCAGCTGAATCGCTGTGGCGCGTCCGATACCCGAGCCAGCGCCGGTAACGATAGCGGTTTTCCCGGAAAAACGATTTATCGCAGACATATTTTTCCTCCTAAACTATTTTGATCTACCATACAGCTACCCTTCAGGCTTCCAATCGAACTGAATTTGCGTTGACGAAATTTCGCCTTAGGTATGGATTTTTATTATTATTATGATATATTTTATCATATTTAGCAATATTGTGGATGGAATTATCCGTTTTTGTTACTTGCTCGAAAAAAGGATTATCATGGTGTCTGAAACAGCCCCCCATGACCTGAGCATGCAGGCATCTCGCGAAACGGCTATAATTAACAATAGGATTCCAGGCGCCCCTGGATGAATCCAGATTTTCTCTGCCTGTCATCACAAGTTATTAGCTAACGCAGAATCCTGGAGGAAACAATGAAAAGAAAATTCAGACTGACGCTGCTAATCATGATTGGCTTACTCGGCGTGCTCGGGACGTTTCAGCCTGCCGCCGCTCAAACCGAGCCAGGACAGGGTCTGGCGCTCGTTTTGAATGCAGAGGGTCCCCTCACGCCAGTGATGGTCAGCTATATCGAGCGCAGCCTGGACATTGCCCGCCAGGATAGCGCTGATCTGATTGTCATTCAGCTAAACACGCCTGGCGGCAGCATCTCGCTGATGAATGAAATTATCCAGATTCTACGCAGCAGTGAAATCCCAATCGTCATCTATGTGACGCCACGTGGCGCGATGGCCGGCAGCGCCGGCACCCTGATCACCCTGGCCGGACATGCCAGCGCGATGGCGCCTGAAACGACCATTGGCGCGGCCAGTCCGGTAGGATCGCAGGGCGAAGATATTGGCGAAACCATGGAAGCCAAGGAAAAGGAGATCTTGCGCGCGACTGTGCGGTCTTTGGCTGCGCGCAGGCCGCCAGAGGCAATCGATCTTGCGGAGGATACCATCCAAAACGCTAAAGCTGCGTCTTCCAGTGAAGCGCTCGATGTCGGGCTGGTTGATTTTATTGCTGCCGATTTGAATGATTTACTGCGCCAGTTGGACGGTTATTCTGTCGTAGTCCTCGACGAAGAGCTCACGCTGAGCACGCAGAATATACGGGTCAAGGATGTGCCGTTAACTCCGGTCGAAGAAGCGCTGCACCTATTGACCAATCCCAACATTGTCTTTCTGCTTCTCTCGATCGGCGTTCAGGCCATCCTGATCGAAATTTCCAGCCCGGGCGGTTGGGTGGCCGGCACCATCGGCGTCGTCTGTCTGGCGCTTGTGATCTACAGCTTTGGCATCCTGCCGATCAATTTGTTTGGGTTGATCTTCCTCGTGCTGTCTTTTGTGCTGTTCATCATCGACATCAAAGCACCAACTCATGGCGCATTGACGGCTGCTGGGGTCATTTCATTCATTGCTGGCGCATTGATCCTGTTCAATGCCACCCGCGTGCCCGGTTTTCCCACCGTTTCCGTGCCGCTGGTGATAGCCACGGGCATTATCTTTGCCATCAGCTTTTCGGTCATTGTGGGCTTTGCGGTTCGCGCGCTGCGCCTCCCGGCCTGGATGGGCAAACCCGCCATGGTTGGCCGCACCGGCATTGTCAGCAAAACCATCGATCCGGTCGGCAGCGTGCAATTCCAGGGCGAGTTGTGGACTGCCGAACTCGCCGAAGGCTTCGACCCGCTGCCTGAAGGGACGCGAGTTGAGGTGGTCAAAGTCGAGGGTTTACGCCTGAAAGTGCGTAGAGTTCCCTGATCCACAAAATAACAACGTGTATTTGAACAATACCAGGTTTTCTCAATACCAGAAAATCCCGGCAGGATTTCGACTTTACTCAGGCGCGCCAAAAACCGCGCCTGAGCGGGCGCACCTCTTCGACGGTGACAAACGCTTCCGGATCAGCCTCACGAATCAGCATCTCTACTTCAACAAGCTGCTTGCGCATAACGCTGACATTTAGAATCGACACCATCCCGCTCAGACCGCGCCCGGATAATTCTGTCACAGCATAACCGTGCTGGCGCAGCATCTCAGCCACTGCCGATCCGCGTTTTGGGCTGACGATGGTCAGTTGAATGAAACCGATCGCCAACCGTTCTTCGATCAGCATTCCCACTACGTTGCCGGTGGCAAATCCGGCTGCATACCCAAGGATACTCAGTGGATTTTTCAGGTTGGTCAATACCGAGCTGATCGCGATCACAAAAATCAACGATTGCAAAAAACCCAGAATCCAGGCGAGTTTCTTCCGTCCACGGACGACGAACAGCACGCGGATGGTATCCAGCGACATGTCGCCAACGCGCAGAGCAAAGATCCCGAGCGCCACTAAAATTGTTTGAGAGTTGAAAACCAATTCCATGTCTGCCGTCTATTCCACTTTCTCTGCTTCGGGCTGTATGCTTGGTATGTACATTTGGTCGAGATACTCGCGCACCATGCGGCGGGTGCTGAAATTCGGCGCAAGTGTAGCAATGCACTCTTTAATCCGCGCCACCCACCCGGTTGGAATATTTTCCGTGCTGCGGTTGGCATAGTATAACGGTATGATGTCTTTCTCGAGATGATCATACAAGCTTCGTGAGTCCATTTCATCCTGCTGATTTGGATCCACCCCGTCGGCATCCTCACCGATTGCCCAACCATTCATGCCGTTATAACCCTCCCGCCACCAGCCATCCATCACAGAAAGGTTCAGCACGCCGTTTAGCGCTGCTTTCATGCCAGATGTACCCGAAGCCTCATTAGGCCGGCGGGGGTTGTTCAACCAGACATCCACGCCCTGAACCAGGTAGCGGGCCATATTCATGTCATAATCCTCGAGAAACACCATCCGCCCGCCTGAGCGTGAATCTTTAACCGCGCGGTAAACTTGCTGGATGAGCAGTTTGCCTGGCTCGTCGGCTGGATGGGCCTTCCCCGCAAAGATGACCTGTACCGGCTTGTCTGCATCGGTGATGATGCGCATCATTCGATCATAATCGCGCAATAACAAATTGGCGCGCTTGTAGGTTGCAAACCGCCGGGCAAAACCGATGGTCAACGAGTAAGGCTCAAGAAAAACGCCTGATGCCAGAGCCTGGTAAGGCGTAATATTTCCCTGCTTCCAGGCTTCTCGGGCGCGGTTGTTTATGTAGAGGGTTAGCTTGCGTTTTAAGTGCGTGCGCACCGCCCAAAGCTCTTCATCAGGGATGTTGTCAATCAGCGACCACAAATCGGGATCATCGATATGATCCATCCAATTCGCGCCGAGGTAACGGTCGAACAGCAGTCTTAGCCTGCGGGCAATCCACGTGCCAGTGTGAACCCCGTTGGTGATATGCGTGACCGGCACATCCTCTACCTTGCGTTTTGGCCAGAGGAAGTGCCACATGCGCCGCGAAACCTGCCCATGCAGCTCCGATACCGCGTTAGCCCGCTCCGAAAGGCGCAGCGCAAGAACCGGCATACAGAAACTCTCGCCCCAGGGAGTCGTCTGGCGGCCCAGATCAACGAATTGGTCTCTTGTCAGCCCCAATTCCTGCCAAATCACTGAGAAATATTTATCCACCAGCCAGAGCGGAAACTGGTCATTGCCCGCCGGGACGGGTGTATGGGTGGTGAATACATTCGTTTTCCTGATCTGATCAACAGCCTGTTCGAAGGTCAGCCCTTCTCGGACCATCTCGAGAGCACGCTCGATAGCCAGGAAAGCAGAGTGGCCTTCATTCATATGCCATACATCCGGATGGATTCCTAAACACCGCAAAATACGCACCCCGCCCATGCCAAGCAAGATTTCCTGCGAAACGCGCACTTCGAGATCATTGCTGTACAGCTTGGAAGTCAGTTGGCGGTCGCTCTCGGAATTGAGCTCCAGATTGGTATCGAGTAAAAAGAGTGAAACCCGGCCAACGCGCACTTCCCAAACCCGCGCAAAGACCGAGCGCCCGGGCAGATCGACAGAGATGGTCACCGGTTGATCATTTTCATCGTATATAGGCGTCACAGGCGACTGGTCAAAATCCAAGTAATGCGTGCCGGTTTCCTGCCAGCCGTCTTCCGTGATACGCTGCGTGAAGTAACCTTGATTGTAGATGAAACCCACCCCGCTCAACGGCAGACCGAGATCACTGGCTTCTTTAAGATGATCGCCTGCCAGTATGCCCAGACCGCCTGCGTAAACCGGCAGCGACTCGTGCAGCCCAAATTCGAATGAGAAATATGCAATCTGCTTGCCAGCCAACTCCGGATGCGCTGTGGGATACCAGGCGCCCTTGCCTGACATATACTCGTCAAAGTTTTTGATGACGCGGTCATATAAATCCAGATATAAACGGTCATTGGCAACCGCATTGAGATTGCTGCGCTCAACCTTTTTGAGGAACAAGACCGGATTGTGGTTGACATTTTCCCACAGGCGCTGGTTGACCTGACGGAACAGCATCTGCGCCTCGGGATTCCATACCCACCAAAGGTTATGAGCCAGGTCGCCCAACCGGTAGATCCGACGCGGCAGACTAAAATGATTGGGGATTTCTCTGATAATTTTTTGAACCATGGTTTCTACATCCTGACATAACAAATAAAAATGTAAAGAAAAGCAGCGTATTATAACACCCGAATTATACCCAAATTAATTAAAACACCTGCTCAATCACGCATCACTTGCAAATTGACATAATCCTAACCGATATTGGCAACCGTAAGGCAGAGCGATGAAATTAGGCGCGCCTTACTGAAATGCGCGGGATTCGATTTTTTGATCGGCGCAAACCTGTATATGGTGTATGAGGGTTAATCTCCAGCCTGCTTTCAGCGCCCGCAAAGATCGTTACAGTGCTGATGATATAATTCCATTATGCGTAAAATCCCATTGATCATCGTGGGCATTCTGCTTGGCTGCCTCCTGGTCGGCGCGTTTTCGATGGCCATCCCGCCCATCCGCGAGCGGGTGATGTTCAAGGTTGACGAGTGGCGTGCTCAGCTGCAATACGCTATCCACCCCCCGCAGGAAGCCATTTTCGTTCCCAATCCAGAGGTTGATACCATCGTCCAGGCGACCATGCTGGCTCTGTCAGCAAGCGCTACGCCCACAATCATCCCGCCAACCGCGGTCATCACGGCTGAAATATCACCAACGCCCACACTGACGCCAACCCCGCTTCCGGCTGAGGTAATCATCAAGGGCGGGCGCTACGAAACGCAGCACGGATTATGGAATTATTGCGCGCCTGCCACCCTGTCGATCGCGCTTTCGTATTGGGATTGGCAAGGCACTCGTACGGATATTGGCCCGGTAGTCAAACCATACGAAAAAGATAAAAATGTCATGCCTTACGAGTTAGCCGATTATGTCATAGGCTACACCCAATTGAATGCCATCGTCCGCTACGGCGGCACTCTCGAATTAATAAAGAAGCTGGTTGCTAACGGTTTTACGGTTATGCTCGAGAAAGGGATTGTCATCCGCGATTACAACGGGCGCATGGGCTGGATGGGACATTATACCGTGGTCAGCGGCTACAAGGATGCCAGCCAGGAATTCATCACCCAGGATGCATACTTCAGCGAGGACTACATGGTCAGCTATGCTGAATTGCAGCAGCAATGGCGTTCTTTCAATTACACCTTTTTGGTGATCTACCCGCCGGAAAAGGAAACCCAGTTGTTCAAGGTGCTCGGCGAGTACAGCGACCAGCAGCAAAGCGCCCAAATTGCTGCCAGAATCGCTGCTGAGGAAGCGGTTAATCTATCCGGCGTTCAGCAGACATTTGCATATTTCAACCGAGGTTCCAGCCTGGTTTCCTTACAGGATTATGCAGGGGCTGCCAACACCTACGACCAGGCATTCAACCTGATGGCAGCCCTGCCAAAAGATGAGCGGCCGTGGCGGATCATGTGGTACCAAACAGGCCCCTACTTCGCATATTATTACACCGGGCGTTACCAAGACATCATCGAATTAGCAACAACCACCATCGACACCGTGGCTGAACCATACATCGAGGAGAGCTATGTCTGGCGCGCGCGAGCGCGTATTGCCATTGGGGATTCTCAAGGGGCAATCGAAGACACCCGGAAAGCTTTGGAGTATCATCCCGACTTCACGCCAGCGGTCGAGCTGGCGCAGTACCTTGGCATCCAATCTTGAGAGGGGAAATGATCCGAATTCTCCATTTTGCTGACGCGCATATCGACATCGCCAATTATGGGCGTCATGATCCACTAAGCGGGCTGCCTTTGCGCGTGCTGGATTTTCTCAATGCGCTCGACGCGATCATCGAAACAGCCATCGCAGAACGCGTTGACCTGGTAATCTTCGCCGGAGATGCCTATAAGGATCGCAGCCCTGCTCCCACCTTTCAAAGGGAATGGGGCAAGCGCATTATGCGCCTGTCCCGCGCCGGCATTCAAACCATTCTACTGGTCGGCAACCACGATCTCTCGCCCGCCCAGGGAAGAGCTCATGCGCTGCACGAGTACGATACTCTCGAGGTGGCGCATGTGCACGTGATTGGCAAACCAGCACTGTTGCAACCCGAGCAGCTGGGCGGTTTACCGATTCAAGTGATAGCCATCCCCTGGATTTCACGTTCCACGCTAATAGCTGCCAAGCAGTTGGAAGGGATCGAAATGCCCTCCGTGCATGAAAAAATCGAAACCGGCCTTGCAGAACTGCTTGAGAAGTGGTACGAGCGCGTCGATCCAGACCTGCCGCTGGTGCTGACAGCTCACGGCACGGTCCAGGGCGCGGTTTATGGCGTCGAGCGCAGCATCATGCTTGGCAACGATCTAATCCTGCCTGGCTCAATGGTCAAAGATCCGCGGCTGGACTATGTTGCGCTTGGGCATATCCATAAAGCCCAAAATCTGAATCCCGGCGGTCATCCGCCAGTGATCTACCCCGGCTCGATCGAGCGGGTGGACTTTGGCGAAGCAAAAGACCAAAAAGGCTTTATCATCGCCAGCGTGTCGCGCGGCAAAACCAAAATCGAGGAACGCATCTTGCCAGGACGGCGCTTCATTGACCGCAGCATCGATTTATCTCAAGGCTTGAGCAGCCCAGCAAACGGCCTGCCAGGCAGCGAGGAACTCTTTGAGCGTATGGCAGCTGCATTGCCGCCCGAAGGCGAGCTGGCGGACGCCATCGTACGCCTGACGGTTGGCTATCCGCGCGATTGGGAGCCGCTTATCGATGAACCGCGTTTGCGCGAACACGCCGCGTCTGCTTTTGACTTCCATCTGGTGCGCCGTCCTCAACTAGAAACCCGCCTGCGTTTACCAGAAGGCATTGCCATCAGTTCCCTTTCTCCGCTGGAGCTGCTGGATATTTATTGGAAAACCGTCAACATGGATTTAAACGAGGTGGAGAACCTGAATCAACTGGCAACAGAAATCTTGACCGCCCCTGTAATCCCCGATGAAGATTGAGTGAATTGCAATCATGCCTGGCACAGCTATTGGAATTCTACTGATTTTTCTTCTTCTGCTGCTGAACGGCGTCTTTGCCATGTCGGAAATTGCGATCGTTTCATCCCGCAAGGTCCGTTTGCAGCAAAAAGCCGACGAAGGCGACACCAGAGCAAAAGCTGCTCTCGACCTGGCAAACACTCCTAACCGCTTCCTCTCGACGCTCCAGATCGGTATTACTCTGGTCGGCATCCTGGCAGGCGCGCTTGGCGGCGCGACGCTGGCAGAAAAATTAGCCGTCTGGCTCGAGCAATTCTCGGCCATTAAGCAATACAGCGGCGGCATTGCCCTGGCAATCGTGGTTATCGTAACCACATATTTCTCGCTGGTTATCGGCGAGCTGATTCCCAAACGCTTAGGATTGCTCGATCCGGAACGTGTAGCCATGGCAGCCGCTAAACCGATGCGATTCTTATCACGGCTGACCGCCCCGCTGGTGAAAATTCTCAGCGTCTCTACCGATTTCGGTTTACGCTTGCTTGGCGCTTCGGCGTCCAAAGAACCGCTGGTCACAGAGGAAGAGATCAAGGTGTTGATGGAGCAAGGCACTCAGATCGGCATATTCGAAGAGGCTGAGCAGGATATGATCGAGGGTGTTTTCCGCCTGAATGATCGGCCGATTGATTCGATCATGACGCCGCGCACAGAGATCGAATGGCTCGACCTGGACGAAACCCCGCAAGAAATT
>JAXDCA010000092.1:0-11595 GCA_034678305.1 Bellilinea sp.
GCGGTCAGCGGCGCAATCGCCTCAAGCCGATATCGCTTGGACAAACTCGCCGATCTGCTCGATCGATTCCTGCGCCTCGGGCACGAACATGAAGAACGCCTGAAAGACATGCCACATGCCAGGCCAGATCGCCACGCGCGCATCGACGCCGGCCTCCCGCGCGCGCTCCGCCAGCAGGACCGAATCATCCAGCAGGATTTCATCATCGCCGACGTGAAACAGCAGCGGCGGCAGCCCGCGCAGGTCGGCGTGCATAGGCGAGATGAGCGGATTGCGCGGATCGTGTCCCTGCCAGTACGGCTCGACCAGTTTTTCCGGATTGGAAAGGTTGCCAAAGATCGGATCGACCTGGATTCTCGATATGCGCGAGCCGCTCGTATAGGTCATGTCGGTCACCGGCGAAAGGCAGACCGCGCCCGCCGGCAGCGGCAGGCCGGCATCACGCAGGGCAATCAACAGCGCCAGCGTCAAATTGCCACCGGCCGAGTCGCCGCTGACGACGATTGATCTGGGGGAAAAGCCTCGCGCCAGCAGCCAGCGGTAGGCTGCCAGGCAGTCTTCCAGCGGCGCCGGGAAGGGGTGTTCCGGCGCCAGGCGGTAGTCCAGCGAGAAGGCAAGGCTGCGACTGGCCTGCGCCAGATGGGCAACCAGCGAGCGGTGGGTGGCTGGCGAACAAAGGACGAAGGCCCCGCCGTGGATGTAGAGGATAACCCGCTTTTCATCGGCGCCGTCCGGGCGTATCCATTCGCCGGGCAAGGCGCCTTCTACTTCAGGCTGGACGGTCACGCCGGAGGGCATCGGAGACAGCCGGGCAATCGCCTCCATTCGCCGCCGGGCTGTGTGGACGTCACTTTGTTGGACCACAACGCTTTTGGCCCGTTGAAGAAGGAAACGGAAGACGCGCGGATCGATGGGCACTGGCAAAGGAAGGTTCTTAAAGGCAGGCATCGCTCAATTATAATGAAACAAGTCAACGGCTGAATGAGAATGGTCATCCGGTCTCGCTGGAGCCGACTCCGAAATGAGCAGGATTGTGATCTTTTCGGGTTGGAGCTCGATATCCGGGATTTGGTAACCAGCGCGGTTGTTATCCGAACAGGAGAAGCCGCGGCAAGCGACCAGGTCACCAATACGCATCTTACCCTCCAGACAACAGATGATGGTTGTTCTGTGATGCAGCTTTATCTTAGCAAATTCATTCGCAAAGTGTCAAGCATTACTCAATGATTGGGGATGAATGAATTTTGATTGTGGGGGCATCAGCATTCAGACCGGGTCGCGCTTGCCTGTACTTGGCGGGCAGGTTTTACGCGCCAGAAAATGCAGGTAATGCTGACCGCCGGCGTCGTCGTCGAGCCGGCTGCGTGAAAGCTCCGCCAGCACAGACTCGGTGTTGACTGGAGCGGCCTGCTGGTGCAGGTTTAGCATGGCCGCCCAGATCAATTGATGGCGGTAATCGTAGAAGTCGAGCGGATTCAGCCGGCTTGCCATGCGGCTCAATCCACGCGGCGAGCGCAGCAGCGCGCCAAGCAGGCGAGTCTCGGCGCGGTAGATGCGCAGCTCCAGGCTGTGGGGCAGGTTTTGCATGTGATTTCGTCCCCTGGGAATAGAAAATATGTTCTATTATCATAATGAAATAGGACAGAAAAGTCAAGAGGGGAACAAGGGGAAGTGTCAAGTGTCAAGTTTCAAGTGTCAGGTGTCAGGGTTCAATGAATGAGTATTGTGCAACTCTTTAGTCTCGATCCTATCCACAAATTCATGACTGGAGCGGATATTCCAGGCGGGCGGGCGCTATATTTTTCTTACCCTTCCTTTCAGGAAAGCTATAATATTCCTGGAGGAACCAGATCATGAAAACATTCGTTGTCTATGATTCGTTTTTTGGTCACACTGAGAAGGTCGCCCAGGCAATTGCCAAGGCGCTTGAATCCAAGTCCGAGGTCAGCCTGAGGAGAGTGAACGAAGTCACCCCCGAGCAATTGCAAGGCGTGGAACTACTCGTGGCCGGGTCGCCAACCCGCGGATTTATGATGAGCGAGCAAACCGCTGCCTTTATCAAGACTATCCCCGCAGGGGGCATCCAGGGGATGAAAGTAGCTGCCTTCGATACCCGCATGCCGATAAAGGATGTCAACAACATCATCTATACGGTTTTTTCGAGCCTGTTTGGTTTTGCCGCAAAGAAGATCGCGCAACGCCTGGAGAAGAAGGGCGGCACGCTGTTGCTGCCGCCGGAAGGATTCGCGGTGAAGGGCAGCGAGGGCCCGCTGAAGGAGGGCGAGCTCGAACGGGCTGCCGAGTGGGGGCGGCAATTGGCCGGGAAGATTTGATCCGGCGAACGATTGCGGCGATCTTCCGCTGACGGACTATGGCAGGTCAGGCGGCTTGCGCGCGCCAGCCACCACCTTTGGCAGCGACCAGTCGAACGGCGGGCGGGCGACCCCGCCCTCAGTGATGATCGCCGTGATCAACTCGGCGGGCGTGATGTCGAAGGCCGGGTTGAAAGCCGGGCTGCCAGCCGGCGCGATGGGCTGACCGGCAAACCAGGTGAGCTCCTCCGCGGGGCGCTCTTCGACGGGAATCTGCGCGCCGCTGGGCGTGTTCAGGTCGATGGTCGAGGCGGGACCGCAGACGTAGAAAGGCACCTGGTGAGCTTTCGCTGCGAGCGCCAGGTTGTAGGTGCCGATTTTATTGGCCGCATCGCCGTTGGCTGCCACCCGGTCGCAGCCGACCACCACCGCGTCCACCTTGCGGGTACTCATCACGTAACCAGAGGCGCCGTCGGCGATGATCTGGTACGGGATGCCAAGCTGCTGCAGCTCCCAGGCGGTCAGGCGGCTGCCTTGCAGGCGCGGACGGGTCTCGTCTACATAGACAAAGACTTTCTTGCCGTGCTCGTGCGCCGCGCGGATGACGCCCATCGCGGTGCCGTAATCGACGGTCGCCAGCGCGCCAGTGTTGCAGTGATGAATAAAGGCGACCTCGTCGGGCAGAAGCGGCAGCGCATTCAGGCCGATCAGGCGGTTGGCGCGGGCATCTTCCTCGGCGATCGCGTGTGCTTCGCGCAGCGCGGCGGCGCGGATCGCGTCCACGCCGGCGGGTGCGGCTGCCATAGCTGCATCTCGTGCGCGCTCGAGCGCCCAGCTCAAATTGACCGCGGTTGGCCGGGCGGCTTTGAGCAGATCGGCGGCTGCGTCTAGTTCCGCGAGTAAATCCGTCGAGCGGCTGCTGGCGCTCGTCTGGGCAGCCAGCGCCAGGCCGTAAGCCGCCGCCGCGCCAATGGCAGGCGCGCCGCGCACGGTCATATCACGGATCGCCGCGGCGACCTCATGCGGATTGCGCAGCTCGACGTAACGGACTTCCTGGGGCAGCAAGCGCTGATCGAGCAGCACTAAAGCATCGGATTTCCATTCAATGGTTTTATACGGAGGCATGGGGAGATTATACCGATTTCTGGTGTTTTGGTGTTTTCACGCTTAAGCGCGCGGATGTTTTTAATTTTCCGTCGAGGTTTAAGCCGGCAGTATTCGTCAGCCGCATCGAAGTTGAGGAGGAGCGTGGAATGAACCGTTTACAACTCCCTGGCATACGCCCGTTCTTCCAGCGGCTCGGGGAATTTCCAGCGCCACATGCGGCTGAGACGCGCGTCGACCAGGCGGAATCCCAGGCTCTCGTACATGCGGCAGGCGGCTTCGTTGCGGCTGGTGGTCTGCAGATGCACGCCAGGCGCGCCAATTTCCCGCAGCTGGTCGAGATAGGCCAGCATCAGCCGGCGGCCTAATCCTTTGCCGCGCCATGCGGCGGCTACATTAATATGTAAATGCGCCGGATAGCGCTGCAAATCCACTTTGGTCCCCTCGCGGCGCAGGCCTGCAAGGAATAGCTCGAGTAGGTATCGCAGCCCCTTTGGACCGATGCGGTAAGCGCCGCGCAGGAATCTACGCCACACGCGCGGACGGATGATTTCGTGAGTCAGCAATTGTTGTCTTTTGGTGTCGATGCAGCCGGTGAGAAAACCGGCCAATTCGCCGCCGGCCTCGGCCACCCAGATGTGCTCCGGCTCGAGATCGGTGTAGTATGCGTAAAAAGCGTCCAGGAAAATACGCCGGTCTTCCAGATACGCCTCGATCGGATCGCCGAAATAGGCCGTGTCTGCGGCGATTTTGAACAAGGCGTCGCGGTCAGCCGGTTGGAACGGGCGCAAGAAGGGTTCGACGGAGGGATGCGCAGCCATAGTTGGTGCCTGTTGAAAGAATTGTAGCAGAAACTCAATAGCGGGTTGAAAAAAATGGAATACGACCATAAAACGGTCGTTCAATGCGCATAGCCAATTATTTAAGGTGCTTATAAATTGAAGAGAGGGTATAATCGGGGCAGCATAGCGGAAAACTACGAAGGATAAAATGGTGGAATTATTTCAGGCAGTGCTTTGGGACCTGGACGGCGTGCTGGTCGACACCGGTCAAATGCATCTACAGGCTTTTCAGGAGACCTTGCCGCGCTTTGACATTCCGATAACGCCGGAGGATTTCAAAGCCGTTTTTGGCATGGGGAATCGAGAGTTGCTGACTTACTTGAACGGAGCGCCGCTGGATGAAGCTTTATCAGCGCAGATCAGCGAGGAAAAAGAAATCCTGTTCCGGCAATTAATCCGTGGACAGGCTAAATTGCTGCCCGGCGTGCTTGAGCTGCTGGACGGCATGAAAAGCAGCCACGTGCTTCAGGCGATTGCCTCCTCTGCGCCGCAGGAGAACATCGATGCCATCGTGGACGAGTTGGGCATCCGGGCATATTTCGATGCAATACTCTCCGCGCCTGCCAGCGGCTTGCCGGCCAAGCCTGAGCCACACGTATTTCTCGAAGCTGCCCGCTTGCTGGGAGTCGAACCTGCGGCCTGCATCGTCATCGAGGATTCTCCAGCGGGCGTCGAAGCTGCCAAGAAGGCTGGGATGACTTGCATCGCGGTGACCAATACCAATCCACGCGAGCAGCTGCTCCAGGCGGATCATATTGTCGATTCGCTCCTGGAGCTTTAACCGGATCCTGGCAGCATTGCGAGTTAATGAGGGCAGGGGGTAATAGCGCTGGATGGCTTGTGTTCTAATGATTTTATAAGACATTTCTAGTCGAATTCTTATACAATCGGTTCTCTTTTTTGTTATAGTAAATTTGTCGGATGGTTGACAGAGACAGTCAATATCTGAAAACCAGTCTGACAATTTTCTCAATTCTTCAGTCTCCCGCGACTTGCCCGAAAATTTAGCCGGTAAAAGACAGCGCCATGTGATCCGGCAGTTGCAGGAATTATTGGTGAAGTGTATTTCGAAGAGGAAGTTTAGCTGTAAGAGGACGGATCGGCTCTACCTTTGATCGATGTTTTGGCGCTGCGGCGTCGAACGGCATTATTTTTCGTTAAGATATCATGCATGCAATATCTCTTTACAAAAAGGTAAGGCTTTTCTTCTATCTGTAAATCTTCTTCATGATCATTCAGGCAACAATAATGGTATCCTAATGGATGATTTGCAATCAATTTCCGCTGCAATAACACGGTTTGGGACGCACAGCTTGATCGAGCAAAGCTGCCCAAGTTGCGGCGTTTTCCCATTGCGTGGATTTTATGCCGTCCGCGGCGTCCCGATTCACAGCACGGTGTTGGTCAAAACCCGTGAAGAAGCGCTCAGATTCCCACGCGGGGATATCCACCTGGCGTATTGCTGGAAATGTGGATTTATCACCAATGTGTCCTACGATCGAGCTGGTATCCAGGCTCTCGATCAACCCGAAGAAGTGCAGAGATTTACAGAAACGGATATTGCCTTTCAACGCAAGCTGGCGAACTACCTTATCGACAATTTTGATTTGCGCAGTAAGAAAATTCTGGAAATTGGCTGCGGGCAGGGAGATTTCCTGGCGCTGCTCTGCGAGCTCGGCGATAACACAGGCTTAGGATTCGACCCTGCTTTTGTGGCTGATCGAGCGCCGGTTCTAAAGCGCGGCGAACTTGAATTCAAGCGGGAGACATTTTCGATAAAACATATTAACCATAAGGCTGATTTTTATGTATGCAAGTTGATATTACAAGATATTCAGCCGGTCAGAGAATATGTCAAAATGGTGCGTAAGGCTGTTGGAGACAGGCCGGAAGTGGTTGTATTCTTCCAGACGCTGGAGACCTTCCGCATCCTGCGCGAGTTAGCCTTCTGGGATATCCATTACACGAATTGTTCGTATTTCAGCTCCGGATCGTTAGGCCGCTTGTTCCGCGCGTGCGGGTTCGATGTGCTCGACCTATGGACCGACTTCGACGGGCAATATCTCATGATCGAGGCGCGCCCTGGCGTGAGCGGTCCGCTCGTCCCGCCGTTGCCGCAAGAGAACGATGTGCAAGACCTGCTGCCGCTGGCGGGTTATTTTTCACAAGCCATCAAGCAAAAGGTTGGCATCTGGCGCATGCGTCTGCAGGAATTCCACCGCAGTGGATTAAAAAGCGTCCTTTGGGACGGCGGTTCGAAATCAGTTGCTTTCCTGACGACGCTTGGAATCAGTAATGAAATCCAATACGTGGTCGATGACAACCCCTATCGCTATGGAACCTTCATCCCAGGCACCGGGCAGCAGATCATTTCGCCGGATTTCTTGAAAGAATACCACCCTGACGTAGTCATTGTGATGAATCAGGTGTTTGTCGAAGAGATCCGCTCAAAACTATTGGAAATGAACCTCTCGCCAGACCTGCTAGTGGTGAATACATAAACACCCTGGACTGATTCACGGGCAGGAAGCGGCGTTATTTAGCAGCCAGCGCGGTAATAGTCGAAGAGAGCAATAAATGGTACATAAGGTCAAAATTAAAACACAGAGCGAAAAACAATGCCCGGTATGTGAAAACAATCAGATCAGGATTTTCTATGAAGTGCTGCAAATTCCTGTCGAAGTCAATCTGCTTTGGCCGGAGCGAGAAGATGCCCTCAGCGTGCCAAAGGGGGATATTCGTCTTGCGTTTTGCCAGGAGTGCGGGCACATTTTCAATACTACCTTTAACACGGATCTGGTAAAGTACAACGATTGGTACGAAAATTCGTTGCATTTTTCTTCCCGCTTCCAAAGTTACAGCAGGCCAGTGGTCGACCGTTTGATCCAGCGCTACGATCTTAAAAAGAAGGACGTGATCGACATAGGCAGCGGAAAGACGGAATTTTTGGAGCTGGTGTGCGAGTTAGGTGAAAACCGCGGAATTGGTATCTATCCAGGCTACCTGGACAATCTCAATCAGTCAATGACACAGCAGCGGGTTATGTTTCTCCAGAATATCTCTACCGATCAATTAGCCCGATACCAGGCTGATTTGATATCCTGCCGCGGGATTCTCGAACGAATTTATCGACCGCGTGAATTTGTCGGCGCTATGCGCCGTGACATCGGCGATAAGCGTGACGCGATTGGTTTCATTGAAGTGCCGAATGGTTTGAAGCGGTTGCGTAATCGAGCGATTTGGGAAGTAAATTATCAGGATTATTCCTATTTCACGCCCCGCTCGCTGGTTACGCTGTTATCCAACAGCGGCTTTGATATCATCGAACAGGGGATTGCCAAGGAGGGGCTGCTGTTGACAGCCGACATCCGCCCCTGCGTTGGCACCCGTGGAGAGGTTCACAAACAGGTCGTCGATGATATGAATGCCATTCAACAGGAAATCGACGCTTTCCACCAATATTTCGTAGATCAGACTCAATATTGGAAAACGAAGCTCGAGGAATGGACCGCGGCTGGAAAAAAGGTCGTCCTCTGGGGTGTGGGGCAAAGGGAGATGAACTTTATTAACACACTGAAGATCGACGAGTCCATTTTGCATGTGGTGGATGTTGATCTGCACAACCGCGGATTGCATCTACCCGGCAGCGGGCATCGAGTTATTTCGCCAGCCGCATTGCGTAATCTGCATCCCGATATCATTATGCTCGTTGGGGCTTTATTTGAAAGTGATATTCATCAATTGGTCAATGCAATGGATCTCAATCCGGAGTTCGTAGTTGTATGAAAGAGGGCGGCAGGATGGCGAATAACATGCCAGGCAGCAGCAAAAGAAAAATGCTCGCGCCTGTCGATGATTTCCTGCGGCGGATCATGGATTTGATGATCACAATTCCAGTGATGATATTGTTCTGCCCGTTTTACATTGTTCTAGTGCTTTTAATTAAACACGACTCTCCCGGACCGGCTGTTGTAAAAGAGGAGCGGGTCGGCAAGGATGGCCGAGTGTTTTCAATGTGGAAATTCCGCACGTCCAGGTACACGATTCCTCCCACGAGAAATTCAGGGGGAATCAATCTTAATGGACAACGGACGACCTCTCTTGGAAATTTTTTGCAGGAAACAAAGATCGATGAAATTCCTAAATTGTGGAATGTATTGATGGGTGATATCAGCCTGGTCGGTCCTCACCCAGAAGATCCCAAATCGGTAAACGAATGGCCCGAAGAGGCTCGTCGGGAGATTCTTGCCGAACGTCCAGGGTTGACCAGTCCAGTGGCTGTACTCTTTACCTATTATGACAATCTGCTTCAGTCGCAAAATGTGAAGGAACGTTCATTATTCGATATTCTGCCAACAAGGCATCGACTCAATCAAATCTATTTGCGCAAGCGCACCTTCCTAACCGACCTGGACATCTTATTCTGGACGGCGTTATCTCTATTGCCGCGGCTGCATAGCGCAACCTTCCCTGAAAACTTGCAAATTACCGGTCCCTTCCGGTATCTGTTTGACCATCATGTATTTAGCTTTATTGGGGATCTGTTAGGTTCTTTTTTGGCCGTGGTCATTGCTGGCAGCATTATCCCGTTGGAATTTTTCCAAATGAACATGAGATCAGAGATTATCGGCTTGTATCTGCTGCTCGCTTTGATCTACAGCCTGGGGATTTTTTTCAGCGGCAGCCGCATGATCAAATGGGAAAAAGCGACCGCAAGCGATTCGCTCGATATCGCCATCCCAGTCATCATTGTGACGCTCCTGTTGTTCATTGTGAATTTAATTTTGCCGGCTCGTCCTCTGCTTACACCCGCTTTCCTGCTCATGAGCAGCATTTTTGTCTTTATTGGTTTTGTCGTTTTGCGCTACCGGGAACGTCTGTTCGCTGCCATTGCGGCAGCCTGGGTAAACAACCGCAAACACGGCCTTGAGAAATATGGCGAGGCTGTCTTGATCGTCGGCGGTGGAGAGGTGGGTCGATTCAGTATCCGTTTGCTGCGAGAGGGCCCGCTTGCGTACGCCTTCAATGTGGTTGGTGTCGTCGACGACGATTTGAAAAAGAAGGGATCGATCATCGAAGGCGTAAAAGTGATCGGGACGACTCAGGATATTCCCGAGTTAGTGAAGTTGTTCGATATTGGCCTGGTATTTTTTTCAATCAATGAAATCGATACGCGCCAATCGGGAAGAATCGCCAGCTTGTGCCGCAGAAGCGATGTGCGAATGATCACAGTGCCGGACATGATGAACCAGCTGCTTACGTATCTGCCTAAGGATGAGGGCGAGCAAGTGGAATTGATCGGGGCAGTGCTGCAAGATTCCACCCACGACCGGCTGACTGGCGCTTACAATCTGCAATCTTTCATCCGTCACGTGGACCGGACATTAAGCCAGAGCATGGAGCATAACCAGCCCTGTTCACTCATCGCTTATGAGGTGAATTACCATTGGCCCGACGGGGCTGCCCGCTCGCGCGCCGTGACATCACAGGTGCTGCAAGTGGTCGCTGAACGGACGATCAGGATCATCCGTGAGGTCGATATTTTCGGCCGAATTGATGAAAATAAATTTGCTGTGTTGCTGCCTGGACTGGACGGTATGATTGCCAGGCGGCTGGCTGAAAGACTGCAGAAGCAGTTGACCTCGACGCCGGTCTGGACCAACCACGGACCGCTTAATATCAACCTGATCATCGGGGTAACCAGTCAATCGACAAGTAACAGCAGCGCCGAGTCATTTTTGTCGGAGGCGCAGCAAAGGATGCAGATCGAAAAATCAGTCGAGAGAACGGCTAGAGAAGACCAGATGAAGCCGAGCCGCTCTCGGGAATTCATTCAGGGACATTATGAACGCTAATCAATCGACCCTGGATTGCCAGGCAGAGTATCGAGTCCCATTCGATCTTTCTCGACTTAATCATCCGGCTGGAGTGATTATTATGAAAAAGGTATTAATGAATGTTAATATCCGTTATAATGAAAGTAGAGAATTCTGCCGCCATTGGCATTTTGCTGATTTTTCAGCAGCATCGAGAGGGTCTCTCTTCAGGTATCAACTGCCAGGTTTGCGCCATTTACCCGTAGCCATCAATATTAATGCGACCAGTGTTCATCCCGGGGAACCATTCCATTGAGTAAAAAATACTGCCCTTACCTAGGTCTGAAGACCGATCCCAAAACTGTGCTGGAGTTCCCATCGATTGGGAATCACTGCCATAAGGCGAAACCCGTGGCGCCTGTGAACGCCAAGCATCAGGAGAAGTATTGTCTTTCGACGCAGTATGTAGATTGCCCGGTTTACAAGCGGACAGAGATCCAGCGTATCCCTGTCCGTGTCGCTGACGCTCAGGTGATGGCGCGCCGCAGGCGCTTCCTGCTGACGGTTGTGTTGATGACAGTGTTCTTTAGCGTTACGGCATTGGCCGTGATGCTGCTGCGGCAAAACCCAGGCTTGATCACTGCGCCGACCACCCAGGCAGCCGGCCTGGTCGACGAACCGACGGCTATACCCAGCTTCACTGCAACGGCTTCAGCGACCCTTTCGCCCAGCCCCAAGCCGACTGAAACGCTCTCGGTTGTATTTCGCCCGTTCCTGCCGACAATCGATTTGACCCGCCAGGCCTGCCCCAAACCGGAAGGCTGGGTAACCTACGTTTATAAAGTATCCGATAAATTACTGCCGCTCAGCATGACTTACGGGCTCACGCCGGAAGAGCTGCTGCTGGCGAACTGCATCAAATCGGAAAGCCAGCTCGCTGCCGGTGACCGGATTTTTGTCCCCGCGGTGACGCCGACGACAACCGCCACCACCACCCTGACCCCCACTGTCACATATACCCGGCGCCCATATGTGCCGCCGACCTCCACGCCGAAGCCAGGCGAACCCCCGCCGACGAAAGTGCCGCCAACTCCCGTCCCGCCGACGCCAATTCCGCCGACGGATACGCCGATCCCGCCGACTGAACCGCCGGATGATACGCCAACCACGTGATTGGACAGCTGCATAAACGAGATTGAGTTGGAAGTTTATCCGTATGTGCAGGCTTGATTTCGATTGAAGGATTGCTTGCAACACTCCATAAATTGTGACAAAATGGAGTAGAATAAAAAATATTGTCGATCAAGATAAAATGCATAAATAGCCGGGAAGCGTTACAGTATCATCGAACGTCTCTTGGATTTAAAGTTTTACGGCTCATTTCCAGCGGGATAAGGCTTATTAAAGCAGTAGTGGAGGGAAGGGTGCTATGTTTGCGTTAAGAAGAATTAACGGTCATGGTGCGAGGTCAAGTCGTGACGGGCTGACGCAAGACAGCTTGTCGATAGTCTTGAATGTGAT
>JAXDCA010000093.1:0-5263 GCA_034678305.1 Bellilinea sp.
ACGTTGAGATAGAAGAAGTGCAGCGCCAGCCCGCTGGAGCGCTGCTTGAATCTCTCCGCCGAGCTGGACTGGATAGCGAAGACCGCCGTGCGCTCGCCCGGCTGCAGCCTCTCTTCGAACAGCTGGTTATCGGTCACGCCGAAGAGCGGTCGCTCGCGCCCGGCCTGGGCAAGGTTTTCCGGCGAGAGCAGGCTTAGTTCCAGCAGGCGCACGATCAAGTCGGCGCGCGGCTTATCCACATATCCGGCGGTGACCACGTTCATGCTGGCGGTTTCCTCGAGCGCATCCAGGTACTGATTAAAACCTTCCTGGTAGCGGGGATCGTCCTTCGGCTCGCCGTACAGTTCCAACGGACCGTCGGTCAACGTGATGACCGGCTGCGGCTCGCTGCGCGCTGCCTCAGCCAGACGAATGCGCTCATCGACATCGCGGCGCAGCGCCACCAGATCCTCGGTCAGCGATCCGCGCTGGTCACGCAGATCATCGAACATCAGCAGCGTGCTAAAGACCGTCTCGCGCGGCGCCTGCGCCTGCCCTGGCGTCATGCGAAACAGACCAATGTTGATCACGCCGAACTCGATCGCATCGTGGCGGCTGGGATTGACCTGCGAGCCGTCCGCAGCCAGCAGTACTGGATTTTGCACAGGAGGGTTGGCGCTTCCTGCGAAGGTCAGCGGTTCTTTGAGCGGGCTGGCGCAGCGCAGACCGCGCTCGCGCCGGGTCGCCTCCGCAACCAACTCGCGCAGCGCGTCTAAATCGCCGGCGCGCTTTTCGAGTTGCGCCAGAGCTCGCTCGATGCGGTCTTTTCGCTCCTTCTCCTGAGCCTTAGCCTGTTTGCCTTTTTCGCGCAGTTGTTGTTGAAATTGCTGGTAATTGACTGGCATGCATTCCCCTTAAATCGAACAAATGTTTTATTAATTATAAACAGGATCGGCGCGTCTGGCAAGTGATTTGCGGAAGCATTTTCAAACCGAAGGTTGTGATCTTCCGCCAGCCTATTTTACCAGCCCGCGCATCTGCTTGCGGGTGGGTTAACCCATGGGTTAACCTATTTTTCCCCCCTGAGGGGGATTGATGCCGCAACCCGCCCGGCGGTATGCTGGGAGCATGAAACCGTTCCCCGACCCGCTGCCCGCGCGGCTGCTGGTGGCGCGCGGCGCGCACCGTATCGACCTGGCGCTGTTCGACCTGATGGCGCGCCTGGCGCTGCAGGGACCGCTGCGCGTACTCGACGGCGGCAACTGCATCAACATCTATCCGCTGGCGCGCGCCCTGCGCCGGCAGACCGCCCGCCTGGAGCCAGCCTTGCGCAACGTGCGCCTCGCGCGCGCTTTCACCTGCTACCAGATGCTGGCGCTGCTGGCCGAGACGCCCGCCGACGGCCCTCCAACGCTGGTGCTCGATCTGCTGGACACCTTCTACGACGAGAGCGTGCCGCTCTACGAGACCCGCCGGCTGCTGGAAATTTCTCTACGCGAGCTGCGGCGCTTATGCGCCAGCGCGCCGCTGGTGGTTAGCGCCCGCCCGCCAAAGGAGGACGTTGCCGACCGCCTGCCGCTCTATGAGTCGCTGCTGGCAGCCGCGCACGAGCTTTACTGAAACGATCGGATTGATTCACAGGAGAATTGCAATGGGAAGAACCATGCCGTCCATCACTCAAGCCTTCATCGAGGAGCAGGAAGCCTTCGGACGCTTCCGCCGCGCATTGCGGCGCAGCGACCAGCTGGCACTGGACGACCTGTTCGCCTCGGCCCGCCAGCACCTGGCTGCCGCCGCCTACGCCAGCCACGCCCTGCCGATGGAAACCTTCCTGCTCTCCATGCTGCTCGAACAGCACAAACAGGTTCTGCGCCTGCGCGCTCAACTGGAATCACTGCACAAGGAGTTGGATGCTTGAAACCACCGGTTGGCTGCTCGATCTGTACGATGATCCGCAGGATGAAGTCGTTCTCTGGCTGCTGGCGGAGGACGGACGCCGGCTGCGCCTGCGGCAGTCGCTGGCGCTGACCTTTTACATCGCCGGCGAGGAGCGCGAGCTGAGCGCCGCGCATAACTATCTGCGCAAGCTGCCGCTGCTCTCCGAGTTGTTCCGCACCCGCCGCCGCGACCTGTTTCTGCCTGAGCCAATCGACGTGCTGGCGGTTCGCTCGCGCGCCTCCGACCAGGCGGCGTTGTTCCGCCAGGTCGCCAACCACTACCCCGATCTGACTTATTACGACGCTGACCTGCCGCTCAGCCTGCATCATGCCGCGCGCTACGACACCTTCGCGCTGGCGCGCATCCGCGTGCTTTACGATGAGAAAGATGAAATCTTCGAACTGCAGACGCTCGATTCGCCCTGGGAGATCGACCCCGAGCCGGCGCCGCTGCGCGTGTTGCAGCTCGAGCCGGACTGCGACCCCAGCCATGCCCCGCCGCGCGCGCTGCTGGCCCGTTTCGAGCGCTGCAATTACCGCCTGCCGCTCGAGCCGCCGCGCGCTTTGCTGGTTAACCTGCGCGCGCTGCTCGTCCGCCACGACCCCGACCTGCTGCTGACCGGCTGGGGCGACACCTGGCTGCTGCCTATGCTGATCGAGCTTTCCAAGGAACAGGGGCTGCCGCTGCCGCTCAACCGCCACGAGGGGCGCGAGGTCGGTCTGCGCGAGGAGCGTTCCTACTTCTCCTACGGCCAGATCGTCTTCCGCGGGCAGCAGGTGCACCTCTTCGGGCGCCTGCACATCGACCACCGCAACGCCATGCTGTGGGACGACTACGGCGTGGACGGCATGCTGGAGGCAGCGCGCGTCACCGGGCTGCCGGTGCAAATGGCGGCGCGTAATTCGCCCGGCGGCGGCATCTCCGCCATGCAAATCCGCACCGCGCTGCAGGCCGAGCGCACCCCGGCTGGCGGCATCCTCGTCCCCTGGCACAAGCAGCAGGTCGAGCGCGGCAAGACCGCGCTGGATCTGCTGCACACCGATCAGGGCGGGCTGATCTACCAGCCAATCGTCGGGCTGCACCGCAATGTTGGCGAACTGGATTTTATCTCCATGTATCCCAGCATCATGGTGCATTGCAACATTTCGCCTGAAACGCGCCTGCCGGAGGGTCTGGGGCCTTCCCCCGAGCCGCCTGGGCTGATTCCGCAGACGCTCGCCCCGCTGCTGGAGAAGCGCGTGGCGATCAAGCACCGCCTGGCCGAACTGCCAGCCTGGCACCCGCACCGCAAACGCTACAAGGCTTATGCTTCGGCTCACAAGTGGCTGCTGGTGACCTGTTTCGGTTATCTGGGTTACAAGAACGCCCGCTTTGGGCGCATCGAGGCGCACGAGGCAGTCACCGGCTGCGGGCGCGAGGCGCTGCTGCGCGCCAAGGAAGCCGCCGAGGACGCCGGCTTTTGCGTGCTGCACATGTACGTGGACGGCATCTGGGTCTCCCGCTCCGATGCCAGCCAGACAGATGATTTCCAGCCGTTGGTAGAGGAGATCGCCCGCCGCACCGGCCTGCCCCTGGCGCTGGACGGCATCTACCGCTGGGTGGCCTTTCTGCCCTCGCGCCTGGACGCGCGCGTGCCGGTGCCCAACCGCTATTTTGGCGTGTTCCAGGACGGGTCGCTCAAGGTGCGCGGATTGGAGACCCGTCGGCGTGACACGCCGGCCTGGATCGGCGCGGTGCAGATGGAGATGATCGAAATGCTGGCGAAGGTCGAGGATGCCGACCGGCTGCCCGATCAACTGCCCGCGTTGGTGGAACTGCTGCGCGCCCGCCTGGCGGAGTTGCGCAGCGGGCGCATCCCGCTCGATGACTTATTGGTCGGTCAGCGCCTGACCCGCGATCTGGAGAAGTATACAGTGCCCTCGCCGGCGGCGCGCGCTGCCGCCCAGCTGGCTGCAGTCGGTAAGCACGTGCGCCCCGGACAGCGCGTGCGCTTTTTGCTGCTGCGCGGGCAGCCTGACGTGCACGCCTGGGATCTGCCCGAACTGCCCGACCCGGAGCGCCTGGATCTCAGCCGCTACCGCGAGCTGCTCATGCGCGCCGCCAGCAGCGTGACCCAGCCGCTCGGCGTAGATCAACCGACCCTGGAGGCCTGGGTCGAGGGGGCGGTGCCTATGGAATTGATCCGGTCGGTTGAGCTTAGCCAGCCATGTATGCCACGCTGATCGTGCCGGGGCCGACATGCGAGCCAATCGATGGGCTGACCTCGCTGAGGATACCTTCGACTGCGCCGAATTGTTTGATTAGCCGCTCGAGCAGCGCCTGGGCCATCTCGGGCACGGCGGCGTGAAAGACCGATACGCGCACCGGCGATTTTCCGGCAATATCCCGCTCGACCAGCTGCACCATGCGCTCGATCGCCTTGCGGGTGGTAATCACGCTTTCCACCGGCTCAATCTTGCCGTCGTTGATTTTCAACACTGGCTTGAGATTCAATGCAGTGCCGAGCAGGCGTTTGGCGGTATTGATCCGCCCGCCGGCGGCCAGGTATTTGAGAGTCTCGACGGTGAAATACACCCCAATCTTTTCGTAAGCATCCAGCGCAACCGCCTTGCATTCCGCCAGGCTGGCGCCTTGCTCCGCGGCGCGCGCAGCCGCCAGCACTTGAAAGCTCAGCGCCATAGAGACCAGCTTTGTTTCGGGGATCTCGATCGGCGCTCCAGGGAATCCCTCCAACGCCTGCAGGGCTGATTCGCGCGTTCCAGAGAGTCCGCTGGAGATCAGCAACGCCAGTACTTCGTAACCCTCGTCGAGCAATTGGCGAAACTTATCGGTAAATGCGCTGACGGTCACCTGGCTGGTTTTCGGCATGCTGTTGGCCTTGATCAACAGTTCGTAAAACTCGCTGGCTTGGATATCAACGCCATCGCGGTATTCCTGGCCCTCGAGGGTTAAGGTTAAAGGCAGTACGTGAATATTGTATTGATCGGCATAAACTTGAGGCAAATAGGCGCTGCTGTCGGTGAGAATGCGAACCTGTGGCATACGAACCTCCATGCGGGGAGAAGATAGGTAAAGTATACCCGAGAGATAATTATTTGTGTAGGATTCTACCGGTTGGTATGTTTTTTCGCCGATCGATTTTCTCCCACTTGCTCACAGACCATGCGATCCTGCGCCGTCCGCCGGCTGATTCCCAAAATACGCAGTTTATCGGAGATTACAGGAGTAGAGAAAGCCCCTGATCGAGTAACAAATTTAGGCAGCTGCGCAAACCCCATTGGAGAACAACGCTATTCGGACAAAATTGTTCGTTTCCCTGTCTTTTACGCTTGCTTAGCGATCAACT
>JAXDCA010000094.1:0-39102 GCA_034678305.1 Bellilinea sp.
GACTCTGTAGATGCTGCCCAGACGTTAGCGGAACTAAAGCAAAGTTCACTATCACAGACGATTATCCTGGCGGAGGCGGATTTAATCAGCGCCCGCCGCGCGCTGGAAAACTTGAAGGAATCTGACACGGCCCGCGCGCAAGCGCAATTGGCGCTTGCGCAGGCGCAGGATGCGCTGGAAACTGCTCAAAACCGCCGTGAAAGCAAGGATTACCGCCGCGCCAGCGACCTGACGCTGGAGGAAGCCCAGACCAATCTGGAGCTGGCAAAGAAGGAAGTAAGTCGCACTGAAGAAATATACGATATGTTCGATCACCTCGAAGTGAATAATCCGGATCGTTTGGTGTCCTATTCCGCCTACCTGGATGCGCGCCGTAAACTGGAACGCGCTGAGGCCAATCTCAGATATCTACAGGGGCTGCCAGATGCATTGGAAATCGAGCAGGCGGACGCCAACCTGGCTGTGGCCGAAGCAAATCTGAAAGACGCGCAACGCGAGTGGGAGCGCCTGAAGGACGGACCGGATCCTGATGACATTCGCGCTGCTGAAGCGCGCATCGCAGCGATCGAGGCGACCCTGGATCTGTCAAATCTCGAAGCCCCATTCAAGGGCACTGTCACTGAAGTATCGTCTAAAGTTGGCGATCAAGTATCACCAGGAATGGTCTCTTTTCGCATCGATGATCTCAGCCGGTTGCTGGTGGATGTGTTGGTGCCCGAAGTCGATATCAACCGCATCAAGGTCGGGCAGGCGGCCCGGCTGACTTTTGATGCTATTCTCAATAAAGAATATACCGGTGTAGTCATCAGCGTTGGCAGGGTCGGCACCTCGGTGGCTGGCGTGGTCAACTTCACCGTAACCATCGAACTGCAGAATACGGACGAGTCTGTATTACCGGGCATGACAGCCGGTGTGAACATTATCGTCAACCAGTTGGAAGATGTGCTGCTGGTACCCAACCGCGCCGTCCGCGTGCGGGAGGGAAAACGGGTTGTATATCTCTTGAAAAATGGTTTGTCGACGCCTGTCGAGGTCGAAATTGGAGCGGTATCTGATTTGCAAAGCGAGATCATCAGCGGTGAGGTGGTGGAAGGCGATCAGGTCATTCTCAATCCACCCATCCAATTCGATGCCAGCAGCGGATCTCCTTTCATGAGGTAAGCCATGCAAGAACTGGTTATCGAAGCGAAAGACATTCGCAAAGTGTACAACATGGGTTTGGTGGAGGTGCATGCTCTATGCGGCGCTAACCTTACTATTCGGCGTGGCGAAGTCATCGCGATCATGGGACCTTCTGGGTCGGGCAAATCCACCCTGATGAATATTCTTGGCTGCCTCGACCGCCCTACATCTGGCGTTTATATCCTTGACGGCAAGGATGTTTCCAACTTAAACAGCGATCAATTGGCCGGCATCCGTAATCAAAAAGTCGGTTTTGTATTCCAGAGTTTCAATCTATTGCCGCGGGCGACCGCGCTGGCTAATGTGGAATTGCCGCTGCGCTACGCCGGGATGACCCGCGGGAAACAGGAACTTGCTCTTAAAGCGCTCGAATCGGTTGGATTAGCCGATCGAGTGCAGCACAAACCAACCGAGCTGTCCGGTGGGCAGCAACAACGTGTGGCGATTGCGCGTGCATTGGTCAACGATCCGGCGATTATATTGGCCGACGAGCCGACCGGTAACCTCGATTCCAAATCCGGAGCTGAAATCATCGAGCTGATTCTGCGCTTGAATAAAGAGCGCGGAACAACTGTGATCATCGTCACCCACGACCAGGCAGTGGCAGCAAAAACCGGGCGAATCATTCGCCTGTATGATGGGTTGGTTATATCCGAGGAGGGGAAATGAACCTCGGACAGGCGATTCAAGAGGCATTCGAAAGCTTAAGCGCCAATAAGCTGCGCTCGGGGTTAACCATGTTGGGGATTGTTATCGGCGTGGCGGCTGTGATCGCCATGCTGGCAGTCGGCACTGGCGCTCAAAACACCATCACCGGCTCGATTTCCGGATTGGGCAGCAACTTGCTGTTCGTCTTTGGTATGAACTTAACGGAAGAGGTGCATAACCCTCAGCCGCTGACCCTTTCCGATGCACAGGCTCTGGCGGATCCATTCCAGGCGCCGTCAGTTTCTGCGGTTGCACCAGCTATTCAGGATAGCGGCACGGTAACTTTCAGCGGTGAGCAAACGAACACGCAGATTACTGGCGTTACCCCGGCCTATGGAGAAGTGCGCAATTACAGCCTGCTTGAGGGAGAATTTATCAATGAGGAGCACATGCTGGCGCGCTCGTCGGTGGCGCTGCTTGGACCGGATGTGGCTGACAAGCTCTTCGGGCGGCGCGATGGCGTGACCGGTGAGATGATTCGCATCGAGGGCCAGCCCTTCCGCGTGATTGGCGTGCTCGAGCCAAAAGGCGGCAGCAGTTTCGGCAGCCAGGATGATCTTGTCCTGGTGCCTTTCAGTACCGCGCAGACTCGCCTGATCAGGCGCAGCCGCAATCGGGTGGATTTAATCCTGGTGCAGACCGTCAGCGCTGACCTGGTACCCAGGGCAACCGAAGAAATTGCGCAAATCCTGCGCACGCGCCACCGTACTGAGTTGGGAGTGGACGATTTTACGATTTTTTCGCAGCAGGATTTTGTCGATACTGCGCAAATGATCACCGGGGTGCTGACCATTTTCCTCGGCGGGATTGCAGCAATTTCATTGTTAGTGGGTGGAATCGGTATCATGAACATCATGCTGGTTTCGGTCACGGAACGGACGAGGGAAATCGGTTTACGCAAGGCTATTGGCGCGCGGAAACGGGATATTATGATCCAGTTCTTGACTGAATCGTCGCTGCTGTCCTTGTTTGGCGGTTTGATCGGAATTGGGTTTGGCTGGCTGATTGGCTACATCGTTGGATTGATTGCCGCGCGCTCCGGCACGCCTTTCCAGCCGGTAGTTGGCCTGGACGCCATTTTGCTGGCCACGTTGTTCTCGACCGCAGTAGGGTTGTTCTTCGGCCTGTATCCGGCCAACCGCGCAGCGAATCTCGAGCCCGTTGAGGCATTGCGGTACGAGTAGCCCGCAGTAATTTAAAGTTTAAGCGTCCGAATGACGCAGCGCTGCCAGTCAGGAAGAAAATTTCAGGGGTATCAATGAACAGGCAGTGATACTCACTACAGCAGTTGGAAACAACAGCAAGAGCGGCAAGTACATACCTATCGGCCGCATAGCTGCTGATAGCGTTCATCGCCGAGCAGGTGACGCAACTCTGGCTCGAAGGTCTCCAACAGGGGGGTTGTTTTCTCAGCCGGGCGCAGGCAGCTGCCAGGCTCAGCCAGTAGAGCCCCGTTCTCGTCCAGGGTAATGCGTCCCTGATCGTCCAGATCGAGCGGATGCAGCACGCAATAAAATGGCTTGAACCGCCAGGGGTGCATCCCTGCCGTTCGCCCGGCAACCTGCAGCGCGCATTTATGATCCGCGCGCAGAAACACGCAGCTGGAACCGCCGTAATGATCCAGGTTGGGCAACACCCGGCTATGGATGACTTTTCCGGAGGGGACGAATTCATCTGGTTCTTCTCCTCCATCCACCCACAGGTCAGGATCATCCCATCCGGCTGGCATGTGCGGTATGATTAAGTCCGCACAGGCGCGGATATCCGCCCATTCCGCCTGATCCAGCCAAACGCCGTACAGGCAGCAGGCTGCCTGGCAGTCGTTCAGGCAGCAGCGCTGCATCGGCTCAGCGTTGAGCAGGCGCGGGTTGATATCGCGTTTCATACCGCGGGATTGTATCACAATCCTTTTTCTATCCTGTTCATATGGAGGTGGCGATGAAAATATCCGTCGGCGCAGACGAAAGAAACGCTATTGTCGATGCTGTTTTGGGGGAGCTTCAGAAAGCGGGATATACGGTTACTTATACCGGTCCCCTGGCAGGAGAAATCCAGCCGGCTCCGGAAAATTCCTGGCCAGCTGTGGCGCGAAGGGTTGCCGAGGATGTTGCCCGCGGGCGCGCCGACGAAGGTATTTTATTTTGCTGGACGGGTACAGGCGTCACGATAGCCGCCAACAAAGTTAAGGGCATCCGCGCGGCGCTATGCGCAGATGCGCAAACCGCCCGCGGCGCGCGGCTATGGAACAATGCCAACCTGCTGTGTATGTCGCTGCGGACGACAACGCCTGCAATTGCCCAAGAAATTCTCGAAGCCTGGTTTAGCACGAATTACCAGCCGAATCCAACCGATGACGCCTGTCTCAGAATCATCGATGAGTTAGATAATGGGGGTGGTGAGTAAATTTCCGCCGTTTGTCAGTCATTCAAGTGATGTTCATACTCTTTTACTTTCCACTAGGTGTTGTACAATATTTTTTGGGGTAGTGTTGCCCTTCATTTTGTCACAATTTCCAAATAAGGAGCATACAGAATGGGAACGTGGAAAGTATTGCTTACTGATGGTCTGGAAAAAAACGGTCAGGAAGCACTGCGGAAATTAGCGCAAGTTGACGATAAGAAAGGCATCACCGCTGACGAATTGTTGCAGATCGTGGGCGAGTATGATGCGATGATCGTCCGCGGACGCACCAAAGTGACCCAGGCGGTCTTTGAGGCTGCTAAGAACTTGAAAGTGGTCGGACGCGCCGGCGTGGGTGTAGATAATATCGATTTGGCTGCTGCCAAAGCGCACAATGTCACGGTGGTCAATTCACCAACCGCGACGACGCTTGCAGTAGCTGAGTTGACCATGGCTCTGATGCTTTCGGTTGTGCGCGAAGTCCCGCGTGGAGACGCTGGCATGAAAGCCGGGCAATGGTTGAAGAAGGAATTAATGGGCGCCGAGTTGTGGCGCAAGACCCTGGGCGTGATCGGTTTTGGGCGTATTGGAATAGCGGTAGCCGAACGAGCAAAAGCCTTCGATATGGACATTATCAGCTATCATCCGCGGCGCACCGCGGATCAGATCCGGGAAGCTGGCGGAGAACCGGTATCCTTCGATGAACTGCTGGCGAAGTCAGATATCATCACCCTGCACATCCCGTTGACTGCTGAAACCAAGCACATATTGAATGCGGAAGCCTTCTCGAAGATGAAGGACGGCGTGATCATTATTTGCGCGGCGCGCGGCGGTGTTATCGACGAAGAAGCGCTGCTGGCCGCGTTGGAATCGGGCAAGGTGGCGGCAGCCGGGCTGGATGTTTTCGCTACTGAACCGCCTGGCTTAACCCCGCTGGTTGCGCACCCCAAGGTGGTTTGCATGCCGCACGTTGGCGGTCAAACCATGGAAGCGCAAATGCGCGCTGCGGATGACATTGCCAGCGAAGTGCTGGCTGCGTTGAAAGGTGAACCGTTGCGCTGGAAAGTTGCTTAATCTTCGTGTACAATTCGAGGGGATTTCGTCTCTTGGGCGAAATTCCCTCGAATTCATTAAAGAAAAGGGGTAAATTATGCACGAAAAATATGAGCAATTGAAAGCTATTTTGGCGCAGGTCTGGGACTTAAATTCAGCATCAGGCCTGCTCGGTTGGGACCAACAAACCTACATGCCCCCCAAAGGGGCGCAGGAACGTGGCGAGGCTCTGGCTACCCTCTCGTCCATTGCGCACAAGATGGGAACTTCTGATGAAGTCAGTAAACTGGTAGAGGAGTTGGTTCCCTATGGACAAACGCTCGATCCGGAGTCGGACGAGGCTTGTTTCATTCGCCAGGTGAAACGCCAACACGATAAAGCTGTCAAGGTCCCTGCTGAGCATGTGGCTGAGTATGCCCGGGTGACCACGCTTGCGCAGGAATCCTGGGTGCGCGCTCGCTCAGAAGATAACTTTGAGATGTTTCAACCGCACCTGGAAAAGATTGTGGCGATGAGGCAGGAATATGCGGGCTTCTTCAAACCGTATGACCATGTCTATGATCCCTTGCTGGATGATTTCGAGCCCGGCTTAAAGACTGCGGAAGTTAAAGAGATCTTCCACCAGTTGCGCCCGCAACAGGTGGAATTAATTAAGGCAATCGCAGAGCGTCCGCAGGTTCGCGACGATTTCCTTCACCTGAAATATGCTGACCAAAAGCAATGGGATTTTGGCGTGGAAGTCATCACCCGCTTTGGTTATGACTGGGAAGCCGGCCGCCAGGATCGCTCGGCTCATCCGTTTACTTCGGGCGCCGGCATTGGCGATGTGCGCATCACCACGCGGGTGATCGAGGACATGATGACATCTGCCATGTTTAGCACGATGCACGAATCGGGTCACGCGATGTATGATCAGGGCATCGACCCGGCGCTTGCCCGGACGGTTTTAGCGACGGGAGCTTCATTGGCGGTGCACGAATCACAATCGCGCATGTGGGAAAATCTGGTCGGTCGGTCGCGCCCGTTCTGGACCTTTATCTACCCGCGCTTGCAGGAGTATTACCCTGAACAACTTGCCAACGTGGATATGGAGACCTTCTATAAGGCGATCAACAAGGTGGAGCCGTCTTTTATCCGCGTCGAAGCTGACGAGGCAACCTATAATATGCACGTCATGCTGCGGCTAGAGATAGAGATTGCGCTGATGGAAGGCAAGCTGATGGTCAAAGACCTGCCTGAAGCCTGGAACGAGCGAATGCGTAATTACCTCGGCATCACTCCGCCGAATAACCGGCAGGGTGTGCTGCAAGATGTACACTGGTCGTTTGGCATGGTCGGATACTTCCCGACGTATGCGCTTGGCAATCTGATCTCTGTCCAACTTTGGCAGGTGATCCGCAAAGATATTCCAGATCTGGATGCTCAGATAGAGAAAGGTGATTTCAGCCGGTTGCTCGACTGGCTGCGCAAGAATGTACACCGCCATGGGGCAAAATTCGAACCACAGGCGCTGGTTCAGCGCGTCACTGGCTCGAAGATCGATCCACAACCATACATGAACTATCTGCGAGAGAAGTATAGCGACATTTATGGGCTGTAGCTGATTGCCATGTAGCGGGCAGTTTTTAAGATTAATTCAGGGCGGGATCCAACCCGCCCTGATATATTATGCTTTGATGGTATAACCCTTCTGATACATTTCATTATAATTAATGATGTTTTCATCAGGCCTGTCAATAAGGAGCGTTTTCATGCGATTTGGGATCATTTTACCCACCTTTGGGGCGGGCGCTGCCCCTCAAATGATCATCGATACCGCGCTAGCGGCTGAGCGGTTGGGCTTCGACTCAGTCTGGGTCACCGATCACCTGGCGTTGCCAAAAGAGGACGCTGTCCGCATGGGACATATCTTCGAGGCAATTACTACGCTTAGTTTCCTGGCTGCGCGCACAAAACGAGTGCAGCTGGGGATATCCACGCTGGTATTGCCGCAGCGCAACCCGGTCGAGGTCGCCAAAGAAATTGCCACCCTCGACGCGCTTTCTGATGGTCGCGTAATCATGACGGCTGCAATTGGCTGGTCTGCAGGTGAGTACGCCAACCTTGGGCAGAATTTTAACAACCGCGCACGGCGCATGGGCGAAGCGCTCAAGGTATTGCGGTTATTATGGAGCGGCGGCGAAACATTCTCGTTCCAGGGAAAGTATTATCATTTCGAGCAAGCAGTAATCTCCCCGCAGCCGGTGCAATCTGGAGGACCGCCGCTATGGCTGGCAGGTAACTCCCCGCCTGCACTCAAGCGAGCCTTGGACTTTGGCGATGGCTGGCATCCTACCGCGTTGACAGCAAATCTGGTTGCTGAGAGGCTATCCAGCGTGAGGCCTCTGATTGGAACGCGACCTTTTACAATCTGTAACCGCCTGCATATCGATTTCTCGGCTCAGCCTGATCCACAGGTGGCGCACTTATATGGCACCTTCGACCAGATTCGCGAGCAATTGCAGGCGCATGGTTCGGCTGGAGTCAATTATGTCATCTTGGATTTCCAGGCGAGAACACAAACAGAACGAATACGCTCCATGAAAGCCTTCCAAAAAGAGATCATGCCAGATTGGGACCAGGGTATATAATCTTTTTATGACTTGGTTGCGACATCCATTTCGATCAATAACCATCCCTGTCTATGTCGTTATCTTGACCAGCCTGCTGCTTTTGACGGGCTGCGCTAAACCCACTGAGATGCCGACGACGACACCCGTGCCAAGCGCAACGTTGCGGCCCATTGCGTCGATTACCCCTCGTCCTACACAAACCCAGCTACCGAGCATGACCCCGACGCTGTTACCGACAGCAACCGAAACACCTCCACCAGCCTGGGTAACGATCATGCTGACACCGGAAACAGGCGACACATCCGGGACACCTGATCCCAATGAACAGAGTGAGGGGACTGTTGACGCAACCTCATCCCGCACGCGTTTCCCGACCAGTACGCCGCCTCCTCCTTCCGCCATATTGACTATACAAAAACCCGGCCCTTATTCAAAAGTGGTTTCGCCAATCGAACTGCGCGTTATCGTCCACCCAGGTGACGATAAATTGGTTTACCTTGATTTGATTGGCGAGGACGGTCGGGTGATTAACAGTCAGAATTATAATTTCAGCGCATCCACCAATTACTGGATTTACACCGTCCAGAAAATCCCTTTCGAGATCCAATCCTTTGCTGAATCAGCCCGCCTGGTCTTATATACTCGTGACCAATACAACCGCATCATCTATCAGGTCTCGGTCGATTTGATCTTACTCCAGTTTGGGGACGACTCGATCAACATCCCCGTCGTTGTCGATGAGCCGTATATCATCCGTAAGCCCTGGGAAGGTGGAACTGTCCGCGGAGGCGTGATGGAAGTCGATGGATTGGCGCGTCTGGTGAACGACCAGCCCTTGATCATCGAACTGATCGACGAGGAAGGCAACCTGGTTGGCTCTGCAGAAGTCGAGATTGCGCAGCCGAGCGCACTGCAACCTTATGTTCCTTTCATTGCCGAGGTGCCTTATTCTGTTTCCCAGTGGACGCGAGTGCGCTTTGTCGCCCGCCAGGAGAGCGCCACACGAATCCCAGGCACGGTCTGGCTCACCAGCGTATTGATCTACCTGGAACCGTAAGCCAGGCGGGTTTTACCGGTTTATTAATGCCAGGTAGCGCGGATCATTTTGCAGGCAGGCCAGATCCAAATCCTGGCGCGACCACTCTGCGAGATCTGGTGAATCGGGGAATACTTCAGCCAGTTTTTCGATTGCCTGGTCGATCTTGCCAATCTGGGCAAGGAAACAGGCCAGGTTGTATATCACCAAGTTGCGAGATACCGGGTTGTCAACTACCTCGCAGACATCTTTGACGACGGCTTCCTGCAATTGGAAGGCGGTCGCCTGATCGCCAGATTTCAAACAAAACTGGCAGAGGTGGGTAATGGGGTGGAGGTAAGCATCGTTGACGATGGTGATCAACGCTGGCTGACCTTTACGCCAAGGATAGCGCCCGGGATCGGTTAAATCCTCATCCTCGAAGCGGCGCAGCGCCTCTTCCATCGCTTTGAGAATCGAGCGGGATTCGCGCATGAGTTGCTCCAGGGGAACATCATGGTTTTCTTCGAAGTTTTCACGATTCACTTGTTCGTCGGATGGATATTCAGGCGGATGCTGCTCGCGAGAGAGATAGGCTAACATCTCGATGGCGCGTTTGCGCCAGTAATTGGTATGGGCGACCATGTCTTTCGGCGCCCATTCCTGGTAGGTTCCCTGGGCAGCGCGTTCGCCTACACTCAGGATGCCAAGGTAGTCATTTTCGGCCTCCTGGGCAAAATGGATCAGGCGTATCAGGCGGGAAATAACCGAATCAGAATGCATGCTCACCTCGTTTCGTGATCAATTGGTGTCTGGGTGTTGCCTCTTTCACTCACCGATGATTTTCACCAGAACGCGCTTGCGCCTGCGACCGTCGAATTCACCGTAGAATATCTGCTCCCAGGGACCAAAATCTAATTTACCGCCGGTAATTGCCACCACCACCTCACGGCCCATCACCTGACGCTTCAAGTGTGCATCGGCGTTATCCTCGCCAGTTCGGTTGTGCAGGTATGCGCTGACCGGTTCGTGCGGCGCCAACTGCTCCAGCCAGCGGTCATAATCGCGATGCAGACCAGTTTCATCGTCATTGATGAACACCGAGGCGGTGATGTGCATGGCATTGACCAACACCAGTCCCTCAACGATGCCGCTTTCACGAACGCAGCTTTCCACTTGCGGGGTGATATTGACAAAGCCGCGCCGCTCAGGCAGGTTCATCCATAGTTCTTTGCGATAACTCTTCAACTTTTTTCCTTCCAATTAGTGAGGTGTGGATATGCCCTCGATCAACCTGATGCGCTGTTGCAGCAATTCCTCTTGCGCGTTGACCGGCTGCTGATCTTTGCCTGGGTGCAAGCGGCGGTAGCTGCCGTCAGGATTCATCTGGCGGGCTTTTAGATTATCTGCCAGGTAGGTATGGAGGATATTTTCAACGATTTCCTTGACTATATTCTTATCTTCAATCGGGAAAAGCACCTCTACCCGCTGGTTGAGATTACGCGGCATCAGGTCAGCGCTGCCAAGCAGGATTTCCTCTTCACCCCCATTGCGGAAGTAATAAACGCGGCTGTGCTCGAGGAAGCGTCCGACGATGCTGATCACGCGGATATTTTCGCTCAATCCCTTGATGCCTGGGCGCAGACTGCAGATCCCACGCACAAGCAGGTCCACTTTAACGCCCGCCTGGGAAGCCATGTAGAGCAGTTGGATGATAGGCTTATCGACGAGAGAATTCATTTTGAAAATAATGTATCCCTTGCGGCCTGCATGCTGGTGCTCGATTTCGCGTTTGATCATCTGTTCGAAGCGTTGGCGCAAGTTGATCGGGGCGACAAGTAATTTGCGATAATCTTCCTTGAGTGAATAGCCGGTTAAATAATTGAACAGGTCAGTTGCGTCGGCAGCGAGATCGTCATCGCAGGTGAATAAGGACAGGTCTTCATATACCTGCGCAGTGACATGGTTGTAATTGCCAGTGCCCAGGTGAACATAACGTCGAATGCGGTCGCTTTCTCGCCGCACGACCAGGGCGACTTTCGAGTGGGTTTTCAATCCCAGCAGCCCGTAGGTCACATGAACGCCTTCCTGCTCGAGCATGCGCGCCCAGCCGATGTTGCTTTCCTCGTCGAAGCGTGCTTTGAGCTCGACCAGCACCGCTACCTGCTTGCCATAATCGCGACGGGCTTGCAGCAAGGTTTTGACGACCGGCGAATTGGATCCGGTGCGGTAGAGTGTCTGTTTGATCGCCAGCACGTCTGGATCGCGTGCCGCGGCGCGCAGGAAATCGATAACCGGGTTGAACGAATCGTATGGATGGTGCAGCAGGATGTTCCCGCTGCGGATGATTGAAAAAACCGACTCTTCTTCGGGTTCTCCCATAAAGCGAAGCATCGCTGGGGTGGCGGGAATGAAGGGTTTATCCTTTAGATCTGGCCGGTCGATATGGGTGAGCGCCATCAGGCTGCGCATGTTGAGCGGGGCATCCATGATGTACATATCGTTGCGGTTGACCTTCATATTCGCCAGCAGGATCTCCCGCATAAATTCAGGCATGTCATTCTTGACCAACAGGCGAACGACCGCTCCAAATCGGCGGTTGCGGACGTTTTCTTCCATTGCGTCGAGCAGGTCTGCTGCTTCCAGCTCCTGGATTTCCAGATCGGCATTACGGGTAACATGGAAAGAATGCGCCTCGATCACTTTCATGCCCGGGAACAAGGCGGTCAGGTTGGCCTTGATCAGGTCCACCAGCCAGATGAAATAATGGTGGTGTGGGGTTGTGCCGTTCTTGCGGGTCGCGCCTGAGGAGCGTTTGACCGCCACAAGCTGCGGCAGCGTGTCGGGCACTTTGACCCGCGCAAACAGCTTGCGGTGATTGCGCCCCTTGATCATTACGGCCAGATTCAAACTCAGGTTGGATATGTGTGGAAAGGGATGCCCCGGATCAAAAGCAAGCGGTGTCAATACCGGGAAAACCATCTCATGGAAGGTTTCGTTAACAATCTGACGCTGGCGCGGGGTCAACGCTTCATAACCGCGGATGTGAATACCGGCAGTATCAAGGGCTGGCATTAATTTGCTATGCCAATAGCCGCAAGCCTCCTCCATAATCTTCTGAGATGTTTTTCGGATTTCTACCAGTTGTTGTGCGGCGGTCAAACCGTCAATCGATAGATTCGCAACGCCTTCGTCGCGCTGCATCATCAAGCCGCCTACCCGCACCATAAAGAACTCCTCCATGTTAGAGCCGAGGATGGAGAGGAATTTAACCCGTTCGAGCAGCGGGTTACTCTCGTCCATGGCTTCTTCCAACACCCTGCGCTGGAATTCCAACAGGCTAAGCTCGCGGTTGATATAAAATGCTGGATCTTCAAGATCAATCGCAGCTTCGGGAAGGTTCTCAATCGAGTGGACGGCTTGTGGAGATTTTTCTTTGCTCTTGCGCGCCATGGCTGCCTTTTAGTACCGAATAGCGCCCCGGCAGTTCGTCGTTGTTTCGCCATTTCGCGCCAGGGATCATCCGAATAATGCGCTTATTATATCAATTCGAGGCAATCTGGTACAATTTTATCCATCAGAAGGAGTTTATAAGATGAACCGAAGGGATGTTATCGCAGGCATTTGGCTGATCGGTCTTGGGATCCTGTTTTTATTCGATTTTTTCTGGCCAGGGATTTTAATTCTGATCGGCTTGAGCATGATTGTCACGGCTATGATGCCGCCAGTAAAGAAAGAAGCGCCTCCTGCGCCACCGCCGCCGGCGCAGGTTATCGATGCAGCGTTAAAGGATGAACCCGCGCCCGAGAAAGAGGAATCCCTGCCTCCCGTCCTGGCTGAACAGGCGGATTTGATATACAGGCAGAGTTTGCTGCCTGAAACCTGCCCGGTGTGCGGCGCACCGGTAAAAAAGAATGCGGCGAATGTCGCATGGCGCGATGAAGAGACTGCGGAATGTCCTTTCTGCGCGGCGAAGCTGACAATATCCAAACCGCCAACTGCTCAAGGGTAAATTAGTTTAGGTCAGTTGAGTCGCGCACATTAAACGCGCAGACCTGATTTCGACCGTATGCCTTGGCTTGATAACAGGCCTGATCGGCTGTGTTGATCAGTTGATCCAGAGTTGCAGTTTCGCTGCCCGTGATGCCCGTCACGCCAAGACTGATGGTGATCGATGCAGTTCCTTTGGCGGTCGGTATTTGGATGGCAAGCGCTTGTTTACGCAGACGTTCAGCAATCTGGGCAGCTCGCTTCAGGCTCGTCTCTGGCAGTAATACGATGAATTCTTCTCCGCCGAAACGTCCAATGACATCAAAGCTGCGCAGGTTGCTCTTGCAATAAGATGCCAGCATTTCGAGCACCTGGTCGCCGATAAGATGTCCGAAGGAATCGTTGATCGATTTGAAATGGTCGATATCAAACAGGATGAACGAAATATCGCGGGAAAAGCGCTTCGATCTGTCCAACTCAGCCTGTGCCAGGGTGAAAAAGTGCCTGCGGTTGAATACATGCGTGAGTGAATCGGTGATGGCAAGGTGACGTAATTTATCTTCGGCTACCTTTTGTTCGGTCACATCCTGGTAGCTGAATAACCAGCCTGGCTTTTCTTGACCAACCTGGTAGGGGCTGATGAAACAATCCAGAGCCCGCCCGCGAATGGTTTCAAAGGTCGTTAATCGTTGGTCTGCCGGATTTTTAATAAGCTCTTCAATCTCATTGTATAAAAGCTGGGGTTCTTGATAACAGTATGCCAGCTCGTTGATTTTTTCCGTGTCGGTCATCTGTTCCCAGCGTTCCGGCAATTCAAGGATGGCGCTTAACCTCCGATTGTAGAGTACAACCGACAAATCGCTGTCGATAACGATGACGCCGTTTGTCGAGGATTGAATGGCTGCCTCCAGCAGCGCTATATTGCGGCGGATATTGGCTTCAGTATTCTTTTGCTCGGTAATATTGTGCATAACCAGTAAAAAGCCTGCAGCAACTCTATCACCTACCCTTAATTGCCTGAGCTCGATTTCGTATATTTCTGATGCGCCGGGCCCGGCCCTGGTAAGCTCTGTTTTCTTGGTTAAGCGGATATCATCGCAAACCAGGAAACCTTCGGGCAGTTCGATCAGGCTGCTGATAGGCTGTCCGACCAGTTCATCAGCCGGGAGGCGTAATATATTCGCTGCAGAGGGATTGAAATCGACGATCACACCTTTGATGTCCAAAACGATAACGCCGTCGCTGATATTCTCGATCAGCATGGCGCGCGCAACAGGGATGATTTCCAACAGCCGGTAGCGGAACAGAGACCAGGCGATCAATATATTGCTCAGACCGAATGTAACAGGCGTGATCTGGTGGAAATTAATTGGCGCTAAAGCAGTCTGGTTGATCAAGCCAGGCAGCCAGGGGATGAGCATGCCTGCTAAAAAAAGTCCCACCTGTGGCCGGTAAATGGGCGATGCGTTGATCATATTCACAAGCAGCAGCACGAAGGTGGTGCTGATCAACACATAGGCATATATGCTGTAGAGACCAAAAGCAGGACCAGGCTCATAGATAAGCAGATCAACAGGAGCGCCGGGCAATATCCGCGGCTGAATGCGAAACAACTCATGCAACCCATCGGTCCAGATGAAACCTAGAATCAGGAAGGAGATAATGGATAGGCTTTTCCAGGGAAAGCCGAGTTTGGTTTTACGCGAAGAGTTGTATTCGATGGCAAAACCGAGGCAAGCGAGCGGCGTGAAGACAGCTCCGATGTACTGGAAGTTATCCCAGAATAGCTTTGCTGACAGATCTTTGCTAAGCATTTGCCCGAGGAGCGCCAGGCTCCATTCCGCTTCAGTGAACGCCAGCCATCCCAGCGGCACGGCGCCGGGAACCTTGCGCCGCCGCCAGGCGACGATACCTACCGAAACGGATACGGCTGCTGATAGGATCTGCGGGAGAAAGATTACAAGTTCACTCATTTCAATCGATGATCGGCACCACGGATTCGGCAAGTGGTGTTGTTATTTATCATACGCTATTTAATCCGCTCGTGATTTAATACTTTTGTTAAGAGTTTCAACTTTTTATTTATTGCATTTATTCCTGGATCAGCCGGTTAGTTTCGTTTACAATGAGATTTAAAGCAATTGATTGTGGATCTTGAATGATCCCATACAATGGAATCGAGGTGTCAGGATGAAAACAACATTAGCACAACACAGCCAGCCGTTCCTCGACGACCTGGAGCTTTGGCTGAAAAATTTAAAAGAAATATCCTTCGCGGAGATCGCGCCCCAGCCAGAAAAAGCAGCTGTGGTCTCAGTGGATGTTCTTAAGGGATTTTGCTATTCCGGTCCGCTTTCCAGCCCGCGTGTTGCTGGGATTGTCGAGCCGATCGTTGAGCTATTCAAAGGCGCCTGGGCACATGGTATCCGACACATCCTGCTAAGTCAGGATACCCATGAGCCTGATGCAATCGAATTCGGGGCCTGGCCAGCGCACTGCGTGCGCGGCACTGAAGAGGCCGAGACCGTGGATGCGTTCAAGCAACTGCCTTTTTATGATCAGATGGTTGTTTTTGAGAAAAATTCGATCTCGAGCGGCGAAAAATCTGGGCTGCAGGCCTGGATATCTTATTATCCGGAAGTGAATACATTCATTGTGGTTGGCGATTGCACGGATTTATGCGTCTATCAGTTGGCGATGGAACTCAGGTTGCAGGCTAACGCTTACCAGTTGCAGAGGCGGGTGATCGTGCCGGCGGAGGCAGTCGAAACCTATGACCGTGCATTGGAGACTGCCAAAGAGCAAGGCGGTTTTGCGCATCCAGGTGACTTGATGCATGCTGTTTTTCTCTATCATATGGCCTTGAATGGTATCGAAGTAGTGCGGGCTGTGCGGTAGAACTTAATCGACCTCATCCTTGAGAATTTGTATCGTGGATTGCAAAAGGCTGCGCCGGTCCAGGCGCAGCCTTTGCCACCCCAATCCCTAAACCCTATGGAGGAATTATTTGCTGGTTACTTTGATCGTCTTTGGTTTGGCTTCCTCGGCCTTGGGCACACGCAGAGTCAACACGCCATTGGTCAGGGAAGCTTCCACCTTGGATGAATCGACTGGCTCAGGCAGGTTGATCGCGCGATAGAACCGCCCGCTTGGGCGTTCCTGCAGAAGATAGCTTGAATTTTCTTCGTATTCGTTCTTCAAATCACCCTGTATGGTCAGGGTATCGTTGACGATGGTGATGTTCAGGTCGTCAACCGAAACGCCAGGGAGCAATGCGCTGACCAGATAATCCTCATCCTCGACCTTGATGTCCAGCGGGAAAACCACTCGTCTGGCCGACTCATCGGCAGGGGTTTCATTCAACCAGCGGTTCATCATGCGGCGGCGGTTCATCCAATGCGCATAAGGGGTTGATATATACATTGCCATTTTATTCTCCTCTACCTGTATTGATCAGGTTGATAAAATCAGATTTATTCCTACGATCCCAATCATAACCGGGCCATATATAACTGAGATCAACAAAGCATAAACGTTTTATTAGAACTCTTGCTTTTTGGTAGAAATCATCCGTTAATATCCCGCGGAGAAATTACCAACAAACCGAATTGTGGTATCATATCGCTCCGGAGTAAATGTTCATGGATGACCGCATTACGATAATTGAAGGGCCTCCGCCCACTTTTGAGAGCATCGACGATGGCTGGGCGCTTGGCTTGAACGAAGGCCCTTTTTTATACGACCTGGCTTTAACCCGCCTGCGCACTTTCAACGGACCGGCGCTGGTCGAACGCTGCCACCGCGCCTGGAACAAAAACGAACATATCTACCTGCACTACCGCAACATGATTGGTTTGGAGGAACAGGCGCCGATTATGGCTGCCCGCGCATTGGATACCGTCGACGGGCAGGTATTGGTTCTGTGGGTGCGCCGCAAGCATGGAGAGACTGAAATCGAGATCGACCTCGACGACGATGAGGACGAGGGTTTCCCGGATTTCGATAAATGATTACAACAAAAGATAAGCCTCCCGGATCATAGACATCCCTTCGAGGATATCCAGGTACTGGCGGATCGTTACTTCACTAATGCCATTTGCTTGGGTAATTTCGGCTGCGTTACAGACTTGACCATAATAATGCGCCAGCATTGTCCAAAATCAGAGCATGGTGACTGGTGGGATTTGAATTCCCCACTGCGGGAGATCACCTGCTAGAAAAGATTGGACAAAATTCTTACGACAGGCATAACTATCCACGTTGTTTACGGCTAAGCAGGATAGTGGAAAGCTGCCGCGCAACCAAAGCTGATCGATCGCATTGCTGCCCATTTCCGCGATCCTGAATCCGCTCACCTGGACCATTTCGGTTCCACCTGCCAGCGATTCGGAAGCGTTGTTAATAAGCTCAGGGGATGCGCTGCCGAGGATCAAAAATTTTGCTGGTAGGGGTGCGCGGTCAGCCAGAACTCGAAGCAATGGAAGTTAATCTGGGCGCCGTCGAATTTCGTCGATTACGACAATCCCTGTCAGATCCTGAAGGGCAGTCATTGGCTGCTCAAGTCGAGCAAGGGTGGTTAAGTTTTCAAGGTCGAAATAATTAATCGAATTTGGCGGGACAATCATCCGGGCCAGGGTGGTTTTATCACTTTGCCGAGGACCGACTAGAGAGACGATGCGGCTGCGGCTTAAGGCTGCGCGTGTTTGAGTGAGAAGTAACTTGCGTTCAATCATGTTCTCATAAAAACGCGAATTTCCAAAGGTAATCTTTAGAACTTCACGGTAAAAATATTATATAATCATGCTTTGGACTAATTTAGTGGTTGAAATGATTAGGGGTATTTAGGAAATATCTCACAGGTTGATCTTGCCCTCCCTGCAAATGCGCCAGCCCGGCGGATAACCTGTGGCTGTAACTTTCAGATTTATATGAAAGGAGGGATAATGAATGACCAATAGGATATCGTTTAAATCCATCCATTGGAAATTTATTGCCAGGGTCTCTACTTATACCATCCTGATAATTTTAGGCATATATTTATCTGTCACCCTGTTTATTTTATATTCAACTGTTCATATATTTGGCTGGGATTGGAATCATACATTCAAGCCAGCCATTGTTGGCGGTAATCCATATAAACTCTCTAGTTTTTTTAGCCCGCCCTGGGTGATAATCCTCCTCGCGCCTTTTGCATGGCTGCCTCCTGGATTGGATATGATCGCGATCATTGTGGTATCCGTCGCTGCCTGGATACTGGCCTTACGAAAGCTGCGAGCACCTCTAATCGTCACCCTACTTCTCCTTATGACTCCCCAACTCTTATTCGGAATTTTATCCGGCAATATAGATTTTCTTCTCCCCCTTGGATTACTGTTACCACCACCGCTCGGACTTTTTTTTGTGCTAGCAAAGCCGCAAATCGGTGCAGGGCTTGCTATTTTTTGGATAATAGAAAGCTTTCAACGGGGTGGTTGGAAACAGGCTCTGATTACTATTACTCCAATCGCAGCAGTGTCATTATTTTTTTGTATTCCCTTTGGTTTCTGGCCTATGCAATTGGTCGATGCTGTAGGTACAAGCTGGAATATATCGCCGTTCCCATATCTAGCGGGCGCTGGGATCATTCTGCTGATCCGAGCAATTCAAACCCACCGCTCTGGATTGGCCATCATCTCCAGCCTATTTATGTCCCCTTACATGTCTCCTCATTCATTGCCAATTGTGGTTCTTGGTTTATTGCCGTCAAAGATGGAGTCGATCCTGGTCATTATCTCGCTCTGGACTGCCTGGCTGATAAGAGGGATCTCGTGAAGTCGGCCTTCTCCTTGCAGGAGAGGGGCTTAAGGTGAGGCCTGGTCTTTGCCCCTGGTGGGAATCGAATCTACACCCCAAGCGTTAGGAGTGCTTTGCTCTATCCAATTGAGCTGCTGGGGTTGTGCACTGCGGATTATGGCGGGCTACCATCCAACGGATAAACAGATTGCTATGGCTCGCGGATGGGCCGGCTCTCGAAACCAATGTGCGCCAGATATTTTCCCTTGTTAACCATGGCCCCGATACCTGCCCCGCCGTCCGCGGTGACCTCGCGCAGCGCCGTTGTCCAGGTTTCCTTGCCTTTCAGGGTTCGAAGGTCAGGTTTTTGTTAAGGATACACGTCCTCTGTAGTCATCCGGTATAGGTGCTCTCTCACCGTTGATGCCGCAGGGTTCTACCTAACCTGGTTGCCATCAGACTCACCGTGGCATGCGCCCTATCGATTCTAACAATGGCAAAACATCATCAAGTTCTAGATTTTCCAAGCAGGCTCGAGTTTGCCAGCCAGTTTGCTGATCCCATTCATGGTGGGAATAAAACTCATCCAGCATGCTATTCCATTCGCGCATATCCAGATAATGGCCTTTATATTTTCCGGTTTTTATTTTTTCTGAGGTAAATATTTTCGGCGGCAAATCGTCTTGCCTTGAAAATCCCTTGTGGATGGTGTTAAAAGTTTTTTCAACGTTGACAATCCGCTGGCCTATGTGTAGCAAAGATTGAGCGGAAAATTCTTCGCCAACAGCGGCAGAAAACAATTGGGCGTAATCTTCCGGACCAAGCAGGCTGTGGTCTCCCCAATAACTTGTGTAATAACAGAATCCGAGTGAATCAACGAGTGCTTTAAAACACGAATACCAGAAGGTCAGTTTGCCTTTACCTTCATAAGCGGTTTGGTCTCCTGCGGTAGGGACGCCATAAAGCTTCTCTCCTAATTCTGGCGGTATTGCTTGAAACTCAGTTGAGGGCGCTCCGTCCAGATGCCTTCCTCCCCTTAAAGACACTACATTTCCGAATGCCCACCCTTTCGCTGCCCGTAATGCATCAACGTTATCCTGACCTTTACAATGGATCGCGTAATAATCTGAACCACGTCCAATGATTTCAGATGCCTCCCTTACTCCGCGTGCTAATAGAGAACCAATACCTTCTTTATACGTTATTTTATTGAGCAAATCGATGACAAGTTCGGGATTTCCCCAGGTCAACTCTAGCCCCCCTGTATCTTCAAGCGAAAGAATGCCTTTTTGAAAGCATTGAATAGCCCAAGAAATGACAACACCCGCGGCGTCATTATCCAGCCCGAATTTACTGAGTATTTCAAAGATTTTTTGAATGGAAGCTGGATCGTCGATATCGCATCGAGAACCAAACGCGAATATCACATTAGCTTCGAACGCAGGGAATTTAAGGCCTGTGTATGGACCTTCGATAATCCTATAAATCACCGAACCACATTTAAGCGGGCAATTGTAGCATGATTCATAGCTTTCGTCGCATTTTATAACATTTGCGTTGCCCGTAACAATCCTGGTGAAGTCTGTCTTGGTCATGGAACTGGGATTCCAATGATCATCATCAGTATTGCGTGTTGGCAAACAGCAGATCTCGTTCATCGATTTCGAATAACACCCATGCGTACCCTTTTCACTCATGGCTTTCGCCAGTTGAGAATCTTGTATTCGCGTATAAGCCTTCCTGGACAAATCATTAAAAGTTTGTCTATTTTTGACAGATATTGATGAGTTCCCTCGCACAGCAATTGCCTTCAGGTTTTTCGAGCCCATAACAGCGCCCAGTCCACCGCTTCCAGCTGCTCGTGATTTATCTATGATGACAATACCGAATTTCACTAAGTTCTCTCCAGCTGGTCCTATGGATGCAAACCGCAGGTCATCGAAGCCGAGCTCTTTTTTGATAACTTGTTGAGTCTCCCATGTGTCTTTACCCCATACGGAATCTGCGTCTCTAATCTCGACGAGGCCGTCGTGTAAAAACAAATAAACAGGACGGTCTGATCTGCCGGTAATGGCGATATGATCAAACCCAGCTCTTTTCATTGCCGGCGCAAAATATCCACCTGCGTGTGAGAAATTGATTCCACCCGTTGTTACGTTCATCGAGCCAATCGATGTCTCGCAGGTAGCGGGAGCAGATGTGCCGACCAAAGCTCCAGCGCCGAAGACGATGACATTTTCCGGATCGAATGGCTTAGTTCCCAACCTAATCTGCTGTAGAAGAAGCCAGCTATTGATTCCTCTTCCGCCGAGGAATCTTTGAGCGAGAGGCTCGGTATCGATAATAGAAACTTCATCTTTGGTTAGGTCGATCCAAGCAATTTTTCCCATATAGGGTCCCATGATATCCATTTCTCCTTGTAAAAATACGCCTGACCTATGGTTTCTTTGAAAGTCTAACATAAATTCCCTATACACGTTTGTTAATATAAATTTTTGCGTGTTATTACGGTTATTCGTTAACATTAGATACTGAGGGGACTCTTGTGGTTGTCTGATAAACAGTCTGGCGTATGTGAGGTATAGTTTGGTCCTAAGGTGACTTGCCCTCCACAAACTGGTCCAGCGAAAATGAGAGAATCAGTGAAAAAGGAGGCACAAGTCCTTATCGAAATATGGTGAAAACACCGCAACACGATCTGACTCCACAACTCTCCGAGGTAGAGACCCTCGACTCAAGGAGGGTTCAAAGGTCAATCTTCACAAATTCTGCGATTCAATCCACTGTTTTGATGGGTTTCTATTTCGGGGAAAGGGCAGGTGTGGCTGCCAGTTTCCACATATTGCTTTTTTTACTTTCAGACCTTCCCGCCTGTTGATTTTGTTCCTGAATGAATAACATTCGGGCAGAAAGATTAACTTGTCCTCAACCCCCCCAGGCTATTGATATCCTCATCCAATATAGTTATACTTTATTAAATTTCCAACTTCCCCCACATTTACTACGTGTATACAAAATAAGCACCATAATTCAAGAAAATTAATTCTTCAGTAATTAATTAATGGTTCTTTAACAATATCAAAGGGCTGCTAAGGTGGTCAGAAGAGCATGGAGTAACGCTAGAGATGTTACCGTGGCGGATTCCGGCCCACAACGACAACTTCAATCTGAAAAGGAGTCATATGCCTGATAAAAAGAGCCGCGAAATGATTATTGTCAGCGCCTGTTTGGCTGGCATCAGGTGCCTCAACTATCCTGTATTGGTGTTCGAGCATAAAGGCGTGGTTGAAATCTTCGCGAATTCGCGCGCGATCCCACTTTGCCTGTAATAAATTTATTGTTTTCCGACGCCCCGCCCGCCAGTGGGTATTGTTAGTGGAACAGCAGAAGATCTCTGGACAGGGATGCCTGGGCTTCGCCTGGTCAGTACTGAGGGAGACGACATTACAGAAGAGTTGATGAAAGGCGCGTGGGAAGTCTTGCGTGTTACCAGGTTGGCCGGCGCAACAAAGGCGATCTTGCACAATGGAAGCCCGTCATGTGGCGTGACCAAAACGAGCGTTTACGATGCGGAAGGCAACCTGGTTGCCGGTGAAGGGTGCGGCATCTTAACCTGGCTGCTCAGGCAAAATGGCCTGGAAGTAATTTCCACAGATGAATGGCCCGCGATGTAGAGTCTATTGCCCATAGTAAGTAAACCATCCGATCTGAATCTGATACAGGTCGACGCGATCAAGGTACACCCGGGCAAGAGATCGTCTTGAAGACTCCGTCTCGATGTATCGACCTGATCTGTACCTGGCGAAGATACATGTCAAAAACGGCTAAAGGGAGAAAGGAGGATCACGCATCTAGTAAAAGCATGTCAAGCGAAAAAGAAAAAAGAATATTGGAAATTTTAGATCTGCATACTTACGAGGAGAAAGAGACATGAAGAAGCTAAGACTGGTTTTGGGGATTTTGCTTGTTTTCGCGATCGTTCTGAGTGCTTGTCAAAAAGCCGCAGAACCAACCCCCGCTGCTGAGGAGGAGGGACCAGTTCACAGGGTGGCGATGGTCTTGCCTGGATTAAAGACCGACGAGGCTTTTAATCAGTCAAGCTATGAGGGCATGATGAGGGCTGCGAAGGATTTCAACATCGAAACCGCCTACGTGGAAGAAGTAGCCCAGGATGAGCAGGTCGAGGTCATCCGCCAATTTGCCCAACAGGGATACGACATCATCATTGGGCAGGGCGGTCAATTTGGCGAATCGCTCATGACTGTGGCTAAAGAGTATCCTGATCTGAACTTCATCTTTAGCATTGCAACTGACACTGGCGGCATCCCCAATCTGACGGCGGCCACTGTTAGCTATCGCCATCCCGGGTATGTAATGGGGGTGATAGCATGCCATATGACCAAAAACAACAAGGTCGCCATGGTCACGGGTGAGTGGTATGATCCTCAACGGCAAATGCTCGATGGTTTTGAGAAGGGTGCGCAGACTTGCGGCAAGGTAGTTGAAGTTAATTCGGTTGCCACTGGATCGTGGTCCGATGTCACTAAGGGACGTGAAGCATCTCTGGCTCTCATAGCTTCCGGGTATGATGTGCTCTTATCTAACCTCGATGCGGCCTATGTTGGCGTTCTGACTGCCGCGCAAGACTCTAAGGACGTCTGGGTTGTTGGGGGCACTTCTGATATGAGACCTGTTGCGCCTGATGTTGTTGTTGGCTGCGGCATCTTGAACTTCGAGGAGTTGGCCTATCAGGAGGCTGCCGGGAAACTTCTGGATGGTAAGTCCCACATTTTGGGTATAGCAGAAAATGGCACTACAATTGTGGTGAGTGATCTGCTCTCCGCTGAGGGCAAGGCGGCTGTAGAAAAGGCGGTTGCTGGCTTGAAGTCGGGTGAACTTGGCATTGATCCGTAGCCTGATAGTCAGTAAATTTGTTCAGCAGCGTAGTGGGTGGCGCTTCCGCACCACCCACTTTGCATAAGTTCTAAAGGTCTGGTTGAGCTTTCGATAGAGCCTGATCTTTACTGTGTGCCGAAGAGCAGGGCGGGGCTGTTAGCCTGGTTGGGAATTGCAGCTTGAGTGAAGCTAACCTGGCCTACCAAGAGAACAGCAGGTCTCGAGGTGCTTTTCATTTTGGCAGCGGCTATGGAATCCACCTTTTTCGCTGATGCATGTCGAGTGCGTTGAACTTCTAAAAACGGTTACCTCTACAGCGGAGGCCATTGTACTTGGAATGGAGTCTCATAGAATCCTTCAAAGGGGAACCTCCTTGGAGACACCTGTGCTGCGGGCTGTGTAGGCATCCAGTGAACATGTTCGTTTGTAGAAGGTAGTATGGCTCAGTTGGGCCGGTACATACCGGGATGGTTGAATGCGGCCAAGAGGAAGAAGATGAATCATAAACAGGGTGATCTGACCTAATCTAAAGATGTGGGCTAAGGTGTAATTGTCGCTGGAAACGCTTATAGTCGATCTTAACAAATTCTGTGATTCAACTCACTATTTTGATTGGTATATATTACTGGGGAAAGTCGGGTATGGCAGCCAGTCTCCACATAATGCTCTTTTTTCTTGCGAACCTTTCCACCTGTTGATTTTTATTGTGGTTGAATCACATTCGGGCAGAAAGGTTAACCTGTTTTTATTAAATCCTCAGACTATTGATATTTTTATCCAATAGGAGTATACTTTGACTAATTGTCAGACACCCATCATCTACTACTTGTAGAATTGAAATGAGCCCTTAAATTAACACTTTTATACCAAGTATTAATAAATGGTTCTTTAACAACATCAAAGAGTAACTAAGGTAGCCAGAAGAGCGTGGAATGACGCTACAGACATTACCGTGGCGGATTCCGGCCTACAACGACAACTTCTATCTGAAAAGGAGTCATATGCCTGATAAAAAGAGCCGCGAAATGATTATTGTCAGCGCCTGTTTAGCTGGTGTCAGGTGTGTCAACTACCCCTCGTTGGTGTTCGAGCATAAAGGCGTGGTTAACCTCGTCGCGAACTCGCGCGCAATACCCCTTTGCCCGGAGCAACTTGGCGGTCTTCCGACGCCCCGCCCGCCAGTGGGTATTGTTGGTGGAACAGCAGAAGATCTATGGACAGGAATGCCTGGGCTTCGCCTGGTCAGTACTGAGGGGGACGACTATACAGAAGAGTTGATGAAAGGCGCGTGGGAAGTCATGCGTATTGTCAAGTTGGCTGGCGCAACAAAGGCGATCTTGCACAATGGAAGCCCGTCATGTGGCGTGACCAAAACGAGCGTTTACGATGCGGAGGGCAACCTGGTTGCCGGTGAAGGGTGCGGCGTCTTAACCTGGTTGCTCAAGCAAAATGGTCTGGAAGTAATTTCCTCAGATGAATGGCCCGCGACGTAGAGTCTATTGCCCATGGTAAGTAAACCATCCGATCTGAATCTGATACAGGTTGTTATGGTCAGGGTGCGTCCGGATAAGAGTTTGTCTGAAAGATTTCATCTATGAGTGTTGACCTGAGTTTAACCTGGCAACGGCGCGTGTCAAAAACGCCCCAGGAGAGAAAGGAGGAACATTCATCTGCTATAAGCATAACAAGCGAAATGCAACAAATCATCTTGGACATTTCAACATCATTAATCCTACGAGGAGAAAGAGACATGAAGAAGCTACGACTGGTTTTGGGGGTTTTGCTTGTTTTCGCGATCGTTCTGAGTGCTTGTCAAAAAGCCGCAGAACCGACGCCCGTTGCTGAAGAGGGTGAAGCGGCGCACAGGGTGGCGATGGTCTTGCCCGGATTAAAGACCGACGAGGCCTTTAATCAGTACACCTATGAGGGCATGGTAAGGGCTGCGCAGGAATTCGGTTTTGAAACCGCCTACGTGGAAGAGGTATCCCAGGATGAGCAGGTCGAGGTCATCCGCCAATTTGCCCAACAGGGATACGACATTATCATTGGACAGGGCGGTCAATTCGGCGAATCGCTCATGACGGTGGCTAAAGAGTTCCCTGATTTAAACTTCGTATTTAGTGTTGCAACTGACACCGGCGGCGTTCCCAATTTGACGGCGGCCACTGTTAGCTATAGCCATGCCGGGTATATTGCAGGTGTGATGGCATGCCATACTACCAAAAACAATAAAGTCGCCATGATCATTGGTGAGTGGTACGATCCCCATAGGCAAATGGAGGCCAGTTTTAAGAAGGGCGTCGCGTCTTGCGGCAAGGATATCGAAGTTACCTCGGTTGCCACCGGATCATGGTCTGATGTTAACAAGGCACGTGAAGCATCTCTGGCTCTCGTTGCGGACGGGGTTGATGTGCTCATGCCCTGCCTTGATGCGGCCTATGTTGGCGTTCTGACTGCTGCTCAAGACTCGGAAAACGTCTGGGTCGTTGGAAGCGTGATTGATATGGCCCCGGTTGCGCCTGATGTCGTTGTTGGCAGCGCCTTGTTTAACTGGAATGAACTGGGTTATCAGGAAGCTTCCGGAAAACTGCTGGACGGTAAGTCCCATATCCTGGGTATGGCAGAAAACGGCATTAGTTATGTGGTGAATGATCTACTCTCCGCTGAGGGCAAGACAGCTGTGGAAGAGGCTGTTGCAGGCCTGAAGTCGGGTGAACTTGGCATTGCCCCGTAACCGGTTGGTCCGTTAATTTATTCAATGGCGTAGTGGGTGGCGCTTCCGCGCCACCCACTGCGCAAGAGATTTGAAGATATGGTTAAGCGTTCAACAGAGCCCAAAGCACAACCGTGTACTGTGGAGGGGGGCGGTGCCTTCGGTCTGATTGAGCGCTTGTGACTTCGGCCTGATTGTGCGTTGGTGCTTGACTGCAGCCAACAGGCCTGGCAAGGGAATAACAGGTCCGGATTCGATCATGATCTTCGCGGTAGCAACAGAAACACTTTTATTGATGAGGATTGTCGAGTTCGCTGAACTTCTGAAAGCAGCTAACTCTACTGCGGAGGCCATTGTAATCGGAAAAGGAATCTCTTTGCCATTTTACGCGCAATACATGGTTTTTAGGAATTAATTAAGTCCGAGTCAGGCTAGCCATTACTTGAGGGCTTTATGTAGGTAAAGGATGTGTTTATGGTGAAAAATGAGGAAGTCGCATTACGTATGGAGGGGATCACAAAACGTTTCCCTGGAGTCCTGGCCAACGATCGGATCAGTCTCGATTGCCGGAAAGGTGAGGTTCTCGGGTTGCTCGGAGAGAATGGCGCCGGTAAGACAACCTTGATGAACATCCTTTATGGGCTTCATCAACCGGATAGCGGTCAGATCTTTATCAACGGCGAACCAGTAAAGATCGAGTCTCCTGCTAAAGCCATTCATCTCGGAATAGGCATGGTCCACCAGCATTTCAAGCTGGTAGAGGCTCTTACTGCCTTAGAGAATGTGATCTTAGGCATGCCTTCGCAACGTCCTCCACTCTTGGATCTTGCGCCTGCTCGCACACGTTTGTTAAACCTATGTGAAGAGTATGGCCTTCATGTGGATCCCTCTACAGAGGTGTGGAGGTTGCCGGTGGGGCAGCAGCAATGGCTGGAAATCTTGAAGGCTTTATATCGGGACGCTAAATTACTGGTGCTCGATGAACCAAGTTCCGTACTCACGCCTTCTGAAGGAGAGCAGCTCTTTAGAGCCATTCGTAAATTGACCCAGGAGGGACGTTCGGTCATTTTTATCAGTCACAAATTGGGTGAAGTGCTTGAAATTACAGATCGAATTACGGTCATTCGGGACGGGCATGTGGTGGGCACGGTACCGACCAAGGAGGCAACGCAGCGTGAACTGGCCCGTATGATGGTTGGTCGCCCGATCGTGATGGGGCGGAAACCCAGACCCGCTATACCGGAGAAGGATCCTGTCCTGGTCATGGAAAATGTCAATGCCAATGACGACCGTAATCTCCCCGCGTTGAAGAATTTTTCTCTGACTGTCCACGCCGGCGAGATCGTTGGGGTAGCAGGAGTCGATGGCAATGGACAACGTGAGTTGGCTGAATGCATCGTAGGGCTGCGCAAACTGACCGGTGGATCGATCCGCATTCAGAATCGCATCGTCGATCGCGTGATGGATGATCCATCCTTTGTCGGATATATCCCTGAAGACAGGCAGAAGACGGGCCTCTTCTTGGATCTTCGTGTATCGGAGAATCTAATTATTAAGGATTATGCACGGCCGCCTTTCTCGAAGGGCGGCGTGTTCCAATTTAATGCCATTCGGGAGCATGCCAAAAAGCTGATCCGCGACTTTAACATCCGCACGCCTTCTGGAGAAGTCCAGGCGAGAAATTTATCAGGTGGAAACCAGCAAAAGGTAGTCGTTGCGCGGGAACTAAACGCAAAACCTGTCCTCGTCATCGCCTCTCAGGCGACTCGTGGACTTGACCTGGGCGCAGTGGAAAGCGTGCATGATACTCTGCTTAGTGAACGAAACCGCGGCGCGGCTGTCTTATTTATTTCGACGGAGTTACAAGAGGTCATGTCACTCAGCGATCGCATCATTGTTCTGTTCCGTGGGGAGATGATGGGAGATGTTGATGGGGATGGAGCGGAAGTTTCAACCATTGGTCAAATGATGCTTGGGCATGCGTTGGAGGTAGTGGCATGAAGAATACGAAGAAACTGAAGGAATTCATTCTCTTACCAGGTCTCGGACAGCTAGTCCTATCTGGAGCACGGCCGCTGATCGGCATTCTTTTGGGTTTACTGGCTGGGGCGGGGTTGATTGCGCTCTCGGGAGTGAATCCGCTGGATGCGTATGCAGCGTTGTTGAAAGGGGCTGTAGGCAGCCCGCAGTCGATTGCAAATGTGTTTGTCCGCGCCTCACCGCTACTTATCGCCGGTGTGGGTGTTGCGATAGGCATCAAAGCCGGAGTGTGGAATATTGGAGCAGAAGGGTACATGTATGCAGGAGCGATTGGCGCCGCAGCGGTTGGCTTGATCCCTCTGCCTGTGCCGCCTATTGTCCATATTCTCCTTGCACTCCTGGCTGCAATGGTAATCTCTGTGATCTGGGGGATAGGACCCGCATACTTGCGAGCATACCGGGGCGTGAATGAGGTGGTCACAACGATCATGATGAATTATGTGGCCATCTTTTTTGTCAGTTGGTTGGTGCATGAGCCTCAGCCCATGGCTGAGCCTGGTTCCTTTTTTCCCATGTCGAAAATAATTGTTCCAACAGTGAAACTTCCAATCCTGATGAGTGGCACCAGCCTGCACCCCGGATTCATTATCGGGATATTAGCTTGTATTTTATTCTTTCTCGTTATCCAATTCACACCTTTTGGTTTTCGAACCCGTATGCTTGGCGCGAACCCAGAGGCGGCACGTTATGCAGGCGTGAACGTGAAAAAGCAGATTGTTTTCGCACTCTTGATTGGGGCGCTGATGGGAGGCGTGGCAGGAGCATTCGAAATCTTGGGATTGAAGATGCGGGTCTTTATGGATTTTGTGGCCGGCGTAGGATACGAAGCCGTGGCCGTGGCGCTCCTTGCGGGCGGAAATCCCCTGGGCGTTATAGCCAGCGCATTGTTCTTCTCAGCTTTGAAAGCGGGCGGCGCAACGATGTCGATTCAGACGGGCGTTGGAGCACCGATGACCATCGTTATCGAAGCATTGTGTGTGATCTTCGTGATCGGTGTAGGGTACAGCGAACGCAAGCGTCTGAAACGGTTGGAGAAAGCGGATAAAGAAGATGAGGAGGTAAAACAACATGTCGGCTGACCAGATCATCAGTTGGCTACAGGCAAGCTTGCGATGGGGAGGACCGCTGATGCTGGTTTCTGTGGGCGAAGTATTCGCCGAGCGGTCAGGCGTGATCAATGTTGGAATCGAGGGCACTATGCTCTTTGGAGCCCTCGCCGGTATCGCAATTAGCTATTTTACAGGTAGCGTCCTTTGGGCGGTTATTGGCACATTGGTCCTTGGATTTCTGCTTGGGGCGGCGTTCGCCTACCTGACGGTATCACGAAGGACCAATAATGTGGTCACTGGCTTGATGTTCAACCTCGCAGCTCTTGGCGGAACCAATCTTCTTTTCGCCATGCTCTCCGAGACCCGGTCCGTGCGGGTTGCGACCTTCCCGGTGCTGTTTCCCGCGAGCTTTGGTGACATCCCGATTATCGGTCCTGTGCTATTCCGGCAGCCAGTGAATACATGGGTCGCCTTGATCCTGCCCTTCGTTGCGGCCTGGGTCCTCTACCGCACGACCTGGGGCTTGAATGTGCGTGCTGTTGGCGATAATCCGCAAGCAGCAGCGACGGCCGGTCTCCGCGTGATTAGATTGAAATATCAGGCGGTCATTCTGAGCGGGATCTTTGCCGCGCTTGGAGGGTGTGCATTGACCCTCGGGGAGGTGGGGTACTTTGCCTCCGGAGGCATGACCGCCGGGCGTGGGTTTGTCGTTCTCGCTGCGGTTGTTGTGGGCGGTTGGGATCCATTGAGAACAGCACTGGCATGTCTGGTGTTCGGCGCAGCTGATGCAGCCCAACTGAGGTTGCAGACTACCGGTTCACAAGTCCCTTACCAGTTCTTGCAGATGTTGCCATATCTCATCACCGTGGCTGCGCTGGCAGGTTTAGTCGGACGCACACGCGCGCCGAAAACCTGGGGCGCGCCTTACGATCCAGCGGATATCTAACCTGTAAGAGCTAGATAACGTTTTAATGAGAACACCGTCGTCTGGTTGGTAATCTCCAGCTTGAAAGGAGATGTCAGCTTGGAATTGACGCAAGAGCGGCAGGCGGAACTGATCCGCTTCACGCAGGAACTCGTTCGATGCCCCGGCTTTTCAGGGGATGAGGCGAAGACAGCCGCTGCCGTTACCCGGCAAATGAAGGAACTGGGATACGACAAGGTTGAAGTCGATCGTTGGGGCAATGTCATTGGCACCATCTGCGGCGCCAGGCCTGGCCCGACGATCGTCTTCGACGGACATATGGATGTTGTGCCGATCCGTATGCCCGAACTATGGGAGCATGAGCCGTACGGAGGCGAGATATCCGGTGGCAAGATATGGGGGAGAGGCACAACCGACATGAAAGGCGGGCTTGCTGCCTGCCTCTGCGCGGCCGCTTTTGTTGACCGGGCTAATATCGCCGGGACGATCCTGGTCACCGCGACGGTCGCGGAAGAACTCGTAATCGGGCGGGGCTTGGGCAAGGTCCTGGAGGGGCGCAATGTTGATGCCGTCATCACCTGCGAGCCAACGGGGGTGAACCAACTCGCTGTGGCGGGCGTTGGCCGGACTACGATAGAAATGAGTGTGCAGGGACTAGTGGCGCACAGCTCCCAGCCCCATCTGGGCGACAATGCGGTCTACCGCGCCATGGATGCAAGCGAGCGCATTCGCAAGATGCCTCGACGTAAAGATCCATTCTTTGGCACGGACGTGATCGAACTCGTGGAAATCAAGTCAAAGCCTTCTCCTGGTAACGGATGTGTACCGGATACCTGCTGGGTGCTTTGGGAGTGCCGCTTGTTTCCCGGAGAGACCCAGCAGACTTTCCTGAACCGTTTCCACACGGCGCTTAAGGACTTCGACGGCGTGGAGAAAGTGACGTTGAAAATCGGCCGGACTGCAGTTGACTGCTACACCGGCGAGCGTCTCGACTACGAGGATTTCCTCACCGCCTGGGCTACGCCGCCTGAGGAACCCTTCCGGAAGCTGGTCGAGCAGGCACTGTTCCAGACAGGGATCAAGGTCAACCCGATCATATTTCGAGGCTGCACCAACGTCAACATCAGCGCAGGCGCCATGGGCATCCCATCACTCATCTATGGGCCGGGCAACCTCGACCTTGCGCATAAGCCCAACGAGTATCTCGATATCGAGGAGTTGTTGCTCAGCGCCAGGGCTTATGGGAAGATAATCGAGCTCACCGGCCAGTACGGATGAGATCAGTCGGCATTTGAAGGTGAGATTCTTTGTGCACCGGCAAAACAGGAGCACTTTATCGGCAACACGCTATGAAGATATAGAAAAACCTCTGCCGTACGAGCAAGCTGTCAGAGCCTCTTCATTGTACTAATTTGTAATATACATCTTGCCCGACCAGGAAATTTCATCGACCTCAGCAGGCTTTGATGTCTTTAACAATGCATAATCTGATCATAATATTAGGAGGAAACGATGACAGACAGTAGAGCACTGGTAACGCTGACTTCCGAAGAATCGAAACGGCTCATTGCGAAAGGGATCGCTGCCTTACCTGTCGTCCAAAAAGCCAGAGAGAGCGGGATCATCGGGTTCTGTATTTGTAGTTCGGCGAGGTATGTCGCTGAAGAGCTTCTACGGGAACCCCTGCCAGCTTCAAATCCCTATACCTGTGGCTTTGTTAGCCGCCGCGGACTATTCGCGGCCCCTGATGACAAGGTGGGAAAGCAACTCGTTCTCGTGGAAGGGGAGCCAGTCTGGCTGGATTGGCCAAAGGAAAATATCACGAAGTACATCAAGCGCATGGATGCTCAGGATGTGATTATCAAGAGCGGCAACATCCTGGATCCAAACCGCAAAGCGGGCACACTGGTAGGACTATCCAACGGAGGCGAGTATGGAAAGTACCTCCCATACATATTGGCGCGTGGGATTACCTTGATAGTGCCCATGACACTGAATAAATCAGTGCCTTACCATCTTGATGAGGTTATGCTTGAGATGGGAATTGCCAAAATCTCCCCGCGCCGCGCGCATGGCAAGCCCTGCGGTATGCTACCTTTGCCAGGATTGGTCGTCACCGAGGGTGATGCACTCGAAATTCTAACAGGTGTAAGAGCTCTCCCGGCTGCGATGGGGGGAATTGGCGATGGTCAGGGAACAGTGACTCTGCTGCTGCTTGGACAAAAGAAGGCTGTTGAGAATGCCTGGAGTCTTATAGAGTCCATCAAAGGGGAGCCTGCCTTGGAGCTACCTGCATCGCGAACCGTGTAGGATCCAATGAGCACGGTCGTTTGTAGAAAGCAGTATGGCACCATTGGGCATGTGCAAACCCGCAATGTTGACCGCAACGAAGACGGATAGGGTGAATTTCATACAGGCTGGTCCGACCTAGACGAAAGATGTGGGTTGAGCAGCGATTCTCGCCGGAAACACTCATAGATCGACCTTCCCAAATTCTGCGATTCAGTCTACTATTTTGATGGGCAACTATTTAGGATCAGGTCAGGTAGTGCGCAATTGTCTTAGGAGGATGGAGCATGGAGGATTTTACTGGGATACGAAAAAGAGTTTACGATGCGGCTATGAATTTGTATCATTCTGGCTTAATCAGACTCAGCGCTGGGAATGTTAGCGCCAGGGTAAATGAAGAACTAATTGCGATCACACCCTCCGGCAGACCTTATACCATTTTGCAGCCAGAAGATAATCCCATCATCTCATTGGATAGAAAACTTGTGGACGGCGCTTATCGGCCTTCGTCCGAGTCGCCTCTCCACACAACAATCTATCGGGAGATGCCGGAAGTGGGTGGAATTGTGCATACCCATTCGATCTATGCCATAACCTTTGCTGCTTCCAATAAGCCATTGCCTGTGCTGTGCGTGGAAGGACTCGCGGCCTTCTCTGATGGTCCCATCCCCGTGGCGCGATATGTATCGCCCGGCTCCCCCCATGCCGGTGAGGTCGCCATGGAAGTCTTCCGAGCAAAACCGGGATTGAAAGCGTTGCTTTTGAAAAACCACGGTCTACTTGCTATCGGCCAAAATGTGGAAGCGGCATGGGAGACCGCCTACAATATTGAAACAGCTGCTCAGATAGCCTATCAGGCATATGCAATAGGAAATCCAATCGAGCTGACGATGGAGCAGATCGAGGAAGTGTACAAGATCTATGGGATGAGAAGGTAGAGTTGTGCCCCAGGAGGGAATCGAATACGACACCCTTCCGGGTGCCACCAACCTAACCGTAATGGATTGCTTCTGTGCCCCAGGAGGGAATCGAACCCCCAACCTAGGCGTTAGGAGTGCCTTGCTCTGTCCAATTGAGCTACTGGGGCTGTGCACTGCGGATTATAGCGCACTACCATCCAGCCGACAAGCAACTGGCTATGGCTCGCGGATGGTCAGGCTCTCGAAGCCAATGTGCACGGGATAATTGTCCTTGTATACCGTGGCCCCGATGCCTACCCCGCCGCCTGCGTTGACCTCGCGCAGCGTCGTCGTCCATATCTCTTCGCCGTTCAGGTCGAAGGTCAGGTCTTTGCCGTTGCACTCCCAGGTCATGGTGTTGATGCGGTCGTAACCAATGCGGATGCCCTTGGTCCCACCCTGGTGGATAAACGTATATGGGTTCTTTCCTTGTTGGCGCAGGTTCGCATCATACTGGTAGACCTGGAAAAAGCCGCCTGTTTCCAAACGGACTTCATACCAGCCATTCTCATTCACATAGCAGGCTAATACGATCCCGTTTTTATTTGTGCCCTTATGGTTGACCACTTCGGCTTCTACGACCACGCTGGGGTAATCCCAATTGGCGTTCAAGAAGTACAGATATAGTTCTTCGTTCGTGGTGACATTGATGTCCATGTATCCGGCTGAAGGACCAAAACTGACCTTGTCAGGATTGTGAATATCCGTGACGGTTTGTGCGTTGGAGAAATCCCAGCAATCAGTGGGCTGGTCGAAGGTTTCGGTATAGTATGCCGGGCAGTCTGATGCCTCCTCGCTCGCAGTTGCTTGCACTTCGGTCGGTTCCACCTGCTCAGTCGGTTCTACCACCTCGGTCGCGGTAGGGCGTGGAATTTTGGTTGGAATTGTCAAGGGAGCTTTGGTTGCTTCCTCGACGACGGGCAGGGTGGGTGTTGTGGTTGGATCTTTCACTAATTTGGTGAAACTGCAAGAAAGACTGAATAATACCAGGACCGCCAATGGAATTATCCATTTATGTTTCATAAAATTCTACCTCCTGAGGATTCATCCAGATTCCATGCTTTAATCCCCGGCGAATCTTGAGGTGGATCAAAGCATTCTGAATGTAACAAATAGACTGCTTGAAGTCAACAAACCTTACCGAATTGAAAAGACCTGCAACTTGAGTTGTAAGGCGGGTAGAAGCAAACCAGACTAGGGATGATTGCATGCCCTTGCGACTAAAACTCTACTTCTTGTTGCGTTTGCTAAAGATCCGCAGCCACTCGTCAATCTCATCTGGATTTTCAACTACGGGTTGCTCGTCCCTTTCCCCCTGCGTTGACGATTCCAGAAGCATGCTGGCAAATGCTTCTGACGCGATCACCTCTGCTCTATAGTGGCGCGCCTCTTCCTGCACCTGCCGGTCGGAAGTGACTACTTTCCAATTGGGCGCTTCGCGACCGATGCGTGCCAGTCGTTGCATAATGGCATGGTCAGCGCTCGATTTCCGGCTGACAAAATGTGCCCTGACCAGCCCGAATTGACGCGATTTTGCCTGACCAAAAGGAGCGCGATCAAAATACACTTCGGCCTTTTGACGGCGCAAGCGGCAAAATTTCAACAGCATGTCGATCAGCTGCTGCTCGTCGTCAAGGTTTTCCAGACTCATGCCGGGGATATTTGGAATCAAGTTGTGACCATCGATCAAGTAGGGCATGCCTGCTCCTCTACGCTTTTATTTTACTCAGAAAGTATGCTATCATTCAACCAGAATTGGCCGTGCTAATAGCGAAGCGTAGCAATGAAATTCTGGAAACGTATCTTCCCATACCTGGTTCTCAACGTGATCGTTTCTGCCACGACCACGCTGCTGGTGCTGACGTTGTGGGATCGTAGCCAATCGCCGGCGACGCCGCTATTTTCAGGGAGCAAGCCAGATATGGAAAACACGCTGCCCGCCTTGCCTCCCAGCGGACATGCGGATCAAGCCAGCGCGACCTTGCCGCCGTTGGATACTCCTGTCATTGAAATCGAGGCGATTATCGGCGCCGGCGACCAAGCCGCGGAAGCGCTGATACTCAAACGGGTTGGCGAAGGCGAGTTGCTGCTAACCGGCTGGAAGATTTCCAATGGGCGCGGCAAGGAGTTCACCTTCCCTGACCTGGTGTTGAACAAGAACGGCTCAGTGCGCCTATACACCCACGAAGGAGTCAATTCGGTGATCGAGCTGTACTGGGGATTGGAGGAAAGTGTTTGGCGCTCGGGCGATACTGCCACTCTGACCGACACGCTTGGCAACATGCGCGCCAGTTTCACCGTTCCGTGATCCATTATCAGATTTATTGTTACGAAACTTAGTCACAAGATGGGATTAATGGATTGGATTGCTGAGGAAAGGATTAAAACCGCCATGGAGAGCGGTGCATTCGATAATTTGCCCGGGAAGGGTAAACCGCTGCGCCTGGATGAGAATCCGCACGAGCCGGAGGATTGGCGCATCGCCTTTCATGTTCTGCGCAACAGCGGCGTCAGGCTGCCATGGATCGAGCGCTCCCGCGCAATCGACCAGGAGTTGGAGAACGCCCGACGCGAGGCGGCCCTGGCTTACCAACATGCAGTCGGTTCTTCTACCTGGCAGCACTACGCTGACCGCTTTCGTGCCCGAATCGCTGTACTCAACCGCCAGATTTTCTTGTACAATTTACAGACGCCTTCTATGCGATTTCAACGCCTGCTGATCGATCCATCGGCGGAACTGGCGGTAATCGAAGGCGGGCAAACAGCTCCACGAAATTCACCATAAAGACAGGTACCATCCATGTCACAGGCTTTCTATCGAAAATGGCGACCGCGCTTGTGGGAACAGGTTGTTGGTCAGGAACACGTCATCCAGACGTTGCAAAATGCGATTCACGCCGAGCGGGTCAGTCATGCTTACTTGTTCGCGGGTCCTCGCGGCACAGGCAAAACCACCACGGCGCGCCTGTTGGCTAAGGCGGTCAACTGCCTGGCGGAAAAGCCTGCAGAACGTCCTTGCGACAAGTGCCAGCACTGTCAGGCGCTCAACGATGGCCGCTTTCTTGATCTGATCGAGATCGACGCTGCCTCGAACACCAGCGTGGACGACGTACGTGATCTGCGGGACAAGATCAATTTCGCTCCGAGCCAGGGGAAATACAAAGTCTATATCATCGACGAAGTTCACATGCTCTCAACAGCAGCCTTCAATGCGCTGTTGAAGACGCTCGAAGAACCGCCGCCGCACGCCATCTTCATCCTGGCAACGACGGAGGTGCATAAGATTCCTGCTACGGTGCTCTCACGCTGCCAGCGGCACGAATTCAGGCGCATACCGGTGCAGACGATCACCAGCCTGTTGAAAAAGCTCGGCGAGCAGGAGGGTCTGCAGATCGATGACAATGCTCTAACTTTGATCGCCCGCCAGGCGACTGGCAGTCTTCGCGATGCCATCTCGCTGCTCGACCAGTTGGCTTCAACCGGCGGTCCCATCAACCTGGAGCTGGCGCAAACCGTGCTCGGCACAGCCACCAGCCAGGTAGTCGTCCGTTTGATCGATGCGGTGCTGAAGCGCGATGCCGCCGCTGGATTGGACTGCATTCACCAGGCGCTCGACAGCGGCTCTGATCCGCGCCAGTTTGCCCGCCAGGTGGTGGACTACTTGCGCGGCTTGTTGCTGGTGCGCATGAGCAACGCCGATCAGATCGAGGCAACGCCCGAGCAGCGCGATCAAATGGCGCAGCATGCGCTTGGTTTCGAGCTGCCGCAGTTAATGGAAACCCTGCGCCTGTTCAATGGCGCCGCTAATGAGTTGCGTACCGGCTGGCAGCCCGGGCTGCCGCTTGAGCTGGCTTTGGCGCAAGCGCTTGAATATGATGAAACAGCAGCAACGCCAGCCCCTCCTCAGCCTAAACCCGCCCGCGAAGAAATAGCAGCAAAAGAGCCTGCATCGCAGCCACGAAAAGAAGAACCGGCGCCAATTGCGGCGGGCAAAGCGCTTGAAAAGGAAGAAAAGGCCCCGGCATCTCGCCAACCAGAATCGCCTGACCAGCCGGAATCATCTAAACCGAAGTCAGGAACCAGGAAACCAAAACCGGAACCGGCGAGGGCAGAAGCAGAGCAGCCGCCAGCGCCGACGCCAGTCGAAACGCCCGGCGTGAGCCTGAATGGTATCATGCAGAACTGGGAAATGATTCGCAAGATAGTCAAAGGCAAACACCCGCCGACGGAGGCTTTGCTCAACTCCTGCCGCCTGAGTATGAAGGCTGGCGTGCTCCAACTTGGTTTCTCTGCCGAATTGCTAAAAACAAAGATGGAGGCGGAGAACAGCTTGAAAATCACCGTGCAAGCCATTAAACAGGTGCTTGGGCAGGAAGTGCCGGTGGTGTGTGTTGTTTTGGATGCCAAAGGCGGGCCTATTCAGCGCGATGAGGATGTCGATGCAGATGGAATGGTCAACGAGGCGCTGAATCTTGGCGCAAAGATTGTACAAAAGGAATAACGAACGGGCCAGAAAGCGGCCTAATCATTGGTAAGGATAAGGAGCAGCAATGGCAAAAGGTAAAGGATTTCAACGCGGAGCAGGCGCAGGCGGGATGGGCGGCGGGATGATGGCGCAAATCAAGCGGATGCAGGAACAGATGGCTGCCGCTCAGGCGGAGTTGGAGGTGGAGACCACCACTGCCACAGTCGGCGGCGGGGCGGTAAAAGTGACCATGACGGGCGCGCAGGTCTGTACTGCCATTCAGATCGATCCTGATATGCTCAAAGACGCCGATGCGGAGATGCTCCAGGATATGATTTTAAGTGGAGTCAACCTGGCGCTGGAGCAGTCGCGGAAAATGGCTGAGGAAAAGCTTGGCCCGCTGGCTGGCGGGATGTCCGGGCTTGGGTTCTAACAAATCGTTCGGGGATATCAACAATGGCCATTTTGCCTGAACCTGTTCAAAACTTAGCTTTGGCGCTCGAGCGTCTGCCAGGCATTGGTCCGAAAACAGCCTCGCGCCTGACTTTTTTTCTGCTGCGCGCGCCTGATGAAATCTCGCAGATGCTGGCGGAGGCGTTGCTGGCGCTTAAATCATCCACCGGGCTGTGCCAACAGTGCTTTAACATCACCCGCGCCGGCCAGGAGAAGTGCGAGATTTGCTCCAGCCCGCAGCGTGACGAGGCCACCCTGTGTGTGGTGGAAGAACCACTCGACGTGCTGGCTCTGGAACGCACCGCGGGTTTTCAGGGGCAATATCATGTATTGCACGGCGTCCTTTCACCTATCGAGGGTATCGGTCCTGAGGACTTGAAAATCCGCCCGTTGATTGAGCGGGTGAAGACCGGGAAAGTGCGCGAGGTCATTTTAGCGACCAATCCAAGCATGGAGGGCGATGCTACCGCGCTCTATTTGCAACAGCAACTGGCGCCGCTGGGTGTGCGCGTCACCCGCCTGGCGCGCGGTCTGCCAGTCGGCGGCGATCTGGAGTACGCCGATCAGAATACCCTGCTGCG
>JAXDCA010000095.1:0-11906 GCA_034678305.1 Bellilinea sp.
GGGCGGCCCTCCGCAATCCGGGCAGAGGACTACATCAGGAGATGCAGGGTGGAACTCCCGGGCGCAGCTGATGCAAAATTGAATTGTCTTGCTCATCAGATCATTTATTGATTAACAATGATTGTAAAGATGACTGCCAGAATAATCGACAGGACGCCGATCAACAGCGATACTCCCCCGCGCCACCACTGACGCTTGACCAGCTGGTAAGCCCCAAGCGGCCAAAAAACCGCCGCCAGCGCGCCGAGCAGCGCGCGCAGCCAGGGCGTTGGCAATGTCAGGCCGCTCTTCTCGACCGACAGGTTCCAGATATCGAGGAAGTTATTGAAGATCGCCAGCCCGGCCAGGATGGCTGCCGCGCCGCCGAGCAGCACGCCGGCCCGCTCGATGCGGTTGCTCTCGATCGAGCGCTGGATGTCCTGAAAGGTGTAACTGCTATCGGCCACCGCCTGAGCGTTAGCCAGGTCGCTCTCCAGCTGCTCGATACCGCGCTGGATCAACGCAGCCTGGCTGGCATAAGCGGGCGTGTCCAGCTTGACGCGCTCGAGGTGCTCGATAAATGACTGGCGGTTGCTGCGCAGGCTGTTTAGCAGCACCTCGCTCTGGGTCTTTTCCGCCAGGAAGATCATCAATTTGCGCGAGGTTTTCTCCAATTCGGGTTCTTCGCGTTGAATGTCCTGGAAATTTACTGTGCGCAGTGCCACCAGCATGCTGTCTTGCAGGTCGATGCGGGCTTTTTCGAGCGTAGAGCGGATGGCCGCGTGCTGGCGGATGTGGTGCAGGCTTTTGTGTAAATAGAGCTCGATGCGCGCAATACCCTGGTTGAGCGGTTCTAGAAATACTTGATCAACCCGTTCGGCGCGCTCCTGTGGGACAATCCAGGCGAGATAGCGCTTCCAGATTGGCTGTTCCCGAGCGATGTTGAGCTCCTGCATGCCTAAAGTCCAGCACCAGCCATAGGGGGTTGGATCGCAGGTGCTGCCCGTAGAAAGCCCCATCTTTCCAACAGAGAGCTGATTGATCAGCCCCTGGAGTTGTTCCGCTTGCGCGCCGCGCCCGACCTGAGCAGAGAAAACGTGCGTGGCAGCCCAGGGCAGCGGTTGATCTGGCGCAGCTTGATGGTTGTTCAGTAATTCTTCGAGAGTCACATTCAACTCGTTCCAGGCAGAGACGGGTTGTGCGCCTGTCCGCGTCAGGCTGATGCGCAGGATATGCGTATCGTGCGCCACAGTCCAATCCAATTGGGCGGTATCGCCGGCGGCGGTTTGCCAGGTCGAGCGGCGGCAATCGTCCGCGGCGGACTCGATGTGCAAGTCTGGACCAGCTTTTTCTTCGAAGATCAGATACGGCAGGCGCATACCGGAATGCTGAACTTCGCGCAGCAGATAAAACTGCAGGGCAGTGGCACGCGGGTCAATTAGATCGATCATTCTTGTCGTTGTCCTTTGGGAAGCGTTTCCAAATATTACTGTGGAAGACCCCAATGATTGACTCGATTAACTGAGCCGCATTCGGGTCGGGCACATCCTCCGAGAGGGGCGGCAAGTTCTTGTCCGCCTGTGGTTCCATGTGCACTGTGCCGAACAGAGTATTGGTGACTTCGGATGCAATCAGCAACATTTCCTCCTGGCTCTCGGCGCTGCGTAAGCGGGCTTCGAATCCGCGCAGCCACTCGAGTTGTGCTTCGCGGTCTTCGGGCTGGACATGGGCTATACCGGCATACATACTGGACAGCATCTGCTGGAGCCTGGCAGCAAGTTGCTGCATGGCTTCGTCCTGGCTGGCGCTAGAACCGGTGACGAGAAACTTGATTTGCTTCCCCAAGCGGATCAGAGCGCCGTCGAGCAGCAAGACAGACTCGTTGGGCTTCAGTTGGCGCTCGTCGCCGCCCTGCGGGGTGATAAACGTGCCATTGGAACTGCCGGTATCTTCCAGCCAATATAGGCCGGACTGCTGGTAAATGCGGGCGTGATGTCGAGAGGCTTTCAGATCCCAGTTGATTACTATGGAGCAATCTGCCTGCCGGCCAATGGTGGTCTCATTTTCAAGAAGTGGAAAAAATTGCCCATCGTACGGTCCGCCCTGAGCGGTTAAACCGGGTTGTGCTGTCAATAAACACCTCCAAAAATCGGTGAACGCAAGGAAGGTTTCCCAGAGTGACTCCTCGTTAACCCGCAAACTTGAGCAGATCGGCGCGGAATTCGCGCGCGGTCTGATAGCGGTCGTCGGCGTCCTTGGCGACAGCCCGGTCCACGATCCTGCACAATTCGGAGGGTAAATCGCGCCGCTGGCTGCGTACTGGTTGCGGATCGTCTTCCAGGATCATCATGATTGGATCTTTTTTTACTGTAGCGCCGCGTTTCAGCTGCGAGGGGCTGGGAAAGTCGAGCGAGAAGCGACCAGTCAGCAGGTAGTACAGGGTAACACCCATGGCGTAAATATCCACTGGCGGGTGGGATTCCTTGAATGAGAGGATTTGCTCGCCCGGCATATAGAAGATGGTGCCGGCGTACTCGCCTACGCGGGTGATGGTCCCGCCAGAGCGCTCGTAGGAACGGGCCAGGCCAAAATCAGCCAGTTTGGGCTGGTAGCGCGCGGGCGTTTTGAAATCTGTCACGCCGCTTCCCTTAGCGCGCAACAGAATATTCTCAGGTTTTAAGTCGCGATGAACGATGCCTTTTTTGTGGATGTGCTCTAAACCCTCCAGCGCATCGATTATCAAGCGGACGACATCAACCGGCGGAAGCAGCGGGCGGTCTTCGGGTGACATAAACTGGTTTAGGTTGCCGTCGGTGACGAATTCGGAAACGAAGTACGGATCTTTGCCTTCCAGGCCAGCTTCGAACAGCCTCACAACCGCTGGATGCACCAATTGCTCGTTCAACAACACCTCGCGGTAGAAGCGGCGCAGTAGATTCTGGTTGGCCTTGGCAATTGGCAGCATTTGCTTGAGCGCAGCCAGACGTCCGGTTGGGGCATGCCAGGCTTTATAAACCACTCCCATGCCGCCGTGACCAAGTTCCGATAACACACGGTATTCTCCGATGGGCAGCTTGCGCAGCTTGGTGGCGCGCTCGGCGCAGGTTTTGCATAAATACAGCGCCACCTCGTTCAACTCTGCTGCCCGCTTATCGCTGTTTGCGGCTTTGGACACATCCGCGTTGCAGTGATGGCATTTATACTGGACGGCGGCGCGCGCCGCAGCCTCACGCTCGCGTTCGGCAGCCACCTCTCTGCGGCAGTTTGGGCACATGAAGTCGTCCTGATGGAAGCTGCCCTCCAGCTTTGGAAGCTCCTCTAATGGCGTTTGGCAGCGGATGCATAAATATTCGGGGCTGATTTCTTCCTTTTTCGGCTGCGGGGTTTTCTTCGGCTGGTCATGCGGCGGCTCAGGCGGCGCTGGTTCAGGGGGTTTCTCTTTTTCTTTTCCCGCTTTGACTTCAACTTCTCGGATATCGACCGGAGGGGCAGGGGTTTCGAATTTTGTGGGTGTGCCAACAGCCTCAGGTTTGATCACAATTACGTCGAAGATCGTATGCCCGATTTTGATCTGATCCCCGTTGTTGATCAAAGCCTCTTTAATACGCTTGCCCCAGTCGGTTTGTTCCTTTCTGCGCACATAGGTGCCGTTCCTGCTGCCGTAGTCACGGATCATCACATTTGGCGGGCGCACCTCGATCATAAAGTGATTACGTGAAACAAATCCGTCAAGGGGGCTAATTTGTAAGGTGGCTTTGCTGGTTGGATCTTCCCGTCCGACCAGGACATTGTCGGATTCCGCGAAATGCAATTCTATTCCCACCTCCGGGCCGTCTATTACTTTTAAGATGACTTCCATAATCATACGCCTCCTGATTGTAGATTTACTCAGCTTCTTTCACAACAAGCAATACAACCGCAGTGACATTGTCCTTGCCCCCGCGCTCGAGCGCAGCCTGAATTAATCGCTGGCAGACTGCTTCCAACTCCTCTGGCGCATTCAACAATCCTGCTATTTGCTCGTCGCCGAGCATATCGGTCAATCCGTCCGAACAGAGCAGCAGCCGGTCATCCGCCTTGAGCTCGATGCGCGCGATATCAGGGGCGATTACATCACTTGCGCCGACTGCCTGGCTGAGCATGGTGCGCGGCGGGTGTGTTAACGGATCAGGACCGAGTAGTCCGGCTCGTTTAGCCTGGTTGTAGATGGTATGATCCTCAGTCAATTGGAAGAGTTCCGAACCGCGCAGCAGGTACGCCCGGCTGTCGCCAACGTGACCAAGCCAGAGCTGGCAGGAGGAGGGTTGCAGCCAGGCAACCACCACAGTGCTGCCCATGCCGCGCTGCGAAAGAGATTTGCCAGCCTGTTTACGCACGGCCTGATGAGCGGAAGCAATCGCCTCGCGCAGAGATTTGGCAGGATCGACCTGGCTCTTGCCGCTTACCCGAGCAAGTTTATTTGCCACTACCTCCGATGCGATACTGCTGGCGACCTCGCCAGCCTGGTGCCCGCCCATGCCATCAGCGACCAGATAACAGCCTATGCTCTGGTCGATAACGAAGCGGTCCTCATTTTGATCGCGCACCAATCCTTGATGAGAAAGTCCGGCAGCGCGAACAATGCATCTTGCTGTCATTGGCGGTTTTTTTCTGCCCTCCTAAAACTCGATCCTGCGAATGATGCCGTCGCTGCCCGCTGTGACCAGGCTGTTTCCGGATGTCTCGAAAACCGCGGAGACGATGTCCGATTCGTGCAGGCTGGCGTTTAAAAGGGTGTTGAAATCGGCATCCATGATGGTGATTTCGCCGGAACTGTTTCCATAAGCGATGTTGCCGTTTTTCGGGTCGACTGCCAGGCAGGTAGCGGGGCTGCCGGTGCTGGTTTTTTCGAGCAGTCTGCCCTCGCTGTCCCAGGCAGCCAGTTTTGAATTTTCATAGGCTGCCACCCAGCCGCCTTGCGGAGTCGACCGCAGGTGACTTACCCCGGCAAGGCCTGTTGAAGTGAGTGTCTGGTTGATTTGGCGTTTCGCCATGTCGAAAATAAAGATCTTCCCTCCTCCGCTGCCGATGGCAACGTAGCGGTTATCTGACGAGAAATCAATATCGGTCAGGAGCTCACCGCAATCGATGAAGAGCTGGTCTTTTCCCGCCGCCAGGATCAGTCCGCGCACGCAAGTGGAATCCTTGGCGGTATAAGCCAGAATGCTGCCGAACGAATTGACGGTGAAGGCACAGATCTCCTCCGAGGTGGTGATAGATTCCGGCGCGCCGCTGGAGAAAAACACCTCCCCAGCCTGGTCAACCGCGGCTATCCGTTCGCCTGATACAGCTGCCAGACCAAGGGGATCTTGCATATTGACGTCGATCAGTTTGGTCGTGCCGCCATACGTCTCGCATTGAAAGACATCGCCGTATAGATCCATGAAGATCATGCGCTCCTGGCTGTCAACGATCAAATCAAGGATATTTTCGGAATGTTCGTAAACCACCTCGCCTTCTAATTCTTCTTCCTCTTCTTCCTCTTCCGCTAAATATTTTCCACCCACAACAATCGGGGGTTCTTCACGCGGGGTTGGGGTGGGTGGAGGTATGGGCGTGGGAGTATAGCCCTCCTCAGCTTCCTGCTCAGCTAATTGTCGTTCCCGCTCACGCTCAGCTATTCGCCGCTGTAATTCTTCCATAAACTGTCCCTGGTCGAACACTGGTTTCGGTTGCGGCGGCGGTGCGGGTAACGCGGTTTTCTTCAGCAGCGAGAGAGGCGTGACCACACCCAAGGCAAGGGATTGTCCGGTTAAGAAACTGATCACTCCAGCAGGCACGAACAATCCAAGCAGCGCGGCGCCCAGGATGTTCAGGAACCAGTTTACAGCGACGAGCGCCAGCCCAAAGCGGCGCTGCAAGGCGGTCAGGATCAAGCTGATGACCGCATAGATGCCGGCGTTAAGAAAGTATGGCCATTGCATGACCGGTTTCCAGCGCGGCTGGCTGATATCGGCGATGCCGAGCAGCGGGAACGCCGGCGCTCCTGAGGCGGCTGAAAAAGCCGCCAAAGCTTTCCACATCACGACAAATCCGTAGATAGTGGCAGCCACAGCCACGACAGATACCAGGCTTGTGTAAGGAGTATAAGCATTGCTGCGTTGCAGCAGGTTGGCGGCAAAGGTTGTGCCAAATAACTGGCGCACTTGCTGCGCTCTGACCATGGCCCGGTTTGCTGAATACATGGTCAGGTATGCAGGGAACAGCGCCGCGACTATCCCTGCGCCGGTAAAGAGCGACCCCCAGGCGGCTGAGCCAAGGCGGCGTTCTGACCAGCCAAGCAGGGAGGTGATATGGTCCAGCGGACGCGTGGTGAAAAAGGCGGTCAATGGCTCGGCGCCGCCAGGCTTGCTCCAGGCCAGCCAGCCCGCTGCCAGTAGAAGCGCGATGGGCGCAATCAGCCAACCCCATTTGCCCAGCCAGATGCGCCCGAGCAAGATCACCAGCAGCAGGTAGAAGATTCCCCAACCGGATTTAATTGCGCCAATCAGGAATGCCCACAGACCCGGGAAGAAGCTGCCGCGTAAGACAGGCGGAGCGACAGGCTTTGGCACCGCAGTTGGCGCGAGCGCCGCTGTAGTGGGCGCTACTATGGGGTGGGTTGCGACGGGTGCAGCTCCTGAAAGAGGACCATATAAGAACCACGGTCCAACAATGGCAAAGGCGAAGAACAGGATGCCGAAGATGATCGACACGGTTCCGGCAGGCTGTTCGTACTCAGATTTCAGCGAGAATCCATTCGATAGAAACATCAAGCTGATGAATATGAACAAAGGCGTCCACCAAAACCGGCCAGCCAGATGACTCAGCCAGACTGCGGCTGCCATGGCGCCCAGCCCGACAATCATCCCAATCCAAAAACCTCCGTATTGGTGCGAGCGCGCCGTGCCCAGCGAATAAAGGATGGCTAACATACCAACGAAAGCCAACACGCCCACCCAAACGCTTTTTGCTTTGATGCCCAGGAACACGATCAGGGCGGCCATTAATAGCATAAATATAGCTGTCACAGTGACGCTAGCTCGGTCTCGCATGCTGACCTCCATTAGAACAAGATGGGTGGATCGATTCCCGGCTTACTTCTATTTGATTGAAACGGGTTGGGGGAAAAGGAAACACCAATGGATAGGATAATTACTATAATAATATCGCATGATTAATAGGGCAAGTCAAGAGATTCTATATTTGTTCTATAGGTTGAACTTACAACAGGATGCTTTCTTTCCTATGGATTGCATGTATACTGAATGGTTGAACCAACCTGTCCGCCATATCATCTATCTCATACAAACAAGGCTTATTTATGTATCACGCTGCCCGCTGGACATATCAAAAGATTAGGCACCGCCTGGAACTGCTCGCGCCGCTGGTTTTTCGCCGCAAATTCCCCTTGAATCCCTTCCGTTACCTGCCCGTGGATGGATCTGTCTTTGATCCTACGCTTTCCACGCTCGAGGACCTGTCTGGTTGGGAGGAGGTTGAAGCGGGCGATTACTGGGCCAAATGCGATACCCATTTCGTGCTGCGCGCGACCTTTTGCTTGCCAATCGGGTGGGGGCAGTCTGGTCCGGTAGCGCTGTACCTGCCGCTCGGCGACGCCGCTGATTTCAGCCACCCGGAGGCGCTGGCCTGGATCGACGGTTTGCCCTATGCAGCCTGCGACCGCCATCACCAGGAAATTCTGCTTGACCAGCAATGGTTGGACGGCAAGCCGCATACCCTTTGCCTGCAGGGTTGGACAGGCTACGTCGGCGGGGTGGAACATTATGATCCTGACGCGCGGTTATACATGCGTCCCTGCGCGCTGGTGGAGATCGACTTGCCTGCGCGCGAGTTCCTCGGTCTGGCCGGAACAGCGGTCGAGACAGCGGGGTTATTGGATGACGGCAATCCGATCCGCCACAGCCTGCTGAACGCGCTGGACGCTGCTTTTGGTCGGTTGGATTTGCGCGAGCCGCTGGAGGACGCATTTTACGCCTCGATTGGGCAAGCTTTGGCGGTTCTCAAGGATGGCATCGCTCAAGCCGGCAGCCCGTTGGATGTGCGTATCCATGCCAGCGGGCACGCCCATCTGGATGTCGCCTGGCTGTGGCCGCTTGGGGAAACCCGCCAGAAAGCTGCGCGTACATTCCACAATGTGCTGCGCTTGATGGAACAGTTCCCCGAATACCACTTCTGCCAAAGCCAGCCGCAATTGTATGAGTTCGTCCGCCAGGATTATCCCGAGTTGTTCAAGGATATCAGACGGCGGGTGGCAGAGGGGCGCTGGGAGCCGCTTGGCGGCATGTGGGTCGAGGCGGATTGCAACTTGAGCGGCGCGGAATCCCTGGCGCGCCAGTTCCTGCTCGGGCGGACTTTTTTCAAGGAGCATTTCGGCGCCAGCGCTGAAAGCCCGGTCTTGTGGCTGCCGGATGTGTTTGGCTATGCCTGGGCGCTGCCGCAGCTCATCCGCCAGGCGGGTCTCGAATATTTCATGACCATCAAAATTGGCTGGAGCGAGTATAACCGCTTCCCGTACGACACTTTCCTGTGGCAAGGCCTGGACGGCACGCGGATTTTAACCCACTTCAGCACGGTAAAAGAAGCTGGCACACCCTACGCCAGCACTTACAACTCCATGGCGAACGCCAAAGAAACCATGGGCACCTGGCTCAATTTCCAGCAGAAAGATATGCAGCGCGACCTGTTGATGGCCTACGGCTTTGGCGACGGGGGCGGCGGGCCTACGCGTGAAATGTTGGAAAACATCCGTTACATGGGCGATTTTCCCGGCTTGCCGCGGGTGCAGCAATCCAGCGTGCGCGCATTCTTCGAGGCCGTCGAGCCGCTCTGCCAGTCGCGCCAAATGCCAGTCTGGGACGGCGAGCTTTACCTGGAGTATCACCGCGGCACATACACCAGCCAGGCGCGCAATAAACGCGCGAACCGCAAGAGCGAATTCCTGCTGCACGACGCTGAATTCCTGGCTGCCGCCGCTGCGCTTATCGATGACCGCTATCATTATCCGACAGAGGCTTTTGACCAGGCCTGGCACGCAGTCTGCTTGAATCAGTTCCACGATATTCTGCCCGGCTCGTCCATCGCGCCGGTTTATGCGGAATCGTTGAAACAATACGCCCAGCTGCAGGAAGAGATCACCGCCGTGCGCGACCGGGCACTGGAAGTGATCGCAGAGAACCTTGGCGCAGACCTGCTGCTGGTCAATCCGACCTCTTTCACTCGCAGCGATCTGGCATTGATTCCCGGCCTGCGTGCTGCTGGATTGTTCAAAGGTGGGCAACCGCTTCTCGTCCAGTCGGTGGAAGGCGGCCTGCTGGTAGACACGGGCGAGTTGGCGCCGTACAGCGTCACGGCGCTGCAGGTGAACGAACCCGTCGGACAGAGACCAACGGTTGAGATCCATGCCGAAGCGGCGGACGACCTGCTGCTCGAGAATGAGAGCCTGCGGGTGGAATTCAATGCTTCCGGCGACATTGTCAGCATCTGGGATAAGTCCGATGGACGCGAGGTGCTTGCGCCTGGAGCGGTCGCCAATCAAATCCAGGCGTTCGAGGACCGCCCGCGGACTTTCGACGCCTGGGAGATCGAAGCTTATTACGACGACAAGATGTGGCTGGCTGAGCCGGCCGAATCGATCCGCCGGGTCGAAAACGGGCCGCTGCGGCAGACGATAGAGATCAAGCGGCGTATCCTTAACAGCGATATTCTTCAACGTGTCTCTTTATGCCACAACAGCCCGCGGCTGGATTTCGACACCGTGGTTCAGTGGCGCGAGCGGCATATTTTGCTCAAGGCGGCTTTTCCCGTGGATGTGCTGTCGCCCCAAGCCACTTACGAGATCCAATGGGGCAGCGTGCAGCGGCCAACCCACCGCAACACCAGTTGGGATTGGGCGCGCTTCGAGACTTGCGCTCACAAATGGATCGACCTGAGCGAGGGCGGCTACGGGGTTAGCCTGCTCAATGACTGCAAGTACGGGCATGATGTCCACGGCAACGTGCTGCGCATCACCTTGTTGCGCAGCCCAGCCCAGCCGGACCCATTTGCGGATGCGGGCGAGCAGCGTTTCACCTACAGCCTGCTGCCGCATGCTGGTCCACTGGATGAGCGGACTGCCCGGGAAGCCTACGCGCTGAACGATACGGTTATCGCCTGGGTGCGTACTAGCGCAGGAGGCGGACGCCAGCCTGCGACGGCGGGATTGCCGCCGCTGGTGCGCGTTGATGCGCCAAACGTGGTCATCGAAACGGTCAAGCGGGCAGAGGATGGGCAGGGCTTGATCGTGCGCCTGTACGAGAGCCAGCGCAAACGCGGTCAGGCGGTAATCGAGACAGCCTATCCGCTAAAGCGCGCCTGGGAGACGAATCTGCTGGAAGAGAATGAGCGCGGGCTGGCGGTGGATGGCAGCAAGGTGCGCATCGATCTCAGACCGTTCCAGATCATGACACTGAGAATGGTGTTCTAGTGTTTTGATTTTTTGCTGCTCTGGTGTTTTCGTGTTTTTATGATCCGCCGTCTGAAGGTTCAGTTGTTCCCTTCTCCCACATGTGTATTGATAGGAAACATAATCTACAGGCATTCGGAGACATAGCTTACACCTGTTGTAAAACAGGGCATCAGCATTTTTCTTGACAAAACAATGCATGGCTTGCGATAGCGGTAACCCTCAGAGCAAGCTATAATTTCAATCATTGGCAATCGATCTCACTCGGCGCGGAGGGGCGCCTGAAAACCACAGGAGGTGCGCATGTCAACAGTCGAACAATACCGGGCTAAACTAAAAAGCGCTGTCTGGAAGGCGGTGGCAGACAGCGGCGTGGACCTCTCTGCCATCTCCGCCGAACAGCAGGCTCGCCTGGTGGACGCAGTGGCCGACGAAGGATTGGCCATGGTGAATGAAATTCTGGACGAAGCCGCCAGAGCTGAAAAGGGCAATGTAACCCTCGAGGGCGAGGAGCAGATTATTTGGGAGGGGCGCCCGTTTCTCTCGCTGGTGGAATCCTACATGATTACATCCGAACGCGTTAAGATCTCCAAAGGCCTGCTCGGCAAGGATTACGAAAATTTCGAACTAATTCGCATCCAGGATATCGATGTCAGCAGAGGATTGGGCGAGCGGATGATGGGTCTGGGAGATATTCAAATCAAGGGCGCGGACCCCTCCACGCCGGAGATTGTGCTGCGCAATATCAAAGACCCTACCGCGGTATATGAAGCCTTGCGCAAGGCCTGGCTGGCGGCGCGCAAGCGTTATGGCCTGATTTTCAGGGAAGAAATGTAAACTTTGCATTAATACATTACGGCTGGTGAGGTTATCACCAGCCGCGATTGCATTTGTAGATATTGGTTGGGATTTATAGGCTTTTGCTAAGCTCGATGTAGCGGTCGATGCGCTGGTTGATGACCCCCAGGCTGCCGCGCCAGAAATCGGGGGTGCGGATGTCGATGCCAAAACGATCGGCCAATTCGCTGGCGTTGTCCATGCCCGTGCTGGCGAGCAGATCCATATAATCCGGGATGAAGGCCGCGCCGCGCTGCTGGTAGATCGCGTACAGCCCTATGCCGAACAACAGGCCGAAGGCGTAGGGGAAGTTGTAGAATGAAAGCCCTTCATAATAATAATGCGGTTTCCAGGTCCACATATATTTGTGCAGGTAGCGTTCGTCCAATCCGTCGCCGTAAGCTTCCTTCTGGCATTTTTCCATAATTTCGCACAATTCATCGGCCGAAAGCTCGGCTTTCTCGCGCCGCTCGAAGACTTCCTTTTCGAACAAGTAGCGCGAGTAGATGTCGACAACCACCTGCGAATCGTTGTTCAGCGTCGCTTCGAGCAGGCCAATTTCCTCGGCCGGGCTTTCCGTCCGCGAGCGCAGCGCATCGGTTACGAT
>JAXDCA010000096.1:0-3701 GCA_034678305.1 Bellilinea sp.
CCGAAACCGACGATGCCAAGCGTGGCCTGGTGGATATCCGCGCCGAGCAGGGTGGTGGGCCCCCAGGTGAGCCACCGGCCGGCGCGCACGGCGCGCTCGCCCTCCGAAACGCGCCGGGCAGCTGCCAGCAGCAATGCGAAGGTGAAGTCGGCGGTGGTTTCAGTGAGGATGCCGGGCGTGTTGCCGACCGGGATGCCGCGCGCTGTGGCTGCGGCCAGGTCGATGTTATCGTAGCCGACAGCGTGATTGCTGATCACCTTGAGCTGCGGGCCGGCATTTGCGATCACCTCTGCGTCGACCGGGTCGGTCAGCAGGCAGAGCAGCCCATCCACGCTGCGCACTTTTTCGATCAGCACCTCGCGCGGCGGAGGCAGCTCGCCAGGCCAGACCTCGACCTCGCAAGCGCCGCGAATCAGGCTTAACCCTTCTTCGGGGATCAGGCGGGTGATAAATACGCGTGGTTTGGCCATGATGCACCTCCAGATCAATCAGATATGCTTAATTGTACGATAATCTGAAGGGATTCTTGCGCTATTGACCTTACTGGCGGCGCTGCTGGCCTGGAAGACCGTGCCTGCCACGAAGGCTGCCCAAACCGTCGTCAAGGAAAGAACGCCGGTCCCCGCTCCATTGATTTGCCTGATCGCGATCGTCTTCATCACCGGCCGAGACGGCCATGATGGCTGACCTGACCGGAAATGACGGGCGCGGCAGGGGCGTCTCTCGTGGGCGCCCGAGGGCCCTGGTAGATCGATTATGGGAAAAACCAACCCGATTTCTGGTCAGATTCTTGCATTCATGCGGTATATTTGAGTTGTGCGATCCCGTGAACATTCCCGCGGATATTGGGCGAGCGAGGGGTTTTAACCATGTCTCATGAATTCAAGCGCATCTGCCTGCCGATGTCTTTCAAAACGGGCAGCGTGAACGTTTACCTTGTCCGCGCTGAAGATGGCTTTGTGCTGGTCGACACCGGCGGAACCGCGCAGCGCGCCGAACTGGAGCGCGCGCTGATCGATGCGAGCTGCGAGCCGGGAAACCTGAAATTAATCATTATTACCCACGGCGATTTCGATCACACCGGCAATGCCGCCCATCTGCGCAAGAAATTCGGCGGGTTGATCGCCATGCACGCGGACGATGCCGGCATGGCCGAGCGCGGCGATATGTTCTGGAACCGAAAATCGGGCAGCGCGTTCATGCGCTTCGCCGCGCGGCAGCTCATAAAGCTTGGCGAGGTCAACCATTTCAAGCCGGACATGCTGCTCGAAGACGGGCAGGACCTGTTCGACTACGGCTGGGACGCAAGGGTGATCAGCCTGCCGGGGCATTCCAAGGGCTCGATCGGCGTGCTGACCAGCCGCGGCGAGTTGCTGTGTGGAGACCTGTTCGAGAACACGAAAATACCGGGGCTAAATTCGATCATGGACGATCCGATAGCGGCGCAGGCCAGCCTGGATAAACTGAGGGGGATGAACGTGGTCACGGTTTACCCGGGGCACGGTCCGCCGTTTCCGCTGGACCAGCTGATCAGGGCTTAGCCTGGCTCGTTCCAGCGAGCTGCCAGCTGGTATCTCGTGCTATACCGGGCGGGATCAGGCAGCCATTTCATGCTATGATTATGATGCCGCCTGGTTGACAGGCGGTCATGGGATTGCCAGGATCACGCGCCAGATCCCATTGCAGCGTCCATATCCAAAAAGGGGGGGAGGTGATTATGCAAACACCAGCGATCGTCCAGCCAGGCGTAGAGGTCCGCGAGCTGCATTCGAGCATCCTCGACCAGGATCTATTACTCTATATCAAGCTGCCCTGGAAATACGAGCAGGGGGAGGGGGTCTATCCGGCGCTCTACAGCCTGGACGCAAACCGCAGCTTCTCGATCTATGCGTCCATGTCATTGACCTATGAGACGCCAGTGTTTCATCCGAAAGAGGAGATCATTATTGTCGGGATCGGATACCGGCTGGACGACGACCGCCTGCGCGGACTGGCGCAGTGGTCTGCCTGGCGCACGCGCGACCTGACGCTTGTTAACAGCGCGGAAACGGACGCGTATTGGCAAGAAAACATAGCCAAACTGCTGGACGGCGAACAGATGCAGGTTCATTCGGGCGGCGCGGCGGGCTTCCTGCGGGCGCTGCGCGAGGAGATCATCCCGTTCGTCGAGGCCAATTACCGCGTTTTAGCCGACGATCGGGGGTTGGCGGGTTATTCCTACGGCGGGTTGTTCGCGCTGTATGCGCTCTTCCAGGAACCGGGCCTGTTTTCGAGGATCTTTGCCGGCAGCCCGTCGATCGACGATGATCTGCGTACTCGCGAAGAGAATTACGCTGCCGCCCACAAAGATCTGCCAGGGAGGCTGCTGATGACGATCGGCGAACAGGAAGGTAAGGAACTGGAACTGGTCCAGAGCATGAGCTACCGGCTGCGTTCGCGCGTGTACCCGGGTTTGAAGGTGCAATTCCATATCCTCGAGGGCGAGGGGCACGTCTCAGGCATGGCGGCGGCGATCAGCCGGGCGCTGCGCATGCTGTATTACACGGTCTAGACCTCGGAGCAGCTCTTTTTACCGGATCCATCCTGAAGAAAATCCCCCTCGCGGGAGGAGGCCGGGCGGTTTTTAGTGCTTATGGGCGAAAACCAGCCTCGATTTTTCGTATAGCCGATATGTTTATGCGAAAATGACCGAAAACCCGCTGAATTTATTCATCCTCTGACGCTGCGCGGTCCGCCGGTTCGAGGCGGATGCCCCGGTTGGCGACGGCGTCGTCCTCCACGTAGCGGCGCGGCATGGACAGCGAGGACCAGCCGCCAGCCTGCTGCAGCGAAAACGGGTCGGAGCCGGAACGGGCCGCGGCGGTGGCCCAGTAGTGGCGGCAGTCGTGCGCGGAGAGGCCGAAGATGCCCGCGCGCTTGCCAAGCAGGTTGACGCGCTGCGTTATGGCGCGTTCGGTCATGCCGCCCTGGCCGAGCCTGGCGTTCTTCAGCGAGCGCTGGAGCAGGGGAGCGGTCGGCGGCAGCGAGGCGATCAGCGGGGCGTAGGCGCGCGCGGAGGCCAGCGCGTCGCGGCTGAGGCGGTGCGTCTGCTTTTTGCCGACCTTGGGGCGGAAGAAACGCAGCAGGCCAGCCTGCGCGTCCAGCGTGGAGGCGGTCAGCGCGGCGATTTCGCCAACGCGCAGGCCGTGATCGAGCAGCAGGCACATCATCAGCGCGTCGCGCTTGCCCTGCGGGGTGTCGTCGTGCGCGGATTTGAGCCGCCGCGCCTGCTCGAGGGTGATGGCCACCGGCGACTCCTTCTTCAGGCCCACGCGCTGCTGGGGGCGTTTCTGGTCGATGCGCCTTTTTTCGCGCTGCGAGTAACTCTGCACCGCGCGGATCAGCGCGTGGGTCTCGGCGCTGAGCGCGCCGGCCTGGAAAGCCAGCCGCGCGTAGGTCTTGACCGTGGAGAGGCGCACGTTGACCGAGGCGACCGCGTAGCCCTCCTTGAGCATCCACTTGACGAAAGCCTCGACCAGCCCCCAGGTGACGCCGCGCCAGGCCCCGGGGTCGGCGTTGAGCTCGCCGACGTAGGAGACGCGGCGCAGGTAGAGGAACTCGGCGAAGAGCGCCAGGTCGGCGTCCTGGCGGCGCAGGGTGTGGGCGGCGCGGCGCGAGCGGTAGTCGGTGAAACGGTGGCGCGCGGCGGCCTCGTCGGCGGC
>JAXDCA010000097.1:0-9989 GCA_034678305.1 Bellilinea sp.
CTCCTTCAGCCGCGGGTGATCCGCGTAAAAGCCGCGGTATTCAGGCGGCAGCAGCGCGGCGATCTGGCACATGATCTCTTCGGTCTGCTGCTGCAAATCCTCATCGCGGTTTTCGCGCGAGAAAGGCGGCAGGTAGATCGGCGGGCCAAAACGCGCCACTATGCGCGCGCTGCGAAAGGTAAAGATCTTTGCCAGGGTGGTCTCTGTCCCGGTGATGCCGACCGGCACGATCGGCACGCGCCCGCGATGCGCCAGCAGAACCGTGCCGGGCTTGCCCTCCAGGAGCTGGCGTGTTTTACTGCGCGTGCCCTCTGGGGCAATGCCCAGAGCGCGCCCAGATTGCAGTGTCGCCAGCGCCTGGCTGAAGGCAGTGAAATCTGCCTTGGTGCGGTCGAGCCAGATGCCGCCTGCCTTGAGCGCAAACCAGCGGATGAAAGGATTCTTGAGATATTTGTCCGCAACCAGGGCAGTGATATCGGCGCGCGCCGGATTGACGAACAGGACTGGAATATCCAGGCGGCTGATATGATTGGTCGCCACGATCAATCCGCCCTTTTTGGGCAAGTATTCAATGCCGTGATACTCGGTGCGGGTCAGTTTATTGATGAGATAGGCAACAAGGCGTTGAAGCTTATTGCGTTCTAATTCTTGCTTTTCATTCATGAATGCTGCCTTACAGAAGATAACCCATAGAGCCAGATAACGTTACGCGGCTGCTACTCTCCAGAAAGCTCGACCTCGGCGGGTTGATTTTTCTTAGCCTTGCTTTCCTTATGGGCTTTAACTGCCTCGATCACCGCCGGCATGACCGAGATAAGGATAATGGCGATCACAATCAGCGAGAAGTTCTTTTCGACAATCGGCAGACCGCCGAAGAAATATCCCAGCCAAAGAAATGCAGTAACCCACACGATGCCGCCGACAATGTTATAGGTGATGAAGTAACCGTAACGCATCTTGCCGATGCCGGCCACGAAAGGCGCGAAAGTGCGGATGATGGGCACAAAGCGCGCCAGGAAGATGGTTTTGCCGCCGTGTTTCGCATAGAAAGCCTGGGTGCGTTCAAGATATTCTTTCTTCACCCAGCGTAGGTTCGCCGCGCGCGGGCCAATGGTATGACCGATCCAGTAGTTGGCTGTATCACCGAGAACCGCCGCGATCATCAGAGTGATCCACATGGTGTAGATGTTCAGCGCGCCTTTGTGAGCAAACGCGCCGGCGGCAAACAACAGTGAATCGCCGGGCAGGAAAGGGGTCACCACCAGGCCTGTTTCGATGAAGATGACCACAAATAAAACCGCATAGGTCCAATTCCCAACTGCGCTGATGATCAAATCCAGATATTTGTCGATGTGCAGGACGAAATCGATGGCAGTCTTGATAAATTCCATGAAGCAGCTCCGGATGCTAGGGTAAATCCTCGCCTGCCTGGGATGGAACGGGCGCTTGGGGAGGCGTCAGTTCGAGGCTGGCTTCTCCAGCGGCTTCCTTGCGCAGGCGGAAATTGATTACGAAAAGCAGTACAAGATTCAGGCCGATCAGAACGAACAAGGTAATTGCTGCGGTTTGGCCCATCCCCGCGAACAGTGTCGAGGCGTTTGCCGGCAGGGATAGAAATGGCGCAATCCCAGCGATGACCCCGGCGGCGTTCCAGGCGCCGTGCAGGAAAACTGCCAGCAAGTATACAATCACCAGCCGGCCAAGGTTCTTGATGTTGCCCCAGGCAGAGGCTAGACCCCAGCCGACCAGCCCGGCTGTCACCATGTGCAACAGCCCGGTGCCAACCCGCGCCAGCAATATGGTGGTGCCGTCGCCGTTGCCAGCTGCGCTCAATGCGGTCAGGTTCTCGTACAGGGCAAAACAGGCGCCGCTCCACATGCCGGCGACAAAACCTTGCGCCGGTGTCAGGCGCTCGCCAGCCAGCAGCCAGACGGCCAGTGGTTTGAATAACTCCTCGAGCAGGGGGATGATACCGGCAGCGACTGCCAGGGTGATGGCGATCACGCCTGGTTTTTGTAACAAATCGCCAAGCAACCCTTGAACCATTTCGGGATTGTAGTTGAAATCACTGAGCTGTTGTGCAAATTGTTCCAATTGGGTGGTCAGTTCCGGTTGCGCGCCAATGTAGATGCCGGCTGCTGAGAGGATCAATATCAGCACAAAAAGTTCCAGGAGCAGGATCAGCGGCAGGCTGACCACCAGGCTGAAACTGACAACCCCCCAGGTGCGGGCATGCGTTCCGCCGGAAAGACCGCGCCGTCCGGCTTCCAAATACCACCACAGCGGGATGACCGTGGTAAGAATCACCAAAGGCGGCAGAACCAGCCAGGCAATCCGGGAGGTTTCCAGCGGCTTGAACAGAAAAACCAGCCCGATCCAAACCAAAAACGCCAGACTGGCGAAGATCAAATTACGCTGCCCGGGTTTCTCGACCAGCGTCTTGCCGCGTAATTCGAGGATGGAAAAAACCAACCCGGGGATGCACAGTACAGCAACCAGCGTCGAAGCCCAGCCCAGATTGATAATTGGCAGGCTATTCGAAGCCGGCAGTGTTTCATCCAGCAGATTGATCCCTCCGGCAAACATTAACAACAGGCTGAAGCCCAGCGCGGTCAAAATGCCGACGGCGCTGATGATCAGGATCACCCATGGGCGCCAGCGGGCGCCTGCGGCCGGTTGCATTTATTTCTCCTCGATGGTGATGCTCAAAATTTTATCTCCAGGGGGAAGGTTTGTTTCTTCCGCGGCATCAGGATTTCGCGGTGTCAACTGGTTGACCACGTCCATCCCTTCGATGACCTCGCCAAAAATGGTGTAATCCCCGTCGAGTGTCGGTAATTCTTTATATGTGATGAAAAATTGGCTGCCATTGGTATCTGCGCCGGAATTGGCCATGCCAAGCAGGCCGGCGCGGTCGAATTTAAGATCTTCTGATATTTCATTTGCGAACTGGTAGCCGGGACCCCCGCCGCCGGTGCCGCTTGGATCACCGCTTTGGGCAACGAAATTTTCGAGCACGCGGTGGAAAGTGACGCCGTTGAAGTAGCCCTCGTTGCTAAGAAAGACAAAACTGTTCACTGCCAGCGGGGCTTTATCGACAAATAAATTTACCTCAATGTCGCCCTTTTCCGTTTTAATGGTTGCTATATATTGTTTGTTCTTCTTAATAACGATTGGCGGGCACTGGCTGTATTGTTTATCATTCATTTTCGCCAGAGATATGATGATGCCCAGGGTGGCTGGGTCATATGGAACCTGGTCGGCAGGCAGGAAGACCAATTCACCGTTAATAAAGTAATACAGCGAGGGCGTGCTGTTCAAGCCGACATCCACGGCAGCCTGATAGGAGTTTTGGACTTTGGCAATAATATCAGGCGAGGTGAGATCTGTTTTGAACTGCTGAGCATCTAACCCAATGGTTGGCGCTTGTTCGACGATCCAGGTTTCAAAATCGGCGGGCGTCTTCGATATCCAGAGTTCCCAACTGTCTTCGGCAACCAGAAAGTCATGCATTTCCCAAAATTTGCCCTGCAGACCGGCCGCTTCTGCTGCCTGCGCAGCGATCAGCGCTTTATCGTGAGAAGGCAGCGGAAAATGTCGATAAATAACACGCACCTCATCCGGGTGAGAAACTTCCAACTCTTTAAGGATCCGCCCGGCCATCGAGCAGTACGGGCATTGAAAATCGCTGTATACCAACAGGGTTAGAATGGCATTTTCTGGTCCTCGCGACCAGTCCTTATCGTTAATAGCTGGCAATTTGACCGAAGCCGGGTCGATTGCATCCGGAATAACGTTGTATAGCGTGCATTGCATGGTTTGTTCTTCCGATTTGGTGCTTGTGCCGTTGCAGGCAGACAGAATCAGCACAGCCAGCAATGCAATGGAAAGCCATAATCTACGCATAAAAAGGGTCCTGCCTTTCATAGGAATCCTGGGGTGTTTAACTTGATTTCAGGCTCGAATACGCGCCATGATCGCTCGGCGCATCGCCGATTGTACCACTTCAGGCGGCTGGCTGGCGTCGATCACCACCCAGCGCTCGGGCTCATTGGCAGCCAGCTCGAAATAACCCTGGCGCACCCGGCGGTGAAAATCGATGTCATAGGCATCCAGGCGGTTCCATTCTCCCCCTGCGCGGCGTTTACGGCGCAACCCTGCCTCGGTTTCGATATCCAGCAGCAGGGTCAAATCCGGGTAAAGCCGTCCGGTGGCAAAATCCAGCATGCTGCGCAAAATTTCGAGGTCGACTCCGTGCCCGTAACCCTGGTATGCCAGGGTTGAATCGGCATACCGGTCGCAGAGGATTACTTTTCCCTCGGCCAAAGCAGGACGGATGACCTCAGCCACCAACTGGGCGCGGGCTGCCAGAAATAGTAGAATTTCGGTGCGCGGATTCATGCCAGTGTTTTTCATCGTCATAATTACCTGGCGCACCTGCTCGCTGATTTCAGTTCCGCCAGGCTCGCGCAGCGCCAGCAGTTGCAGTCCTTCGTTTTGTAAAAACTCAACCAGCGGAGCGACCTGGCTGGTCTTCCCGCTGCCGTCTGGGCCTTCGAGGGTAATAAACACGAATACACAACTCCTTGGGGCGTGGATATGCCTTATTCGCGGAAAATTCGCACCCTGCGGTTTGGTTCTTTGCCATAAGAGTGCGAGACCAGTTGAGCCTCGCGCGCCATTTCGTGCTGCAGGCGGCGGATGGTAGCCGAAGCTGGCGGCAGATCGGCGAAGCGCTGACCGTTGAGTACGTTTTGAATAGCGACCTGGGTTTGGGCGGCGATGATATCCCATTCGGTGGAGCCGCTCTCAACGTTCAGATTAAAAAGCTCCGCCAGCGACTGTTCCATCTGATTGATGGTGTTGGCGCGCAGGACATAGATGGGCATGCTGCGCTCTTCTGCCACGACAATCGGGTGCTGCCGAGAGCGGTAATAGGTACGCAAGGTCATCAGCACGTCGGCCTCTTCCAGGTTCGGCACTACTAAAGCCGGCACGCCCAGCCGTTTCGCTGCCTGGATCAGGCGGTTGCGCGCCACGCCGTAAGGGTAGATGCGTATAGTCTGCAGGGGCATGGATGACTGTGCGGCCGCGGCCTGATCAAGGCTGGCAGCGGTGTGCGCCTCAGCCTTTCCGACTGCCGCACGCGCCTGGCGGGTAAGCGGTAACAAGTCGCCGTTAGCGTACGCTCGGCGGGACGTTTGCGGCACCGGCCTCGGTGTTGGCGAGGGAGCAGGCTTTTGGACGTGAATCGCGCCAGTTTCGTCGCGATAGCGTATTTCCGGCTGGAGAGGGTAGCCGCGCACCAGCGCATCAACCGCCGCAGCCACATCTGGATGGACGTGCAGACGGTCGCGTTCCTGGATCTCGATCAAAACGTCGAAGGTCGGCGGAGAGCGGCGCTCGAGGACTGTCTTTTGCGTTCCGCGCCGGCGGGCTTCCTCGTCGGAGAGCGTCACCGATTCGATCCCGCCCACCAGGTCGGAGAGGGTCGGATTGAGCAGCAGGTTTTCCAGCGTGCGCCCGTGGGCGGTGGCTACCAGTTGCACGCCGCGCTCGGCGATGGTGCGGGCAGCCAGCGCTTCCAGTTCGCGGCCGATCTCATCGATGATGATCGTCTCAGGGTTGTGATTTTCGACCGCCTCGATCATAACTTCATGCTGCAGCGATGGTTTAGCCACCTGCATGCGCCGCGCGCGGCCGACCGCCGGATGGGGAACATCGCCGTCCCCGCCGATTTCGTTGGAGGTGTCCACAATAATCACCCGATTTTTCTCGGCTAAAATGCGGGCTGATTCGCGCAGCATGGTCGTCTTGCCGATGCCCGGCCGGCCGAGCAACAGGATGCTCTGACCCGATTCGACCAGATCCTGGATAATGTCGATCGTGCCGTACACAGCCCGCCCAACCCGGCAGGTAAGCCCGACGATGTGGTTGTGGCGGTTGCGAATTGCGGAGATGCGGTGCAGGGTGCGCTCGAGCCCGGCGCGGTTATCCGCGTCGAACTCGCCAATTTTAGAAACGACCGTCTGGATATCTTCATGAACAATTTCCCGCTCGCTTAGCACTTCCTCTCTGTTAACAAAGCGGGCCATGGGCAAGCGGCCAAGATCCAGCACAATTTCAAGCAAATTATCGCTGTCGTCAGCTTTGATCACCGCGGCGGTGATTTTTGGGGGAAGTACATCGAGCAGAGCCTGCAGGTCGTCTGTAATTTTTCGTTGGGTCATTTTTGAAATCGTGGTTCCTTAATCAATATTCTAAGGGTTCTTTTTATCCCACTGGGTAGAGAAATGGCGTTTTTTACCCTTTCCAATGGCTGCCAGACGGCGCGGGAGCAGCGGCAGGGAGGATTCTCCTTCCTGAGTCTCGATCATGGCGGGCTGGTGTTTTTCGAGCACGCCGTTACGGGTGGCATAGGCAGGCGCGCGTTGGGCAAGAGCCAGATGCTTGACAAGCAGCGCCTGCCGCTCGCTGGATTCAGCCTGCAGATCTGTCAGAGGTTTTTCCAGCCAGGCCTGGTACGAGCGGATGGAAAAGTAAGCCGGTCGCCCGAGGTGAAAAGGCAGGTTTGCCAAAAATGAGTTGATCAGCAGCGGAACTTCGTCGCTGGCCGGATGAATCAGGGGCTGCAGATAGATACCCTGCGGTCCGTAAATAACCTCGACGTAGCCGAGCAGTTCTCCGTTCTTTTCGTAAACAAAGCCCTGAACGGCGTGATCATCCAGCGGCTCGGCGCTCTGCACCAGTGGGGGCACAAGCGATTGGAAAAGGCTGCGAATGGCGATCCGGTCGAGATCCGAAGCCGGCTCCCATAGTTTAGGAATATTCTTCGTATCGGCTATTTTAGCGATCTTCCAAATGCGTTGCCAGGCATACAGCCCAAATCCGCAGTGGCGCAAACGCTCCAGCACCGGACTGGTTTCCTTGATTTCCGCCAACAGGCTGAACGCTCCGCTCTCACCAGCAACCCGGGCCAGGTGTTCCAGCAGCCTGGCCAGTTCAGGGGATTCCAGCGCGCGGATCGGCAGGAGATAAGCTATTCGCGCCGCGCGCTCACCGGAGTTATACAGGATCTGGCCGATCATGGGAGGCTGGCCGCCGCCAAGGCGTAGAATGGCAGTATAGCTGCCTTGCTCCAGGCGCAATCTTCCCAGCACCGCCCACGGACCCACCGGACTGCCGCGGGTCAAGGTCAGGGCAGTATCCATGCATTGGATCTGTTTGCGGTAGCGGTAGATTGCAGGCAAATCATGCCAGGCAAGCGCTCGAGCTTCTATTTTGCCATCTCCATAAAATAGCGGTGGAAGCGGTCGTCCGCGGTCAATTCGGGGTGAAATGAGGTCGCCAGCCAGCGTCCCTGCCGGGCGGCGACGATGGTCCCATCCGGCAGCGAAGCCAGAATTTCGGCAGAACCGTTGACTGCCTCGATCAGTGGGGCGCGGATGAACACAGCGTGAAACGGGCGAACCTCCGGATCAATTTGCTCCAGGCAGGGCACGTCGAGGTCGATCTCGAAGCTGTCCACCTGGCGTCCAAAGGCGTTGCGCTGGATGGTAATGTCCATCAGGCCGAGCAGCGGCTGGTCGCGGTGAATGTCCTTGGAAAGGAATATCGCCCCGGCGCAGGTGCCCCAGACGGCATGCAGGCTGGCAAAGCTGCGCAACGGATCGATCAGGCCAAATTCGTTGGCGAGTTTACCGATCGTGGTGGACTCGCCTCCAGGGATGATCAACCCATCCAACTGCCGCAGGTGCTTCGGCAGACGCACTTGAATCACCTGTGCGCCTAAATGTTCGAGAATATTCTGATGTTCGCTGAAGTCGCCCTGCAGGGCCAGTACGCCAATTCTCATGCATTTCGCTGCCGGCTGCGCTGTGATGCTCCGGCTTCCGTAAATAAGAGATTATCTGTCATTTTGATTCTACCACGCTGCCAATGCGCCGACAACGTGGGTTGTGCGTGCCCTCATCCGCATCATTTTTTGTATACTGGGTTTCGGGCAGACAGGATTCGGGAAAAATCGGCGTAAATGCTGCCCTCAACTCAACCTACGTCTGCTTCACTTCGTGGGCAACGCCTTCGCCAGTCTCAGTGCGAGGAGCGAAGCGACCAAGCAATCTCCCGGCTGGCCTAATCCGTGTGATCCTTGTGATTTGACCTGGCATAATTGTGGCGGTGCTTCTTCAGGTGATAGGGCACATCGATCACGATGCGGTTTACCCCCTCTTTATTGCGCTGGTAAAGGATGGCGTTCTTGATCAACCGCGCTGACTGGTTGTGCAGAGTGTCCTGCCAGGCATGAGCCGGGATGAATTCAGGCAGGATCAAAACAGCTGCCATGCCGTCGTGCGCCTGGCGATCAGTCCGATCCAGGTAGTTGAGCAGCGGCTCGACCAGCGAGCGGTAAGGCGACGAGACAATCTCGAGCGGAATGTCGGGGAACCAATCCAGCCACTGCTTGCGCACGTCGAACCCTCGACCCGGCTCGATATCGATGTACACAGCCGTGATACGATCGCTGATCGAGCGGGCAAAATTCACCGCGTCCACCATGCCGCGATGAACGCCTGAAATCGGAATAACCACCCGCGGCTCTGGCGCAGGTCGCAATGAGGGCGGCACCCCGCCAAGCGAGAGTTGCAGGCCCACTTCCTGGTAGTGAGTACGCACCCGGTTGAAACCCATAACAATCAACGGGATGACCAGAATGGCCATCCAGGCCCCGTGAGTAAATTTGTAGTAGCTGATGATCAGCAACGTGATGCCGGTCACCAGCGCGCCCAGGCCGTTGATCAGCGCGTGCCCCAGCCAGAATTTATCGCGCTGCTTGAACCAGTGCAACACCATGCCTGCTTGCGAGAGGGTGTAAGCCAGGAAGGCGCCGATGGCGAATAGCGGGATCAATAAATGACTGTCGCCTTTGAATAAAATGATCAGAAAAGCAGTGACACCACTCAGGATCAGGATGCCGTTGGTGTATACCAGCCGGTCGCCAAGCATGTTCATCTGGCGCGGCAAGTATTTGTCATTGGCCAGGATGGCGGTGATTCGTGGAAACCCTGCAAAACTGGTGTTGGCGCCGACAGCCAGGATGGCCAAGGTAGTTAACTGAACCAGAAAGTAAAGCGGACTGTCGCCAAGCAGCCGGCGTACCAGCGCGGAAAGGATGGTTTCATTGGCGCTGGCAGTGACGCCAAGAAACTGCGTAACGCCGACGCTGCCGAGGAAAAGAATGCCCATCAATAGCGCCATGACCGCCAGGGTCTTACGTGCATTATGTGATTCCGGCGGCTGGAAGGCTGGCACGCCATTACTGATCGCTTCAATGCCGGTCAATGCAGTACAGCCTGTGGAAAAAGAGCGTAACACAATCAGCCAGGTGAGCGGCTCAGTTGCATGAACAGCATCGGGTGATAAAATCACCGGACCGTTGCGTAAAATAACGATCAATCCATATGCTATCACCGGCAGGTAGGCAATCAAAAAGCTGTAAACCGGGACGGCCATCAACGAGCCGGTTTCGCGCGCGCCGCGCAGGTTGGCGATGGTGATCAGCGCCAGTAAGACCAGCGCCAGCCACATCTTATAAGGCCAGAGCACCGGGAAGGCCGAGGCAATGGCGGCAACACCGGCGGTCAGGCTGACCGCAGCAGTCAGAACATAATCGATCAGCAATGCCGCAGCAGCTACCTGGCCGGGCAATCTGCCCAGGTTTTCACGGGCAACCACATATGAGCCGCCCCCGGAGGGATAGGCCATGATTGTTTGCGAATAAGATAATGCCACAATGCTGAGCAGCACAGTGATGGCAATCGCAATGGGGAAGGAAAACGAAAGTCCGGCTGCTCCGGCAACCGCTAGCCCGAGGTAGATTTCCTGGTTGGCGTAGGCAATCGAGGAAAGGGCGTCGGGCGAGAAAGAAGCCAGGGCGCGGAATTTATTGAGCTTTTTTTCCGACAAACTTGCTGTCGGCAGCGGAGAACCAG
>JAXDCA010000098.1:0-34870 GCA_034678305.1 Bellilinea sp.
TTTGAGAGTGGTCAAGGTCCAGGCTTTGGATAATCGAGCGCGTGTTTGCCTGAAGGTTTTGATGAGTGATTCTTACCAGCCGGGGGGTTGAGGTCGTTCCTGAAGTGAACATTAACAAGGCATCGCCTGCATCATCGCCTTGCTTCGAGGTCTTATCTAGAGGTTTGTCGGTTTCGATAAACGTTGCATCCTCACGAAACAGGTTGATCTTCGGAATGACATTGCCAAAACGCTTGTATAAGCGTTCTTCAATGCACAGCAAGGATAAATTCATCCAAGATATATTTGCGGATATTTGATCTGGGGATAAGGTTGTTGTAATGGGAACACCCGTCGCATGGATTTTTAGGATTGCGAGATACGAAGCAACCCAGAAAAGGGAATTTGAAGCTAAAATGCCTATCCTGTTCCCAAAACCTAACCCTAAAGAATGAAACCGTTTCTCGAAAAGCGACACCGTATCCATAAGATCTTGATAGGTAATAGATCCTTCTGGAGTAATGAGAGCAATTTTATTTTTAGATGGTATGTTTTCGAACAAGAAATCGGTTGTATTCATAATTAATTCCCATTTAAAAAGCAGGGATTTTGTAGGAATTATTCATCAGATAAAAATCCTGGATACATAATCCATAATCGATAACGCGTCCAAATCTCCAGTTATGCTTAGGGCACTCTTCGCGCCATTCGGCCAGCGCCAAAAACGAACTAAAGGAGCTTGCGACGACTCAATACATTCCACTAATTCCAAGTTGGTCGATAATCCGGCGAGTGTATCTTTATCGAGAAATACCGAGCAATGATGAGCAGTTTCACCTGCCTCAACAATATATCCCTGCTCTTGTAAAAATGAAACGATGGTTTTCGGAATATCATTTGCAAGACCAACAAATGGTCGAATATTTGATGGAATAACCATAGTATTCGATAGTATTCTGGAATAAGATCTATCCCATGTCTCTACTGAGCCAGGCAGATTTAGTCCTCTCACCAGGATCGTTGCTTGAGGGGAACAGGTGAAATTAATAATTAGTTCTTTCGGATCGGAGGTAACTTCTACGGCGAATTGCGATTTCTCTTGCCACCATTCGCTAATTTCCTTCAGCCTGGCGACCCAGACCGCAGGCCGCAATTGATTAATATAATTCATCAGGGAAATGAATGCTCTATTACAAAGCGTTGCCAATTCAGGGTGAAATACTAGAGTGAATAACTCGCCTCGACGGTATATTGCATCTTGTATTTGACTCCACACCTCGAAGATCCCATCGGAATCGAGGCACAAACCATCACAAAGTTGGATGTCATCCGGCACGCAAACTGGAATTTCGATTAAATGAGACTGCATTTTTGGAATGCATAATGAGCCTGAGGCTGATCTTCCACCGTAGAATTTCCCCACGGCTTCATAGAAATGGTTTCCATCGGTCGTCAGGTTGTTCGGATGCCAATAAACTGCTTCGTTACTGCTGTACTTGAACATGCCATCCGGAAGCGAATCAAGTAATTCCGCGCTGTAACCCAGATAAGGGCAACGAAAACCATGGACTTCGATGCCAAAGTGTTCGAAAGTACGAATTGCCTGGATGAGTTGCTGCTTGGCCTCAATTATCGGCACTTCGTTTAGATTAATGTGATGGTAACTATGAACAGCAATCTCAACGCCCATTTGCTGGAGTTGTCGAATAAACTTTGGATACCTTTGGACGATGACACCCGGCGTGGGAAATGTAGGGGCGCAATTCAGCTGGGCGAGTGTTTCTACACATTTTTCAATCCGACGGACAGCTTTATCGGGGGTAAGCCCTTGCCGTTTGATAATATGGTTTCCGCGCTGCCAAATAAATTTTAAACCGCGTTTCTTTATCCAGGTTCTAAACTTCATGATCGTTTAGGTTTCCCATTAACCAAAATGGCGATAGAGCGCTGAGCCTGATAATCTGCAAATACAAAGAGGGGAATTACGAATGATAACATGCATGATAGGGGTTAATCTATTCACTTGTAGATGCACTTTTTTTGCCGACAGGTTGGAATAGATAAGCGGCGTTTCTTGCACGCCCCATCGGTTTTTAAAAGTTCTCAGACCTTCATTGGTCACCTCGGTTCGCCCTAAATCAAAAATATCATATCCATGCTCGCAGCCCCAACGGATTGCGGTCCAGGTGAGCAGATGATTTGGGCGCAGGCTCTGACCTGCATCGCTTGAGGCTGCATATTTATAGGTGAGCGTTTTTTGCCAATGCAAAAATATACCGGCTGCCAGGCATTCTCCCTGCGCATATGCCAAAAGGATGAATCCCAAACCTTTTTCGATGACTTCCTTTAATAATAATTCAAAAAACCGCCAGGGTTGAACTGGGATTCCCTGGCGGCGACGGGTCATGCAATGCAATCGGTAAAATTCACGTAACTGCACAAGTTGATTGCCCCATTCGACCTGAACACCATTTTTTTCCGCCGTGTGGATATTCTGGCGCTGTGTCCGATGAATATTTTTTAATATCGCCTCGGCGTCACGGTTAAGATCGAGCTTATGCAAAAAATAAGCAAATTCGTATTGGATCAATGGATGGGATGGTAATTCCCAACGCATTTCCACCCGCGGGATTTTTTCCTGTTGATACAGGCTGACCAACTTCTGCGTCAATCTTTCGAACGAGTCCTGGTCCTTATACAAAGGAAGACAGTAGTCGGAAAACGGCAGCGATACCCAGCGCCTGCCAGTCAAATAACTATTGATTGCCATCACGGGCAAGCCGGCACTAATATGGTTTTCATCGTCGAGTAAGGCTATAACAAAAGGCCGGTAGCCATAACACGTTGCCAGCAGGTCGCTCCAGGCAGGGTGATGAAAAATATTCGCTTGAGGAGCCGAATCCACGAAAGCCCGCCAATGCGCATCGGAAGCATTTATTTGCAACAACTGATTCGATCCACTCATTGCTGTTCTAGCTTTTCTAGCCATTCCACTCGCCAGAAATAGAAGCAGGCCCGGTCGCAGCGACCGTAGTCTGGTGTACCCTCGCATATGACCCCTTCTAAAAGCACAAGCCCTTTTGCCTTTTTAACCCGATAATCACGCTCATCCACAAACCTTTCGACGGGTTTTAAGACCCTCTGAATGGTATTGCAATACTTCTTTTGCTCATCCATAAATTTACAACTTTTGAGTTCATTCCATTCGTCAAGGGTGGCTTGTATTTCTTCCTCAGAACGCACCCGAATGATGTCACCCGCTGATAAATGTTGGGATTCGCCATCTGTTTGCAGGTAATGCGATGAGTTGGTCTTGTTTGCGGCCCGGACATTATGCATTATTTTTCCGCTAAGTTTTTTAAGTTTCCTTTTGTTGGCGTCGCTGATATTTCTTTTTAGGAATAATTTCATCGATAAAAGGATAGACCCCCGCTGGTCGTGGATTATTCCCGAGGAGAGTTGTGGAACACAATGACATTGGCATACAGGCGATTCACCTGATTTAATCATGATGCTTTCCTTTGATCAGAGCCCTCCATGGCGTTTTGGTTTTCCTTGGTGAAATGCATCGTTTATCCCCGCCCCGAGGCTATGGCATATGCGTGAAGGAGATTTTGTTGCTGGTGCTCCCAACATAGTTGCTCCAAGATCCTGCGCCGACCCACTGTACCCATCTGCTCCCGCAGCTCTGGATTGTCGAGCAGCGAAACAATAGAATGACCAAATGCCCTGGTATTTCCAGGCTCAATATAAAGGGCGGCTTCCTGGGCGGTATAGCGAGTTTCCTCGAGATCGTAAGCGATAACTGGCTTCCCCATGGCCATGTATTCAGCAATTTTTATAAATGTGGAGTATCTATTGAGTGGAGTGAGCGGCTCTGGTGATACACAGACGTCGGCTGTACAAAGATATTTCCGCAGGAGCTCTTTATTGTAAATCATGCCGGTGAACTGAACATTCGCCGCCAATCCCCACTGATCCACCCTAGATTGAGCTTGAGAGCGTACGGTCCCGTCACCTAGTAAAGTAAATAGTATGTCGCGCCGACCCATCTCGCACAAGACATATCGTATTGATTCAATTAACTCCTGCACGCCGTCTTCGTATCCCATCACTCCTGCGTAACAGACCAGAAATTTAAACCCGCATTTCAGGTCGGGATCTGGTTGAACAGGGATAAATTCAGCTGCCTTTGGCCCATTTCTGACGATGATGACACGATCATCAGCCTTTTTCCCCCTTTGGATGGCGACTCTGCGATATGAGTGGTTTGTAGATATGACGACATGGGCAGTAAGAAAGGTGAGAAATTCCGTGACCAGAGAAACTGCATGTAGTATTTTACCTGACAGGCCGGTGTAGCGGTTTGCGACTAGCTCAGGGAAAAGATCGTGGTGATCGAAAATCACCCGGGAGCCTAACAATCGGTAAAACAAGGCAAGAGGGAAAAAAATATCAGGTGGATTGCATAGATGAAGGATATCAAAGCGACCGTTATGCCATATCTGCCATGACAACCGCGCGATAGCGCACCATGCCAAAAAATATTCCTGTATATAACTATTTGCGCGCTCCTTCGCTTGATTTAACCGAAAGTAGTATACGGTAACCCCCTCTATATCTACCGGATTTTTTATGGGGTTCTTTTCCGAATCGCTTGAATTTTTTTGCGCAGGACAGACAACGATCGGCTGCCAACCGGCATCTCGCAAAGTAGTAGCCTCGTACCAAACGCGAATATCAAACGGAACAGGTGCATTTTCTACAATGATCAAAACTTTCTTGCTCAAAGGGTCTCTACTACTCCTTCTTTACCACTAAGCCGTAAAAGCCTGCCACATGGACGACCTGCCCTTGTATACTTATCTTTTTTGGAACACAGAACTATAAATGTCAAACACTTGCTTTGCAGCCCATAAAGCGTTTAAGCTCTTCATTTTTTCGAATCCATCGCTCCTTTGACCTCTACTCAACACCAATTCAACTTTCGCTGCAATGTCATGTACATCTCTATCACACAAGTAACAACCCTCGACCCCACTAATTATTTGACGGACATCTCCGGCATCTACTGCGATAATTGGAAGATTGCATGCCATCGCCTCACGAACGGCCATTGGAGACCCTTCATGGTCCGAAACCAGAACCATTGCATCGCAGGCGCACATATATTTAGCCACAATCGTATGCGGCTCTCCATATATAGCTATCAGTCGGACACGATCATGCTTCTCCCGCACAATGCGAATCATGTCTTCTACAAGATCAAACCTTTTTTCAGGTCTTGTGGGGTCCCAAGGAAATAATATTAATTTTTCGTCCGATGCCAGCATTAACTCGCGTCTGGCTTTATCAACAGGACGTGGATAAAAAAGATCCAGGTTGACTCCAAACGGGATAATGCTGGCATCGGAACGTTTTGCGACATGTTTCATTTCTTCGGACATGACGATAATTCGGTCGGCCAGTTTTGCCACAGGTTTTCCAATGATCCCATCTCTGCGACTCAATAAATCTGATCCTCTGAATGTTACAACGAGCGGATATCGGAGCTGTAAGCGCGCTATCAATCCGCTATGTCCGTAATAGGCATGGATAAGGTCGTAACGGCGTCTCTGAAAATTCAGCCTCAATATTTGAAATCCTGCCTGGATGTATGCCGCCTTGCCTTTTTGACGGTAGATATGCAAAATATCTATACTGGCGCCAAGCTTTTGTAAGGCTTCAATCTGGTCCTTGATACAAGGAGCATCGTAGGGATGCTCTTCTGTAGGGTAGGAGTTCGTAACTACCAACACGCGGATGTTAGTTTCCAAAGAAGCCCTCACCCTATTATTTCCAATAAAATCAAGATTTACCTCCGAGTTATTCATCAGCGCATCGTTTTGAGAAGTAAAGTGAGAGGCCGCGCTGATTGGAATTTAGATTTCTTGTAAGCATGCTCCGCCATACTGACATAATTATGTTCAATTTGTCATACTACCGCTAATTTAAGATCTTTTTTCAGTAAAATCACTCTTACAAAAAAGCATAAAACCGACTCAATGGTCAGTTCTGCTATTGGCTTCCCAAAGATGTTCTTAGCCGCATGCATCTTGGGGGAGGCTGCCAACTACATCTTTGGAGTTCGCCGTCGAAAGGATAAAGAATATTTAGATGAACAATATAACTGGATGGTATTTGTTCGTCCCTTTTATCATTATATGCATTTACATCTAAATATCAATTATCCTCATTTCTTGTAGTTTTCTCAAAAATATTGGAGGTTCCTGTCATAGAAGCCAGAGGTGAGGGCTGAGGATGAATTGGATTTTAAAATTGTCCTAATGGGTCGAAATTTTGAAATTTCTTGTCATAATCACTATATTTTTTTTATTCTTCATGGTTGACAATTACCTTCAGAATTTATTTTCAATTCACGGATTTCGTAGTACTATGATAAGATAATGTTAGTCAAAGAGGGTTCTAATACTTAATTCCAATAATTTGTAGACATGGTGAATAATATGGAACTACAACGGTATTTGGAGATACTAAAAAGGCGTGCTTTGGTAATCTTCACGGTGGTAATAGTGACCCTGTTGGTTGTGGCAGTGGCATCCACCTATATTATTCCATCCGTCTACGAAGCTCAAACTGTAGTTCGAGTTTTATTAGATGTAGGGGTAAGCGATTTCGTTATGCGGGAGGACTATAGCACCCGATTGCTGAACACGTATGCCGAAATATTACAGGGCGAGCCTATGTTGACAAAAGCAATCGAGCGCATGTCACTTCCTGCTTCATCTTCATCGTTAATCAAGGATATTACAGTTGAGGTGGTACCCGATACAGAACTTCTGACGATCACCGTCCAGAGTCGAGATAGAGGCTTAGCACGGGATTTGGCAAATACACTACCTACTCTGCTTACCGAATACTCCCAGGAAATGTACGTTGGGAGCAGCAAGAGCACAAAACAGATTGTGGACGAGCAGTTGGTCAGTTTATCCACCGATCTCGAGGAGATACGCCAGCAGCGCGACATTTTAATTGCGAATATGGGAAGTACATCTGAAATCGACGCGCTTAATTCCCAGATAGAAGATAAAGAAGAAGCATATGATCTCTTGCTTGAGATATCTGAACTAGCTAGCCTGAGTGAATCACTGCGCGCGAACAGTATTGCAGTAGTTGCTCCTGCAACATTACCTATCGAACCGGCGAACAAATTGGGCCTCTATGAAATCGCGATTGCCCTTGTCATAGGTCTCTTAGGGGGGATTGGCTTTGCGCTTGTCCTCGAAAACCTCGATACACGCATCCACAACTGGAATCAATTGGAGCATTTTTTCGGGTTGCCAGTAATCGGCATTGTGCCTCCAGGCACACTAACTGCTTGGGATCTTGATATTTGGGATCTCGATAATGAAAACGCACCAAAAAAGAACAAACTGGTTCTTGAGGCATATCGTCTGTTATGTGCTAATTTCCTGGCTTCGAAAAAGAAGTATCATGAACAGGAGCAGGTGAATCTGGAGAAGATCCTGGTCACCAACGCTGATCCAAAAGAGGGTAAATCGACTGTAGTGGCTAATCTGGCGCGAGTGCTAGCAAACCAAGGTCAGAAAGTCTTGCTGGTTGAAAGCGATTTACGGCAACCTATTCTGACCGAAAAGTTTGGGTTGGACGGTCATACGGGAATCGGCAACCTTTTAAACGATCAACGATCGATTGACGATGTAGAACTGGAGCAGATGATTTGTACAACCGATCAACTTGGCCTACGCATGGTTGATAGTGGTCCTAAGGTAGAACATCCCGCGGCTTTGCTTGCTTCACCGTCGGTCGAGAAACTGCTTGAATACGTCAAAGATCAAGCAGAGGTTACCTTGCTCGATACTCCTGCCGTGCTGGGCGTGGCGGATGTTACTGTCCTGGCGCCAAAAGTAGATGGAATCATCATGGTAGTGTGGCAGTCTATCTCCAAGCGGGAAGTGGTGAGTCGAGCTCTCCAGCAGTTATATGCCTCTCAGGCGCGAGTATTGGGGCTGGTGTTCCTAGAGAAAAGCGCAAAGGATTGGGTGGGTTAGGGAAAGAAAGCATGCGTGCAATTCGTCAATACCGAATTGAGCTTCGAGAACCTGTTCACAAAGTTGTCCTTTTACTCCTGGCTGCGTTAGTAGGAGCGAGCACAGGTTTTATTGCCATCATTGCTTATCAACTTCCGTTTAAATGGCTGATGGTGATCTTACTCGCAGTTGCGGCGCCAGTCGTGGTTTTGCTGGTCAAGGATATCCGAACATTGATACTGATAGCTTTTACCATAGATATCCCGTTGGGTCTGGATATTGCTATTAAAAATCAACCCGAACATACTGGCGGACCATCAGGGTACCTGATATCGTTGATGACAGTAGCGCTTATCGTGGGTTACGCGGTTTGGATCGTCGAGAAAAAACCTAAGCCGCAGTTTTTTGCCACAACTACCATACCCGCTCTCTTGTATCTACTCATGGTGGTAGTTTCCCTTTTCCAGTCGGTCGACATCCAATTTAGCTTGTTCGGGGTTTTCCTCCTATGTCAGCTCTGGTTAATGTACTTTTACCTTGCTAATCATATTAGGTCCCGGATGGATCTCCGAATTGTGTTAATGACCGCTGTCGTCGGGCTTTTATTTCAAGCTTCGATCATGCTGTTGCAGTACTTTACTGGGGCTTCATTGTCCTTTGGGGCAATTTCCAGCTCTTCTTTTGGGGCAGGGGCGAGCGCGGGAGTAACAGGGATACGCCCAGGAGGAACGATTGGTACTCCAAACTCTGCCGCTGCCTATCTGGTTTTTTCCATTTTGCTGTCTTTCAGTGCCTACTTGAGTGAAAAATTTGTAAACCGGATATTAGCGTTGGCAGCTTGCGCACTGGGGCTCGTTGCATTAATTGCAACTAGTTCGCGCAGCGCTTGGGCAAGCCTCGTTCTTGCTGTACTTATTCTGTTATCTCAGGTGATATGGACAAAGACCGGAATACGGGCTTTCCTGATTCTCTTAATTGGCACATTGTTCACGGGCATTTTATTTGGTCGGCAAATTATTGTGCGGCTTGAAGCTGTACGAGAGGACCGCTCTCGCCCTGAACTAGCTTATATGGCACACAACATTATCGATGCCTTTCCGATGGGGGTTGGTGAAAACAACTACGGGCAGATCATGAGTGATAGATACGCTCATCCCAATTGGGTAGGGCATACGCTGATGGTCGTACACAACAAATACTTATTGGTTTGGGCTGAAACAGGGATTCAGGGCCTCATGGCTTTTGTTTTGCTCTTGCTCGCGACTGCCTGGCAAACGAGGAGGTGGCTATTCCGAACCAACCTGCCCCCTGACCTTCTAATCCCTGCCGCGGGCATACTTGGCGCGTTCCTGGGCTATGCCGTCCATATGTTCATGGAAGGATTCTCTTCACGCGCCAACTTACAAATACTTTGGTTCTTAATCGCTATGAGCATGGCAATGGATCAGCTCATCTTTCAATCAAGGCAGAAGGTAAAGCAGGGAAATCCCATAACCATCACTGGGTTGGAAAGCTGATAACGTAGATGGGTTTTGCTCCTGAAGACCGGCTTATTGTTATGTGCTCCAGGGGAAAAATGAGCGATGAGACTATCGCTAAAGCCTCTTGCATATTAAAGGAAGATCTGGATTGGAAATATTTGCTTGAGACCTCGATCCGACAGGGTGTATCGCCGTTGTTCTATAACGGCCTGAAACAGATGGGTCAATCCATTGAGCTTAAGGATGTGATACCTTTATCTTTTTACCAGGAGCTTAAAGGGCTGTACCTCGGGAACTGCTCGCGAAATCAAAGGCTGTATCGCGTACTTAAAGAGATTGTGGAAGAGTTTGATCGGGCGGGCGTACCGGTCATGGGGCTAAAAGACATCCAACTGGCTCGTGAGGTCTATGCGGATATCGGTTTGCGTCCGATGGGCGACCTCGATCTCTTAATCCATCAGCAGGATTATGACCGAGCGGCTGTGTGCATGCGCCGGCTGGGATTTGTGCCGCTGCCCAGCGCTGACATCCCCTATACGCTGAAGTATGCCTGGGCGCATCACTGGCAGCGCCCGGCTGACAATGTATGGATCGACCTGCAATGGAATGTGCTCCAATTGGAATGGGATACCTGCGGAGAGGGCAGTTTTGATTTCGAAATCGAACGGATGTGGCGAGGGGCTGTTCGCATGGAATTTGAGGGCGCCCAGATATGGGTGCCCGGGCTCGAAGATATGCTTTTCCACCTTTGCCTGCACCTGGAGGGGCACCGCTATGCAGAATGGATCTTGTTCTGCGACATCGCTGAGTTTATCCAGCGCTACGAGGGACATCTTGACTGGCAGTACTTGATCCACTTGGCACATCGTTATCAAGTCGAATCCTCCATTTACTATGTATTGCTCCTGGTAAGCCAGGTATGTGATATAAGCCTTCCTCCATCTTTACTTGAGGAACTTGAACCGGCTTACATGAAAGCCAGCCTCTTCCAACCCTTATTTGGCAATCTTACTTACTTGCATGTTTCTTTAGATGAAATACGCCAGGCTATTCACCCGCCACTTGAGGTCATGTCGGGATATGAGGCTGCGGTACGGCTGCAAGCCTTTAGCGCTATGCAGTTCTACCGCGAAATCGATCAGATCGTTGCCGCATTGATGAGCCAGGGCGGAGATCTGGCAATCCTGGACGGAGAGCCATCCCCCAGGATCATCCCCGATCCATTGCTGGAACCCTTCGGGGAAATCCGCCTTATCATTCTTGAACAGGATCGTCCGCGCCTGCAACAAGTTTTTTCGAGCTGCGGCTTTCAAACCGTGCCGGGCTTTGACCCTGAAACATATAAAAAGACCTGCGAATTCCTTTCCCGTGATCCGGCGTTGGATGGCCGACCGGTTCGTATGATGATTGAGGCAAGGGTTACGACAGATTTCACCGCCGCGGATTTGCTTAGGAAAAAAGGGGGAGAATTAAAAAAGAGAGTTGCGTTGCGATTGTTGAAGGACAAGCTTGCTGGCAGAGAAAGGTTGTCCGACGAATTTCCTGTTCGACTCAAGGTTGTGGCTCTCGCGCCAGAGGATGTGCTGGTCTGCCTGGCTGCGCGTCTTGGCGCCACCAAACAGGATCGCCTCTTTCGGTTAACAAACCTGCTCGAATTCTTTCGATGCTATCATGGGCCAATCGATTGGAATCTTGCCGCTCAACAAGGCCGACTGCATGGAGCCGCTGGCGCTGCTGGAGAGGGATTGTCCATAGCCAGCGAGATCATCGCTGACAACCGGTTGCCGCGAACGGCTTTGTTCTTATTCTCCGACCCGGTTCCGCAGCCACGCGTCCTGGAACTTGCACGCTATAGTGATGAATCCCTTGGGCTATACAGAGGATTTAAGGCACCGTTCTATTTTTCACTCAGCTTACTTTCAATCCGTGGTTTCTTCTCAAAATGTCGCTATTTGTTTCGTTCTATGGTAGGAAATCGAGAATTGAAGCCTATTTTGCCGCGTTTGATATATCGAACAGGCGCGAGTCTGATATCCAACGCCTTCAAGAACAAGAAACCTACCATCACTGATATGGTGTACTGGATCGAATCTTCGCCAGAAGTGGTTATCGAAACAGAAAGCAGTTAAAAGGTATGAATCAACCACGCCAGATTTTTAAGAACACAGCCGCGATGGCCACTGCTGAACTGGTTACCAGGGTCGGTCATATTATATTGTCTTTTCTGGTCGCGCGTATCCTCCAAGCTGGAGGTCTAGGGATCTACTCAACAGCTATCGCGTACTATGGCCTACTTGCTGTAGCCAGCGGCATGGGGGCGCAAGATTTTTTGGTACGCGAGATTGCTCGAGATCGTGAAAGAACCAATCGATATGTCATCAACGCAAGCGTCATGGGGACCTTGGCGGCTGTTTTAGCCATGGTGATCTTCGGCGCCATACTCCCATCTCTGGGATTCTCGGCTGATCTCGCTTCAGGTATGAATGTGATCATCCTGGCCATCATCCCCGGCACCTTGAACACCATCCAGCAAGCTGTCTTTGTCGCTCATCAGCGGACAGAATATCTCCTCTACACTCGGTTAATCGGCACAGTAGTCAATGTTGTTTTATCTTCAGTATTGATGCTCCAAGGCTATGGAATCGTCAGCCTGCTGATTGCTTATGTCGTTGTCGAGTATCTGGTAATGATCGTATTGTTCGTCTTTATCAACCGTTACATCATCCCCTTGCGCTGGGAGTTCAACCTGTCTTCTGCCGGGAAATTGGTCTGGGGTATGAGATCTTTTGCTGCGCTCTCGATCCTGGCAGCCTTGTTTGCTCAACCAGAAGTTATTATTCTCTCCCTTTTAGTGAACGAGGAACAAATCGGTTACTATAGCGCAGCGTATAAACTCACAGGCTTTTGGTATTTAATCTCACAAATGTATATGTCAAATGTATACCCGATACTGAGTCGCTCTTATCGCCTGGCTGAAGAGAATTTTCAATACCTTCAGAATAAGTCGATCAAGTATCTGTTGGCTATATCTTTGCCCCTTACGGCAGGATTGATTGCGCTGGCTGGTCCGATTGTGAGGCTATTATATGGGGCGGGTTTTGAAACAGCGGTGCTTCCACTGCAAATATTAGCCTGGAATATTCCCCCTGCATTTGTTGGATCTGTCTTCTGGCGAGTACTCGCGGCCCGGAATCGACAAGATTCGATCTTGTGGGTGCGTATCATCACTTTATTAACGAGGTTGGGCGGCGGATATTTACTCATCTGGAAATGGGGAATTATCGGCGCGGCGATTTGTGCGCCAGCCAACCTGCTGATCAACGCTCTTTTACTGGGCTTGTATATCCAGCGTGAAGGTATCCATCTCAAATTATTCCAGCTGGGTTGGCGGTTTACGTTGGCAGCTCTTGCTATGGGTGCCGTTACCTGGGTTTTACGTGATCACTTATCAATTTGGTTGTTAGTACCGCTGGCTGGAGCGATATATCTGCTCCTGATCGTGTTATTAAAAGGTTTTGAAGCCGATGACATCGCTCTATTTCATCGGGTCCTACGCCCCTCAGCTGAGGAAAAAAGCTGATGATTGTGTCCCCTAATCTATCCATTGTTCTTATTACCCGCAATGAGGAAAATAACATAGCAAGGGCTATCGAATCGGTGATAACCGCGGTGCAGCCTTATCCGGAAACCGAAATAATGTTAGTCGATTCAGCGTCAACAGACAGAACAGTGGAGATAGCCCAAAAATATCCGATTAGCATCGTGCGTCTCGATCCCTCATGGTTTTTATCAGCTGCTGCAGGGCGATACATCGGGACATACTTCACCCAAGGAGATTTACTCCTGTACATGGATGGGGACATGGAGTTGAGACAGGAGTGGTTAAAACAAGCCCTGTTACTGATCCTCGGGGATGACGACATTGCAGGGATCACTGGTCATATACAAGACGTCTATGTTCAAAATGGACTTATCCAAGATAATATTGAAAACGACCCAGATAATAAACCAGCCGTTGTGAAGCATTTTGGAGGACTTGGGCTCTATAAACGTTCAGCTTTGAATAAGGTTGGGGGTTTCAATCCATTTTTTTCATCGGAGGAAGAGCCTGAGTTGTGTATTCGATTACGTTGTGCGGGATTCAAATTACTTTCCTTACCGCTTTTGGCTGCTAGACATTACTGCATTCCACAAAATTCAATAACTGGCCAGATAAGGAGAGTTAGATTGCGTTTGTTCTTGGGATATGGGCAAATACCACGTTATCATCTGGGCACCCGATTGTTCTGGGTCTATCTTATAGAACGCGGCTCATTCATTGTGTACCTGGTAGGGATTTTACTGACCTTTATCACTTTGCTGGTAACACTGCTTACCAAGAATATTGTCTATTTTGGCGGTTGGGTATTGACTGTCAGCATCTTTTTTTTGATCTATTTAGTAAAAAAGCGCAGCCTACGCAGGTTTATGCAGAGTCTCTTGAATCGCACGTTAGCAGTATTTGGGGCTGTTAGCGGATTCATAAAATCTCCACGGTCGCCAGATGAGTATCCTTTAAATGCTGAAGTTGTTCAAATTGGCTATCACCGGAGTAGTCTGGATAGTAAAATAAAGAGAACACGGTAAAGACCGGGGTTTGATATCAGATGCGAATCTTGATGTGCAACAGCGTGCATTATGTGCGGGGAGGGGTAGATCGATATACCTTTGATCTCTCGGACCTGTTGTCGCGCCATGGGCACGAGGTCATTCCCTTTTCGATGCAGCACCCGAGGAATCGACCAACAGAATATGCACGTTATTTTGTCAGCCAGGTTGATTTTCCCAACCTGTTACAGCAAAAGACCAGTCTGACAGCCAAGTTGAAGGTGGCGGAGCGGGTGATCTATTCCCGGGAAGCCAGAGAAAAAATTCACCGCATACTCGTGGATACTCAGCCCGACATCGCCCACGTGCAAGAGATCGATCACGAAATATCGCCTTCGATTTTGCCAGCGATCCGTAAATATGGCATCCCCGTGGTCCAAACGCTTCATGATTACAAGTGGCTCTGCCCCAATACGAATTTCTATTGCCGCGGGCAGGTGTGTGAAAGATGCGCCAGGGGCGGTTTTTATCATGTTGTCCTCAATAAGTGCAAAAGAAATTCACGCATGGCCAGCCTGTTAGCCTGCCTGGAAACCTATTTCCAGCACATATCCAGAATCTATGAAAAGAACGTCGATCTGTTTTTTGTGCCAGGCAGGTTTCTGCAGAAAAAGCTAACCGACAACGGCTTCACTGCCAGGATGGTGCGTTTGCCAACCTTTGTTAATATCGACCGTTTTAAACCGGTCTATGAACCATCCGATTATTTTCTCTTTTTTGGCAGGCTGGTAGAACTCAAAGGGATTAAGACGCTGTTTGAGGCGATGAAGCATGTTCGATCATCCCTGAAACTGTACATTGTTGGCGAGGGCGAACTCGAGGAAAGCTTGAAAGAGTATGCATACCGGCACAGTCTCTCGAATATCACTTTCTTTGGGTATCTCGACACAGAAATCCTGATTCAAATGGTACAGCGGGCTGCATTTACGGTCTTCCCCTCGGAATGTTACGAAAATTATCCGGTTAGTATCATCGAATCGTTTGCATGCGGTACGCCGGTTGTCGGTTCAAATATCGGCGGCATACCGGATATTGTCCAGGATGGTGTGACCGGTCTCCTTTTCGAATCCGGCAATCCGCAACATTTGGCCGAAAAGATCCAATTCCTGGCTGATGATCCCGAGAAATCGGTAGAGTTAGGACGAAATGCGCGCAAACAAATAGAAGGCTTGAATAACCCCGAATACCACTATCGCCAGATCATATCTAATTACGAGCAGGTGCTGGGCGAGAGAAGTCAATAAAATCACTATATTTGGAGAAGAAAGTTATGAAAATAGCGATTATGGCTCACCGTGGAATACCTGCCAACTGGGGAGGATCTGAAACTGCTGTGGAAGAGATCGGCCAACGCATGGTGGGTATGGGACACGAGGTTATTGTCTACTGCCGTAAACACAATTCCAAGACCGATGTCAAGACATATAAAGGCATGCAGCGAGTTGTCCTGCCATCAATCAATACAACTGGCACAGATATGTTGAGTCACACTTTTTTATCGATCTGGCATTCAGCGCTGATTAAAAAGGTGGATGTCATACACTTCCATGGGGTTGGCTCGGCTTTACTTTTTCCGATGCTCAAGATCATCTCGCGCAGCAGAACCATTCTCGTAGTCGACGGCCCAGATTGGGAACGCCCCAAATGGGGACCTGTCGCGCGCACGATGCTCCGAAGTTCATTTCCTATTGCTGTACGGTTTGCAGACGCAATTATTTCGGATAACCGCCCTGTACAGCGCCTCTTTCTCGAGAGATATGGGCGAGAAACGGAATATATCACCTATGGTGCCAATATTAGGCCTGTTGAGCGCACCGGGGAAGTGGAACGGCAGAAATTAGAACACAATCGTTATCTGATCCAGGTAGCGGCTCTGCTGCCGGATAAGGGTGTCCATGTCCTTATCGAAGCCTACGAAAAATTAGAAACCGATATGCCACTGGTTATTGTCGGTGACACCCCTTATGCAACAGAATACAAAACAAGGTTGATGGCGACAAAGGATAAGCGTATCCGCTTTCTTGGCTACATTTATGGCGAACGGTATCGCGAGCTTGTTCAGCAAGCGTATGCCTATGTTCACCCGCTGATTGTAGACGGGACATCCCCAGCCTTACTTCAGGCAATGGCCCTTGGCAAGTGCGTGATCTCGACTGACCTGCCTGAAACCATGGGGGTCGTCGAGGGCGCTGCTATGACCTTCAAAAGCGAGGATATTGAAGATCTTCGCGCTAAGCTGCGCTTTGCATTGGACCATCCCGATGAGGTTGCCAGGTACAGTAGTCTGGCATACCAACGCATTATGGAGCAGTACAATTGGGATCACGTAGCTAAGCAATATGAAGCATTATCTTTAAAGGTATTAAACAAGCCGTACGACATTGCACTCTTGTCTGATAAGAAGTAGCATTTTAACAATCCCCAAAACGAATTTATACTAGGTTTGTGTTTGATATCATCTACGGGTTATCCTGACCCGGATTGATGCTAGTATACAAGTAATTGGCAGTATCTCCATCACTTTTCAAATGTGTTCTTTCGGATCAAACCCTGATATTAAATGAGATTCATTCATTTTTTCCAATTGTCGTCCATCTTTTCATCAATCTAAAGATGTTGAGAACCCTGAAGAACTTTGATTAAAACGACAATATCATCAACCTGGTTATGCGCCTAGTTTTGGCCTCGTTCGTTTATAGACAATTCGATGCGATAACCTTTTTAGATATCTGTAAGAAATAAAAATGCAGTATTTCACGATTGGCACTTATCTTTAGGTATGTTATGAAGCATAAATGTCTCTTTCAGGTTTTTACAACTGTGTTCGTTCTGGTCTCTTGTTTTTCATTTTTTGACACGCCATATACCATACGGGGGGCAAACCCCATCTCTGCGTCTGGGATGGCTATGAGTCAACGGCAAACTAGTGGTCGGAAGTTAATCGCGGCTGGTGATTTGTGGCGCTATTATAAAGGCACTTCTGAGCCGCCAGAGAATTGGACACAGCTTAGCTTCGATGATTCAACGTGGTCTTCTGGGGCAACGGGCATTGGTTATGGTGCCATCTATAGCCAATATAACCGGACGGTTCTTTCCGATATGCTTAATAATTATCGGGCTGTTTATCTGCGGCAAAATTTCATAATAACTAATCCTGGGGCTGTGGCGCATATCTGGTTGCAGATACATTATGACGACGGTTTTATAGCCTACCTGAATGGCCATGAGGTCGTTCGACGAAATATGGGGCTTACCCATACACCAGCGCCCTATACAATGGAGGCTATCGGCTACCATAATGCTGACAAACCGGAAATTATTGAACTTACTGATTGCTTAACTATTCTAGAGGAGGGAACAAATGTGCTGTCAGTGCAGGTACACAACACCTCCATTTCAAACTCGAATCTGTCTATCACGCCTGAATTATTGATTGAAGAACAGCCGGGAGACCTGGCGGATGTTGTGTTACTTAAAGCACCAAACAGCAGCCAGGAAATGGATAGCAATTTTCGCCTCTTGGCTGGGTATTATGGGTTGAAATATGCTGTCTACGACTTATTTGACCATCAGCTGAGCCCCCATGATCTTCTTGATGGCAGTGGTGAGTATTACTCACTGATTATTGCTAGTGAGGCAGCACTGAATGCGTTGGATATCGAGGAATTGTCGGTGCTACGCACTACGCTGCAAATCCAAATGGTTACATTATTGATATATGATCTATCCTCAACAAGTTCACCGGCGGTGGAGTTCCTTACCAACGGCGAGGTGATTGGAAGCACTCAGCCGGTTGACAGCCATCTTGACTGGGAGATTGGGAATGGATTACCCGAAATTACCCGCGAGTTCAGTGGACAAACATTGGATGAATTAGAGATTTACGATCAAGTGGATTACGCGCTGATTTTCGGCGTCATGGGTCAGAGTAAGGAATCAACTGTTCCGGCGCATATTATCCCGCTTATTCAGGCCACGGATGACACGGGCCAGGTTTATACAATCTTCGCGGCTTATCAAGCAGAGGCAGGACGAATCTTGCTGCAAGGACGTAATGCACGTTTAATGATGGGAAATGAACCCGTATATGTACCGATGCGAAAAGTTTACACAGCGCGATACTTAAGCGAGATCGTTCCGTTGATGATGGCGCTACGTTCCACGGCTGGTGAAGAAGCGTGGCATCGCAACCAGGATACTGCCAACTTTACAATAGACGATCCGTACCTGAGATGCGATAATCCGTCTGGCGACTGTAATTGGGAGTACTTGAATTGGCAGACTCTACTGAACGAGATGCAAATCCATAATTTCCATACCACCATAGCCATGATACCGAGGTATTATCAAAACTACAGTCAGGGGGTTGTGACACTCTTCCAACAAAATCCAAAGTACTACTCACTAGCTATGCATGGCAATAATCACGATAATGGGCTGCTTCCCCCGGATAACTGCCCTGAATTTTCACCGTTATATCCCCTTGATGAACAAGAGACAGCGATTAAGGAAGCCATATGGAAAATGCGCCAAAATCAATTCTTATTTGGTTTGCCCTATGGCCGGGTGATGGTTTTTCCATGTGGGGGGAGCGCGTTAGTTACATTTGACCTTTTAAAGAAGTACAACTTCAGTATGACTGTTAATGCACAGGGAAAACCTATGGATTCGTTATTCGTCGATACTTGGGATCGAGGAATGGGATTGGCTGAGTTAGCTTATAACAACTTTCCTAATTTGTCTCGAGCGAATACCAATAATTATCCTCTGGATGCCTATACTTACATTTTCGACCTATTTCGGGATCAACCCGTCATGATTTACTCTCACGCTTCATATGACTTGCCAAGTATATTGGCTGCCGGAAGCAATGGATTTAATCCGTATGCGGATGCAATCAACAGCCTTGCGGGAGATGTAAACTGGCAGAGTTTAGATGGAATCGCCAAGTCGCTTTATCAGGAGAAAAAAGACGATACCGATAAGGTAGTAGTTCGAATGTATAGCAACCATATTCAGTTAGAAAATACGGAGTCGCATTTACAACTATACCAACTGCGGCGAGAGGAAAATTTTGCATACTCGCCACATGTTCTTGTAGATGGCGTAGAGATGCCCTATCAAATACGAAATGGACAAATAATTGTGCAATTAAGTATACCAGCCTATTCCAGCAGGGATGTGTTGATTGCCTATAATACCGGAATAATACTTAGCCCTTCAGCCATTAGGCTAACCTTACTCGAAGGTACCGTTAGTGAATATAGGGTATCGTTGGTGTCGCAGCCAGAAAATAATGTAAAGGTGATGATAGATTACGATGGACCAATTATCGCTAGCCCGAAGATGCTGGAGTTCACGCCAGAGAACTGGAATCTCCCACAAGTAGTGCAGGTAAGTGTTTTGAATGATGGGATTACCGAACCGTTGTTCATGAATGGTATGATCAATCATGTATTAATCAGTGATGACCCCTTTTTTCAAGGTATTCGAAAACAGATAGATGTAGTTATTAATTTCCAGAAACATCTGCCAATTTTCCAATAAAATTAACTTTTAGAAATAATGATTAGCTGCTTACATCAGAAAAATGGTTTCTGCTTCAATTGTGAAGAAGACAGGGGGTAGGTTATTCACCAAGGCTCATCTAAATGTCTTTTTCCGATTTCTTTCATGGGCATTATGTTAATCAAGCGGATACCTACATTACTCTATTGTTAGTGATCGGGTGAAGTCGTTTAAACGAGGTAGTTGAATCCCGGCATCTCAAATATGATAAAATCGGTTTGCTGGAATTACCTTCTCGAACAGTAGAAAGATCTTTATGAATTTTTTCCTTCTTAATATCTAGGACCTCCGAAAGTTATCTCTATGATTTATTGGTAATAATAATGTATAGAGGAACCTAAATGAGAAATCGGGTTGATCCTAAATGGCAATCTATACGCAATATCCTTATCATATTGGTTCTAAGCATGCTAATAATTCATGCTGGAGCGGATTACCATGTAGTTCTAGCACAAAACCCGACAATCCAAGGTGTGGTCTATTACGTCGCGCCAACTGGCAATGACAGCGCGCCAGGCACATTCGACCAACCCTGGAAGACCATCCAGAAAGCAGCGCAAACAATGATCGCCGGGGATACGGTAATCATCCGAGGCGGTACCTACTACGAGCAAGTGGTTCCCTTGAACTCAGGGAGTCCGGGTGGAATGATTACCTATGCTGCCTATCCAGGCGAGACGCCTGTTTTGGACGGGACAGGCGTTGCTCTACCGGATACGCTGGTAGGCTTATTTGAGGTGTCAGGGAAGAGCTATATTCATATTACCGGACTGCGTGTTCAAAATGTTGTTACCTTATCGAACGAAAATAATGGGGGGATCATTATCAGACGCTCGAGTCACATCACAGTCGATCAGGTTTCCACCTATAATACGATATCCTCAGGCATTGGCGTTTGGGACAGTCAGAATATTACTATCGACAGTAATCGCGTGGAGCTCGCGAATCGATATAGCTCGTCGCAGGAGTGCCTGACCATGGCTGGCACGAGCGCATTCCAGATAAGCAACAACGAGGTAGTAGATTGCAACGACGAAGGGATTAATGTCAAGGATGGTTCGTCAGATGGTAAAGTTTATAAAAACCATGTGCATCAGACTTTATCAACCGGCATCTACATTGATGCGTACGCTCACCGTACGTATAACATCGCGGTATTTCAAAACCTGATTCACGATAGTACGAATGATAACGGCATTGCCCTGGGAAGCGAAAAAGGCGGCTTACTGGAGGAAGTGCATATTTATAACAATATCATCTACCATAACCGCTTTTGTGGCATTTTGCTATCTACCGCTGGCGATGGCAATAACCTTGACCAGCACCCAATGAAAAATATAAGGATAACGAATAATACCATCTACAATAACGGCTGGACAAAGTACGGTGGAGGCATCCTGGTCGACAATCCCGATGCGCAAGGCACGATCATCCGCAATAACCTGGTTAGTCAAAACCTATCGTATCAAATCGCCATTGATTCCACAGTACCCCGCCAGCAGGTAACCGTCGATCACAATTTGATCGATGGATACCGCGGTTATGAAGGTGAAACTTACGGCACTGATTTTGTGTCAGGCAATCCGTTGTTCATTAACCCAATAATGGCGAACTTTGATTTACAAACCGGTTCGCCGGCTATCGATGCAGGATCGCAGGATGGCGCGCCTGATGATGATTTTGCCGATAATCCGCGGCCCCAGGGGGTTGGTGTTGACATCGGCGCTTATGAGACCCCAGGCGCGAGTAAAACGGCAAATCCCAGCGCTGCCCGGAAGGGTGAGATCATCACTTACACGATTAAATTTACAGGCACTGGCAGCCCTGTCACCGTGACGGATACATTGCCGTTTCAGGTGTCTTACCAGTCGTCTTCCCTTAACTGTCCTGGCACGGTTACTTACGACAAAGCCACGCGAGAATTGCAATATTCAGGCACGCCGGCTTCTGGGCAAGTATGCACCATTCACATCGTTGTGCTGGTTGACACAGATGAGCGAATGGCTGTCAGCAACTCTGCCACGATCGACAATGGTCAACCCCCCATTGTGAATGTGACGGCGATGGTGATCCTAAATGGACTTATGCTGTACCTCCCGCTGATATTCAAGGCGGGTTGATATTCAGCAGAGTTCGTTGACTTATATTAATTTATATCCTCTATCTACGTAAAAATCCTTCACTGCAGTCGCTACCCTGATAATATCTGCATCGCTGAGCTCCGCGAACATTGGCAGAGACAGGATCTCTTTTATTGCCTTTTCGGTATGCGGAAAATCCCCATTTTTATAATTCAGATAAGCTGTCGCATTTTGCAGGTGGATGGGAATTGGATAATGAATGCCGGTAAAAATTCCGCGATCCTTGAGCGTTGTTTGCAGGGCGTCGCGCTCAGGAGCGCGGATCACATACAGGTGATAAACATGGCGGGCGCGCGGATGTTCGGTTGGGAGAACCACCGGCAAACCTTGTAACATCTGGCTGTAAAGGGCAGCGTGCTGCCGGCGGGCTTCGTTCCATTCTTCGAGGTGTTTGAGTTTTACACGTAAAACGACCGCCTGGATCTCATCTAACCGGGCGTTCATGCCGATCAGATCGTGGCAGTATTTCCGCGCCGACCCATGATCGCGAATCATTCGGACTCGATGCGCCAGCTCATCATCGTTCGTCGTGATGAACCCTCCTTCACCGTATGCGCCCAGGTTTTTAGAATAGTAGAAGCTGTACGCGGCAGCATCGCTTAGGCTGCCCGGGCGTTGCCCATTGAATTCTGCGCCGTGCGCCTGACAGGCATCTTCGATGATTTTCAAGCCGTGCTGGTCGGCAATTTTTTGCAGGCGTTCCATATCTACCATCTGTCCATATAGATGAACAGGCATTATTGCTTTTGTGCTGGGAGAAATGGACGCCTCCAATTGCTCTATATCCATCAGATAGGTCTGAGGATCGATGTCGACGAATACAGGGCGCGCGCCTGCGAGGATGATTGCTTCGGACGTGGCAATGAATGTGTGCGAGACAGTGATGACCTCGTCGCCTGGGCCTATCCCCAGGGCGCGTAAGATTACATGCAGGGCAGTTGTGCCGTCGCTGACCCCAATGCCATGTTTTGCATGGCAAAATGCCGCGAACTCTTGCTCGAGCGCCTGTACATTTTCTCCTAAAAAGAGGTGCATCCCATCCAGTACCTGGTTAATACCCGCAAGGATTTCTTCTTTTAGAGGGGCGTATTGCTTCTTCAGGTCAACGAATTGCACGTTGGGTTCCATGGAGATTCTTTCCTTATTTAAGCATAAATGTATAGATAAAGTTTCTGCCGGATTTTCTTTACCTGGCTGGCTCCTCCTGGATGTTGCGGACAAAGCGAGCTGGCACTCCAGCGACAATCGTTCGCGGCGGAACATTGCGGGTCACAACGCTGCCTGCGCCAACAATTGCTCCCTCCCCGATGGTGACCCCGCAAAGAATGGTGGCGTTACTGCCTATAGATGCGCCTTGTTTTACGGTTGTTGGCACGCACTCCCAATCCGCTTCGGTTTGAGGTAAGCCATCAGTATCGGTCGCGCGGGGGTATTTGTCGTTGATGAACATCACGCCATGCCCAATAAAAACGTTGTCCTCGATAGTTACCCCCTCGCAGATAAAGGTATGGCTCGATATTTTCACGCGTTTCCCAATCCGGGCTCCTTTTTGGATCTCAACAAATGTGCCAATCCGGCTATCGTCGCCAATTTCACAGCCGTAAAGATTGACGAACGCATAAATTCGCACATTTCGACCAAGCCGCACGTCGGGCGCAATTCGCAAAAAGTCGCCAGTTACCATGTGAATATTTCTCTGTGATGATTATTCATCAGCGAGCGTTGAGCTATTTCCAGGATCTTGACCACTCTTAGCCCTTCTTCGCCAGAGGTCAGCGGGGTTGTGTGGTTCACAATACAATCCAAGAAATGTTGGCATTCCTGGTGCAGTGGTTCGATCAATTTAATATTAGGGATCGTAATGTCCCCATACCGATATGAACATTGGAAATCGCCGTAACTACTGGTGTAGTCAAGTGCCTCGACACCCTTGTCATAAATCTTGATCTTCTCCACTGGCTCGACGTCGTTATACACAACCATCTTTTTACTGCCCACAACAGTCACACGGCGGACTTTGCAAGGATCAAGCCAGCTCACATGGACATGCGCCAGAATATTGTCAGGAAAAATGAAGTTGAGGAATACAACATCGTGCACGCCTTTGAGCACGCAGTCTGTACCGGCAACTTCGACAGAAAGAGGTTTTGTGCCAAGGATATACGTGATGATGGATATATCATGAGGGGCTAAATCCCACAAGGCGTTCATGTCCCGCTGGAAGAGCCCCAAACTTAACCGAGCGGTGTCGACATAGTGAATCTTGCCAATATCACCGCTTTCCATCAAGGTTTTTAGGGCTCGAACGGCGCAATTGTATTCGAAGGTATGCCCGACCATCAATATGCAATTTTTTTGAGCCGCCAACTCGATTAATATTTCAGCATGCTGGCTGTTGGTGGTGAGGGGTTTTTCGACCAGGACATTCAAACCGTTCTCGAGCGCTTCGCGCGTCAAATCGAAATGGGTTACCGGCGGCGTGGCAATAACCACTGCATCCAGGTCCATCCTGAAGAGATCTTTGTAATTTGTGGTGGTTTTAACCCCATGATATGCGTTCTTGATGAAATTCAGCCTTTCTTCACGCAGGTCAGCAACCGCAACAACTTCGGACATGGATATCTCTGTAAAATTCCGGATTAAATTAGGCCCCCAATAACCACAGCCAATAATACCGACCTGGATTTTATTCATCATCCCTCCATAAACCGGTAACAAACCACATTACCCTATAAATACACTCTTAATGATCAATATTAATTTGTTTAAAAATCGGAAAGACTAAATCAGATGGAATTCACGTTTATCTTTCTATAAGGTCCCCGAGAATGAATAAGTAAGCATGAGGATTGAGTTATGCTGCGTTATGGCTTGTACCACTTGCCGCCCCCATTTTGCCAATGCTGCCCCGTAAGCTGATCAGCCTCTGTTAGAATGGTACTCTTCTCTAACAGGGTATTTGCCATTCGGCTATATTTATACGCATTGGATTACTAACATTATAACAAAAGGCATATTCTAGGGGAATAGGAATTTGTTTATAATTTTTCGAGAATCCCTGTTATTTTATTCAAACCACCAATAATTGGATGCTGTTTGGTGTATGAGCAGTAACATTTGGTGATGTGGTGGATATTTTATGCTCTCACAGTCTGTCTTGTCGGCAATGTCATCTGTTCAAACGCTTGACACTCGTAACGCATCAACTAGAATTAGTTGTATTCCTCAAGCAACGATTATCAATACTGGTATCCTCAAATGATCATGGATGCCTGCCATTGTGATAGGAGGGGTAAAAAATCCATTTATAGAATTTCGTTCGAGGTCATGGCATGGGTGCATGGGAAGTTGCATCCAGAGCATTACTTCACCCCATAATGGACATGATGGCCTATATCAAAGAATAATGGTTGTATCTATGATTAATTTTTTTATTTTTTTTGCGAGGGGTTAGTTATGGGGGGATACTCGAATCTGCATGTAGCCTGGCCGTCCCCAGACGAATTGCAATTGGTCTCGCAGCGAAACGAAGAACGCCGGTGCTATTTTGCTTGTAAAAGGATGCTTGATTTCTCAGTCGCGGCAATCTTGCTGGTTGCATTATCGCCGTTGATGCTGCTGATTACCATTCTCGTCAAACTTGATTCACCTGGACCAGCCCTCTTTAGGCAGCCTCGAGTTGGGCTGAAGAGAATGGTCAAGGGAAAACAGGCTAAATGGCAATTAATGGTCTTTAATTTTTATAAATTTCGCAGCATGGTGGATCGGGCAGACCCGAAAGTTCACGAGAAGTTTACCCGCGCCTTGCTGTCCAAAGATCAGGAAACCGTGGAAGAAATGTTGGGCGGTAAAACCCGGCTAAAGAAATTAGTGCAGGATGACCGTATCACCCGAATTGGCAAGATCCTTCGCAAGAGCAGTCTGGATGAGCTGCCCCAATTATGGAATGTGCTGAAAGGAGACATGAGCCTGGTTGGTCCAAGACCGCCTACAATCTATGAGGCGGAAATGTACACCTGGCAACAAGCCCAGCGTATGGGTGCAACGCCCGGCATGACAGGACTCTGGCAGGTACAAGGACGCAATGTCGCGGATTATTTAGAGATGATCCAATTGGATCTGGAGTATATCCAACGCCAGTCTTTCTGGCTGGATTTCAAGATCCTTGCGTTGACGCCAATCGCTGTATTAAAAACGCGAAGTGCTGCCTGATTGCTGCTCTATCTGATTGTGCAAATTATCTCGAGGATTAAGTAGAGGAAAATGATATGAAATTAATAGGGAAAAGGGTAGTGGTAACGGGTGGAGCCGGATTTATTGGAAGTCATCTCGTGGATCGGCTCGTCGAGGCGGACAATGAGGTTTTGATCATCGATGATTTCTCCTTTGGCAAGGAGGAGAACATAGCCCATCTTCGCGGAAATAGGCAGGTCAGGGTCGAAAAAGCAGATATCTGCGACGCCGAGCGGATGGTCTCCCTGGCAAAAGGCATGCATGTTATCTTTCATTTGGCGGTTTTTTGTTTGCGCAACTCGCTTCACGATCCCATGCGCTCACAGGAGGTTAATGATACGGGCTCTTTGCGAATGTGTCAGGCGGCATTAGAGAACAACGCAGAAAAATTTATATACGTATCTTCTGCAGAAGTATATGGTACTGGGCTGTACTTTCCGATCATGGAAGATCACCCTTTCCTGCCGACCAATGTTTATGGGGCGGCGAAAGCAGCGGGGGAGCTCTACGCCAGAAGTTATATGCAGACCTACGGATTGCCGATCGTGATTACCCGGCTATTTAATACCTATGGTCCTCGAGAGCATTCGGAGGGACGCAGGGCGGAGGTCATTCCAAAGTTTGTCATGCGAACTCTTGCCGGACAGCCAGCGGTGATCTTTGGCACCGGGAAACAAACGCGTGATTTCACTTACGTAGATGACATCGTTCACGGCATTCTCCTGGCTGCGGAGTGCGACAAAGCCATTGGCGAAGCGATAAACCTTGCCCATGGAGAAGATGTAAGCGTCGGCAGGATACACGAACTGATTCTCAAAAAGCTGGGTCGGACAGACCTTGACCCTGTTTACCTTCAAGAGGGCCGGCCGGCTGATATCGATAAAATGGCGGCTGATGTCAGCAAAGCAAAAAGCCTGCTTGGCTATTCAGCCGATATTAGCATTGAACAAGGTCTTGACCGCTATATCGAGTGGGTACTACAACAGAAGATAGACATCGAGAAGTGGTGGCTGCAGGAAAAAACAATCAATTGGTGAAAATGACATTGCATTTCATTTTCGATAATCGGTTAAGATCGGCTTAATAATTTGATAGCAGAATAAATAATTATGAAAACGATCATCTACTGCAATACCCTGTTGACACCCTTCCAGCGCCTTGATTATCATTCAATCGTAATCGAGAGTGGGGTTATTTCCGCGCTTGTATCGGGAAAAGTGAAATCTGTCGAAGACGACCTGGTCATCGATGCGGGTGACTTGATCGTCACGCCAGGCCTGATCGATGTGCACGTGCATGGCGCCTGCGGTTTCGATGTCAATGATGCCACTGAAGAGGCTAATCTCGCCATGTCGCGCTTCCATGCCACCCACGGCGTTACCAGCTACTGCGCCACACCCTACTCTGGGTCGGCTGAAAATTTGCTCGCATCCATCCAAGCCGTGACGCGAACCCATTGGCCTGAGGATGGCGCGCGCCAGATTGGCCTGCATATCGAGGGACCGTTTTTAAGCAATCAATATCGAGGCGCGCAACCCGAAAACGCTTTGCGAGATGCCGATATCGACGAAATCAAGCGTTGGATACGCGCTGGTAATATCCGCATGATTACCTTGGCGCCTGAACGGTCGGGTTCGATGGAAGCGATCCGTTTTTGCGTGGCAAACGGCATTGTGCCTGTGGCGGGTCACACTGGCGCAACTTATGAACAGATCATCCAGGCTGCTGATGCCGGTCTATCACAAGCCACCCATACGTACAACGGCATGCCCACTTTTCATCACCGCAATCCTGGCGTGGTCGGCGCTATCCTGGCCGATGACCGCATCTACGCGGAGATCATCGCGGACGGCATCCATGTGCATCCGGCTGCGGTTAAACTGACCATCCGGGTCAAAACTCCTGAACGAACGGTTCTCATTACGGACGCCATCCGGGCGGCTGGCCTGGCTGATGGAGTTTCCGATCTTGGCGGTCAGCGTCTGATCATCAAAGATGGCGCATCGCGCACGGAAGCTGGCGGTTTGGCCGGAAGCATGTTGACCATGGATGCCGCCGTCCGCAATGTAATGGATTTTACCGGCATGCCTTTTGCTGATGTCCTCCCTATGGCAACCAGCTCTCCTGCTACTTCGATTGGCATGCAGAACCAAATAGGAGCGATTAAGCCGGGCGCTTGTGCCGATATCGTTTTTTGGGACCGTGATTACCAGGTTCGCCAAACTTACGTAGCCGGCAAATTGGCCTACACGGCTTAGGCAAATGATTCCTCATTTATCTCGAGAAATTCAAACCGAATATAGATTTGCAACCCTGATGCCCAGGAGGCAGGTTGAATTAACCCTGGCTTTTCTAGCGATTATGGACAGCGTTACGAGATGATCGCGATCTGCCGCCCGCACCCCGGGCATTTATTCATGTTCGCTTTGATGCATTTATCGCAATAGACGCCTCCGCAGCGATCACAACGGCCATAAGCCGTCGCCCACATATCCGGGTTCATTTTGACCGCCGGATTCCCTCCCGGAATGTTCGAAATCGAAATCAGTTTTTTACATTTGGAACACATCGCGACTGGCATAATTTTTACTCCCGTTAATCATACAACCATTCCCAATCGAATTCCCAAACCTTGAGCGTTTTATCGAAACTTCCACTCAAGGCATAACGCCCATCGCCTGAAAAAACAACAGAGGTTACTCCGTCTGTGTGTCCATCCAATTCTTGCAACACCCGCCCGGATTGCACATCCCAAAGGCGCAAGGAAAATTCCTCCCCGCCTGACAGCGCAAAACGGCCATCCGCAGTAGCTGCAATGGAATGGATTGTGTCGGAATGACCCTTCAACTCGCGAACGCATGCGCCTGAATTGAGATCCCATAGACGCAGTAAATTGTCCACCCCACCGGACAGCGCATATTGCCCGTCATTTAGAATAGCCAGCGCGTGAACGCTGCCTTGATGCCCTTGCAGTGTTTTCAGGCATTCCCCGTTCCTGACATTCCAAACCTTTAGCGTTGCGTCACGGCTGCCCGATAGCAGAAACCTGCCCCCGCCAAACACCGCCATGCAGGTCACGACATCGCTGTGACCGCTAAGGGATTGCAGATGCCCGCCAGAGCGCACATCCAGCACCTGGATGAAAGTTGCGCCTTTATCGGCGATCGATTCCGTATTGGCCACAAAGAGTTTTACTCCGTCCTGAGAAAATGTCAACGCGCTGACGCCGCCCTCGAACTTCTTGAAATTGTGTATTTGTTTGGCTCCTTTCACCTGCCACAGCCGCAGGAATTGGTCTGCATCTTTGCTCGAAAGAAAATAACTTTTACTTGCGGTAACCAGGCATTCATCGTTAGGAGAAAACTCTACAGCGAAAACCGGGCGCTGATGCCCTTTGAATTGGGAAATGCAGTTTCCCGTGCGAAGCTCCCATAACCGTACCGAGCAGTCGCTGCTGGCGCTGACTGCCAGACGCCCGTCCCTCGATATATTCACATGGTTGATTGCATCGCTGTGACCAGTCATCGTTTGAGCCAGCCAGGCGCCAACCAGCCCGCCCCGGCGGGCGCCATGCGCTGCCTGGTGCAGCCGGTCTAATATGGGACTGGCTTTCTCGTAACCTGGCACGGCTTGCGCTTGGCGCAACAGGCGGTAGGCTGTCGAAAGACGACCCGCCTGGAGATGGTCATCCGCTTGCTTCAACATGGCTGCAAATTGATCTTGGCGGTCTATGATTTTCTCGGCTGCGACTGGCGTCGAAACCAAAAAATCACAGCAGCGTTTTGCGCTAAGGCGCGTGGAATAATAGCGAATGGCGCCGTCTTTGCCCGCTGAATAGATGTGACTCCCATCGGGCGTAAACAATACCGCATGTACCGTATTCGTGTGATCGGTCAATGTGCGCAGGCATTTTCCACTGTTGAGATCCCAGAACCGGACGGTGCGGTCTTCTCCACCTGACAGGGCATACTCTCCATTTGGATCGAAGGCCACACTTTGCACGGTCGCGTTGTGCCCGCTAAAATTTCGGATAAGCTGCCAGGCGCGTAAATCCCAGTAGCCGATACTGCCATTTTCATTTCCCGAAAGAAGGTAATTCCCATCTGGCGAGACAGCCAGGCAATAAACCTGTCCGGCCTGCCCCTGAAGCATGCGTACGCAGCGTTTGGTGGCGATTTCCCACACCTTGATATTTTCACCACGATTGGTCCAACCGCTGGATATGGCAAGCCGGCCGTCTGGTGTGACAACCAGGCTGTAGACTGAGTGCGTATGCCCTTCAAAGGCGCCCAATAATTTTCCGGTGCGGATATCCCATATATGGATGGCTTGCATATCGATCATGCCAAAATGCTCTCGCACTGCCGTGAAGAAAGTCAGGCCATCGGGAGTGAATTCCAGGACCGAAAGGCTGGTGGCGGAACTGAATTGGATACTCTCATCCTTGATGTATCCTAAATTCTTTCCAGAGGAGGTTTCCCAAAGCTCTATTGTCTCGCCGTATGATCCGCATAGCACCAGATGCCATTTGGGAGGGACACCAACAGTGTAGATTTCTCCTTTGTTGTGTTCCGAGCGATAGGTCTGCGCAATCGTTTGGGTGGACAGATCATAAAGGCGAATCGTCTTATCCAGCCCGCTGGTCAAGAGGAATCTTCCATTTGGAGACAAACGCAGGCAATACAACCCGATCGGCGACTGGATGACCTGCTGAGGACTGACATCACAGGCTGCCTGGACCGAGAGCAGCTCCCCGCCCAGTTTGCTGGCTTTTTGCTGATACAAATCCGCGCGTTCGAGATCACCGCGCTCCAGATTGAGTTTTGCCAGAGCCAGCCAATAGGATGGCTGGTCGCTATACAAGGTATCTAATTCCTCAATTATTTGGAGGAAGCCTAAATCCTCGCGTTTCCCGTGAATCCATTCCCAATAGCCTAGGTTGTAATTGGCTTCCAGGTGAGACGGATTCGAGCGCAGCGCGTCTTCCCAGGATTTGATTGCGTCCGATTCTCTGCCCAGGTCCAACAGGCTTAAAGCTTTATTGTTCTGACTATCCGCGCGCTGCTCAGCTTCTTTTGGTATTTTTCGCGGGTAAGGCTCTCCAGTTTCAGACTGGTAGACGGCTGCCAACCGATCGGCAATCTCCAATTGCGAGGGACGGGCGGAGGGTGTCTTCTCAAAACACTGTTTTAATAAATTCGCGAATGTCGCCGGTATCTTACTGATGGCAGGATTCATTAAACCGCCGGATAAATAATGTTCAAGGGATTGAAGAGCGAGCTGTCCCCAGGCGTAATCGGGCAAGTTGGGTTTTACCCAGAAGGCGCGTCCGGCAAGCACCTCGAGCACCGCCAACCCCCAACTCCATACATCGGATCGAGGGGTTAGTTGAATATTTTCCCGCTGAGCCTCAACCTGCTCGGGAGACGCATAAGCAGGGGTCATGCCTTTTCCAGCTTTTGCCAGACCAAAGTCGGTTACTTTAGCGACGCCATCAGGCGTCATGAGAATATTTGCCGGTTTGACATCGCGGTGGATCAGTCCCTTTTCGTGAGAGTATGCCAGCCCCCAGGCAATTTGAATGGCGATATCGAGTGCTTGCTCGAGGGTAGTGATTTTCCCCTCCTCGATCCAATCTGCCAGCGAGCCGCCCTCGACCAGCTCAGCAAAGACGCGCGGGATGTTGTCAATATTGCGGACATAATAGCAGGTGACGATGTTCGGGTGCAGACCAAGCTCGATCCAGGTTTCGGCTTCGTTGATGAAGACCTCCTGCTGCTTCGGCGTCTCAAATCCTAACGGCGACTTGACTGCCAGATCGATGTTCCAGTACTTGTGATGCACGCGATAAACACTTCCCATGCCGCCTACGCCCAACAAGCTGCATACAGTGTAGGTGTCCAGCAGTTCATATCCGGGCGGCCACGCGCCGCGGATAGAAGCAGGCTCAGGTTTTTGATGCGCCTCCTGTCCATGTTTCCCGTTTCCAGGCATGGGCGCGCTTTCTACTTTCTCGCGGCATTGCGGGCAAATGACCTCATCCGGAGAAGTAGGAGTGAACTCACCGCCGTGGATGATGCAGTATGCAATCTGTGGTGGATTGGCCAACTCAGGATCCAGCTGGGTTAGGGTTGGAGTTCCTTTCGATGGCGCAGGCACTCTTTGTTCATCTCCTCTGCATTCAGGGCAGAGCGTTTCATCCGGATGATCGGGAGTAAATTCTTTTGTGCAGCGAAGGCAAAATCGGCCGCCGGCAGGTAATTTCGCATCAGGTTCATCCGCAAGCGGCAGCAGCGCTTCGATCTCTGACAGCTCCAGGTAGGCGTGCGGCAATTCGACGGTCGCTTCCTGCCCGCGCCACCAGATCAGTTGGGCGGAATCTTCGCAATCAAGAATACCGCAAATGCCCTCATGCTTATCGAGCAGCTGAACCATTGCAGCGTTGATCGATGACGACTCGCAGAAGAGGATACTCATGTTCGAGGTGGCGGCTTGAAATCGAAGCACGATCAAGTTGTCATCCGCGTGATCGTACAAATCTGCGGGGTTATTGAATACCGTCAGGTAAATGATCCCAATTGAAATTGGTTCGATCCCATCCGGCTGATTATCTGGCGGCAAGAGGTTTCGCGAGGCATAATCGATCAAAGCTTCGTCCGGATGGAAATCCAGACAAGTCATGAATTCTATTCGGTCTGGCGTGTCGTCGAAGAATAACTTGTCGGGTGTTTCTGACCATGCCTCGAAAGGAAGCTCGAGAATCCGGTTGGGGAAAAAGATGCTGGTCGATTCCCCGTTCGGGCTTGAAAGCTCGGCCACACCTTCCAACAGCCTCCAGAGGTCTTGGCGTTTGAATATCAGGACATAACTGTAATCTAATCCCATAAAAAGTATGAATCCATGGTCATTGCTTCAATTTGCGAACCCTGCAAGGATGGGAAGAGGCGATTATCCTGCCAGCAAGTACCGAACGCCATCGCGGCATCATCGGCGAAACCATTGAACAAACTGAATGAATTCTGTAGAGAATTCTGAGTTTGTAACAACATTAAGTATATTACTTGTAGAAGATATCAACAACAAGGAATTTATCATCCCTGGCTCTCGCGCAGAAGAGGAGATGCGCAAGGGTTGAGATCAGCGGTGAATAAGCGATCATGTAGGTAAAAAAACGCGCCTTGACGCATCTTATACGGTCTGATAAAATCTTTTTGTTATCCCATCGGCGACGTGGCCAAGTGGGAAGGCAAGGGTCTGCAAAACCCTGATCACGGGTTCAAATCCCGTCGTCGCCTCAAAAAACATACTGACCAATAAGATAAATATCGTTTAGCAAGCGCTTGCCTGGCCCTGATCACGGGTTTACCCCTGCGGGGCACAGGTACCCCTGCGGGGCACAGGCAAATCCCGTCGTCGCCTCAATGCATAAAAAACTTCCTGCAAAATATTTTTGCAGGAAGTTTTTTATGGGACCCTCTGATTACTTTGTAATCAAGGGCAGGTAAAGGTATTTAAGTTCCAGGATATTGAATTGCGCGGGGACAAATTCTTTGATCGTGAAGTTCTCTCCGTCGACTTCCAAGGTGCCCAGTGTAATCGCGTAGCTGCCTATCGCCTCACCCGGTTCGCGACTCAATGCGCCTGTGAATGCAGCTGGCACATCGTCGGGTGAATATGTAAAGGTGAGGATTGGATCAGGGTACCCGAAAGACTTGTGTTGTCCGCTGTCTGCGGTGATGGTGAGTTCCCTGACCGTGATGTCTGCGCTGGTTGTCGTTGTTGTGTTCAACAGGTTGTAGTTGCCTGCGTCAGCGCCGCTTATGCTTATTCCATTTACGGTGATGACTTTATCGACGCCGACATTCGCGTCCGCGAAGGTGGCAGTTCCTGTGACATTTAGAGCGTCGCCCGGGAACCAGCCCGCAAGAGTGACCGTGGCGGCAGTCGTGCCATCATAGACTTTGTTGATGCCTGTGGCGGTCACGGTCAGGTTGTATTTTGTGATGTCTGCGCTGGTTGACGCCGGGGGATTCAGGAGGTTGTAATTGCCGCTATCCGCCCCGCTGAGGGAGTAGCCGCTAATATTGATCAGTTTCCCCGTGCTGACATTTTTATCGACAAAGGCAGCGGTGTAGTTGATGGTCAACGTGTCGCCAGGGATGCGGTCATCCGTGAAGGACACCGTTGCGGCAGTGGTGCTGTCATACGGTTTATCTACACCCTCCGCGCCCAGTGTCAGATCACGTTTGGTGATGTTCGCGGTTGTTAAAGCTGTGTTGCTGGTAAGGGTGTAATTGCCCGCGTCCGCGCCGCTGATGGAGATGCCGCTCACCGTAACCGTTTTGCCCGTGCCGATATTTTTGGTGTCGAATGAGGCGCTGGTGTAACCAACAGTCAGGGTATCACCCGCAACCCGATTATCTCCAAGGGTAACTGCAGCAGCGGTGGTACCATCATAAGTTTTGTTGGCAGCAGCAGCGGTTACGGTCAATTCGCGTTTGGTGATGTTCGCGGTTGTTACAGCTGTGGTGTTGGTCAGAGTGTAATTGCCCGAGTCCTCGCCGCTGACGGAGATGCCGCTTACATTAACCGTTTTACCCGTGCCGACATTTTCGTTGTCGAATGCTGCGCTGGTGTAACCTACAGTCAGGGTATCACCCGCGACTCGGTTGTCTCCAAGGGTAACCGTGGCGGCAGTGGTGCCGTCATAGACTTTATCGATGCCGGTTGCGGTTACGGTCAGATTGCGCTTATTGACAGTCAGTGCTGC
>JAXDCA010000099.1:0-9373 GCA_034678305.1 Bellilinea sp.
ATGAAAGCCATCGACTGGAATCCTGTTTCGCCATGGATGAAGCTGCTCAAGAGATGAACCAGATCGTTGAAGCAAAAACCCTTACGATATGTATCGTCGGCATCGATGCTGAGGTCTATCTGCGCAATTGTCTCCAATCCATCTTCGCCAGCGGGATAGAGGCGCCTTACGAGGTGATCTATGTGGACAACGGTTCCACGGATGGAACCAGGCAGATGCTCGAAAATGAATTTCCTATTATTCAAACCGTTTGGAACGGGCAGAATCTGGGCTACGCCAGGGCGAACAATCAAGCGATTGTGCTCGGTCAAAGCTCGTTTGTGATGCTGCTCAATCCTGACACGATCGTTACGCCGGGAAGCATCGGCGGGCTCTTGGAGTATATGATCCTTAACCCTGAAATTGGCATCATCGGGCCAAAAGTGCTTAACTCAGACGGCAGCTTCCAGGCGCATTGCAAGCGGGGAGAAGCCAGACCCTGGGAAGCCTTTTGTTATTTTTCGGGGTTGGCAAAATTATTCCCGCGCAGCCGCTGTTTTGCAGGCTATTTGCAAGGATTCCTGGATGAGGATGAAGTAAACGAGGTACCGGCGCTTTCCGGATCATGCATGCTGATCCGCCGGGATGTCATCGATCAAATTGGGCTGCTGGACGAACGTTTTTTTGCCTATCAGGAAGATACAGATTATTGCGTCCAGGCCCGAAAGGCAGGTTGGAAGGTAGTTTACTATCCCAAAGCGGTGATCACGCATTTTGGCGGCAAGGGTGGCGCCAGCGCTCAACCTTACAAAACAATCGTTGAATGGCACCTGTCGTATTATCGATACTATAAGAAGAATCTTGCCAAAGATTATTTTTTTCTTTTCAACTGGCTGTTTTATTTGGTGATGGGCGTCAAGCTTCTGCTGTCATTAACCGTAAATTTCTTTCGCCCGCATAAACACCCCGGCCCAAAACGAGGGTAGAAGAAGGATCGCGGGTAAATTCTATAATCTGCATACACAATTCAGCCAGATTCATCACAGCCAATAAATCAGGAGGTGATCATGAGTATCAATCGAACGGAGATTGCGAATTTAACCATGGAGTATGGCGGACAATGGGGGATCAACCATACTCAACGGCTGCTTCAGCTGATCATAATGATCGGCGAGGGACTTGAATACAACTCAGAGGCGGTGTGGGCGGCTGCCCATCTGCATGATTGGGGCGGATATTCCCGCTGGATGGAAAAAGATGTGGACCATGCCGTAAGGTCGGCGCAGGTTGCTGAGGCGTTTCTTACAGAAAGAGGATGTCCACAGAATTTGATGGAAGTCATCCTCGAGGCTATCAAGTTCCACCATAATTGCGCTCCAGATCGGCGTATCGAATCTATATTATTAAGCGACGCGGATGCGCTGGATTTTTTGGGAATTGTCGGGATTCTGCGCGACTTTTCGAAGAACCCTAAAGATCTGCGTAAAGCGTACGATATTACACAGAGGCGCAGGGAAAAGCTGCCTGGAATGCTTATCCTGGATCGATCCAAGGAAATCGCTGCTGAACGGCTTCAACAGATGGACGAGATCCTGGCGAGGTTTGAGCAGGATTCTTTCGGATTTTTCTAGCGGAAAGAAGCATGAGACTTTTTACTACCTGCATTCGTTGTGTATGATAGTATCTAGATGTTCTTCTTTGAGTAACCGATAAAACCCTTCGTCCCTATCATGCGTATCAGGTGAAATCTGTTGTTTTCCCGATCCTTGTTTGAACGATCCAAGCCGTGGCTGGTCGCCCTATACTGCCTCCTGCTGTCCGTATTTATCACCTGGCCGCTGGCGCGGCACCTCAGCAAGGCGGTGATTGGCACGATTGGCGATAATATCTATTTCATCTGGCTTATTGGCTGGTGCCAGCGGGCGTTGTTCGAGTTGAATATTTCTCCGCTCTTCAATCCCTGGATGAACTATCCCGAGGGATGGAATCTATCCACCACGGATACGGCATTCTCATCCACGCTGCCTGGCGCTGTTTTCAGCCTGATCTTTGGGCCTACTGTCGGTTATAACCTGGCCGCCATACTTACTTTCGCGCTCTCCGGATTGACCATGTACTGGTGGGTAAGGCGGCTGACCGGCCTGCGTTCAGCCGGTTTGATTGCAGGCACCATTTTTGCCTGCCTGCCTTATCGAAGCGCGCATTTTATTGCCGGTCATCTCAATTTATTGGGTACGCAGTGGTTCCCGCTCTACTTCATGGGGCTTTATGAGACGCTGACGGCAAAACAGAATAAGCTCCCCTGGCGGTTCATTGTATTGACCGTCGCCGGATTGGGCCTGATCGCTTTCAGCTCGATGTACTATCTATACATGGGGCTGTTGATTTCCGCTGTTTTTGTTGGCACCTTTTTTCTATTCGGCGGCTGGCGCAGGCTGCGCGAAAGAGCTTACTGGCTGAGGCTGGGAGTTTTATCCGCCTGCGCTCTGCCTGTACTGCTGGCTGCTTTGCTGCCTTTCCTGAGGGTGTCCGGCTTGGGAGAGCTGGCTGACCGCCCCTGGCAATACGCGCGCATGTATTCAGCCAGCCTGGCGGATTTCTTTCTACCTTCCAGTACGCACTTTCTGCTGGGCGAATGGGTCAGCCGGCATTTCTATCGCGACCTGTGGATCGAAAGCTCGCTCTACATCGGGGCAGCTGTGTTGGCGCTGGCGGTGATTGCTGTTGTGAAGCATGCCAAACTCAACGGAGAAAGCCGGCTGGTATGGGCTGCTTTATTGTCGGCAGCAGCGGCTTTCATCCTGGCGCTGGGCATCGACCTGCATTGGCAGGGCGAGCCGGTGGCGATTCAACTGCCTTCTTTTCTGCAGGGCATTTTCGACCGTGAAAATATCTCGCCGGTATTTTTGCCCGCTTACTGGTTGTTCAATCACCTGCCGTTTTTTGCCAAGATGCGCGCGTTGATGCGCATTGGCTTTTTCACGCTGCTCTTTCTTACCCTGCTTGCTGGTTTGGGCGCAGGTTGGCTGTTGAAGCGACTTAACAATCCGTTGTTCCGCGCGCTGGCAACGATTGCCATCATTTTGGTGGTGATTTTTGAGTTCTACCCGGGGCCTTATACCCAGCTTTCTCCGGTTGAACCCCGCCAGGTGGACATCTGGCTTGCAAGCCAGCCGGGTCAAGGCGCGGTAGCTCAATTCCCGGCCGATCAACTCGAGGACCAGCAGGTGATTTACGGATTTCTGACCAGCCAGAAGGCTTTTATTGGCGGATTCTTCAACGCGAACAAGCCGCTCCAGTTCCAGCGCATTCAACCGGCCCTGCAAACCTTCCCGAGCATCGAAGCGCGCGACATGTTGAGCAGCCTGGGTGTGGAATTTGTCGTGGTAGATTCGACGGCATACAGCGATTACCAATCAGTGGATCAAGACATCCGCAAGCTTGGCTTCGAAGTTCGGGCTGTCCTCGGCACTGATTGGGTATACGGTTTTGTTTCGCCATAGGAAGGATGGCATGTCCCGATTGTTTAAACGCGTCAGCGTGCAGGACTTATTGACCACAGCCGCGATTCTAGGCCTGGCAGTATTGGGTTGTACCTTGTTGAGCCGGGCACTGACCTGGGGCGTCTGGGCTTACAGCGATTCAGCCGAGTACATTGTCTCTGCGCGTATGCTCGTCGCCGGGCGCGGATTAGGCACCCCCTCAGCAGATGGCGGCTTCATGTTCCTCTCGCTGCATCCGCCGTTCTACCCCCTGGTGATCAGCCTCTTCCTCCTTTTTGGAATAGATCCTTTGGATGCCTTGCCGGTGTTCAATCTGACCCTCTTTGTTGTGACTATTCTGCTAAGCGGCGGACTGATTTACTACCTGACCCGCAATCCGCTGTTATCGATTTCTTGCTGCGCCTTAGTCATGCTGCCGCCCACCATGCTGCGTAACTTCGATGGCGCTATGACCGAGCCGTTGTATATCCCGCTGAGCATTGCTGGGACGTTGTTGCTGGCCTGGTACTGGCAGCAACCTCGGCGGCGCCTGGTGATTGCTGCCGGAATGATTGCCGGACTGGCCGGGCTGGTACGTTACACCGGGCTGGCTCTGCTGGCAGCCGGAGTGCTGGTCATCCTGCTGACCAGACGGCCGCTGCGTCAGCGCCTCAAGGACGCGGCCTTGTTTATTGCACTGAGCGCTGGACCGCTGCTTATCTGGTTTATCTACCTGTACGCCCAATCCGGACTATTAGCCGCGCGCAGCTTTTCGACCATTGCCCTCTTTGAAAAGGTTTTTCTCTTGCGCAAGAGCGTGATGGAAACACTGGTGACCTGGGTGCCCTATCTGAATAAGGCACAGTCCTGGTCGATAAAAGCCTTGGGTACCTATGTAGTGGCGGCAATCGGCCTCGCCGCGGGCGGGGTGGGGTGCTGGCGGGTGTTCCGAAAAAACGCCAGGAGCAGCCCTGAGATCGAGCATGGCGTCAAGTTGATGGCAGCAGCGTTTATCTCGGCAACTGCTTACCTGGTCTTTGTGGCAGGTTCGTTCTTATTCTCGTCCATCACGCCGGACATCGACGACCGTACCTTGAGCCCGCTGCTGCCCTTGCTGATGATCTTCCTGTGCGCGGCCCTGTTTGTGACTCCGCGCGCCTTTGGATTGAAGCGGATTTTCCTGATTGTCCCGTTGATGCTTGTATTGGTCAGCTGCCAGTTTTACTACAATCAGACCAGATCACTTGCCGGCGACCGCGACCAGTCGTCACGCGGATATGCTGCGCCACGCTGGCGCACCTCGGAGTTGATGCAGGCAATGAGCGCCCTGCCGTCTGGTACGCCGCTGATATCCAATATGCCGGTGGCGGTGCTGCTTTATACCGACCGTATGCCATACGCCATTCAGGAATTGGAGTATAAACAGGCTCAAGAAAATCCGGCATCATTTGGCTCAGGCGCGGACTCTGTAGAGGAAATCTTCCGCCAGCGGGGCGCCGCATTGATCCTCTTCCAGCTTGAGCTGACAGCCCAGATGTCAGAGTTGTATGGCGAAGCAGGACCAGACCGCGCCGCGTCCTTCGTTGAAGGGCTGCGGCTGATCCGGCAGGCGCAGGACGGGGCAATCTACACCTATCGGTAGCGCAGTTGGATTTGAGGATTTCATTTGGGGCGGGTTAATATTTTAACCGGTTGTTCTGTTACGTGATCAGCATGCGCTCATCAGGCGTGAGTTCATAATTGCAGCGAGAGTGGAGGATGCGCCCTCCACTTAACGGGCGCTAATGCGGAATCTGCTGCCGGCTTAATCCCGGAGTTGATTGCCCAATACATTGCCTGATAGGGAGTGTTACAGCCACCTGGCGTGATTTACCGCCAGGTTAAATGTTGTTCTTAAAATATGATCCATGCATCCACGCATCTCGTAGATTTCTACAATTAAACCAATAGTAACCATAACACTAAACAAATACATGTTTTCCCCCGCAGAATTACATATCTTCCCTCAGTTAGCCTGCACCAATGCCCCAATTGATTATATCTGCGCATGAATTATAAACTATGGGTACATTGTTAGTTCGGTTTGCGGATCGAGAGAGGTCCAGAATCCGCAGGCCGCTTACCCGTAACTCTTTTTCAAATCAATGAGTGGGAGAAAGGAGTGGAAAAGAAGATCCAATCGGTAAGTCTGCTAACACGATATTGCGTTAATCAAATCCAATCCCTAATAGCACGAAAATATAAAAAAGGAGCTTGAAATGCAACCAACAGCCAATAAGGAATATTTATGGCGACCAGTAGGCCGCGCAGAAGCTGCAGCAAAATTGAAAGCCGCAAAGACGAAAAAAGGCCTCAAATATGCTGATATCGCCAATCAACTCGGCGTCAGCAAGGCATGGCTTGCCTGCGCGATCGATGGGCAACAATGGGTGCCACCGGAATATGCGAAGAAACTCGCCGGGATTTTGGGCGTAACAGACGCGGATGTGGCTTACATGCAAGAGCACCCCTACAAGGGCTATGCTGATCCGATTCTGTACAGGCTGCACGAAGTTTTCGATACCTTTGGCCCGGCATTGAAAGAGCTCATTCATGAAGAGTTCGGCAACGCGATCATGAGCGCCATCGACTTCACGGTTGATGTTCAGCGGAAAGCTGATCCCAAGGGCGACAGGATTGTGATCATCTTCGACGGAAAATGCCTGCCATACAGCCATCACGGCGATTATCCGTGGTAAGCCGGTAAAAAGTCCCTATTTTCATTCATCCTATCAACGTCAATACGGGCGAATTAAGGCTGGCTCGTAGCTTGTGAGAACTCTCTTTCAGGTTTCAAGTAAACCAGCTTGATCCCCAGCAATGGCCACACCTCCGCCTGGGGGTGTGGCCTACTTTAGTTTTCTGGCTTGCTTGTCCAATCGATAAGATCTGATTCAAGGAGAATCCGATGACTGTAGAAGGTCCTAACTACTTCCAAAAATTTAAGGGCGACAAAGTTCGCTCAGGTTTGCCTTACCCCAAGTTAAAGGACATTTTGATAGCCGGCTTGGGCGGTTTCATTATTATCTCTTTACTGTACCTGCTCCATGCCGAATGGAAAATAGTGCTGTGCTTCATCGTCCCATTTGGCGCGTCTGCTGTACTGGTGTTCGCTGCTCCAGCCGCTCCGTTTTCTCAACCGCGCAACGTCATTGGCGGGCATCTTCTTTCAGCCCTGGTTGGGATACTTGTCATGGTCATATTCAAGTCCGATCAATGGTGGGTGTTGGCGATTGCTAACGCTGTCGCGATCATGGTGATGGTGGCGACGAAGACCGTTCACCCCCCGGCTGGCGCGACGACGTTTCTACCCATCCTCAATAATGTAACCTCGTTCACATGGGCTTTGCTGCCTGTACTGGTCGGCGCGGTGATCATCGTTGTTGTTGGCTTGCTGTACAACAACCTTTGGGCAAAGCGCAAATACCCTGCATTCTGGTGGTAATGCCCCAGACCAGGACCAGGATCGCATCAGTCCACAATAATGATCTCAGAAACGCCCCTTGATCAGCGGTAGAGAGGTATAATAAAGAAAAAAGGAGAATTTGGATTAATTACCGCTCGATGAAGTGGGGCACATAAAATAACCCTGGTCGCAATATTATGGATCAGGGTTTTTAACTTTGTTTCACCCATCTTGATGATTGTTTCTGAGGGTCGCGATTATGGTCAATAAAATCCTTGATATTCTACCAATTGGCGTTTTTGTGTTGGATTCGAAATTTCAAGTCGCTGAAGTCAATACGCAATTGGAAGAGTATTTTGGCTTCAGCCGCGCGGATGTGGTTGGGCGTGATAAACGAGAATTGATTCGCCAAAAGATTTCCAAAATATTCGAAAATGGCGACAAGTTCTGCTTACGGGTGCTGGCAACATACGATAACAACACCTACATCGAGCGTTTCATCTGCCATGTTTTGGCAGGCGAGAACCGGTCGGAACGCTGGTTGGAACACACCAGCCAGCCGATCAGTATGGGCGTTTATGAGGGCGGCAGAGTGGAAATCTACGCCGACATTACTGATCGCATCCTCGCCGAGCAGGAGATCCATTGGATCGCCACCCAATTCATGCAGCTACAGGAAAAAGAGAAATCCAGAATAGCCAGAAACCTGCATGACGGGCTCGGCCAGGAAATTCTGGCCATCAAATTCTCTTTGGAACACCTGCAGGAAACGCTAAGAAACCGCCCCGCTTCTCTAGATAGCGAAAACGCAACCCTCGAAAAAACAATCGCATGGGTCGAACAAATGGGCTTCGAGGTCCGAAATATATCCAGCGATCTCATGCCGTCTATGCTGGCGCCGCTGGGTCTGGAAGAGACCTTGATCTGGTTGAAAGACCAGTACGCCTCGCTGTATGGATTGGACATCCAATATCAGTCTCTAGGGATGAAGGAGAAAAGGCTCCCGGAAGCTTTGGAAGTGGCGATATTCCGGATATTCCAGGAGAGCCTGATTAATATCGTTAAACACGCCAGCGCCCAGCATGTGGACATGAAACTCGTGTATAGTTACCCCTGGATCATTGCCACCATAACCGACGATGGCAAGGGATTTGACCCCGAGAGCTCCGCGGATGTCGGCATCGGATTGAAAATTATGAAGCAAAGGATCATGGAGTTAGACGGGAGCCTGAAAATCACCTCCAAAATTCAACGAGGGACCACAATCCGGGCGAAATTCCCCGCCCCAGACAATCACAGTGAAAAACGCGCATGAAAAAAGTCGAAGTTCTACTTGTCGATGATCATCCATTAATTCGCGATGGATTGCGAAATATCATCAACGCCCAACCCGATATGAAGATCGTGGGCGAAGCAGAAAACGGCGCCCAGGCGCTCTCGATGGTCCGCCAAATGAGACCATGCCTGGTGGTTTTGGATATCGCACTGCCGGATTTCAACGGGCTCGAGATCGCTGCTCAAATTCGTCAATTTAGTCAAAGCATCCATCGAGAGATTCATATGATCATTTTCTCTATGTTTCTCAAAGAGAGCCTGGTGTTTCAGGCGCTGCAATGCGGCGCCAAGGGGTATATTGTCAAAACCGCTTCGAGCATGGAGGTTGTCCATGCGATTCGACACGTTTGCCAGGGCAGGTATTACTTGAGCCCGGAAGTATCCACCGACATCATTCCGGAATACTTGAAAGGCCGCACCTCCAATCAGCCCAGATTTTCGTATGATCTGTTGACCGACCGCGAGCAGCAAGTATTCAGGCTGCTGTCTGAGGGGCACTCGAACAAGGATATTTCTGAGTTTCTCAGCATCAGCCAAAAGACGGTTGAGCGGCACCGCGCCAATATTATGGCCAAGCTCGATCTGCACAGCTACCGCGACCTGTTGAAATACGCGATGGAGTTGGGCATCCTGGACGTTAGTTGAGCGCCTGCTGAGGCGAGAAGGGACCTAACCCCCCAGCCCCCTTCCCGGCGCGGGTAGGGGTCGCTGCCCGATCACGCCGATTTCCGGGCCGAGCGCGCTAACTTACCCTTCAGCGGGCGGCCAGTTGCATGCCTGGGTGAGTAACCCCCCCCTTCCAACACCACAATCCGCTTGTTATTGGCGGAGGCGCAGGTGGGGGTGTACAGCCAGGCCGGGACCTAACCCCCCAACCCCCTTCCCGCGCCGGGAAGGGGGCGCTGTCCGTACAAAAGCGCCAGAGAAACCGCTCGCGCTGAAAGCCCCTTCTCTCTCCGAAACGGCGAGAAAAGGGGTGGGGGTAGAGAGAGGTCAGCGCGCGGTCTGGCGACACCTGGAAGAGCGCCGGGTAAAGGCTGAGCGCAAGCACCAGAGCACCTGAACCCGCGCGGGGCGCTCCGTTTTGGTTTACAATGGTGTTGTATTAACTGGCAGAAAGAAGGTGGCGCCA
>JAXDCA010000100.1:0-15542 GCA_034678305.1 Bellilinea sp.
TGTTCGTCACCGAGCCGCGCGAGGGATATGTGCGGTTGTATGAAGCCAAGATGTTCTGGCATTACGATCACCGCTGGGCAACGTTTGATGGGGAAGATACAAGAGAGCTTACGATAATTGAAAAGAAGGAACCCGATTACTTGTCTTTACCACGCTATTGGGTGCCTAAACGAGAAATGGAAAATCGATTACAGAAATATACCCATGACTGGCTTATAGCTTTCCGAGATATTACTAATGTAACGAATGAACGTACATCGATTTTCTCAATCATTCCAGCGGTTGGTGTAGGTCATACTGCACCATTGGTTTTTACTTCTATTAGTTCAATTAGAGCTATCACTTGTAACTTGGGATGTCTTGATTCAATAGTTCTGGATTATTGTGCCAGACAAAAAGTCGGTGGTACTCACTTGACCTATGGCTATCTTCGCCAATTTCCTGTTCTTGCTGAAAACTCATTAACATGTGACTCCATACGCTTTATTGCTACAAGGGTAATAGAGTTAGTCTTTACTGCATTTGATCTTCAACCTTTCGCTCAAGATATTCTCACCGAAATCGGCGTAGAGACTTGGAACATCTGGTTCCCACACTCGCCGCTCGCCGCTGACCACTCGCCCGTCCCCTTCCTCTGGGACGAAGACCGCCGCGCCCTGCTGCGCGCCGAGCTGGACGCTTACTACGCCCGCCTCTATGGCCTCAACCGCAAGCAATTGCGCTACATCCTCGATCCGGCCGACCTGACCGCGCGCGAGATAGAAGATATCCTCGATCCGTGGGAAGAGGTGACCGATCCGCTAGACCCGGTGGGGTACGCGCAGCGCGTCGCTGCCAGCGACTTCCCCGGGGAGACCTTCCGCGTGCTCAAGGAGAAGGAGTTCCGCCAGTACGGCGAGTACCGCACGCGCCGGCTGGTGCTGGAGGCGTGGGAGCGGCTGGAAACGAGCGGCGAATGGTCAACGGCGAGCGGCGCACGGCCAACAATGGGCGGCAGTCCGAGGGAGGAGGCGGCCCGTCCGGCGGCGAAAACGGAGCAGCCCGAGCCGGCGCCGGTATCCCCGCCGCCCGCTGCGCCCGAGCCGGCGGCGGAGCCAGGGGTTCAGCCCACATTCTCAGATTTTGGGCTGTATAAGTGCGCCGCCTGCGGGAAGATGGTGATGGGGTTTGAGAAGGCCAATCACGAGCGGGAAAAACATGGCGGGAAGGGCGTTCAGTGGAAGAAGATGCGGTGACGACCCCTGCACGGAAGCGAAACTAATTTTTTGAGGATTCATGATGACGGACACAGAAAAAGAACTGCATGAGCAGCGTGAAATTCGCGGCGTTTCCAAAACCATTCGCGAGATGCTCAAGGGCATGAAGTACTCCATTGATTACTATCAGCGCGAGTACAAGTGGCAAACCAAGCAGGTCGAAGAACTGCTGGATGATCTGACAAATCGTTTTCTAGAGGATCACGACGATGCCAACCCGCGCGATGCCGTGGCCAGCTATGGGCATTACTTTCTCGGCTCGGTGGTGATCAGCAATAAGCGGGGACAAAAATATATCATTGACGGCCAGCAGCGTCTGACCACCCTGACCCTCCTGCTGATTTTCCTGCACAACGTGCAGCGTGACCGCCCGGAGAAAGTAGAAATCGCCGATATGATCTTCTCGGTACGTTACGGTAAAAAATCATTCAACATGGATGTGCCTGAGCGTCAGGGGGTGATGGAAGCGTTGTTCATGGAAACGGATTTTGACGCATCGGAGAAATCGGAATCCATTCGGAACATTCTCGCCCGCTACCGCGACATTGAAGCGCATTTTCCGGACGATATCAAGGACGATACCCTGCCCTATTTTCTGGATTGGCTGATTGAGAATGTGCACCTGGTGGAGATCACCGCCTATAACGACGATGATGCCTATACCATTTTTGAGACAATGAATGATCGCGGCCTGTCGCTTTCGCCCACAGATATGCTCAAAGGATACTTGCTGGCGAACATCACCGATGAATCCAAACGCACAGCCGCGGCGCAGACCTGGAAGAAATGTGTTCAGGAGCTGACGGAGATCAACACGGATGAGGCGGCGGATTTCTTGAAAGCCTGGCTGCGCAGCCAGTATGCCAGCTCCATCCGTGAGCGCAAAAAGCACGCCAAACCGCAAGATTTTGATCGTTTAGGGACGGAATTCCACCGCTGGGTGCGTGACCATAAAGAAACAATGGGGCTTAAACGCAGCGATGACTTCTACCAGTTCATCGAGCGCGAGATGAAATTCTACGCTCGTCAGTACAAGCTCATCCGAACTGCCTCATTTGAGTACACCCCAGGCTACGAAGACCTGTTCCATATTGCCCAACTCGGGTTCACGCTCCAATACCCCATTCTTTTGGCTCCGCTTAAACCAGGCGATGATGAGATCACGATTGCACGCAAGATACGAATTGTAGCCGGGTTCATTGAAAATCTACTGGCGCGCCGGCTGTGGAACTGGCATAGTATTTCATACTCCACAATGCAGTACGCCATGTTCCTGATCATGAGAGATGCACGTGGCAAATCGCCAGAGGAGCTTGCCGATCTGCTCATCAAGCGTCTCGAAAATGAAGATGGTTTTGTAAATGAACGCTTCAGCATGCACAAAATGAACCGCTACATGGTTCACCGCTTGTTGGCACGTATGACGGATTATCTGGAACGCCAATCTGGCCTTTCTTCAAGGTATGTGGAATATATCAGTAACGGCAAGATCCGTTACGAAGTTGAACATATTTGGGCCAATCACGCTGAAGACCATACAGATGAATTTTCTCACCCGAACGATTTCGCAGATTATCGAAATCGCATCGGTGGGCTGCTGCTACTTCCAAAGTCATTTAATGCCAGCTATGGCGATTTGCCTTATGAAGGCAAAGAAGGCAAATTGGAGCATTATTATGGTCAGAATCTGCTCGCCCAATCTCTCCATCCGCGCGGGTATGAGCACAATCCTGGCTTTTTGCGTTTTGTGGAAACGAGCAAGCTGCCATTTCGAGCGCATGAACATTTCAAGAAAGCCGATTTGGATGCTCGGCAAGAATTGTATGTCCTGCTAGCAGAAAAAGTATGGAGCGCAGAACGGCTGAGAGAAGTATTAGGCTCTTGAGATTATGGATAAGTTCCCGCCGCTTGATTCTTGGTTTGATATTACTTGCGTCACGATAAACCCTGATATCGTTCGTTATGATTTGATATTGAAGAGCGGTATCTCGCCTGCAGAATATCAAGCCCTGATTGATGAATTATGCATGGTGATTGCGAGATTAAGACTGGGAAATGATTATCCGCAGTGGCTAACCTACTGGAAGAATAGCACTCCAATACCGCCCGAATTAAAGCTTAGATACCAGAATACTTTTTGGAAAGGTTTTGTTAGCACCAGGGCAACAAAGCGGGGGGCGGCTCCTGTCTATGATCCCACTGCTTTGCAGGGCCACATTGGCGAACTGTTTCTTTATATTATTCAAACCCAACTGAACAGACTCAGGATATCATCGTGCCCTGAAAAACCTAAGCCGTACTCTAAAAGTGAGGGGATTGACTCACTAGAAATAGCAGGCGATATGGGTGATCCTGCCTCTTTACACTATACAGTTTGGGAATGCAAAGCCACGACAGATGTCGCATATCTGTCCAATTATGAATCGAAAATCTATAGCCAACACCTGTATGAAACACCCAAATCATTTGCTGATACTGTTGATAATCTTGACCATAGGTTGAAAGATCATCCAGTATTGGGGCCATTCATAGATGGGATGATTGATGATTTTTACATGAATCCGCCAACCCTCAAAAAGAGATTTGGGGGATGCGTGTTACTGAGCCCGAATAACGCCCTACATCAGAATGCCTTTTCAGGCTTTAGAGATAAATTTATAGGCATTCTGGCAGATCCCCCTGAATGTCGGCAAGCGCGCTTATGTTATGTTGGCGATCTTGAAGATGTGGTCGAAAAAGTAAGAATCGGGATATGGACAAAATTGCATCCATAGAGAAGTTACAGCAAGGTTTAAGTGCAATCGGCATTACCGATGATTACACTCAAGTTCAGGATTTAATCACTGAACTGCACTTTGCATACGAGGAATTCCGTTTCAAGCAAGATTTACCCACGGTTGCGGATCAAGGGATTTTGTGGAATGTTGCATATTACCTGATCACTGCTTTGTCTTATTCTGGCAGACAAGCCAGGTTGCCCAGCTCTGTGATCGAAGATGGTCTGGCGATTTCCGGTTTAGTCTTTGAACTTCTTGGACGCTATGCAGCGGCTCGGCAGGACGGAGACGCTAGTAGAGTTTGTAATTTAAACGCATCGATAGCTTATACCTTATCGCGTTACCAAGCCAATTCATCGGTTCTGGCAAAATTGCAGTTCAATGAGGATTTATTACCATCTGACCCAGATCACTTTATTGCCCACTGCGATGAGCTTGGTATGAATCTGGTCTTTGGCTTATTAGGTAGACAGTTTTTCTGGTTGTCACAGAATAAGTCGAGCTTCTTATCAGCAATACAAGGGATAGGGCCAGAACACATTATTTTTGAGGAGGCATCATTCTGGGCGTACATGTGCCAAGCCGGGGGAAGATTCGCTGATTTCATGATCAGCGGTGAGGAACTTGCTATTGCAGAGTGTTATGAAAATATCCATAGAGCAAGGGATTTGGCTCTAAACCATGAAATGCTAACGGAACACTGGCTGGCTTCCAGATTGCTAAACTGTGTTGGCAGAATGGAGCAGCGTTCGTCGTGGCGCATCCTGCAGCGGCAGCACTTTTCGCCAGAATACATCTCAATCCTTACTCGGTTTCCGTGGAATTCTGTTCATGAATTGTGGGATTCGCAAATAGAAGCCCTTGAGGGTGTAGATTTGCAGGATGGCAACAAGGGCAATATCCTTTCGGATAATATCAAGCGAGCATTGGTAACCATGCCGACCAGCGCCGGCAAGACCCTTATTGCGGAAATGCTAATCGTAAGAGCATTGGAGCGCTACCCAGATGCTAAATGTATCTATGTGGCGCCAAGCAGGGCATTAGTTGATGAGGTGGAGTCAAAACTTCACTATCGCCTGCGATTTCTTGGCTACAAAGTGGCCAGCGTAGTTGGTTCATTTGAAATTAGTGAGTTTGAGGAAGCATATTTAGCGAAAATTAACGTTGCTATTTTGACACCAGAGAAGCTGGATTACCTATTCAGAAAACGGGATCCGTTCGTTAGCAACGTCTCACTGATCATTTTCGATGAATCACATAAGGTTGGAGAAGGCGAACGAGGATGGCTTCTTGAAACGTTAATCACCTGGCTTCTTCTGAAGCCGAATATTGTGAATACCAAAATGGTGTTCATGAGCGCTGTACTAGCAAGTTCCCAGCATACCGACATTCGGCTTTGGCTTGGGCAAGGCAATGTTTCCCCTGTACTTTCGAGCAACTGGTCTCCAACAAGACAGTTATTGGGCATTCTGCATTATGTAAAACCAAACCCCGTGTGGCGTAGGCCAATAGAAGAAGATGATAGTGGAAATCGTTATTATTGGGATCAAATCGCGTGCTTGACATTCAAGTATCGAATGGGATCCGCCCAAAGGCAAATAGATGGTTTATATGGTTTAAGGTTTGCAGTTGACCAAAATTTCAAGAGAGTCTTCAGAGAGACAGAAAAAAGATACGAACGTTGTTTGCGACTTGTACAGTTGATTGGAACAGAAAGCTCAATCCTTGTTTATTTTCAAGAAAAAGCGAATCTGATTCGTTTTTGTAACGGGGAGATGCTATCACGATTTTTGCCGCTAGTGACTGATTCCAGATTACAAAAATTGATAGATTACATCAATACCAGATTGGGGCCAGATTTTCCATTGGTTAGAAGCCTCCCTTACGGCGTTGCATTTCACCATGGAGATCTGCCGCCTGATGTTAGAGGGGAAATAGAATCGGCTTATCGTAGTCGTGCAATCAGGGTACTAGCCTGCACAACCACGCTGGCTGAGGGTGTGAACCTTCCCGTTAAATTTTTTATACTAGGATATCCTCAGACATATTATCGTAACAGGCTGTCAGTGCGGGATTTCAAGAATATTATTGGACGGGCAGGTCGAGCTCTTGTTGATACTGAAGGTGCTGTTTATGTTATCCGGCACCCAGAATTCGATAGGGAAGATCAAGATGGCTATCATGATAAGGATTATTTCAACAGCCTAATTGATATGCCTGACGAATCACTGATTTTACATAGCACCCTCACTGAATTTGGGGCCGAGGATGAAGTAATCACGCAATTAAACTTATTGGGAGATGTTATCAATGATGCAGAAACTTTACTACAGCGCGATATTGATGACATGGCCGACAAAATACGCCGCTTCCAAATTTTTATATTCACCCTTTTTGAAGATGGCATTATCGTAAACCCTTCCAATGACAACATCGAGGCGGTTCGAGAAGTTCTCCAACAAACTTTATTGTTCAAATTAGGAACAACAAACCAGATCGAAAACGCTGTAACACGACTTGGCGTAAAATTTGCGATCGTTTCAAGCCAACTGGAATCAAACCGTCTAAGACGGTTTAATTCTTCAGGATTGGGCTTTCGATCCAATATTTTTTTAGAACAAGTAGCTGCACAAATTGTTGCCCGAACCGGCGATTTATCCGTGAATGAATATAGTTTTGAAAATGTAATAACACCTGATGATTTGCAGGCAATCATGGCAAATGTTTGGGAAACAAAACCCAAACAAACAGATTATTCATCTCGATATTTCAAGACAATCTTAGCATTGAACCATTATGCGATATTACTTGATTGGGTAAAAGGGTTGGATTTCGCTGTGATTCGCGACAAATTTTTTAGCAGCATAAAGGATATCGAGCTAAGAACAGAAGCTTGTCAAAGTTACATATCTAAGCAGTTCACCTACAAGCTGCCCTGGGTTATCGCTTCTTTACATACTCATGTAGAGCCATTTGGCAATCCGATCCTCAATTTCTGGCTTAATACTATACCCGCGCAGATCAAATATGGCGTTGATACTCCTGAAGCGGTTTATTTTTGTACGGTAGGAATTCGCTCAAGATTTTTGGCCAGGAGACTTGGCGAGATATACCGGCAAGAAGTTGGTATCATGGTACAAGAGGATTGGGATCCGGTAGAGAATTGGTTTTTGAGATTAAGCCCTTTTTCTTTACGCGAGCGAGCTCCCGATTTGCCAGAGTTGGCAGTCCGCCAAGCAATTCGTAGGGTGAACACAATCCGAAGACCTAGCCGCAGGTTGTTTGCTGACCGCAGAATCTATGTGTTGATCGCTGGCTGGCAATATTATGATGGCGAGAGACTGATTGATGAAATCTTTGCCCAGTATGCCGACACAACGTTGGAATTGAAACATGAACCTGAAAATGAGTATGATGAATATGCAGTTGCGATTTATTGGCCAAGAGTCCATGCCAAATTGGGCTATATTCCCCGAGAACATAACGAGGAAGTCGCCACTTTATTGGCGTTAGGGCATAGGCTGGAAATCAGGATTATAACGATAAGAGGGCTTGATGCTGGTGGACGCAGACAAGTTGAAATTAGAATAGAGATTATTGAATAAAATGTGTAGCAAAATCACTTTGCTGGCAGAATTGCGTATTCCGGGGTGAATACAGCCAGTGATTCCGGATGATGGTGACCAGTGCGAAGCGGAACAAAACTGATATGGTCATTACAAATTAGGTGGCCAACAGATCTCACTCTGAGGTGAATAAAAAAACATATGTGTTTGGTTTAATGAGTATCACCTCTTTTCTTAAAAACAGAGACCGTGTAATTGAAAAAGGCTCTTGAGTAAAAAATCAAGAGCCTTTTCTTGCTAAATTCCAAATTCCATCTGCCCCTCCGGAACCACCTCCTTTCTTTTTGTCCTTCTGACAACCACGGTCTTTTGGCTAACCCAGTCATCCCAGGTCATCACCTTCGGACCTGGCACGATCATCGCGCTGGGTGTGGTCAAACTACCCATCGGATTATGACTGACCTGCAGGTCATCAGCGAACAAGGTCTGTAAGTCAGATAGCTTTGCTCCATCCAGCACATCCCGAGCCAGTTGCGTGAGGAAGTCGCCTTCCTCTTCTGGCACAATTGCTCCTCCGACCTCATCGCCGTAGACAAGCTGAGCAGCCTTCATTTTCCTGCCCATCAAAGCCAGGGCGGTTGCTTCCATCGCCGTAGAGTAGACCGAGAAAATCGCCTTCACCGGCTGGGTCTGCCCCAATCGCCAAACACGCCGGACGCTTTGCCACAACGTGTACAAGCTATACTCGATCTCGAAGAACACTACACTCGAGAACTGCACCAGATCAAGACCGGTTTCCACAAGCCGAGGGTTGCAGATCAACGCGTCGATGGTATTCACTCGTTTGGCGATCCATTCTTCCCGCTTACGCGGATCGACATTACCGCCCAGGATGGAAACCCTCAGTCCATTGGCTTGCAATGGCATTTGCACCCGGTCTTGAATATCGCGGGTTCCGGTCTGGCGGATATAGATTAGCACCTTACGCCCCTGCTGTTTTTCTAGCTTGCAGAAATCAGCCAGCCAATTTTCTTTCGGCAGCCACTTGTGGCCGTTGGGATTTATCGCCGGCAGTTCCATCAACGGAACCTTGCGGACTGACTTTCCATCCTCGCCATCCACCTCATCCACCACCACAACTTCATCCCGAAAAGCCGAATTTGGTCGCGCCAGGCTCCATTGTAGCCAGGTAGACAGGTAACGACTGGATTGGACAGCCAGTTGTTTCAGGCTGCTATCCATATTGTGGTACTGTTGCCCTTGGTCATCAAGCATATCCAGGGCAACCACCTCCTCTTTGTAGGCTGGCAGCGCCAGGTTCAGATCTTTCAAGCTCAGGAAAATGGTTGTGTCCAACAACCGGCTGACGATGGCCGGGCTGACACCCGGTTGTTCTTTCGCTTGATTGCGATACCGCCGGTTGCCTGTGTAAACGCCATCCTCATCTGCATCATCATCCCTTCTCCTTCGGCGAGTAGTTTCGAGTACACCGTACAGCCTTGCCCAGCGCTTTTCGTCATGAAAGGCGAAGTCGCGTCGAACGCCGTGATTCAAGCGGTGCAACAGCCAAAAGATTGAAGTACTTTTTCCACCGAAGAACGTCCCCGTGAGGGTCAACGTCCACTTTGCGGCGGTGACTAACTGGTGAAAAGCCACTCCCCGGTCGGAACTCTTGGACTTAAACTGATGCGATTCGTCAGCGATTAACAGTGTAAATTTACCCTGAGCATGCTTTGCAATGTAATCCGCAATGCTGTGCCGGCGGGCGCCGGCAAACTCAAACAAGGGCGTTTTGCATGCGTGTGAACCCCACACCGGATCACCATTGGCATCCAGTTTAATCCTCCCATCCGGGTCCAGTTCCCAACCTGGAACGTGATTACGACAGAACTGACGTTTTTCTGCCAGCTCGTTCAGGTCGGTTACAGGAATGACAAAGCCATCCTTTTCAGCCACCACCACCTTGCCACAGCTCGGACAGGCGCAGGCATCTACGACTTTACCGGTTAATGGATCTCTGGTTTTACGCCAGATAACCGCTGGCTGCCAACCCGTTCCAAACTTGGCTGAGGTGTGAGCCACAACCGCAATCCATTTGGGTTTTGAACCTCCTGTTCTTTTTGCTGTTTCACTTGCCTGGCGATATTGATCCAGAAAATCACGCACATCATTGACGTCCTGAGCTTCATCGCTGTTACGCCCGATCCGGCGCAGCTCACGCGCATGTGCCCCCGGAATCACTTCTTCGATCTCGCGGATCCATTTGGGCACCAGGTGCGGTGGGCAAATGACAATGGCGGGGTAGGCTTCAAGGAGATCAATCACAGCGGTCCCGATTGTCGTATTGTGCGTCAATATGAAATTGTCTGTTGCGTATAAATGTCTAGGATCCTCCACGTAGATGCATGTAGCTGGGGCTTTACCCACATACTCAATTCCGACGACCGATCGCGAAGGCAAGTATTTTGTCGGAATTTTATACCTCTCGATTTTTCTGGATAGCCTGAAGGGCATGATTTCCGGTGGCAGTTTGAGCGTCATTCGGTATGACAATAATCCAAACCGACGTTCTCCCTTGTATATATAGGTCGGGCGTTTTTGCTTTACCCTGGCGACTCCTCCTAGCGATTGAACCAGGTCGACCATATCAGATGAAAGCTGCTGGGATGTTGTTGTAAACTCTATCGTTGGGCAAGACCTCCGAAGCACATAGCCATCCGTGTCTAAAAGTCCCTGTAATAGAGCCGTCCGAACTTTCACAGAGTTATAAAGGTATTCGCGTGGAATGAACTTTTGACAAGAAAGGTGATCATCCAACTGAAGGAACCTCAATGCGCGCTTGATGGGATTTTCCTTGCCGCCCGTTCTGCCTGTGGATAAGTAATAATCATACTTTCCAACAGGCTTGATCATGACACCTGGCGGTAATACACTCCTGATTTCCTCCAAAATTTGTACATCGGCAGTCGCAATATTCACCCTTCCATCGGAAAGCCCACCATCACCCAAGAGAAGCCCAAGCAAATATGGGTCCAACGCAACCTCACGAGGGGTGAAATTAACGGGCTGTACCATCGGTATGAAGACTTGCTGGTTTCCGTTTTTATGGGCTATCGCACCAGATAATATCTCCTTTGTAGTTTTGAGGGTCGCAGGATAACCTTTCCATTTTCGCAATGGTGAATTGATCTCCCAGAGATGGTCTCCGGTGACATCGGTAGCACTGCCATCCGAGAATTTCACACGGTAAATATCCTGGTCACCCTGCGGATAAACGCCTAGCACACGGGTTGGATTTCCATCAGAACCGATTACAAAATCACCTACCCGGATTTCTCCCATGAGCTTGTAGCCATCAGGCGTGTAGACTCGAGCTGTGTTGGCGCTTGCCTTTCCAACGCCCATTTCTCCTTGCATGTTTGCGACACCTTGCTTCCGGATAGAGCGCGCAAGCGCCGCTGCTGCATGACGCTGTGCGGGTAATAATCCAGCCCGTTCTTGCCCCGGCAACGGCTTACGGTGCGTACCGATCGCATCCAGAACAGCGATCTCCTTCGGCGTCGGGTCCAGGTTGTAGAGCGGTTTATAGGTTTCCAGCACATGAGCGGCGATTTTTTCGCCGTGAGCTTTCATGAAGTCAGAAAGCCCTTTCACATCCTGGATGATCTGGATACCGTCCTGTCGGAGTACCGCAACAGTGGTAACGAACCTGTCCTTGAAGGTCTCGATGACGGCATCTGTGTCTTTCGTATCCGGCTGTTCGATCTTTTCGACCACCTTGATGACCCGCCCTTTGATCAGCATAGGCTTTCCATCTTCATCCGTCAGCCGCACGGTACCCATCATGCCAGAGGCCATGAGCATGGCGATGTGCCCCTTTTTCAACGGCATGACCGGTTGGGCGAGTTGTGTTAATCCGCGCGTCGGATGGATCAGATCCAGCCACTCACTCGTATTTTGCACACCAGCTTCCATCGTGGCCTCAACCACTTCTTCCAGCTCCCAATCAGTGCGTTTGAACACAATCGGTTTGCCGTTTGCGCCTCGTGAAGGCGCTACCAGCAGTTCATAAGCCGGTTCAACCGCAGTTTCAATGGGTTCAAGTTCTTCGGTGGCCAGGTTTTGCAGGGAAAGAACCTCCTTGTCGGTGGGCGGCTGATAAAGCTTACGTTTGTAAGCCAGTACCACCACCTGCTTTAATTTTTCATACAATCCATCCGGAAAACGATAGACTGTGATGGCTTCATAATGCCCGGCTAGCAGGCGAGCAACTTCGATCATTCCCAGGATTTTTTTTGGGATGATATAGGTCAACAGTCCGCCGCGCATCAGCTTGGAGGTGGTCGTCTTGAGAAAATCCCATTCGAGCCGCTTTTGGCCTTCAAATCGGTCAAACTCGTATGGCGGGTTCAAATAGAGCCAGGAAACGCTCTCGTCGCTCAGGACACAGGACTGCCAGGGAGCCTGGTAAACCTTATCCATCACGTTCTGTGCTTTTTCAGCCCGATCCGGGGAAAGTTCAACGCCCCAGGTCTCGCAGTTAAGGGCTTTCCCTAACGTAGAAGCTGCTTTACCCTCTCCGGCGCAGGGATCAAATAACCGTCCTTTTTCAACGGACGGTTTCAGGTAAGTGCGGATGATCTCAACAACTGGTTCATCCGTGGGGTAATACCCCATTCGTTCAATTGCTGGTGGACGCATTGTTCACTCCTTTGGAACACCCCCGCACGTAGTGCAGGGGGTTGTGAGAAATAAAAATCCCCGCAGGAGGCGCGTCCCACCCCTTGAGGGGATGAAAGCGCCCCCTCCGGGGTGAAATAGACAGTACTTTACATGTTTTTTTAGACCGCCAACAAAATCTCCTCTTGCGCCAATAGATCGGCCAGTAATTCCTGCCAATCCGTTTGACCAGGTCGCAAGTCAATTCTGGCTCCCTGTATACAGTCGCCACCGGTGACCAAATCTTGTACCAGATTACGGTTTCGGGCCTGCTTCCAAAGGGGAGCGCCCCACTCGTCCAGGATTGGGACTTCAAGAACTTCTTTGATTCGTTCGATGAAGAGCCGGATCATTTCTTGTCCTGGTTCAAGCGTTCCCTGAAAGACAAGCAGATAGGCATTGAGGTCTTCTGGTTCCCACTTCCCGGTTAATGCCAGCCTTGATACAAAACCCACATGGTGACTGGTATATTCCGGCATGGCTTGCCAGGCCTGTTCATACTTATCGGCAGGGATCAGAGTGACATCGCCAATCCCATCCTGGGTCATCTGCAGCGGTTTCCCACACATGAGGGTCACCCGCAGCGATTCCAGGCTGGTCTTGTAACCGACCAGGCCGATGTATGCCAAATTATGATCTGCATCATAGGCATACCCCGTTATATGCGCCAGGGCCTGGCCGTTGCGCAGTTTTGGAACCGCTTCAGAAAACAGCCGCTCGCCTGATCTGGCCTTATTCTTTTCCTTTGGAATTATTTTCCAAACGACGATGCCGGCATTACCCCGCTCCAGTTCTTCGTTGAGTTCCCGTAAAACATCGTACAACCCTTTCCAGGGCTGCACGCCGGTGAAAGCAACATTAGTTTCACCGCTTTGGATATTGATTCTCCTGTTTTGCACATCCAGGATGGCTTCGGCCAGGGTCAAAGGCCTGTAGTTTGCCAGCACTGGGGGCAGTTTCTCACCCGATTTTGCAATAAACAGGTATGCGCCGAGTTCTGAATCGTACTTAAGAAAACCGGCTTTCCCAACTGCATAATCGTACGGGTACGCTGCCCGAGTCAGTTCCTGACCGAGATCTTCTCTGGTCGGCAGACCGCTGCCATCCTTATGGGCAGCAATAACAATCTTGCCCTCCTTCTGCCTGGCGATAATGCGGTTCACTTTTTCGCGCAGGTACTTGTCTTCGTAAACATTCATGTGATCCTCCTTTGGTTTTTTATGGGTTAAATGACCAACGTTGAAACGAATTAATACTCAGCCAACGTTTATTACATCTGTATGCAAAAGCAATACAGAACAACAAATCTGGTAACACAAATTAAATTTGCGGAACCACATTTGCCGGCCTGCAGTATGTTTTCTGTCTTTGCTTGTAAAATTAGATAAGATGGCAAATTCAAAAATATCTGTCCGGCATGACAATAAACAGGATTTCACATGGCCAGTATGAAAGAACGAATTATTGAATTACTCAGGGAAAATGGTAGCCTCTCAGACCGAGAAATTACCGACATTTTGGTAGGAAAAGGGGCTGCTCAACAGCCCATCAACCAAACATGCCGGGATTTAGAGAGCCAAGGGATTATTGTCCGTTCCAAAATTGATGGGCGGATCAAAAACTTTCTCGCAAATAAAAGGCATAAATCAATTGTTTAAAACAAGGATAAATAAGGTAGTAACTCAGAAACCACCAGTAACGTGCTTTTTTCATATTGATATTCAATTATTAAGCTTATAATATTCATATCATAAGAGTTAACTGAGAAAGAATTCTTATTAGAGGAGCTCCATTGTATAAAACAATTCGATCACCAATGATTGTGCAATGGGAAGTTACAGACCGATGCAATAAGAATTGTGTTCATTGCTATAACCATTGGCAGTTGAGTCAAAATGATATGGTTACCGAAGAATCAGTAAACTATGAAACTTCAGTTCAGGAAATTATTAAAAATGATGTGTTTTTAGTAATAGTTACAGGTGGAGAACCGCTACTCGTTTTCGATCGTATTTTTCCCTACTTAAAAAAGTTGAGGGCAGCCAACGTTGATGTTTCCATTAATTCAAATCTGTCTTTGTTGACTCACAAAATAGCATTAAAACTAAAGGAAATTGGTATTAATTCATTTTTAACTTCCTTGCCAGGTCATACTCAATCTTTGGACTATCAAATTACACAATCGACAAGATCCTGGGAACAAACCAGCCAAGGCATCCGTCTCGCTATTCAGGAAGGTTTTCATGTAACTGCAAACATGGTTGTTTCCAAAATTAATCTCCCATTTATTTACGATACAGGGAGATATGCTAAAGAACTTGGTGTAAATGTTTTTTCTGTAACCAAGGCTTCTCAACCAACCAATTGCCCCGACTTTACTCCTTTTCGACTATCTAGGAGCGATTTTCGTCAATCTGCCAGAGAACTACTTCGTGTAAAGAAGGATTTTGATATTGCAGTTGATTCGATTGAGGGTTACCCAGTTTGTAGCATTGAGGATCCTATATTGCGTCAAGAGGTTGGGTTTTCGCGAATTTGTACGGCTGGAAGAACTTTCTGTGTTATATCAACGGATGGAACAAAACGCCCTTGCATTGTTCTTTCAGATAAATATGTGGGTGATCTCAATACAGCATGGTTGGCAATGGATGAGTTTCGTTCCAATGATATGATTCCATCTGAATGTAATAACTGCCCTCGAAAATTTAATTGCATGGGGGGATGTAAAGCTGAAGCTAAACATGTCAATGGGTCATATCGGCAACCTGACCCATATTGTGATTTCGCTGTACCAATCGAGAATCTAGTTGATGGTCAAATCAAAGAGTCAATTAAAGATCTGCCAACAGTACTTTATCTCAACCCGAAGGCTAAGATACGACAAGAAAATTTCGGCGGCATAATATACGTTTCACCTCGGTATTGGTCACTAATAAATGAAGATTTATATCAATTCATGAAAACGATTAATTATCAACCCTTTTCAACTAGGGATCTTTCTTTAGCAATGTCTATAACGGACGAACAAGCCAAACAAACAGTCCTATTCCTTGCTAAAAGGCACTTGCTTTTAATATAAAGAGATTTTAAATTCAAGTATAATGGAAATTATCTTCAGAGACTTTCCTAGATTATAGGTTGTCTTATTTTATGACTGATTTCTAAGGTCAATTCTGACTTTATGAAGTGCCACAGAAAAAGGAGGAACTAAAATGCCAGAAGGG
>JAXDCA010000101.1:0-10445 GCA_034678305.1 Bellilinea sp.
GAGGGTGCATACATCGCGACCCTCTCCCCCTCACAACGACCGTTTGGCTCCGAGGGTGCGTACATCGCGACCCTCTCCCCCTCACAACGACCGTTTGTCTTCGATTTCTACCGATTGTCAAGCAGGAATATATAAATTCAACTTTAAAATGATAATAACAGGAATTTTCGGGAGCATCAGACTTTCGATGCTAATATAAAAAGAACAAAGTTCTCTATTGAATTGATTTGGATCAAGCATCGTGTATGAGGAATGAAAATGAATAACATTCTTTTACGCCCCATCCAACCGGATCAAGATTTCGAGCAGCTGGCAGCCTGGTTCACCCAATTGGAAGACTTCCTCAATACAGAGGCTGGTCTTAAAGTTTATTACCAATCCCACAAAGACCGTATCATCGCCGTGTCAGCGTTGAATGATGTCGGGGATTTATTGGGTTTCTATTGGGCCTTTCGTGAGCCCTTGCATCCTGGCCGTCTCACCTTTGACCTGTACGTTAATTCGCCAAATCGCCATCAGGGGATTGGGCGAAAGTTGTATGAGGATTTGGAGCGGGCAGCAGCAAAGGAGCAAATGAAACAATTACGGGTGCGCGTAAGCGACAACTGCCCTGAAGACCGTGGTTTTGCAGAGCGGCGTGGTTTTACTGAACTATCACAGCGAACATCATGGACACTGGACCTGGAACAATTCGATGACAAGGCCTACCATTCGCTGATCGCAAGGCTGGAGAGCGAGGGCTTTCTATTCACCGATATGGAAGCCCTTGGCAATACGGTCGAGGCACAGCGCAATCTGTATCAGCTCAACGAAACGACCGGGATGGAGGTCATGGGCGGCAGTGGCGAGCCAAGCTGGGAGTCGTTCGAACACTTTCAGGCAAGCGTGTGTCAGGCGGATTGGTACAAGCCTGCCGGGCAGATAGTGGCAATCGATTCTTCCACCGGAATCTGGGCTGCGATGAGCGCCATCACCAGTTTTCCATGGATTCAAGGCGAATATGGGTATAATCTGCATGAAGGCGTCGATAAACGCTACCGCGGGCGCAAATTGGCTCAGGCGGTTAGAGCCATTGCCTTAAGTTACGCACGCGATGTGTTGAAGGTCAAAGAAGTGCGGACTCACCACAATAGCAAAAATGAACCGATCATCGCGATATCACGTAAGTTCGGTTATGTTCAGATGCCAGGAACCTTCTTGATGGAGAAGGCGCTACACTAACCGGTACCTTTCCATCCTTGTCACAGGATAATTTCAAGTGAATACAGGCATAACATGAGCATGCAAATAAAAGAAATCAGCGCTGGGAACCTGGCTGATTTGTTCTCACCCTGCGCAGAGTGCATCTACTGGGAAGCTCCCGAGCGTTTTGGCCTGAACGAGCACGGGCAACCAAAGGGAGAAGCAGAAACAACAAGCCTGATAAAGAGGGATTGGTTCACGAAAACCATAAAAGTAATTGGCTGCACCGGGATGATTCTCTATGCGCAGCGAGAAGCCGCCGGGTACGCTCAATTTGCGCCCCCTCACCTGCTTGAGGCTATTGCTGAATACTCGAATCATATTTCCCCGCCAGATCCAGATGGGATGGTGATATCTTGCCTTTACATTAAACCAGAATACCAGAGGCAAGGATTGGGGAGTGTCTTGCTTCACGCCATTGTAGAGAAGCTGAGGATGGAAGGCTATCCAATTGTACAAACCTACGCCCGAGACGACTCCAGCAACAACTGCTCCGGCCCAACTGAGTTTTACCTTCAGAACGGCTTTAGCGTGATCGAGTCCAGGCAATGGGAACAGGCTGCCTTTTCGCTGCTGTCGCTCAAATTGATAGATTAACGACAATAGACCATACAGGAGAATCGGGAACCAATGGCATCGCATTTACGACAATATCAATAGTACGATATCTTGCTTGCCAGGTAGATTCTGCCCTGTGCATAAAGCCTAGTGGGTTGTAAAATAAAAACTCTGTTCTATAAGCGGTTATTTTCTAATCAAGAACATTCATCTCGATTTCTCTTGATGATGACAACCAGAAGACCCGAACTATTGTAGAGCCCCATATTTCTCACATCCACGGTCATCAAGGATCATCAAACCGGTTCATCCATCAAATCAGTTGTCTAATAACACATCGTCATAAGGGTATTTCGCTGATGCAAAATGCTGCTCCTCGAGGTTTTCGAACCTTTGTCATCATCTGGCTCGGACAATCCATTTCACTCATCGGTTCTGGTCTGACTGGTTTTGCCCTGGGAGTGTGGGTATATCAACGCACAGGCTCAGCCACGCAGTTTACCCTCATCGCATTAGCCACCGCATTGCCAGGCATTGTCTTCTCACCGATCGCTGGCGCATTGGTCGACCGCTGGGACCGCAAGTGGGCGATGATCCTCAGCGATACCGCCGCAGGTTTGTGTACTATATGTCTGGCTCTTCTTTTCTGGTCAAGTAAGCTTGAGGTCTGGCATATCTATATCATTATGGCTGTTAGTTCGGCCTTCAGTGCATTACAATGGCCGGCATATTCCGCTGCCACCACCCTGCTGGTTTCGAAGGCTAACCTGGGACGAGCAAGCGGCATGGTGCAGATATCCGAAGCGGTGTCTCAAATTGCCTCGCCAGCCATCGCGGGCGCATTAATGGGCCTGATACCAGTCCAGGGCATCTTTCTGATCGATTTTGCGACCCTGCTGTTCGCCATCATCACTCTCCTAATCGTGCGAATTCCCAAACCGCCTACAACCGCGGACGGGAAATTGGGGCAAGGTTCTCTATTGCGCGAGGCTGCCTTCGGTTGGACTTACATCCGCGCGAGACCAGGATTGGTAGGATTACTGCTCTTCTTCACTGCGACCAACTTCGCGATGAGCATTGCCAATGTGCTTTTCACGCCCATGGTATTAAGTTTCACCACCAGCACAGTCCTTGGCGTGATCTTATCCGTAGCTGGTGTTGGCATGTTGGCTGGCAGCCTGACAATGAGCGCCTGGGGAGGTCCAAAGCGGCGTGTTTATGGTATTCTCGGTTCCAGCCTTTTGATGGGTATTGGAGCAGCAGCTGCTGGTCTTCAACCGAATGCCTGGCTAATCGGCGTGTCCGCGTTTCTTGTTTTCTTTACTTTCCCGATCTCCAATAGCTGCAGCCAGGCTATCTGGCAGACAAAAACCGCCCCGGACGTACAGGGCCGGGTGTTCTCCGTGAGAAGGATGATCGCCTGGGCGTCAGTACCCGTCTCTTACCTGCTTGCAGGCCCGCTTGCTGACCATGTCTTCAATCCACTGCTGGTTGAGGGCGGGCAATTGGCCGGCAGTGTTGGGCAAATCATAGGGGTTGGTGAAGGTCGTGGGATTGGATTGCTGTATATCATCCTGGGTTTTCTGATTCTACTGACTGTGGTAATAGCCTATCGATATCCTCGGTTAAGGCAAGTTGAGATCGAGCTGCCTGATTTCATTGACAGTAAAGCATAAATTGCGGTTAAGGAATAATGATAGAAGTGTTCGATCCGGGTAGTGAAACCGGCTTGCGGGAAGATCGAGGATAACTCAATCATGAATGTATATTGGTCAGGTAACATACAAGCCCTGTTAGAATTCATCGGGAGAAATCAACTATTTGACAGGATTTTAATCTCAAGAAAACAGACAAAAGGCAATCGCTATCGAATCTCATTTATGATATAACTACTATGCGGCAGTACCAGGTCGCGCCGTTGATCCCCTTGTTGAAATACGCATTAACGATGGATGGAAAAATATGCGCTTTTTCACCATGGAATCCTTCATTATCAAGCCGTTATTCATCCTTCCCCCTTTTGCTCACGATCATGCATTGAACTATACTGACATGGAAACCTTGGAACCATATTCGATAAAGGAACTGGCAAGCTTATATATGAGTTAGCCAGTTTTTTTATAAATTCGCTAATGGAGGCATAAATGACCGAACCAAGAAAGAAAATGACCCTGCCGATGCTGTTTAAAAAGGTCGAGGACGGGCAACCGCTCACCTGGCTCACCTGCTATGATTATCCAACCGCGTATTTTCAGGATCAAGCGGGAGTGGACATGATTCTGGTTGGCGACAGCCTTGGCATGACCATGCTCGGCTACGACTCGACCTTGCCCGTGACGATGGATGATATGATCCGTCACAGCGCAGCAGTGCGGCGTGGCGCGCCAAATGTGTGGTTGATCGGCGACATGCCGTATATGAGCTACCAGCCAAGCGTAGAAACCGCCATCCGCAACGCGGGCCGCTTCATGGCTGAAGCTGGCTGCGACAGCATCAAGCTCGAGGGTGGAGCTGAAATGGCCGATCGCATAGCAGGCATTGTCGCTTCGGGCATTCCGACTGTTGGACATCTTGGCCTCACTCCTCAATCCCAGTCAGCCTTGGGTGGCTTCCGCTTGCAAGGGAAATCTGCCAAAATGGCAAAGAAAATTATCGACGATGCCAAAGCTCTCGAAGAAGCTGGTTGTTATTGCATCCTGCTCGAGCTTGTCCCCGACCGGTTATGCCAGATAATCACCGAGCGCGCTAAACATTGCATCATCATGGGGCTGGGATCGGGTCCGCACGCACATGGTCAACTGCTCATTTATCACGACGCTTTTGGGTTGTACCCCAAATTCAAACCACGCATGGCGAAAGTATTTGCTGACGCAGGCGCTGCCATCCGTCAAGGCCTGGAAGAATATGTCAAGGAAGTGACCGAAAAAACCTTCCCGGCGCGTGAAAACTGGTTTGGCATGCCGGATGAGGAATACGAAGAATTGTTGAAAATGCTTTAAATCGGCTGCGCGCAACGGATATCCCAAAAAGGAACTCAAATGACTAAGGACATTCAATCCCTTCTCAAAATTTCACCAAGCCGGCTGGATGCTATCAACGCGGTATTTCTTGATCCAAACATGCCAGTCATGAAAGAATTCTTCGATTTGGTTGCCAAATACGGCACGCCTGAAGAAATCAATCGTAAACACCGCGAATCGCGAAAAATGGAAAATCTCTTCAAAAAGGTGGAGGCGAGAGCACCCGAATATATCAAAGATCTGAAATGGCTGATCGAACAACGTGATAAAGGCGCATTCATCTCGGTCGCGGACTACCGGCAAAAGGTATTGGGCGGAAAAGCGAAAACCACGAAATTCAAAGATGAATATGCCGTCACCCTTGAGGTCTCCGCGTTGCAATACTTCCCCTGGGTTCGGCCAATGATAGAGCAGGCTATTTCTAACCGGACGCTCGTGCCTGGGCGCTTCATTGCGGTCCGTAAGATGAAGGAATCTGAATTGGACGGCGATTTGCCCGCTATTGTGGCTGCGCTGGATATCATCGGCGCGTCCTTCGTTGAAACGTTGGACACGAAAGGCACGGACGGATCAAATCCACACCTTGGCGGACCAGCCACCATCACCGGGTATTTTGGCGGAATCGGTCAGCCCAATGAGCACGCGCTCATGTGGTTGGATGAATTCCTGTATTACTACACCAACTGGGGCGTGCAGCATGTTCTCAATTTCAATGCCGGCACAATTCTGCTCGCATTTATGCTCTACCGTCTTGGGGTAGACATCCAATTCAAGATATCTGTCTTCTTTGGCTCGGACAATCCCTACCACGCATTGTGGATCATGGCCATGGCAAAACTGTTCAGCCGTGATGACGGCACCAGCCCATTGATTGGTTTCAACTGGTCAAACTCGATCAATAACAAGACAATGGAACTCACCGCTGACTTCCGTAAGGCGCTTGGCTTCGAAAATGTAGTGCGCTTTGAACATCACATCACCGAAACACAAAAATCCATTGTCATTCAACCTTACGACCGTCTCGCTGAACTGGTGGAAATTGCCGATCATGTCGCCAATATCGCCGCCAAACATGAGGGCGGCGACCTCGAAACCGAGGCAACGCGCGCGCACCAATCGGATATCCTCGATTACTTCCGCGAGAAAAAGGAAGTCATCGAAAGCGGCGACTGGGGTAACATGCAAACGAACTTCCTGGACAAAGTCGCTGCTGCCAACCGCACTGCCTGGGCGTTAACTGAAAAAGGCTTGAGCTTCGTCGCGGCAAATCACTTGCACAAGTAAAATCAGGTTTCGTAAGCATCTTCAACCGCAGGGAGAGGGTTGCCCCTCTCCCTGCGATTATATTTCCAGAAGAGCAGTGAACAGAAGACCCCTACAATATAAATTTTCAAAAGTAATAGGGTATGCAACATCTAGGCTATCGAAAAAAAGCACGCCAGGATATAAATTTGATAATTACAACTTGACTTTATTTACTTTAATTATTAATATAATAATATATACATGCGTAGGTGAGTTTATTAGGGAAGCAAACGGGGTGTAATGTTTACTATCCCGAAAATTAGCCGCTTGCCAGGCGCATAACATCACAGCTGAAAACAATGTATACCTAGCTATGGGAGGCGATGATCCAACGTTCAGGTATGGTCGCCAAACCGATCGAGTTGATCGTGTGAGAACGTTGGGAAGCCAATGGCGAAACCGGTCCAGATTGGATCGGTTCTTTTTTTATCATAGACGATGCAACCCAGGGGAAAGGAGGCCGGGCCAGACAACCCAAAGAGATTGCTAAGGTTGATGGTTTCCTGTTTACTGATGTAACAAAGGAGGCAAATCATTTAATTATCGCTAGTGGATTTTAAACTATGCTGTGTCCTTCTGACCAATTATTGACCGCAAGATCAGAAGAGTGAAGAAAATTTATTCCTTAACATAGCATTGTTCATACATCGAAGAAAGGGAATGAGGAACCACGATGAAAACATATAAAGGAATTCTAATTGGAATATCAATAATAGCCAGCATCGCTTTATTAGCGGTCCTGGCGATAAATGTCGTTGCTGACTATAGCGTTGAAATTATTGATCGATATGGTTTTGCTGAAGATGAGCTGGCTGATGGGACCATCGTTCAGTATATCGGCGATCTTAATACAACCTATGGATCAGCAGGGACGGGCACTTTCAACTCCTTCGTCCGTATCCAGGGGAATGAGAAAAAGACGCTTTACGAACATGGATACAACACAGATGGAACACCGGAATTTGATACCAAAAGCGGTAAGTGGACGCATTCAATCCTATTGAGTGAAATTCCGACTATCCTGGTGGGTGGCGAGCTATATTGGGAGTTCTTCGCCGATATTAATGAAAGCGACAGCACGCCAAAGATCTCTTTGGATGATTTCGAGCTGTGGCTTACAGCTGACCCTGAATTGGATGTGTACGCAACATTTGGTGCAAACGCTGACCAAATATACGACTACACCAACGGCGCCACGGATTATATTCTGATCAACGACGTCAACCAGGGCAGCGGTCGCGGCGACCTGAGATATCTCGTCCCGTACGATGAGGAAGTCGTTCCAGAAAATTGCAATTACGGCAATCCCGCTTGCGCTACCTACCTGGTGCTCTACTCCAGGTGGGGAGGTAAGGGAGGTGATTACAAATTCGACGGCGGCTTCGAGGAGTGGAAAGTCAAGCAGTATCCAATCCTGCAGGTCTCCAAGACCATCGATGGCAGCTATGACACCCCAGTAACCTGGACCATCGACAAAACACCCGATGCGACCTATAAACTCTTTACAGGAGAATCTCAGGCCCACGAGTACACCGTGTCGGTCAACCCTGTTTTCGGTGATCCTGAGAATGTGATAGTTTATGGCACAATCACGATCCACGGAGATGACGAGGAAGCTGTCAATGCGACCATTGAAGACGAGTTCGAGGGAGAAGCTGCGACTATCACTGGTTGTTCAGTGACCGCGAATGGCGACGGGACATACACCATCGCGGCTGGTGCGACGGTCACCTGCTCATATGAACTCGAAATTGACGAGGCAATCGACGGCACCAATATAGCCACCGCATCCTATGAAATCGGTACAACCATCGCGTTAGCATTCCAGGGTTCAGCGGACATCCTGGCAAGCGAATTCGATGAAACCTTAACCGGTAAAACAGATATCAACGTGACCGACTCATACTCAGGCGCTCTTGGCACGGTAGATGCGGAGGTAGATACGGCCGGGAAGACTTTCACCTACCAGCGCACCTTTACCTGCGATACAGACAAGGGTACCAAGGAAAACACCGCAACGATTACTGAAACCGGTCAAACAGACAAAGCAACAGTGGCCATCAATTGCTACGCCCTCACAGTGACTAAGACCGCGGACGAATTTAAAAATCGCAAATACCTATGGGATATCACCAAGTCGGTGACGCCGGAGACCTGGAATCTATTCACGGGCGAATCTGGAACCTCTGACTACACTGTCGACCTCGATCAGACCGGTTATACCGACAACGAATGGCAGGTAAAGGGGAGTATCACCATCACAAACCCGCATCCCGACCGCGCTGCTGAACTTACTCAAGTTCTCGATAACGCCGGCGGCATTACTGCAAATGTAAGCTGCCCTTCTCTTGATGTTCCTAAGAATGGCGGCACGCTGATTTGCACCTATGACAGCGGTACGCAGAACAGTCCTGATGTGAATCCTTTTGGCAGCACAAACACCGCCACCGCCACGCAGCAGTTGTATACTTTTGACAAGCTTGGTGTCGGTTCTAAGGATAGCACGAAGGATTATCAAGGCACCCAGACGATCAACTTTGGCGAGGCAACTGTCACAGCCGTCGATGAAGAAGTTGAAGTTGACGATACCTATTTAGGTTCAACAGTAACTGGTAAGTGGACGGCTGATCATCAGTTTACCTACTCGCGCACCTTTACTTGCGACACAGATAAAGGCAAGCATGACAACACTGCCTCATTTACATCTACAGATTCTCCCACAACTGGCAGCGACGATGCCTCGGTTACGGTGAACTGCTACGATCTGGACGTAACCAAGACCGCAGTTGAATCGTTCAAGCGTACGTATACCTGGGAAATCGATAAGTCGGTGGACAACCCCGGCCCGATCACAGTCGCTTCTGGTGACAGCGTCACATTGAATTACACCGTCGAAGTTGACCTGGTGGGATATGCGGATTCCGAGTTTGGAGTAACTGGTAATATCGTGATTACGAATAACCATCCATCCCGCGATGCCACGCTGACTGGCGTTACCGATCTTGCAGGAACGATAAGCGGCGTTGTCACCTGTCCACCTCTGACGGTTCCAAAGAACGGCGGCACGCTGACTTGCACCTACACAACTGCACTGCAGACTAGCGCAACTCCCTTTGGCAGTAAAAACACTGCGACAGCCACGCAACAACTCTATACTTTCAATTCCAGCCTTACCCCCACCGCGGACGGTACAAAGAATTACAGCGGCGAAGCTGCGATCGATTTCGCGGAAGCAGCAATGACCGAAATCGACGAATCGATCGATGTAACTGACAGCTACGCCGGCTTCCTCGGTACGGTCGATGCCACCGACACGCTGCCAAAGAGTTTCACATATCCGCGCCTGGTCACAGCGCCAACAGCAGAATGCGGGGATTTCATCGTTGACAACACTGCGGAATTTGAGACGAATGATACCCATACCACTGGTGACGATGAAGTCAGCGTGACCATCCATGTGCCCTGCGGTGAAGGCTGCACGCCAGGCTTCTGGCAAGGCGGCGCCGGCAGAAAATTATGGAATGAGGTAAACGATCCTGATTGGGTATATGGCGGCGTCAATCCGTTCATCCACACAACACTGTTCAACGATTTCTTCGATGTTCTTACAGACGCGATGTTGGATGGTAAGTCCATGATGGATTTGGTAAGCACTGGCGGTACCGAGAACTGGGCAATAAAGGCTGCCCGCGACATGGTCGCGGCATACTTGAACGAGTCAGCCTTCCCTGGCAGCTTCCCAGCAACATCGCTCGGAGCTCTGGAAGATATGTGGTATGCCGCTGTTGATGACGGTGATGCCGGATTCGAGGCCTTCCATACCCTAGTATCAGGTTGGAATGATCCAGAAACTGGCATCTGCCCGCTACCGTAAATAGTATTTCTAATGCCACACCAATGGCGGTGGGGAATCCTCCCCACCGCCATTATTTCCAATTGAAGTAGCTACAAGAAAACCCTTTTTTCGACAGCAGCGTTTTTCCAACAAAAAAATTCGACCATCGTAAAAAAACACTCCATCGCAATATCACCGCCAGTGTCACTGTGAGCAAAGCGAAGCAGTCTCCCAGCCAGCGTGGAGATTGTTTCAGTCACAAAAACCGCTCCATCGCAATGACACCACCTGTGTCATTGCGAGCAAAGCGAAGCAGTCTCCCACCCAGTAGGAGATTTTTAACTGACGTTATTCAACGCCTCGCGATAACACTAAAAACCAGAGTATTTCGATTCAAATCATACAACCCGCAACTTGGTCATCCGTGTGGGTGTTTTCACTACAATCCTAGCTGAACGGCCACCTTTAGCCATTAATTCTTCAAT
>JAXDCA010000102.1:0-4639 GCA_034678305.1 Bellilinea sp.
AGCTACAAATTGCCGCACGTCCTAATCGGCGGGCACGGATGCCCGCCCTACAATGCCGAACTGGGATCGTAATAAATGCTTTCGCGCGCTATTTTTCCCCCGCGCAGCTCGATCACCGACACGCCGCGCACGTGGTAGGCCTCGCCTGTTTTGCGATGGGTGCCCGACCAGGTCCATTCAAGGACTGCGAAATCCCCGCCGTCGAAGATGCGGACATCCGCGAATGCCACGCCCGGCAGGCAGAACAGGTTTGAGAAATAACCCTCCAGCCCGGCGCGGTCAGTTATTCTCAATCCGGCTGGCACGTCCTCGAAGATAAAATCCTCGGCGTAGATGGATAAAATCGCTTTATGATTCAGCGTTTCAAGGGCTTCTTTTGCATCCAGCAGGCATTGTGTGGTCATCTTCCCTCCAATATCAGGTTTTCAGCCAGGTTGTGCTCCAATCCAATTATAAAATAGTGCGCGTGGGGCGGGCTCAGAACCCGCCCCACTGCCGTGATCCCCGCACCTGCGCAGACCATAAACTACGGTTTGGACGGATTAAGCCAGAAATACCCAAATCCGATCGCCAGCAGCAGGTAGAGCACAACGATCGACCAGCCCAGCGCGTTCATCACGCCCCCCAGAACGGCGACCAGGGCAACCACAAAGCCGAGCGCGTCATAGAACGTCAATCCAAGGGCAACTGCCCTTTTGGATAATACCTCCACCATATTCCGCCCGAACCAGGTAATCAGCAAAACGCCGATCAATGATGCGCCGTATTGCCTGGCAGGGACTCTCGCGGCATCGGTCAAGTCCATGCCAAACATGCCGTACACAAAGTCGGGCACAATCAGGATGAGAACTCCGAAGCCCAAACACACCACCGCTTTGATGACCATCATCGTTTTGAATTTCATTTCACACCTCCACCTTTCTATAGTTCGCGAATATTTATTCCTGGTCTCTTCTTTTCCCTGGCCGCCTGAGTGATGAAGAGCATACAGGTCATCACAAATCCGATCGCGATCCCAATCAACGCCCAAATAGCGACCAATATCTGAAAATGAAGCAGGGGATTAGGGATTTTTTCCATTCTGGTTACTCCATGTGTTGAAAGGGATCTCTTTCTGTATAATAAGAGTCAAGCGTATTAATATCGCTAAATTTTCGTTAAGCCTGTCAACTCCCTGAAATTTCGTCGTAAAAATTGCTTGCTTTTTCTGATCCCCGCCAGTGCCCGGATCATGGGCCCCCATTCAATCAAGGAGGCGGAATGTTAGAGGTCAGAACCCTTGGTGGATTTTCGCTCGGAAAAAACGGACGCCCTATCCAGGAGATGGGATCACGTAAAGCGGAGGCGCTGCTGGTTTACATAGCCGTGGAAGCGGGGTACCATAACCGCAACGTACTGGCCTCTCTGCTCTGGCCTGAAAGCAGCCAGGCTCAGGCTGCGACCAGCCTGCGGGTCGCGTTGACCATATTACGCCGGCACCTGGGAGATTACCTGGACATCTCCCGCGAAACTGTGCGGATCAAACCCGAGGCGCAGATCTACTTCGACCTGGCGGATTTGCAAGAGAAACTCGCCTGCGGACAGATCGAACAGGCAATGAAGATCTATCACGGCGATTTCTTGCAAGGATTTCATTTACGCGATGCCCCTGATTTCGAAGAATGGGTGCGCTGGGAATCCGACCGCGCGCGCAGCCCGTTCCTTAAAGCGCTGCATTCCGCCGCCGATGCAGCCATGGCGGACGGCGAATATAGCCGCGGTATGGTTTTTCTCCACCGGCTGCACGAGCTCGATCCGCTCGATGAGTCGGCTCATGAGAAAAGCATGTTGCTGCTCGCCCTCGATGGTCAGCGCGGAGCAGCGCTGGCCCAATACGAGCGCTGCTGCGCGGTTCTTCAGGCCGAGTTGGACATCTTACCGTCCGAGGAGATTCAACGGTTGCACCAAAAGATCCTGCGCGGAGAAAAACTGACTGCTCCCACACCCGCAGTACGCTGGCATAATCTCCCCGCTGCGCAGACCAGTTTTATTGGGCGCAAAGCAGAATTACAACAGATCGAAGCCACAATCCACGATCCAGCCTGCCGGCTGATCAGCCTGGTTGGGCCTGGCGGGTGCGGCAAAACCCGCCTCGCGCTCCAAGCTGCTGGCAAGGTCATGCATTCCTTTGCAGACGGAGCCTGTTTTGTATCCCTGGAAGCCTGCGCTTCCATTAGGTACCTGGTCTCTACCATTGCCCAAGCGCTGCGGTTCGACATCGACGGTTATGCTTCTGATTTCGATCCCAAGACTCAACTGTTGGATTATCTACGCAATCGGTCCATTCTGCTGATCATGGATGGATTTGAACACCTGGTTGAAGGAGCAGGGCTGCTCTCTGAAATCTTGGAAGCCGCGCCCAAAGTCAAGCTGATCGTCACCTCCCGCCAGCGACTGGGCTTACACGGAGAATGGGTGCTTCAAGTAGAAGGCTTGCCTGTCCATCTCGCTGGCGATTATGCTGAACACCGCTCTCCAGACGCGGTTCATTTGTTCTGTATACGCGCCCGGCAGGCCAATGCGGATTTCCAGCTTGTGGAGACGCAGCAGGAACCAGTCACCCGCATCTGCCAGCTAGTAGAAGGCATGCCGCTCGGCATCGAGTTGGCTGCTGCCTGGCATCCCATGCTTACCCCTGCAGAGATTGCGGGAGAGATGGAAAAAGGATTGGATTTTTTAATTACCTCGATGCGGGATGTGCCGGAAAAACACCGCAGCCTGCGGGCGGTATTCGACAGCTCCTGGGCGCTGCTGAGTCCTGGACAGCAAACCCTATTCTCTCAATTAGCAATCTTCCGCGGAGGATTTAGCCGCCAGGCCGCTGAGCAGGTCTGCGGGGCAAGCCTGGCGCAGCTTTCTGCCCTGCGAGATAAATCCTTACTATGGAAGACCGCCGCAGGATCTTACGACATGCACAACCTGCTGCGCCAGTTTGCGCTTGAGAAATTAGCCCAAACCGGAGAGGAGGAACACCAGGCGCTTTATGAGCGCTTCAGCCAGCACTATATCGACCGGCTGCTGAAGCGCGAGATGGGTTTTTGGGGAACGCGCATGCTCCAGGTCAGAGATGACATTCGCGCTGAGATGGAAAATCTCCGTACGGCAGTTGATTGGGCCTGTCTGCATTGGGAAGCGACCCGGTTCAGAAAAGCGCTGATTGCACTGATGTTCTTCTACGTTTGCCATGGATGGCATGAAGGTAAAGATGCCTTTCGCGATATCGCTCGCCTGCGTTCCGAGGAGCTGCTGGCTCGCGGTGTTTCTGATCCAAACAACGATCCGGTTGTACTGTCTGCGCGCATCCACCAGGCGCTTTTTCAGACCGAGTTGGGCCAGATCGAAGAAAGCGAAGCCATTTCCAGGGAATGTTTGAACGGCCTGATCGAGTTTGGGATGAAGGAAGAGCTTTGTGAATGCATGAACAACCTGGGGGTGAACGCTTCCTTTCGCGGGGAGTACGAAGAATCATGCGATTGGCTGGAAAAAGCGGTCCTGCTCGGCAAAGAGTGCGATTACCTGGTCTGGTACACCTGCCTGCTCTGGCTGGGGCATACCTACTTCCTGCTTGGCGAATACGAGCAGGGAGTTCTTACGCTTCAGAAAAGCATCGAGCTTTTCGAGCGGCTCGGCACCCATTGGGGAATCGCGTTTGGACTGAGTAAAATGGGGCTGGCATTAGATGGAATGGGAGAGCACGCCAGAGCGCTGCAGGCCCACCGCGACGCGTTGGCAATTTTCAACCGAATCAACAACGCCGCCGGGCAGGGCTTCGCCCTCAGCCGCATGTGCATGAGCGCCGCTCTGCTGGGGGAATACCAGCTGGCGGTGGAATACGGTCTGCAAGCCTGCCAGTTTTGCGAGAAAATCGGACATCAATGGGTGATCTGCTCGACGCGCTGCCGGTTGATATTTGCTTATATCGGATTGAGAGATATCGAGAAAGCCAAACAGTACGTTGCCAGCGCCCTGGAGCAATCTGGGCGTGAGCAAATGCTGCCGCTCATCCTTTATGCACTGGGGGGAGCAGCCAGTATCTTTGCCGTTCAGAATGATGGTCAGGCCGCCCTCGAGTTGTTCAACTATGTGCAACAACACCCGCAAACGCCAGGGGCGTTCCTCATGCAGGCCGAGCGCTGGATGGAAGGTCTGGATGAAGAGTTGCTGCAGAGGGGAAATGCAACGCGCCTGGAGAAGATGGAGCTCGAAGAGATCATCGAGTGGGTGATGAAGAGGTTCGCAATCCGGGAATAAGAATATCAACGCAGGGACAGCACGGATAAATCCATCCCCTGCGCCCCACAAAAACCAACCAATCCATGCGCCCGAAAAACATCGCAATCACCGACCGTTGGGGCGCAGGGTTATTTCATGATGATAATCGATCATAATCCCCTGCGCCCGGGAGACCGATTATAAAACACCCTAAAAATCGAACCGTAGGGGCGCAGGGAATCGCATAGTTGTGACGCACCTCAATAAACCCTGCGCCTCTACGCCTTGACATCCTTTAAATAAATTGTGGGCGCGAGAGGGCTCGAACCTCCGAACCTCACGGATGTGAACCGTGCGCTCTAACCAACTGAGCTACGCGCCCGTAGTG
>JAXDCA010000103.1:0-9910 GCA_034678305.1 Bellilinea sp.
TGTGATGTGCGCTGAAATGCCCCATAGTTGTTCGCCATCGTAGGGCTCGAAAAAATAGATCTTATCCACATGTCCATTCTTAGCCTTGTATGGACGGATTTCATAATGATCCGGCGATGCCAGCCAGGTTATGGGAATAGAAAATACCCGGCTTACCTCTTTACAGTTGAGACTTAACTTCACCGGCCAAGGCAGCTGACCAACCACCGGCGTGATCACGAAACCAGACCTGGTGACGAAATCCTCCAACCTGCCTAAAATTTCCACCTGTTTTGGATCGATGCCGATTTCTTCCTCAGCCTCTCGTAAAGCTGTCTCTTCCAAGCTGCTGTCCTCGGCTTCTCTCCCCCCGCCCGGAAAAGAGACCTGCCCTTTGTGATCGTTAACATAAACAGAGCGCCGGGTGTAGAGAATATGCCAACCGTCCTCCCTGCAAATAATGGGTACCAGAACTGCAGCTTTTCGTTCGGCCAGTGATGATGTGGCGCTTTTTACCTGAGCGCAGTGATCTTGCAGGTATTGTCGAATTTGTGCGGTGGTGAACGGATTTAGACAAGTCATGGTGATTTTTTCTTATGAGTCAGTACTCAGACACCGTGATCCCCTTCGTTCCGTTCATCAAAGGTGTGTAATATTTCCTCTTCGAGCTCGGAAGATTCCTCACCCTGCCGGTCGATCAATATGGGTCTGGCAAAGATCAGATAGCCTGTGTGCGCGACCATGCGGTCAACTGGTCTAAAACGCTCAGATTCGGCCTTATAGTAGCGTAGAATTACCTCGCATACATCCACAAAAGCGAAATCATTCTGGCGCAGCGCAAACAGCAGCCGCTCCACCTGATTCGCGGTAGGCAGTATGCTGCCGAAATAGCCGCCGTATTTCAATGCACGCCGTACCTGGGCGATATAGTCGAAGGGATTAGGCAGGTCTAGGAATAATGCGTCAACACCGGTCTCATCGAAACCCGCGACAATATCTCGCAATTTAAAGGACACCCGCTGATCCAACTCAAGCCTGGCGAGGTTCTTTTTTGCCATACGCTGCATTTCTTCGCGATTGTCATACGAAATCACACAGCCGTTTGAACCTACAGCAAAAGCCAGCGCCGCGGTTAATGCGCCTGACCCTGTGCCTGCTTCTACGACAAGGCATCCTTCGCCAATACCCATATTGATCAGGAGGAAGCCAATATCCTTTGGATACATGATCTGCGAGGTTCGCGGCAACTCTTTCAGCAAATCTCCTAAAGAGGGTTGCAGAACGTAGAATGGCTTTCCCAGGTGGCTGCTGATCTTGGTACCCCATGGTTTGCCGATGATATCGTCGAACTTGATCACTCCGCGGTGCGTTTGCAACTCTCCACCGCAATAGATGCGTACAATAAAGCTCTTATGACGCAACCCCACCAATTGCACGAGATCGCCTTCCTGGGCTATAGTTCCATGGAGTTTCCAGGTCAATGCAGCATTCCTCAGGGCTTCTTCTTAGCAGATGCCTCAAGCCTGCCAAAAATTAAATAATAGCCGCCAAAAAGAGCAATCAAACACAGTAAGACGGCAAAACCGGTATTCAAAGGCCCGACCTTCAGGAATTCGACGCCAAGTTCCTGCCCGAGGAAGTGCCCTGCCCAGAAACCTGCCCAGGCGAGGGCAAGAAAGACAAGCAATCGCCAGAGCTGGCCGCCTTTCCAAATATGGAAAACCGCCCCCAATAGCGAGGATAATAAGATTCCGAATAGAATCGTTTGTATTTGCATGCGCATCCCTCCCGTTTCTTATTCGTTATTAATCATAACCCATAACGATGTTCCCGCCCCCGATAACTTGATCACCAATATAAAATACTACACGCTGCCCAGGGGTAATGTCTCGGATTTTTAATGCGAATTCGACCTCCATTGTATCCATTTCCGAAGGAGTGACGATAGCCTCGAACAATGGCGAGCGGTACCGAACCTTCACGCCCGCTGCAAACGGGCTGGATGGCGCCTTTCCAGAAATCCAATTCACTTGATCCGCGCGCAGCCTGCGGTGACCTAAAGCGCTTTCTTCGCCAACAACGAGTATATTTTCATCGATCCACTTCTCGAGCACATACAGGGGCTTCTGCGAGGAAATCCCCAGTCCTTTACGCTGCCCAATAGTGTAGTGCGCCAGACCAGTGTGCTGACCAAGTAGCTTGCCAGTTTGGTCGATGATCTTGCCTGGAACAATTGCCGTAGGAACATGTCTGGCAAGAAAGCTGCGGTAATCCTCGTCAGCCAGAAAGCACAGGTCCTGGCTATCTTCTCGCTCAGCGGTAGCCAATCCAAACTTTTTCGCCAACGCGCGCACTTCAGGCTTGGAAAGCTCTCCTAAAGGCAGGATTGTCCTGGTTAACTGGTCTTGATCGAGCATGCTGAGCACGTATGACTGGTCTTTGTCGAGGTCTGCTCCACGGTGGAGCTCGATACAACCAGCAGGATTCTTCACCAGGCGGGCATAATGGCCGCTTGCTAGAGCCTCCGCGCCCATGTTAATAGCATTTTCAAGCAGTAATCCCCAACGGATCTGCCGGTTACAGGTCAGGCAAGGATTTGGAGTTATGCCTTGATGGTATCCCCTGATGAAATTTCCGACGACAATCTCAAAGAATTCTTTCCTGGCGTCGATCACATAGAACGGGATGCCGAGCTTTTGGGCTACCCGCCGCGCATCAACCACTGAATCGGGAGTGCAGCAGCGGTTACTATTTTCACATCCAGGCTCGCTCCATAATCGCAACATCATCCCTGTGACTGAAAACCCGGACTCTACCAGTAAAGCCGTGGCAACGGAGCTGTCCACCCCCCCACTCATTGCCACGACGATATTCAGCCTGTCACTCATAGGATAATCCCTGTCAGGTGGATGTTTTCTTAACCAGGTCAGGCAGCACGTTCAGGAATGCATCCAATTGATCAAGGGTAGTCCCCGATCCCAAGGTCACCCGTAGTGATCCAAGCGCCCATTCATCGTCATAACCTATTGCTTTCAATACATTTGACGGCTTTGGATCACCTACTTTGCAAGCAGATCCGGATGAACACGCGAAGCCGGCCCCGTCTAATAGCATCAAAAGACGGTTGCCGTCCACGCCTTTGAACACAAAACTGGCGTGGTTGGGTAAACGGTCAGTCCGATGACCGCTGAGCTTACCATTCGGTATAAGCGAAAGAACGCCTTCGATCAGGTGATCGCGCATCTGGCAGAAGCGCTCTGCCCTTTCGACGGTGTGCGACTGGGCTAAAGCAAATGATTCAGCCAAACCGACGATGTACGGCACATTTTCCGTACCTGCGCGCAGGTTGTATTCTTGCCCGCCGCCCGTCTGAACGGGCATTCTGTCGATTCCGGCGCGAAGATACAACGCGCCAACGCCCTTCGGACCGTAGAATTTATGCGCGCCAATCGAGACCATATCCGCCTTCAGATGGATTGCATCCATGAGCAAATGCGCGGCTGCCTGGACTGCATCGGTATGCAGGGGAACCCCAAGTTCACGACATACCCTGGCAAGTTCAACCATAGGATTGATCGTGCCGATTTCGTTATTCGCATAAATAACCGACACCAGCGCAACGTCCCTGGTCAGCATTTTGCGTAAATCATCAGGGTCAACTTTACCGCTCGCATCGACCGGCAAAGTGTCGACCGAAAATCCGTACAGGCGCGCCAATTGTTCTACTGTATGGGTGACCGCATGATGCTCCACTGGCGTGGTTAATATCCGATTACAACCGTATTTTTGTCTCCGCGCAAATGCTGCGCCGCGGATCGCCAGATTATCGCTCTCGGTCCCACCGCTGGTAAAGAGGATTTCATCGGGATGAGCTCCGAAATGGCTGGCGACCTTTTCACGCGAGTCTTCCAGCGCGGCTTCGGCCTGCTGCCCAAAGAAATGCACTGAGGATGGATTGCCAAAATGCCGCGTGAAATAGGGCATCATTGCCGTCAGCACCCCTTCATCCAAGGGGGTGGTCGCAGCGTAATCCAGGTAAACATGCGAACGGTTGTCCACCGAATATCTCCTGCCAAATATGCTACTTCGGGTCTGAATTATAGCATGTTAACCCTTCATCCTAAAACTTTATCCGCGTCTGATGACCTGATATAATAGGGCAATCTGGATATTATCTCTACATTATCGATTTTGGGAGGATTCATGGCGCACAAAATCGCCTTTGGCACAGACGGCTGGAGAGGCGCAATCGCAGACGATTACACCTTCGAGAGTGTCCGTCGATGTGCTCAGGGTTTTGCATCTTATCTCATTAAGCATGGAAAGCAAGACCAATCGATCGTGGTCGGGCACGACAAACGTTTCCTCTCCGAGCATTTTGCCCTGGCAGCCAGCGAAGTTCTATGTGGAAACGGCATAAAAGCATATCTGACCAAAGGTCCTACACCAACGCCGGTCATATCATTTTCTGCCGTCAATTTAGGTACTGCCGGGGCTGTAAACATCACTGCTTCCCACAATCCCCCGACGGATAATGGTTTCAAAGTGCGCGATGAGAATGGCGGCGCAATCGACCCTGATGGCCTCGCAGAAATCGAGAGCTACATCCCGGATTCTATCGACGATGTTAAAAAGATGCCTGCAGAAAAAGCCGAGGAAGCAGGTTTGCTCGTCCGTTTTGATCCCGCGCCAGCATACATCGATCACATCCATCAGTTGATCGATCTCGAGCCTATCAAAGCAGCCGGATTGCGGATTCTGGTAGATGTCATGTGGGGCAACGGCGCCGATTGGTTTTCTATTTTACTCGCCGGTGGAAAAAGCCAGGTCATCGAGATCCATAATACCCGCAATCCAATCTTCCCGGAGATGAAACGTCCGGAACCAATCCCTCCGAACATCGATGTGGGGCTGCGGAAAACCCTCGAGTTGAAAGCTGATGTGCTGTTGATCACCGACGGCGATGCAGATCGGGTCGGTCTTGGCGATGAGAACGGCAATTTCGTCAATCAATTGCAAGTTTACGCACTGTTGGCATATTACCTGTTGGAAGTGCGTGGGGAGCGCGGCGCGATCGTCAAAACCCTGTCAACCACCTCTATGTTGGAAAAACTCGGGCGCATGTACGGTGTGCCCGTTCATGAAACAGGGGTCGGTTTCAAGTACGTTGCGCCAAAATTCCTGGAAACAAATGCGTTGATCGGTGGTGAAGAATCAGGCGGGTATGCCTTCCGCGGCAATGTCCCTGAGCGCGATGGGATCTTAGCAGGACTTTACATTCTGGATATGATGGTCAGGCTGAACAAAAAACCCTCCGAGCTGCTCCAACTGCTTTTCAGCAAAGTCGGACCTCATTATTACGACCGCATCGATACTCGCTTCACTGGCGATCGTGAATCAAGAGAACAAAAAATCCTCGCTGCAAAGCCAGATACCATCGGCGGATTGAAAGTAACCGGCTTGAATACAATGGATGGTTTTAAATTTACGCTCGAGGACGGCGGTTGGCTGCTAATCCGCTTCTCTGGTACAGAACCGATCGTGCGCGTCTATTGTGAAACCACGCACCAGGACCGTGTCAGGGCAATTCTGGAAGACGGCTTACATATTGCGGGATTGAAGTGAAATAAGTGGCGTCTCTGACCGACACCCACTGCCATTTAAACCTTGATCAATTTAGTGAAGACCTTGAGGTTGTGCTTGAACGGGCAGCAATAAATGGTGTCGAGCAGATTTTAGTGCCAGGAATCGACCTGGATACCAGCCGTCGCGCTGTGGAGATCGCCGAAAAATTTTATGGTGTATTTGCCGCAATTGGTGTGCACCCCAATAGTGCAAATTCCTGGAATTCAGGTACTATTAAAGAGATCATATCGCTAAGCCGGCACCCCAAAGTTGTGGCAATAGGCGAAATTGGGCTGGATTATTACCGGCTCCGTACTGCACCTCACGCGCAAAAAGTGGTTTTTCAGGCGCAATTGGACCTGGCGTCACAAGTTCAGCTCCCGGTCCTCATTCACAACCGGCAGGCTACCCGGGATTTGTGGCCGATGCTTAAAAACTGGCACGAACGAATTCGAGGGCACGGCGAGGAGTTAGCCAAACACCCCGGGGTCTTGCATGCTTATGAAGATTCACTCGAAATGGCCAGGGAAGCCTTGCAGTGTAATTTTCAATTTGGCGTCGGCGGACCCATCACATATCCAAAGGCTGGCGCGCGCGCAGAGGTGATCAAGAATTTAATGATTGAGTCGATTCTGATCGAAACCGACGCACCATATTTATCGCCGCAGGCTTGTCGCGGCCAGCGCAATGAACCAGCCAATGTTAAAATGATCGCTGAAAAAATTGCAGAGATTGTTAACCTGAATTATGATGAAGTAGTTGAAATTACAACAAAGAACGCAAATCGATTATTCCGTTGGAGCCCGTTTCGTTGAAAACAACCACACCTTTTTTTCTCTCGGTCCAAGATCAAATCCAGCAAGTTGAGGGTCTAATGAGATCCCAAGCCGAGCATCAGCATCCAGATCTACGGGCAGCATTGGACCATTTGATCTCCTCGGGCGGGAAACGCATTCGCCCTACTGTAACGTTGCTCATCGGTAGAATACTGAACGGCGACGAATCGCGTTTGGTTACACTTGCCGCAGCGATCGAGCTGCTGCACACCGCAACGCTCGTTCATGACGATTTGATCGACGGTTCGCTTCTGCGTAGAGGGATTCCCACCATCAATTCGAAATGGTCGCCTGGGGCGACCGTATTGACCGGCGATTTCATGTTTGCTCGCGCCGCGAAACTTGCATCAGACACCAATTCTATCCCGGTGATGAGTCTATTTTCGAAAACACTGGCTACCATCGTTAACGGCGAGATCACCCAGTTGTTTTCCAACCGGTGCAATATCAACCGCGAGGAGTACTATCAGAGGATCTACGCGAAGACCGCTTCGCTGTTCGAGGCGTCGGCATGCTGCGCAGCTTTGATCAGTACTGAAGACGGTGAATTGATCGAAGCGGTACGCCAGTATGGTCATGATATCGGCATCGCTTTCCAAATCATTGATGATGTATTCGATTTCACCTCAGATCAGACCATTCTTGGCAAACCAGTCGGCAGCGACTTGCGTCAGGGTTTGGTCACCTTACCGGCAATCTACTTCGTCGAAGAGAATCCGGAAGACATTGATGCGCGCGCCTTGATCGATGGAAAATGCTATCTGGCTGTCGATACTCTCAACCGGCTGGTCGATAAAATCAGGTTAAGCCCGGCAGTCGACCGCGCATTAGGAGATGCCGGGACCTACGTGGAGAGCGCGCTCGCCCGGTTAGCAAACTTGCCACAATGCCCTGCCCGCATTCACCTCGAAGAATTAACGGAATACATTACCAGGCGGAGTTCCTGAATCGATCATCGGCTGCTTTTGCTTGCTGATGATGGTATTAAGGGCAGTTATCAGCGGGAGTCGAAGCTAACTTGCTCCCGTGATCCTTTACTTTTTATATATGAGCATATCCAACATAGATAAAAGCACGACTAAAATAAGAACATAAATAATTACCGCAACGATAAAAATCCCAAGTAAATTTACAATCATTTCAACCAGAACTAGACCGGCAAGCAAAGCCAATCTGTTTAGCAATTTATCAGACCACTCTCTGGATATGATTCTCTTCCCTAACCACAATCCACCGCCCGCCACCATCAAAACCAGGCTTGCAAAGACCCAGATGATGATCATCTGCTTGCTGCTTAATCCAAGAAAATCCCACACCAGAACACCGCAGTGGGCTGTTTTTGCCGGTCCATAAGCAATCTGTTGATAGAGATAGACCCTGGCCAGTATCAACCGGTTATACAGCCGGTCTTCGGGGGTGATGGTCCAGGAAAACTCTTTTTTCGAATTAGATTCGATAACGATTTTCTGTCTATCCTGTTTAATATGGAACAGATCGGTCGGATCACTGATATCGGCCTGGATGATTTGAGTGATGGGTACGTCGTGAGGATTGGTCACCGATGTGGAGATGGTCCCGGTCTCTTGCGAAGTAAGGATTATGGGACAACGCAGCTGATTGAGTCTTCCATCAACGGGATTATCCGAGGGGAACATCGCTGCTTCCTGCAATCCCCAAAATGACGCTCCTTCCAGATCACTCAAGACTGCCACCGCGCTGAATGCCAGACCAAGAAGAAAGCCAAGGATATAGACGATTGCACCGATAACCTGATGCGCGCGTATTTTTCTCTTCATAAAAATCCTCCTCTTCTTGGGGAGATCATCGTTCCCCATAACTCACCCTTTCCGGATGATCGGATATTCCTCTATCTACTCTTGTCTAGCAACAGTCCAATCGTAAACGCCGATTCTATTTAATTATATTACTAACTTGTAAACATAATCTGCGTATTTAATAAAACAACCAGGAGCCCATTATTTATCAAGATAATTCTATGATACCTTCGTTTAGATATGGTATACAGCCGCACTTTAGAATCGGAAAAAGGTTAAAGAATAAATGGTAAAATGGAACGTCTTAAGGAATGATTTGTGTTAGTGCGCTGGGGGGGACTTGAACCCCACGCCTTTCGGCACATGGCCCTCAAGCACCAAAGCGGGGATACCAAGCGTACCAACAGGCGCAAAACGTCCCGAAAACAGGCGATTTTGGGCTAAAACCGTACCATATTCACCATGCTTTTCAACCTTACGCATCCGAATTGCATCTCGGAAGGGGTGAAATATGCTAAAACCTTGCCCTGTTTGTGGTCATAAAGTGGGTGTTGGGCGCTCCTTATGCCCCACCCACCTAAAAGAATATGGTGGCCGTCGGGCGGATTGGCCATATTGGTTATATGTTCTTGTTACGGATAAGGATAAGCACATACAGCGGGAATATCGACACAAAGAACTACCGTTTAACGAAAGCCTGTTTTACAAACCCGCCGATGATGACCCATCGAGTTATGTCAGCGGAAATGAACACGGCGGCGAACGAAGCCCAAAATATTGGGCGATAACCAACCGAACGATATTAGACACTTTTGATAAGTCTAATTTTCTTATTTTACGCGGGCTTGCAAACGGGGAAAACCAATGGCCAGAGCTACCCCCCCCATTTCGCCACGAGAACGGCTATTTGGTGATTCTCATTCCAATTCCAAAGAGGCGGCGGGGTCGGTTAGAACGCTCCGATGCGCAGAGAATCGAAACGCCGGAAGAGGTTATAAACGCGCTTCAACAGATTGACCAGGTGAAGAGTAAAATCACGCCGCTCCAATGGAAGATCCTTTTACTCAAAGCCTGGAAAATCCCAAATGTGAAAATAGCACAAATTCTAAATATATCCCGCAATCGGGTAGCAGAAGAGATCAAAGCCGCGAAAGGGCGTGCAAATTTATCGACTTCTGTCACTACTTAATAAGAGCTTCTTCCGGAGGGCGACACAAATTAATATGGGTGTCAACAGTTGGGGAAACTGGCATACCGCGCCCCCTCAGAAAAAGACGCACAAAATGGTTGACTTGTATCCTGTAATGGTGGGGATGCAATTACCGGCAAATTGTATCATTGTGTGAGGATTGGCAAAAAGTGCATAAAAACATGGAAAATCTTCTATTTTATTAATAGTGAACAATTGTATCATTGTATGAATTTTCGCAAAGTCGTTGTAAAAGTCCTCTGAAACGAGCGATTAGGTGAAGAGGGATATTTTTTTACTCAAATTCTGTTAAACATTCGGGAGGCAAAAATGAGAAGGGAATATCAGATTGGAGTAAGGCTAACGCCAAAAGAGCGCTACGTGCTGAAAGCAATTTGCATACTGGAAGGACTGAAACCGTCCGAAGCGATTAGGCTGCTGATCCGTGAAGGCGCTGCCAAAAGGGAGCTGCCGCCACTTGGAGTATCGGCATTAGGCGCGATTTT
>JAXDCA010000104.1:0-53433 GCA_034678305.1 Bellilinea sp.
GACTGGGCGATTGCTTGACGTTGTTTAAAATAACGAAAACCGAAATACCCTGCAATAGCCAGAACCACCACAATAATGATAATGATCGTGCTGCGCTTCATATGTGCCCTTCCTGGTATCCCTTTTACCCCTCCGGAAAGATACGCCCCTGATCTCGCCCAAATTAAGAGGTTTATCTGACGATCTGATTTAGCCTTTGCCGAAAAGAATTATAACCTGTATAGCACATTTCTAAGGCAATGCGTACAACCTTTCGTCTCTGCAGAGTCCTTACTACTGCGTCTCCGTTATAATTCTTGTGTGCAGCGGACTCGAGTGACGATGATCTTTGCAAAGATGCGCCTGGCAGCCTGGAACATATTATTGCTGCTGGGACTGTTGCTTGCCCAGCAGCGTAGTGAATATGACATGACGGATCCAGTGGAGCGGGTACGCGCTTATACCCGCTGGCAAGAATTCGATTATGTCACCTGGACCATCGACGCACTCAAAAAGAAGTGGGAGCAATCCTCCATTAATATCTGGCGCTACATGAACGAAGATCAACAGCGCGATGCCGTACTCGCCTACCTCGACCTCATCGACCGATTCAACCAGGTGGAGAATGAGATCACCAGCATCTATGCCAATCCGGATATTACCGATAAAACCCTGGCGGCCGCCGATCTGCTGACCATCCGAAGCCAGCTTGAATTTAATATTCAGCGGCAGGCCGCATTGGCTGAATCTGTGCTGCAGCGGCAGATCAGTGTTGTTCTGGCTGAGATGGGTCTCAGCCTGGGCGGGCAGCCATTTCCACCGCCGCTTTATCACGTCACGCCGCTGCCTGATGCGTTGATCGTTTCTCCGCGTAAAGTAATCCAGCAGGATGCAGACATCTCGATCGAGCCCGGTCTTTCTCTTGACCACATCGATCTTTTAGAGCAGGAAGTCGAAAAAGGGTTGGATGTATCTGCATTGGTGGTGCCCATCGGCGGGATTGGCATCTACCCGACCATGGTGATAAGCACCTCAGATCTCAGCTGGCTGGTTGAAGTCATCTCTCACGAATGGATACACAACTACCTCACCCTGCACCCGCTCGGCGCTTTGTATAATTCCTCTCCTGAGCTGCGCACGATCAATGAAACGACCGCCTCGCTGGCAGGAAAGGAGATTGGAGAGGCGGTTCTTAGACGGTTCTATCCCGAATACCTGCCGCCACCGCCCGCCCCGGTGCCACAGGAGGAGCTGACACCGCCTTCGGTACGAAATAAGGAGGAAAGGGTCCAATTCAATTATCAGGCTGAAATGCGCGAGACGCGCGTGACGGCGGATGCTTTGCTGGCAGAGGGAAAAATCGAGGAAGCCGAAGCCTATATGGAATCCCGCCGTCAAACCTTTTGGGACAACGGCTACCGCATTCGCCGTTTAAACCAGGCTTATTTCGCTTTTTACGGCGCTTATGCCGATGTACCGGGCGGCGCCGCCGGCGTTGATCCGGTCAGCGCGGCAGTGCGCATGCTGCGCGCCGAATCGCTCAGCCTTGCAGATTTTATCCGCCAGATTTCATGGGTAACTTCATTCGAACGACTGCAGCGCCTGACCCAGCCAGGCGGGTGATCAATATTCTATTCTCAAGAATTAGGGATTCAGTGAATCCCTCCGCTACAGGTCCACACCGTTCCCACCGTCTGCCTCGCCAAAATCGGGTAAATCGCGTTCGATGTCGTCTGGCGACTGTCCGCGTTCCAACCGGTCGACGACTTCGTCAAATTCTGGACCCATGTCCTCGCCCAACTCACTGCTCATCTTGCGCATCATACGCCCCATCGCCTGTGGATCATTCTCCAGACCCTCAAAGTCGGAACCATCGTCGAAACTCTCTAACCGGCTTTCCTCTGAGCGCGAAATGCGTACCCGCCCGATACGCCGCTGCACCTGGTCCGATCCGCAGCGCGGGCATGCCACCGGTCGCAAGCCATACTCGGTATAGCTCATAAAAATATCGAAGCGCTTACGGCAATTCGAGCAGCGATAATCGTAAACTGGCATGTCATTCCCTCGCGATAGATGATCCTTTTATCAATTATAATCAAGGAAATTCGCGCCGCGCGGACCAGGACAGAATCTGCAACCCAGGTCACCCGCAAGGATGGAAGAGATACAGATGACAACCGGCGATACGATCTCCTTCGATGTAATTAATCCACAACCCCTGCTGATCGTCGTTTCAGGTCCTTCGGGTGTCGGTAAAGATTCAGTCCTATCCATGCTGAAAAAGCGCAGCCTGCCGCTGCACTTCGTCGTCACCACCACCGACCGCCTTCCGCGAGCCAACGAGGTGGAAGGCGTGGATTATCATTTTATTTCACACGAGCGTTTTCAAGAAATGATCGCTGACGGGGAATTCATCGAATACGCTCTGGTTTATACGGATTATAAAGGCGTCCCGCGCTCCCAAATCCGCGAGGCATTTGCTACTGGTCTGGATGTGATATTGCGCGTCGATGTCCAGGGCGCTGCCCGACTGCGTCATCTCTTTCCCGAGGCTGTATTGATCTTCCTCGTCCCAGAAAATTGCGAAGAATGGTACCAGCGCCTGATCAACCGACACAGCGAAACCCCCGAGCAATTAAAAAACAGAATCGAAACCGCGAAGAGTGAGTTAAAGCGCCTGCCCGAATTTGATTATGTCGTCGTCAATGCCCATAACTGTTTAGAGATAACCGCCGACCGTATCCAGTCCATAATCGATGTCGAGCACATGAAAGTACATCCAAGAAGAATACAAATATGAGCTATCCCAACGCTCCACAAAACGGAACTTCATTTTCATACCAATCCCCGCCCCGCCGCATCCGCCGGGCAGCCAGCACACCCTACATAACCTACATCATGATTGCTTCGTGCGTGCTGATATACATCGGTCAAATGATTAGCCAGGCGTCATTTGGCAGTGATCTGCTCAGTGCTTTCGGCGTAAAATCAAATGCGGCCATCCTGAACGGCCAATATTGGCGGCTAATCACGCCCATGTGGCTGCACGGCTCGATGCTGCACATCGCGTTCAACATGTATGCGTTGGCGATCTTTGGCACCAGCCTGGAGCGATTTTACGGTCACGGACGTTTCCTGCTGCTCTATCTTTTGAGCGGCTATGCTGGCAATGTGGTTTCATTCATGATGACACCTAGGAATTCCCTCGGCTCATCCACGGCAATCTTCGGGCTGCTGGCTGCCCAGGGGGTCTTTATCTACCAGAACCGCGCGGTGATCCGCAACGCACGTTCGCTGCTGATCAACACCATCGCCATCGCCGCGATCAACCTGTTTTTAGGTTTATCGCCCGGTATCGATAATTGGGGACACCTTGGCGGACTGATCGGCGGGCTGGCATTCGCCTGGTCAGCCGGCCCGATCTGGGAAGAAAACGCGCTGCTCGGCGTGCGCGTCGTTAAGCGCGATTCCATCCGGGTGGCGCTGGTGGCCCTTGGAGTCGCGGTGGTATTCAGCGCACTGGTCGTGTTGAAGATGCTGACAGGCTAAAACAGGAAATTAATAACCTCTCGCCGAAATTTCTTAAATACCTGTCTTGAAGGGTGAGGTTACACTAATCACTGGCGACTTGGGCCGGTTGCATTTCCATGATTTTTCCGCCTTGCGACTGCGAATCAATCGTCATCACGGCTTTGTTGAGCATACCAAAGGTTGCCATCACAATACAAAAGGCGCCCGCAATCAGATACCAGGATTGCAGACCCAGCCACTCAGCGACTGGCGCGGCAAAGACCATCGCTATTGGCGACATGCCGGCTGCCAGGCTGTTGATCATGGTGAATACACGCCCCTGCTTCTCCGGCTCGATCTTAGCCTGCATCAATGCTCCAAGTGGACCATTTGCTAAAGAACTCATCATACCAGTCAGCGCCATTGCACCCAGGGCAATTGAATAGCCGCTTCCTGGCGCAAAGCCAATCGCAAGCACCCCAATTCCCATGCCAATCAGCGCAATCATGATCGTTAGAATTTTGCGGCGAAAGCCGCCCCATACGCTCAGGAGGATGCCTCCCGTGATCACGCCGATTCCAAACAGCGACTCAAGCCAACCGTATTCCGCTGCGCCGCCGAGGAAGTGTTGGGTGACGAGCAGTGGAAGAAAAGTGAAAGCTGGGACGAGCAGGAAATTAAGCATGGTCGCAATCAAAATGATGAATAATAATCCTGGCCAGGTGGCTACATATTTGAATCCCAAACGCACATCGCTTAGCACCAGCCGCATCGTGATCGTTTCTTCCTCGCGAACCGGCTGGGGAATGGCAATAAACAGCAGCGGTGTGATTGCCAGAGCAGCCGTAATGATGTCGATCGCCAGAACAGACTGCATGGGCATCAGCGAGAGCAGCAATGCGCCGAGCGGCGGGGCAGCGATACTCATTAAGCCGCGCAAAGCCTGGTTGGCGCCTGCCATACGGGCCAGGTGCTTGCCGGGCACCATCAGCGTCGTCGATGCTGCCATCGCTGGATAGTGGAATCCGCCTCCCAATGAGCGCAAGAACATGGCGACGTAGATATGCCAGGGTTGGATTGCGCCTGTGATGAATAGAAATACCAGCCCTAGCGTTGTGAGCGCGATACAGGCATCCGCCACAATCATGACACGCCGGCGGTTCCAACGGTCAACCAGCGCGCCGGCAAACGGGCCAAGGAAAACATCCGGCAACAACGCCACCAAGGTCGCTGTGGCCAGCACCACCGTGGAGCCTGTTTTTATCGTCAGCCACCAGACCAGTGCAAACTGAACCAGGCTGCTGCCCAGCAATGAAAACGCTTGACCAGCCCAGACCGGCGCAAAGGAACGCAACCATTTGTTCTGAGAAATCGTTTGTTCTGAATTTTCCATGAGACATCTCATAAAAAGAAGAAAAATTGACCTAACCCGGCGCTTTCCAGGGAGTCAATGCATGAATGGATAGTATCTCCAACCAGTATGATATCACCAGTCAGGCTGGGGATAGTCCTTGATCAGAGGTCATTCGATGAAGACTTCTACGTGCTCGCCATCTTCTTCATCGTAAACATCTACGATCTGCCCAACCTCGCCGGAACGTACCCACTCCATCAAGTCATTGGGATCAAGGCCATCCACTTCCGGTACAAAGCGCATGCCCATTTTGATTCCTGATCCTACCAGATTGAGTGGCAGGCGGATGTTGACGCGGGTCTTGCCGGTATCCGTATCCGTGACACGCACGCGCATCCAGCGCCCGCCGCCAATTGGACCATAACCAGGGGTTGGCGGAGCAGGCGGGGTTGGCGGCTTCGGTATGCCGCGCGCTGTCCCTGAGGCAGTCTCCAAAGCTTCGAGCAGGCGGGCAGCCTGGTCAGCCGTAATTTTGCCCTCTTGCAATAGAGTAAGGATCTTTAATCGTTCTTCGGTGTTAGCCATCAATCACCCTCCTGAGTTTGTTCCTTCTCCACAGTTTCTTCTTTCTTGCCAAGAAGTCGCGATTGGGCGTCCTCCGGGCTGATTGTCCCCATTGATAACTCGTCCAGAATTCTCATGCGATCTTCAGTTGACAGTCGAATCGGGATTTCCTCACGCCCAGGTTCATATCCAAGTGAGCGCAATATTTCATTGAAGCGATTGCGCAGCGTCGGATAAGAGAGGTTTAATTCCTCCTCCATACGGTTGAAACGACCCTCGCAACGAATAAATGTGAGCAGGAATTGCATTTGTTCGCTTTTGAGTGCTGCAAATGGATTAACCTCAGGATGGAAATGTCCTTCGACAGTTGTGTCGCAATGCATGCAATATAAACGTGTCACCATGAGCTCCCCCTTACACACCGGGCATCGACTCAACATTGGATTCATTCAACCTCCTCGATCAGTGCGCCGCCTGCACAAAAATTATCACCTATATCGCAATTCTAAAACAATTTTATCAAATAATTTAGTTTTGTCAATGCTTTTATAAATAAAATGCATATCAATATTGGAATATTGAATATTCTCTCGCGGAATTTAAAATATATTTCTTTTCATCCGTTTTCCTCCACCACCCTTTCCGCGAGTAATACCCAGTTGCCTTTGCGATCGTCGATATCAACAGGAGCGCGGTCGTAGTATAGATCAAATACCTGCCCGCCAATCACCCGCACGCGAAAAAAGAAGCGACCCACACCCCAGGAACCGACCTTCTCCGCGCGGGATTTATGCGGCGGGCTCATGTTTCGCGCCATCCGCCCGCGCCGGCGATAATCCTGCCATTCCGCCAGGCACTCGATGATTTTAATCGTTTGACCCCGCCACGCAAAAGCGGTCGGGCAGCACGGCGATTTTTCCAGCAGCGGTGCGTCATTAAAAAACACTTCGATTGGCTCGTCGATAAAGCGCAGCGACGGCTCTTGTTGGATGGGCATGGATATATTTTATCCTCCTTTGAGCGAAAACCGCCTTACTCTTTTACACTGATTACTAAGGTTTTGGATACAAACCAGGCTATGCACATCATTTGATTTGGCTTATGATATACTGAAATGGTTATTAGGGTTTTTTGGGGCTGCTATTTGGGGAAATCTGATTGGATCATCCACATTTCGGGAGGACGCAATGAAAACTTTATTGCTGATGCGCCATGCCAAATCTAGCTTCAAGGAGAGTGATCTTCCGGATTTCGAACGCCCTTTGAGCAAACGCGGTGAGAAAGACGCCCCGCGCATGGGCAAGCTGCTGAAGGATAAGGAACTGACGCCTGACTTAATTTTATCTTCCACTGCTCAGCGCGCCAGCCTGACTGCCGAAATGGTTGCGGATAAATGCAAATACGAGCACGAGATCGTCTTTGTTCAAAATTTCTACCTCGGCGAGCCGGAAGCATATTTGAACTCGCTGCGCGATCTCGATGATGAGAGCAATGACATTGTGTTGGTGATCGGTCACAATCCCGGTTTAGAATCCCTGCTGCAATTGTTGACCGACCGGGTCGAATCCCTGCCGACCAGCGCGATTGCCCATTTGGAGCTGCCGATTCGCACCTGGAAAGCTTTAAACACCGATGTTATCGCTAATTTGAAACACCTCTGGCTGCCGCGTGATATCAAATAAGCCTACCATAGGCGCCGCCAGGCATCAGACCACTGCAAATTCCTGCAAGGTCATAACAAAAAGCCCTCCTCAAGTCATTGAAGGAGGGCTTTCCTCTAGATTTCGAACACTTATTGACCGCTCTGGTTAACCATCGGGCAGTTGGTGAAATTGCCGCCAAAGCTGCCGCGCATTCCACCGCGCATTCCACCGCGGGTGCTCATCCAATCAGCTTGCTCCTGAGTAATCACGCCATCAGCCACAGCCTGCTCGAGAGCCTGAGCGCGGATATCCAGCATCAACGCGCGGAACTCATCCAGCGTAAGTCCTTGGTCGAGAGCAATGTCAACCATGTGCTCCCCATCGGAAAGACGCTGATTGATTTCATCGACCGTCAAACCCAGCTGGTCAGCGAATGCAGCCACCATATAGTCATGTAGAGGTCCTTCTCCGGTACGAGCCAAACCCTGGCTGTTCGCCATCATTCCATGTCGCCCCATGCCGAATTGCGAGTTGCCTTGCGTACCCTGCGGCGCACCCGCCTGGGCTAAGACCAGTCCAGTCGCTGCAAAAGCCGCTACCAGAACACCTACAAGCACAATACCAATCCAAACTTTTTTCATTTCCATTAATCTCCTTGTTCAGGTTGTATTTTTTCCTTACGCACTGAGGATAACCGATAGATGTGAAGAAGTTATGAAGGCGGTGCGAAGGAATGATGAAAATGTTGGAGTGGCAGCGTTGCCTTGTAAACCGATCCAGCATGGATAAGAGCAGGCGCCTCTGCGCCATACGCTAGACTTATGGCTCAGCATGGAACAATCTGCGCCGGAACCAGAACGCCAGGTTGACCAGCCCGATCATAACTGGCACCTCTACCAGAGGACCGATCACCGCAGCAAAGGCCTGCCCTGATTTCAGCCCAAAAACAGCTACTGAGACAGCGATAGCCAGCTCGAAGTTGTTGCTGGCCGCAGTGAACGAAAGCGTTGTGGCTTGAGCATAATTCGCGCCCAGCCGGTAGCTGAGGAGGAAACTGATGACAAACATCAAAATGAAATAGATCAATAGCGGGATGGCAATGCGCACCACATCCAGCGGAATCTGTACAATCAGGTTACCCTTCAAGCTGAACATGACGATGATAGTGAACAGTAATGCGATCAGCGTGATCGGGCTGATACGCGGGCTGAATTCCCGCTCATACCATTCGCGCCCTTTCAGTCGGATCAGGATAAAACGAGTGAGCATGCCTGCTAGAAATGGGATGCCCAGGTAGATGAAAACGCTTTTAGCAATCTCACCGATGGTTATTTCCACCACGCTGCCTTTCAACCCAAGTACCGGCAGCAGCACGGTGATAAAAATATAAGCGTATATGCTGTAAAACAGCACCTGGAAAATACTATTAAAAGCCACCAGTCCAGCCGCGTACTCGCGATCTCCCTTCGCCAGGTCGTTCCAGACAATCACCATGGCGATGCAACGCGCCAATCCAATCATGATCAAGCCCATCAAGTAATCTGGCTTGTCCCGCAGGAAGAGCACCGCCAGCACGAACATCAGAACAGGACCGATGACCCAGTTCTGCACCAATGAGAGACCAAGCACCTTCCAGTTACGGAAGACATCGCCAAGCTCCTCGTAGCGCACCTTGGCCAGCGGCGGGTACATCATCAGGATCAAACCGATGGCGATCGGGATGTTGGTCGTATCCACCTGAAAACGGTTGATGAAGCTCTCGACGCCGGGGAATAATGCGCCGAGACCAACGCCAATTCCCATGGCCAGGAAGATCCATAGAGTTAAGTAACGGTCAAGAAATTTTAGTCGCTGCGGTTTTTGTTGAGCATTCATTTTTCCTCGCATAAAGAATGATCGTTGGTAATACTCGACTTAAGGAATAAAAAAATCGATGCTACTCACCTGGGTAAGGACAACCAGGCACATCTTTGATTTGAGTCGGAGGCAGGCGTAATCCAAGGATGCTGGCAGCGGCATGCACGGTCTCGAGCACTTCCGGTTGCGTCAGACGATAGTAGATATACCTTCCCTTACGTGAAGCGCTGACCAATCCAGACTTCCGTAGAATCATCAGTTGCTGGGAGATATATGCCTGACGCTGGTGGAGGGCTTCCTTCAGATGGCAGACACAGGCTTCGCCTTCCCCGAGGATCAGCAGGATTTGCAGCCGGGACGGGTTGCCAAGCAGGTTGAAGAGTTCTGCCAGTTTGACCTCGGTGGTAGGCGTATTCGATATATTCATAATTATGAATATATTATATTCTAAAATCTAGTGGAATGTTGGCGGTTGTTCTCATAGCTGCGAAGCAGCCCTGCCTCGAGTTGGGATATTCTATGTTGAACAAGCGCCTTTGCAACCTACATTTTTTTAGCCGCCGCTAATGGTCTCATGCCGTTGAAGGTCACCAGTAACGAGACACCCATATCACCTAGCACTGCCAACCACATCGTCGTCAAACCAGCCAGCGCAAGCCCCAGGAATATCACCTTGATCCCTATACTGAAAGCCACGTTCTCCAAGATCAGCCGGTAAGCCTGCTCCGCCAGGCGCAGAGCATACGGCAGTTGATTCAAATCCTCGCCCATCAGCACGACGTCTGCGGTTTCCAGCGCCTGCGCGGATGCTGCTCCTCCCATCGCAATTCCAACCGAGGCCGCTGCCAGCGCCGGCGCATCATTGATGCCGTCCCCTACCATAGCTGTCTCGCCCAACACAGCCTGCAATCTGTTCACCGCCGCAACTTTATCCTCGGGCAACAACCCGGCCTGGATATGATCGATGCCAAGCTGTTCAGCTACCGTCTGTGCAGCGCCAGGATTGTCGCCGGTCAGCATCGCCACCTGCCTGCCAGCGCGCTTTAATTCATCTACCACCTTTACGCTTTCCGGGCGCAGTGCGTCGCTCACTGCCAGGTAACCGCGCACGCGCTGACCATCGGACACCAGCATAGTGGTTTGACCCAGCGATTCAGCCGTCTCGATCCAATCGCATAACTCATCTCCGTGCGGGTGGTTGGCATCGAACAGCTTGTGGCTGCCGATGGTTGCCTTCTGGCCGTTGACATGCCCTTCCAGACCCATGCCTGTCAGGTTCTTTAGCGATTCAGCTGCTGGATAGCGCCCGACCACGCCGCGCTCCTCAGCTGCATCGAGCACTGCCTGGGCGATAGGATGGCTGCTTCGCTGTTCAAGCGCAGCAGCCAGCGCCAGCAAGTCGTCACATTCCACGCATCCTGATTCATCGTAGCAATCGACCGAGCGGGCGCTGGCAAGGCGTGGAACGCCGTAGGTGAGTGTGCCGGTCTTATCAAAAGCCACCACTTTGACACGCCGCAGAGTTTCAAGGTATGCACCGCCCTTGAACAGCACTCCTCGCCGCGCCGCCGCGGTGACCGCGCTGATGATCGTTACCGGTGTACTGATTACCAGCGCGCACGGGCATCCGATAACCAGCATAGCCAGACCGCGATAGAGCCAGCCGCGCGTACCGTCAGCCTGGCTGAGCAGCGGTTCGCCAAAGATAAGCGGCGGCAACAACGCGACCAGGAGCGCCAGCCCCATCATGGCAGGCGTGTAATAGCGGGCAAATTGATCGACAAAGCGCTGCACCGGCGCTCGTTGCATTTGCGCCTGCTCGACCATGCGGACGATACGATGGAGCATGGTCTCGCCAGTAAGGCGAGTGACTTCGATTCGCAGCACGCCGCTGCCATTGACCGTACTTGCGTAAACCTCATCCCCAATACCTTTAGGCACGGGCATGCTCTCACCCGTGATCGGCGCCTGGTTGACCTCACTCTCGCCGCGCAGGACGAACCCGTCAATGGGAATTCGCTCACCGGCCTTAACCACGACGTGGTCGCCAACCTGCAATTGTTCGACCGGCACGTATTGCTCGGCATCCCCTTCCAGGCGCAAGGCCTGCGCTGGCGCCATCTCCGCCAAATCGCCAAGCGAGCGTCGCGCGCGGTCGCTGGTATAGCCCTCCAGCGCTTCGGCGATGGAGAAAAGAAAGATCAACGAAGCTGCCTCAGGGATCTCGCCTATGATCACCGCGCCGACTGCGGCGATCGTCATTAGAAAATTCATGTTGAATGTATGGTTAATCAACAGGTTGCTGACCGCAGAACGCGCAATTGGGAAACCAGCCAACAGCAGCGCCAGGATTTGCACCGCTTGTACGACGATTTGATCGATGCCTAGAGAATCGAGCAAAAACGCCGCGATGATCAACGCGCCGCCAACGATCGCCAGGCGCGTATCCCTCCCAGTGAACAAGTAACGGAGGAAACCAGGCACAAACCTCGCGCGTCCCTTCAGGCTGCCGGATCGCTGCGCATCCGCCAGCTTATATCCTAGCGCATCGACACGCTGGCGTAAAACCTCCGGTTGCACATTGCCTTCCACCACCAGCACAGCTGTAGCGAAATTCAACTCAGCTTTCTCTACGCCAGGGAGCTTGCGAACGCCTCGTTCGACGGTTAATGCGCAATCTGCGCAATCCATGCCTTCAACGATAAATACTCTTTTTTCCACCAGGATTTCTTCCTCTACTCAAGCGTCTGTCCGTGGGTGATGTGCTCCAGCCCGCGTTTGAAAAGGTCGCGAACATGTTCATCGTCAAGCGTATAATAAACCACACGCCCTTCTTTTCGGTTTTTCACCAATCCAAGCGCGCGCATCAGACGCAGCTGGTGCGAAACCGCGCTCTGCGTCATACCAAGCACCGCCGCAAGGTCGCAAACACACAGCTCACGCCCATTTAGCGCAGAGATGATGCGCACGCGGGTTGGATCAGCCAAAGCGGCAAATATTTGAGCCAATTGGCTGGCGCGCGGCTCGTCGATCAGCTCATTTAACGCCTCCCGCACAGCTTCTTGGTTAATACGAGTTTCATCACAACATAATGAATCCATCAGCATACCTATGTTGAATATATGAGCATATTTTCATATATTATATTCATAATTAACAGCGTGTCAATGCATAAAACATCCAATCCAGTAGTTAATTAGAGCGCGGTAAGGACGTTTTTTTCTTCAACAGCGCGTCATAAATCTTATTGCGTCCAAAGCTGTCATGCGTGGCGTAATACCGGTACCAGTTAGCCAGAGTGCCCTTGCCGACAAACGGGACCAAACCCGGTTTAAACAAATCAGCTTCCGCTGTCTCTTCCACCGCTGCCATGAAATGCTCGAAGGTATCCCGAAGGTAACACAGCACCTCGTCCAAGGGCTGGTCGCGGTGTTCGAGATAAATCTGGTGATTCAAGCGGTCCACATCGGCTTTTTTCCAGGTATAACCAGGTGCGGGCGTCTGGGGTTTTTCTCCCCTCTGCACAGCTGCCCACCAACCGAGATGCAGTTGCTGCCAATGAGCCACGTGCGCCAGCACGTCCTTGCCTGACCATTCGCCGCATATGCCGGGCTGCAACAGCGCTTTCGGCTCGACCTTCGCGATCACTTTCTCTAATGCAGCCCGGCTTTCGCGCATTTTGGCAATTAATTGTGCTTTGGTTTCAATCGTCGCCATCCCGCCCTCCCAATAAATCCATCCACTCTGATATGCATCAGTTTAATTATAGATATTTTCTCGGGGCGCAGCAGCGTTCTTTAACAGTGAAATGCCCTAAGGATATGATTTGACAGCACGATGCTTTACCCAAACTCGATCTATCACGCCCGGCTGAGCAGCGCGCTACGCGCCTGATGCTTGTATAATTAATTTATTCTCCCGTTTCAGTAAACATGTTCTCTGGATTGAGGTGTTCTCTATGAAACGCCTTACTCATCTTGCTTTGCAAGCTGCATGTTGGATAACCCTGCTCGGGCTTTGTCCAGCCTGCGCTAACAAATTGCCTGAACTGATCCAGCACGACCCTCCTGAGCTGCCCGTAGTCGATATCAGCCCCTTCATCTGGGACGGCTGCCAGAGCGACTATATCGGCAACTTGACCTGCCCTGAGGGCAGTCCCCCGGCTGCGTTAGACTGTTCCTTCCTGGTGACGGTCGAGCCTGTACTCGGAGGGCTGCAGCCTGCCTACCCTATCGTGAAGTGCCAGCTTGGTTATGATCGATACCCTGGTGATTCTGGCAATTTTCTTTTCGAGGAGGGTTGCCTGGATCACCGCTGGGTGCAATATGCCATCCTTCGCGATGGGCAGTACCAGATACTGCCTACTTTCGCGGAATTTCAGGCAGCTTATGCCCCAATCGAATCCCCAATCGAGGCGTTGAGCTATGCCGTAGCTGCCACCGGTCTGGACGCGCGCTTTGATCTCGAAACCCCGCCGGAGTACAGGTATGAGGTCGAAAAGATTGATGAAACCTGGGTGGAAGAAACGGATTTTGGCTATCGTATCCACCTTTTTAAATACAGCACCTGCGGCTGCGGACCCCACTTCTTCGACAGTATCGCCGTCAATGTCACCCGAAGCGGGGGGATAAACCTGGACGCACCTGTGCACTTATTTCGCGACCCTCATATGGACCATGTGTGCGGTGATTAAATGCTATAATCTTAATTTAATAATCTTGTAGAACCTTCAAGGATATTCAAGCCATGCGGCGTGAAGTGCTGACCTGGAACGATGTCGATAAGTTGATCGATCATTTGATCCCGCAGTTTGAAGTAGAATTCGAAGCTATGGTGATGGTCACTCATGGGGGAATTATCCCAGGCGGATTGCTGGCAGAAGCGCTGAAGTTGAACAACATATTGACTGCCTCTGTTGATTTCCCGGCGGAGTTGGAGAGCGAGCGCGAAAAGGGCAAGACACGCTGGCTTTCCTGGCCCAAATTCATCCAATTTCCGGATAGTGAGCTGCTGCGTGGCAACAAAGTGCTGATTGTGGATGACGTCTGGGGCTCAGGACGCACCATAACCGCGGTAAAAAACCGCGTCTCTGGAGCTGGCGGTATCCCATACACTTGCGTGCTGCACTTCAATCCCCACCGCAACCTGTTCGGTAAGGTTCGCCCAGATTATTACGCAGCCATCACCGACGCATATATTGTTTATCCCTGGGAGATTGCCCGCGGACCGCAAACCATCCTGCTGCGGGATTTGTAACCAGACAATTCTTTCAAAAAAACTGCCCGCCAATTACAGGCGGGCAGTTCTGCTAAATCTGACAACTATGGACCGTGGTGTTACTCGATATGATCAATCACGTATTGGACATCAGCCAGCAGGAGATTGGCAGCCCCGGTGGTGATATGTTTGCCGCTTTGGGCTTCCAACTCATTCATAAAGGCCTGCAATACGTTGATGGCTGTATTCATGCTCTTTCGTTTTTCAGCCTGGACAAGTTTGACCATCAGGCTCTTGTAAAGACCCTCGCCATCGATTTTGCCTTCGTCGTAGAGACGCTCCAGTGTCACTTTCAAACTTTCCATAGTGGCTTCCACCGTGAACGTGACGCTCTTGGAGGCTTCATTCCCTGCATAATCGACAGCATAGACTGTCAACGTGTGCTGGCCAAGACTCAAGGTGAGCAGGTCGATCACATCACCGTTCTCTACCGGCGCTCCATCCAGATCAGCCCAGACATCCTTGAGACCTGATAGCCCAACATCTTCAGCCGAGAAGAGGATATCCATGAATTCAGGATGCAGGTAAGCTCTCGGTTCGGGCGATTCGATGGTGATGACCGGCGGCTCGACATCCTGAACGAAAACGAGACGTCCCTCGATCATCGGTGAAACCGTGCCCATTTCCTGAATGTAATGAATCACGGCATCGCGCACGTAGAACTGCGTATCGGCGACGATCTGATCCAGCGGCCACAGCGTCGCGCCAGCATCATTGAAGTTGCACGAGCCAGCTGCCAGGTAGTTGACCGTGGAGACGTTGTAGTACGTGTCGGCATCCTCAAAGTCAACCTGATGGACAACATCCTCTTCGTCCGTAAATTCGAGGGAAATGACATATTCCCTTTCCGGATCGTAAGGGGCGTTCGGCATATCAAAATAGGTGATCTTGCTGCCTGCATTGGTATCCAGCATACAAGTGGTGTAGTAGGAGTAGCCGCCGTAGCCAGTAACATACTTGTAGTAATAGTAGTTGCGGTATGCGCGCTCCAGCACCGCCTTGATCTGCGGCCCGTTCATCTCCATGACGACCAGCGAGTTCTCGTAGGGCATCAACGTGAACATATCCGCAACGGTCAGGATGTACGGATAGGTTGCGTCAGCAGCAATCGGGACCTTGCGGTTACTCATCGCGCCCGACAGGTGGAAATCAACATCCAGATCCTCAACGTTCGTTTCCAGCTCGAATACTGCTGAATCAGCTTGCAGGTTAGCGCCATTGGTTTCCTGGGTATAAGCCTGCAAAGCATCGATCGGCACCGTAGTCTGACCAACAACTGATTCATTATAGGCAGTAAACAAATCTTTGTATGGCTGCAAGATCGCCAGGATGTCAGGATCCTCAACAACGCTGGTTCCCACAGAAATGTATTGTCCCGCGCGCGTGACCACCTCATACCCGCCCCCCGCTTTAGGAAGAACACCGATGAAGATTTCGCCGAGGGTGTTGTTGTAGCGGTAAGCCTGGTTGATGATCACCGGAACACCGTCTGGATCAACAACATAGGTGGGCAAGTACTTGAAGGCGCCAAATCCGCTTGCAGGATTGGTATGACTGTGTCCACCGACGATGGCATCTAAACCGGTGACGGTCTTGGCCATATTGGTATCCACATTCTTATCCACTTCCACGCTCTTCGGATCTTCGGTGAAGCCGATGTGGGTCAGCGCGATGAGGACATCATTATCACCACGCAGCAGGTCTGAATACCTTTGTGCTTCGGAAAGCGGATCATAGAAAGTCAGTCCCGGGATGTTGCTTGGCAACTCATAGTTCGGTATGCGGTGATTGCCGATGCCGATGATCGCCACCTTAATTCCATCCACCTCTTTTTCTATGTAATCCTGGACGGGGACCAAATCAAGGCCGTACGATCCGTCATCCGCAACATTCGCCTGCAAGACGGGGAACTCTGCCTGGCTGAGCACGCTGGTGAACACCTGTGAGCCAAAGTTGTACTCGTGGTTGCCAAGGGTCATGGCATCATAGCTCATCTCATTCATCACCGCGATCAAAGGAGCAATTTGCAGGTCACTTGCCAGGGCTGTTCCGTCTGCTGTGTATCCTAATGGAGCGGTTTTGAAATAGAAGGAGAAGCCGTCTCCCTGGATGTTATCCCCCGCGTTGAGCAGCAGAGTTCGATCCGGATTGTAGGCGCGTTCCTGGTTGATCAGGGTTGCCAACTGGGTATAGCCAACATATGCGCCCTGGTACAGATTACCGTGCATATCGTTGTGATGCAGGATGGTGATCGGGATAATCTCGGTCTCAGCGCCGGTGTATTCATCTCCGCCATTGCGAGTGATGCGTCCATCCAACACACCGTTGTAAGGAGTAGCCAGTTTATACGTTTTGCTTACCCAGCGGTTGACGCCATCCAGCATATCGCCCCAGTAGGAAATGTTCTTCACATACTTGAAGGCATAGAAGTTATCCTGACCAGCAGGAGCTAGGAACTCATTGGTGGCAACCTTGTAGGTCTTCCCTAGATCGAGTGGTTCGCATACATCGCTGGTCTTGTTGATCACGCAGGCGTCATAGGCGCCCCACGACCAGGCCTTGTAACTGGTAGTAGCCGGATCAGGGTTCGTATCCACGCGGTAGTTGTAGAAACTAAAGCGCAAGCCGGCTGGTTGTATGGCGCCCTTGTTCAGGGAAGCGCTCTGGTTTAACAATTCCAAGACTTGCTCGCCGGTCATCGTCCCGACAACGGTCTGGTTGCCGAACGGCAGTATGGTGAACATCATGCCGTAAGTCAGTTTGCAAGGATAGGTATCACAGACGATATCCGTGCGCAGCCCGCCTGGATTATTGAAGACAATATCAACATCGTTCTCAGCCACAGCGTCCGTGTTGAGGTCGTTGTAGATGGAATCATTGACAAAGTACCCCATCAAAGAATCGCCGTCGTAGTTGCGTTTGATCGGGACATTGGTCCAGCCAATTTCTTGATTGATCAGAGCCTGATAGTCTGGATCATTGGTGTAGGACGCGATCAAATCTTCGATGGTAGTATCGACCGGAGCAATATCGGTTGCAGGCACTGAGAGTCTGGTCCAGGTTATGCCGACGCTTCCATCCGTGCCAACGGTGATATCAGCGCGGCCGACTTTACGACCGTTATAGTATGCCTGTCCAATCGTGGTATTGCCGACGATGGTCGCAGCAGATAGATTGGTATGGCTGTGCCCGCCAATGATCAGGTTAACGGGTTTCCCAGCGGCGTTCAGGTTTTTAGCAAGCGTCTGGTCGCCGATGATCGGGATGCCGTAACCATAACCGCCGTCTGAGTAGCCAAGGTGGCTGAGTACTACGAGGACATCCGCCTGGGCTTTCATTTCGTCGTAATAGTGCAAAATTGAGGCGGTAGGATCCTTGAAACACAGACCGGCAGTCGCTTCTGCAACCGTGATAATGGGCACTTCGGTCGTGGTTACGCCGATAATACCCACCTTGACTGTGTTGGGAGCTGTGCCGACAGTAAGGATTTGGTAAGGCGCATCCACAAATGCCGGGGTTGTCCAACCGGCAGTGCTGCAGTTGCCGGTATCGTTGACCACGATGTTGGCGGATACATATGGATAGGTCGCCTCGGTTGTGCGATCCGCGAGCACGCTTTGTCCCCAATCAAACTCATGGTTGCCAAAGGTTGCCATATCATAGCCAATGGCATTATAGACTGCGATGGTCGGAACGCCCTTTTGGATGTTGGAGAGCAGGCTGCCCTGCATCTCATCGCCAGCATCCAGCAAGAGGACTTTGTCCGCGCCCACGGAGGTGCGCACGCCATTAACAACCGCAGCCAGGCGCGCTGAACCTGGATTGCTGGAGCTGCCACCCGACTTCCATTCAAGTTGACCGTGAAAATCATTGGTGTGTAAGATGGTAAAAGTCACCGGAACGGATGGGGCAGCCAGTTTCGACGGCATGACCCCCGCAGAAACTGACATTGGCAACGCCAGACTCATAATGAGCACGAGCATAAACAGCTTTAATAAATTTTGCTTCATTACATCCCTCCATATCTCAAAAAATAATGGTCAGATATCATTATTCGTTTCCCACACTGATTTAAGTTGAAAATCACCTCCTCTCCTTTTAAGCCCGAAAAATTGCGGATACAAGAATTCCATGGGCGGTCACCATGTCAATAGTGATCAATCCCCCTATTCGCTCCGGGCGTTAAACTATTATTAAATTGGAATGTTTGCAATGGGAATCTGCAATGAGATATTCAAGCCATTAATGGTCAATAATAACTTCCCGCTCTACCTCCGTAAACTACTGATAAGGTTGTAATGAAATTCTTTAGGCTACTCGAAAAAACATAGACAATAATTTTGCATCGATGTCAGACCTGGTGATCTAATCTGCAAATCTGAATCTAAAATTTATTATACACATTCAAGCGATAATATACAATTGTAAAGTCTAAAAATCATATTTTATGATGGACAGATTGACTGTCGAGGATTATCCGGCCAATGCCCTCAAGTAGCGGTCAGCCATTATCCGCAGGTCAAAAGCTTGCTCAGCCCATTCACGGGCAGCGCGCCGATGCTGCTCCTGCTGCCTCACAATCTCCCCTGTCGCAACAGCCAACGATCGAATATCTGGTCGGTCGAGCTTCCAAGGATTGCCGCCGTAGGGGACGAGTTTCCCCGCGTTACCCTGCACAAGCTCCGGCAATGAGCCGGTTTCAAAGGCAGCGACTGGCAGACCGCAGGCCAGCGCCTCGATGACTGCATTTGGGCAAGGCGCGTTGATCTCCGCGGAATAGAGCAGGTGCGCCGAGCGGTCGAGTTCAGGAATATGATCCCGCGATACTACCCCCTGGAAGGTCAGCCACAGCTCAGGATGCGCGCGACTTGCTTGCGCCTGTACCGATACAGGCACTTCGCCAGCGATGCACAGCTCCACTCGCTGCTTGATCTCATTTTGCAGCGCGCCGGCAAACAGAGCAGCAAACTCCAAAGCCAGGTCGTTACCATCTTTCAGGTGGCCTTCGACCACCTGCACGCGGATGTGATCCTGTGGACGCTGGTGCGCCCCCTCAGGCGAGTATGCCTGCAAATCCACGCCATTAAGAATGACCTCGTCCGTTCCTGGCGTGCCCCCATAAATCCGCTGCCACCAGCCGCGAGTGAATTCCGATTGGTAGACAATGTGTTCGGCCACAAAACGGCGGATGTACGCCAGCAGCAGATTGCCATATTCTGATCGGATGAAATGGCGCATTCCGGTGCGCCGCCGGCGGTGTATCCAATTCATCCCGTCCAGGCGCTGCACGACGCGTATCCCGCGCCTCTTTACCCGCCACAGATGACCAAGGCGGCGCGTGCCAGCAATGACCAACAAAGCCTGTGCTTGGGGATCCTGCGGATCGTGATGCGCATGGACTCCGCGCTCCGCCAGCGCAGCTTTAAATTTCAATTGAAAGGAGGCTGGCCCGCCCACCCCTCCAATCTCGGGCAGCAGGCAGATATTACTCAGACCGTGGGAATCGTACTCGACCATGCTTAACTTTGCGGTTCGCGGAATTCCTTCAATGCAGCCACGATCCGTCCGGCGGCATGCCCATCGCCAAACGGATTGGCAGCCTGCGCCATCGCCTGATATGCCGCTTCATCTTCCAGCAGTCGCGCAGCTTCAGCCTGGATAAGCGCTGCGTCCGTGCCGACCAGTTTCAACACGCCCGCCTCCACTCCCTCGGGGCGCTCCGTTGTGCGGCGCAGCACCAATGTGGGAATGCCAAGACCGGTCGCTTCTTCCTGGATGCCGCCCGAATCGGTCAGCACCAATTTAGCGCGGCGCATCAGATGGACTAATGGCAGGTAATCCAACGGCGGAATCAGGCTGATATTGGCAATCCCGCCAAGCAGGCGGTATACCGGCTCCTGCACGTTAGGATTGAGGTGCACGGGATAAATCAAATGCACGCGCTGATGATAACGCTCCGCCAGCCACCGCAACGCTGCGCAGATCTCTTCCAGTGGTTTGCCAAAATTCTCGCGACGGTGCGCGGTGATCAGAATCAGTTCGCGACCGCCCGGGCGTATGTCGTGCTGGTCAAGCAGGGTTTGCGCTTCAACGGGCAGCGGTCGGCGTATGATTTCATTCAACGCATCGATGACCGGATTGCCCGTCACCGCGATACGCCAATCGGGTACGCCCTCGCGCAGTAAATTTTGGCGGCTATGCTCCGTTGGCGCGAAATGTAAATCCGCCACCACGCCCGCGATGCGCCGGTTGATCTCCTCGGGGAATGGCTGCCAACGGTCGCCGGTGCGCAGACCGGCCTCGACGTGCCCGACCCGAATGCGATTGTAATAACACAGGATCGAAGTTGCCATGACGGTGGTCGTGTCACCCTGGATCAACACCCAATCCGGCGCCAGCTCGCGCAGGACGGGATCCAGGCTGGTAAAAATATCGGCAGTCAGCTGAGCCAGACTCTGGTCGTGGCGCATTAAATTTAAATCCCGGTCGGGACGGATATCGAACACCTCGAGTACCTGGTCGAGCATCTGGCGGTGTTGAGCAGTCACAACGACCTTGGCTTCGATCTCAGAATCGACCGCCAGGGCTTTGACCACGGGCGCCATTTTCACCGCCTCGGGGCGGGTACCGAAGATCGAAACGACCCGAATTCTTGCGCTCATCTCAGCGATCCGTCCCCCAACCGGTAGAGTTGAAAACCAGCCGCCTGCCACCTCGGCTTATCCCAACCATTGACGAGGTCGATTGCAGTCCGCGCTGGCGTCAGCTTTGCCAACTCGCGTGGATCGAGGTTTTTTAACTCCGGATGCGCCACCAGCAAGAGCACGGCTTCCGCCGTGCTGATCGCATCGGCTAAAGTCATGGCAGTCTTAATCCCATCCAGGCGCGGATCAGGTTTGTACGGCTCGAAGGCGGTCACATTGGCGCCAGCCTTCAAGAGCAGGCGGACGACTTCCACCGCGGAGCTTTCACGCAGATCGTCAACAGCAGGTTTGTAGGCTAATCCCAGCGCAGCGATACGCTTACCACGCAATCCATCCAATGCTCTACGCACCAGCTCGACCACAAAATGTGGCTGGGCGTCGTTTACTTGCCTCGCCGCGCGAATCACTTGCGCCAGGTCGGGAGCAGCTTCGACCAGGAACCACGGATCGACGCTGATGCAATGCCCGCCAACGCCTGTGCCAGGAGTTAGAACTTTTACCCGCGGGTGGCGGTTCGCCAGGCTGATGGCTTCCCAAACATCCACGCCAAAGCGGTCAGCCAAACGTGAAAATTCATTTGCAACCGCAATGTTTACGTCCCGGTAAGTGTTTTCCATCAGTTTGACCATCTCGGCGGTGGTCGCATCCGTCAGGATAATCTCACCGCGCACGAAGGTCGCATAGAGATCACGTCCCGCCTCTGCGGAAGCCGCGGTGATTCCGCCAATAACTCGCGCGTTTTCGATTAGCTCGCGCAGAATTTGTCCTGGCAGCACCCGCTCGGGAGAATAAGCCAGGTAAAAATCTTCGCCAGCTTTAAGACCGGATTTTTCCAGAATGGGAGCTACGATTTTGCAAGTAGTCATCGGCGGCGAGGTAGATTCGAGCACCACCAGGTTGCCCCGTTGCAGGTGCGGTACGATCATTTCAGCGGCCGATTTGACGAAGCTTAAATCTGCCCGCTTGTCGCCGTGATACGGCGTTGGCACGGCGATAATGAACGCGTCCGCCGGTTCAGGTTGCCCGCTTACCACCAGGTTTCCAGAATGCAAGGCGGCCTGAACCAGTGTGCGTAAACCAGGTTCATAGAGGTGCAATTGGCCATTTTGCAGCCCATTGACAACCCCTTCATTGACATCTACACCAACCACCTTCATGCCGTAGGTTGCAAATGTGCTGGCGGTCGGCAGACCGATATATCCCAGCCCAAGAACACAGATTTTGTTAAATTCCATACTTTAACCTGAAGAATATCGAAATATACCAAGCGCGGTAATTATCCCATAAGCCTCATGGATTGCAAAGGCTGGCTCAGGCATTATAATCAGGGCAATGACTTTGCCCGACTCCCCGCCCGCACAGCCTGAATCAGCATCCCGCCAGATCGCCCGCGCCGCCGGCACGGTAATGATTGCTTTCATCTTGACCCAGCTGCTTGGCCTGGTGCGCGGCATGGTCAATTATCAGGTCTTTGGCGCCGGCGCTGAGATGGATTCATTCAACGCCGCTAACCGGGTGACCGAATTACTCTTCAATTTGATGGCAGGCGGGGCGCTCGGCTCGGCTTTCATTCCCGTTTTTACCGGGCTGCTGGCTAAAGAAGAGCGGCAGACCGCCTGGAAGCTGGCTTCCGCGATTGCCAACCTGCTGTTTCTGGTACTGACCGCTATCGGCCTTCTAGCTGCCGTGTTCGCCCCGCAGATCGTGCGCCATGTGCTCTTCCTGCTCTCGCCAGGAGTAACCCCCGGACAGGAGGAACTGACTATCTTCCTGCTGCGGCTTATGATGCCAAGCGTCGTCATATTCGGTCTGAGCGGGTTAATGATGGGTATCCTGAATGCCCACCAAAAGTTTTGGCTGCCAGCCGTTGCCCCGGGCATGTACTCGCTCGGGCAGATTCTCGGCGTGTTACTGCTGCCGGATGAACTTGGCATCACCCGGCTGGGACTCGGCGTACTGGCAGGCTCGCTGCTGCATTTATTGATACAAGCGCCGCAGCTGATAAGGTTGAAAGGAACCTACTCGGCCTCACTCGGGCTGCGCATGGACGAAGTGAGGGAAGTGGTGAAATTAATGGGACCGCGGATCATCGGTGTGGCGGTCGTGCAAATTAATTTCATCGTTAACACAATCATAGGTCTGAGCTTGTCAGAGGGCAGCGTCGCCACCCTCAGCCTGGCATTCACCTGGATGCTCATGCCGCAAGTCGCCATTGCCCAATCGATTGCTATTGCCGCTATGCCAACCTTTAGCGCTCAATCCGCATTGGGCAAGCTGGATGATCTGCGGTCTGCGCTGGCGTCCAGCCTGCGCGGGGTGCTGCTGTTGGCAGTGCCAGCCAGCCTTGGATTAATCCTGCTGCGTAAGCCTTTGATCCAACTGCTCTATGAACACGGCGAGTTTACCGCTCGCGACACAGAAATGGTCGCCTGGGCGCTGTTGTGGTACGTGGCGGGGCTGGTGTTTCACTCGCTGCTGGAGGTGATCGTGCGAGCTTTTTATGCCCTCCACGACACCCGCACGCCAGTCACCATGACAGCCATCAATATGGGCTTGAACATCGCCTTCAGCCTGACCTTCCCAGGTTGGTTCAGCCACCTAGGTTGGATGCCGCACGGCGGATTGGCGCTGGCTAATTCGCTTGCCACCCTGCTGGAATGCGTCGCGTTGATCATCCTGCTGCGCCGCCGACTGCAAGGCCTGCAAGGCAGCCGGCTTCTGTCAGCCGCCGCTCAGTCGCTGCTGGCGGCGGGGGTAATGGGCGCAGCTATCTGGGGGTGGCTCTCACTCGCGTCAGATTGGTCCAACTGGACGCGGATCCTGGGAGGAATCATTATTGGGCTTGGCATGTACGCTGCCGGACTGGTTATCATGCGGGTCCCGGAAGTGTTTCAGGTGGGCGAAATCGTAAAAAATAAGATCCAGGCGATGATACATCCAAGATTGGAATAAAAAAACACCCTGTCTGCTTCATATACCGTTGATGGAGGAATACAGCATGTCTGAATCGATCGGAAGAACGTTCTGGGAACTCACCCAATCACCGCATTTACCTGTATCAGCGCAACGCCAGGGCCTTCCCCAGCCCACGCTGGAGCTGCCCTACGACTCGACGGCGTCGCTGATCAGGCTGCCTGACCCGCGCGAGCTGCCAAAACCGCCGTTCGATCTATGGCAGGCTATAGAACAGCGCGTTTCCTTACGCGACTACAGTGAAGAGAGCCTCAGCCTGGATGAGTTCTCGCTTTTGCTGTGGGCAACCCAGGGTGTCAAGGAAGTTACCGAGCGCCCAAGCACGTTGCGAATTGTGCCCTCCGCCGGCGCGCGCCACGCCTTCGAGACTTTTTTGCTGGTCAACCGGGTGAGAGGGCTCGAGCCAGGCATCTACCGTTACCTCGCGCTCGAACACGCATTGATCGCTTTCGACCTTGCCGCTGATGCCAATCAGCGCGTCACCATGGGCTGTAAAAACCAGCAACACGTTGCCAATAGCGCCGTGACCTTCCTATGGGCTGCAGTCGCCGAGCGGATGACCTGGCGTTATCCCGAGCGCGGATACCGGTATCTGCTCCTGGATGCCGGTCATGTCTGCCAGAACCTGTACCTGGCTGCCGAAGGGATTGGCTGCGGGGTATGCGGGATTGCGGCGTACGATGATGCGGCGCTAAACCAGGCTTTACAACTGGACGGCGAGCAGGTGTTTGTGGCTTACGCGGCTACGCTAGGGAAACGGAAACTCGAATAAAATGCAACTCCTCGCGTAGAGCGATCGAGCCCAATTAGCTTGAAATTCACTGCTGGTTGCGCAAACGCAACAGGGCTGTTTCGTATTCCGCTCGATTGAGCGGCTCGAGCTCCAGGATTTGCTCGACCGTGCGAATCGCATTTCGGATATCACCGACATCTTCATAAAAGATCGCCAGTTGATCCAACTCGCTGATCGCCATGCCCACCTTGCCCTCATGCAGGTGGAATTCCGCCAACCGGCCGCGCAGTTCCGGCTTATCTGGCTGGTCAGCCAACAGCGCGTAGATGAACGAAACCGCGTCTGCGTGTTTATTGGTCTTTTCCAAATAGCTCAAGTATTGATCCAACTCATCAAACGCTGCCTGGTCATTCCCCAAACGGAAGTAGATGTCCACGATGCGTTGGCGCACCAATCGATCGTCCGGCTTGAGAACACGCATTTGTTCATAAGTGCGCAGCGCCTGACGCCATTCGAGTCGCTGCATGTCGATATCCGCGAGATTTTGTAATATCTCGTAGATATATCGTCGATTTTGACGCGTTTGTTGTACCAGACGCAAAGCGGAGAGGTAGGACTGACGGGCATTGTTCAACTCGCCAAGATGATAATAGATATCAGCCAGCTCCAAATGCTGCTGCATGGCTTCGTCCTTGCGGCCTTGATCATTCAAAAGCTCGATCAATTGTGTGCGCACTTGTAAATCCATAGGCGAGCTTTGCAAAAGCTTTTTCAACAGCTTAACCGCTTGAATTAGCTGCCCCCGCATGCGGTAGAGTTGGACGACCAGCAGGAACTTCTTCGTTGCTTCAGCCACCTGGCCTTCCTGCATGAGCAATTCGCCGATTTGTACGTGCAGCGGCAAGTAAGTCGGAGAGTAGGTCAGCGCCCGGTAAGCTTCCTCACGCGCTGAGCGCAGTTTACCATGGCGGGCCATCTCTTTGATCGATACCATCGCCTCGATGGCCTGGCCTCCGTGCGATTCGACCAGCATTTCTGATACTGGCAGCGGCGAGGCGCCTTCTTCCTGCTCCGGCAATTGCTGACGGGCTTTGGTCAGCGCTTCACGCCAGTCCTCGCGCAGCAATTGCGAACACATCGTTTCACAGAAACCCTTTAAAGCTTTCTCATCGGTCTGTTTTGCCTGGGTTTCGATTACAGTTGTGTACGCCTGTAGAATTTCTTCGCGCTGCTGTACCGGAACAATGGCAGCGTCTGCCAGGCTTAATGCCTTCATGAAATAAACACCCGCCGGGGTGTAACTCTGCTGCTCAAAATGCGCTTTACCAAGCAAGAGATAAGCCGCCATGGCATAGCTGGGATCCCGGGCGGCTTTTTCGAGCGAAGCATATGCCTTATCATTGTTCTGACCGACCATCAACATGCCCAGGTCAAAATGCAGAGCCGGATGGCTGAAACCGATTTCCCGGGCAATGTCCAAATCCGAAGCTGCCAGGCTGTCCTGACCCTTGGTTTGAAATTCGATTGCTTTCGTCAGGTGAACTTTAATGCGCTGCTGATCAGCCTCATCGATCGGCAAGCCGCCCGTCCCGCGAATCACTGAATCAATTCCACGGTTGCGATTGTGCTCTGCATCGCTCTCTTCAGGCTCTTCAAACAGGATTTCAGCCATCTGCACTAATGCCCGCTGACGCGCCTCAGAAACCGGATCGAGATTGGGGATTAACTCCTCGTCCCGCGGCGGCTCGATTGCAGTAATTTCCTCTTCTCGAGCACCCGTCGGGCCTTGATGAGAAACTTCCTGCAATGCGAGAGCCTGATTGGATTTCAAATCGTGCAATGCCTGGGTAGCTTCAGCGCTGCCCGGAAGCACTTTTAGAGCATACATCACCGACTGTGTGGCTTTATTCAGTTCGCCCGCCTTTTGGAGCAGACTTGCAATCATCAAATAATAGCTCACCGACTCGGCTTTTCGCCCCATGCGCTCATAGATCATCGCCAGACGGGCATGTGCATTGAGATTTTCGGGCTGCAATTCGAGCACCCGCTGCCAGTTTTCGATGGATTTCTCAGGATCACGGACCTTGAGATACATCTCAGCCGCTTGCGCACTCGCCCGCGCAGACTCGCTCAGGCGGTCGAGGTTTTCTAACAGATGGGCTATTTTTTCGACCGGCACCGGGTCAGTTGGGTCTGAAATCGCCGCGCGCTGGTAGACTCTTAAGGCGCCTTTATAATCCCTCAGCTCATACAACGCCAATCCGAGGTTGGAGAGCGCGGTGTGATGCTGCGGAAACTCTTCGAGAGCCTGGCGGAAATAATTCGCCGCCTGCTGCCAGTCCTGGTCCCAGGCTGCATTATGACCGTCATTCATCGCCTGCTGGAATATCCGCTCGTTGCCCGCCATATACTTGACTCCGCTATTCAAATTTAGACAACAATAAAATTAACTTTACCTGATTCAGCGTTAAAACGTCAAATCTGACGCATAACAGATTCGCAAAGTAAGATGCAAGGCTCGCGCCAACGCCTTGATCATTGATCCACAACGTGCAAATTGCCCCAATTGTCGCCCCAACGCGCCTCGGTGAGCAGCAGAATGGACATGGTATACGCGTTCTCCATCACTTGCTTCACCAAGTGGATGGTTTCCTCCCGTTCCTTCTCCGGCACTTCCAAAACCAGCTCGTCATGAACTTGCAGCAACAGCCGTGCTCCCAGCCCCGCCTTGAGCAGGGCGTCTGCTAACCGCACCATGGCTATTTTCATAATGTCAGCCGCGCTGCCCTGGATTGGCGCATTGATCGCCTCGCGCTCCTCGCGTGCGCGCATCGCGGGATTGGTCGAATTTTTCAGGTTGGGGAAGTAACGGCGCCGCCCGAGCAGCGTTTCGACATAGCCCTGGCGAGCTGCTGACCGGCGCACGCCATCCAGGAAATTCTTAACACCGGGGAACATTTGAAAATAAGCCTTGACGAAATTTTCCGCTTCACCCAGGGTCAACCCGGTGCCGCGGCTCAAACCGAAGGCGCTCATGCCGTAGATCAGCCCAAAATTGATCGCCTTGGCATGGCGGCGCTGTTCCTTGCTAACCCGATCGAGCGGAACTGAGTAGATAGCAGCCGCGGTAGCGGCGTGAATATCCTGACCGGCATGGAACGCCGCCAGCATAGCCGTATCGGACGCCATGTATGCGACGATGCGCAGCTCGATCTGGGAATAATCCACTGCCAGCAGCTTCATCCCCTCCCCAGCGATGAAGGCGTTTCGCACCTGCCGCCCGGTCTCGGTGCGAGTGGGGATGTTCTGCAAATTGGGATCCGAGCTGGCCAAGCGCCCGGTCACCGAGCCGGTCTGGTTGAACGAGGTATGCACGCGCCCGGTCGTGGGATTGACCTGTAGAGGCAGCGCATCCAGATAGGTGGAGCGCAGCTTGGAAAGTTCACGGTGTTCCAGGATCAGTTCCACAACCGGGTGTTGGTCGCTGATTTCAAGCAACACCCCGGCGGAAGTCGAATAATGCCCGCTGCTGGTTTTCCACCGGCGGTCGAGCGGTTCCAGCTTGAGCGTTTCGAACAACGCTTTGGAAAGCTGCTGGGTGGAATTAATGTTAAAAGAGTAGCCAACTGCTTCCCAAATGGATTTTTCGATTTCGCCCAACCGGTCACTAAGCTCCGCAGACATATTCCTGAGGAACGGCACATCCAGCTTGACTCCATTGCGCTCCATTTGCATCAGCACCGGCACCAGCGGCATCTCGATATCATTAAACAGCCGGGTTGCATTGGCCTCTTCCATCTTCTCAGTCAGGATTGGCATCAAGCGCAGGCACACCTCCGCATCAGCAGCGGCGTAAGGCGCTGCCTTTGAGACCGGCACCCTGTCCATGGTGATTTGGTTTTTCCCCTTGCCGATCAATTCTTCAATGTGCGTCATTGCCAAGCCAAGACGACTGGCAGCTATATCCTTCAAACCGAGGGTGTAACTTTCGGGTTGCAGCAGCCACTCAGCAATCATGGTGTCGAAAACCAGCGGTTTCACAGGTAATCCATTGCGGGCAAGCACCAGGGCGTCGTATTTTAAATTGTGACCGACCTTGGGGACGCGCGCGTCCCTTAGCGCTGGCTTAAGCGCCTCGATCACCTTCTCGACCGGCAGCTGCGCCTCGCCGGTAGCGTGACCGACCGGGATGTAAAAGCCCTCGCCAGCCTTGACTGCCAGCGAGATGCCAACCAGATTCGCCCGCATCGGGTCGGTCGAGGTCGTTTCGGTGTCAAGAGAAATAACCTGCGCCGATTGCAGTGTTTCCTGCAGATTGCGCAGCTTCTCATCCGTATCGATGATCATCGCCTCGCTTGCCGGAGCGGGCGGTTCGCCAACCATGGTGATAGGCTGCCCGAACAGCGAAAGTTGCTGTTCGCTGGCAGGGAAGATCACCTGACCCTCCAGTTTCCTCAGTCGCGGCAGCAGTGAGCGGAATTCCAGCTTTTGGAAGATATCCTCGACAGCCTGCAGTGTGATCTCGCTGGTGCGCGCCTTTTCCAGGTCGAGCGTCAATTGAACGTCGGTGCGGATGGTCGCTAGATCACGGCTGAGATAGGCACTCTCGCGCCCTTTTTCCAGCAGGTTTTTCACCCTGGGAGTCAATTCATCCAGGTGGGCATAAATTTCTTCAAGGTTCGCAAATTTTTCCAACAAGCTGACAGCAGTCTTCTCGCCAATCCCTGCCACGCCAGGTATGTTATCAGATTTGTCCCCAACCAATCCTTTATACTCGATCACCTGATCCGGACGCACACCCAGGGCAGCCACCACATCGCCTGGACCGTAATCCTTGGCTTCGGATAGTTTACTGCCAGCCAGGTTGACCAACACGCGTTCGTCCACCAGCTGCAGCAAATCACGGTCGCCGGTGATGATTTTAACGCCAAAGCCCTGCTTGACTGCCTGACGAGCGATGCTGCCAAGCACGTCGTCCGCCTCGACGCCTTCCTGTTCCAGGCGCGGGATGCCAAAAGCGTCGATCATCTCACGGATGCGCTCGATCTGCGGGCGCAAGTCATCGGGCATCTTGGCGCGCGTGGCTTTATATTCCGGAAACAAATCGTTGCGGAAGGTCTTGCCGGTATCGAACGCAACTGCCAGATACTCCGGCTTTTCCTGCTCCAACAGGCGTAAGAGAACGCTGGCAAAGCCAAAGGTACCCGCCGTTGGCTCCCCGCTGCTGGTTGTGAAGCGCTGCCCGGTCAGGCTGAGCGCAAAATAGGTTCGGTAAGCCAGCGCGTGCCCATCGATTAAATACAAGGTTGGTGGCATGTGATTTCCTTCCTCAAACCTTATTCCGGCGGTGTTAAGCCCTGCCTGAGGCGCGTCTGCCGGATGAATTCCTTTAGCATGTGTGCCGCGGGGGGATCGGACCCGCGGACGATGAGAAAACCAGGCGCCCAAAAATCACCGCCGGCCTCGCCGCCGATTAAGGTTGGGAAACGCATGAGGATATTTAATGAGGATTGCTCGCGGATAGTGCGTACCAACGAACCCGGTGAAGCGGCGGCTGGCGCATCCACCGTCCACTGCAGCGCCTCAGGAGAGATTTTCAGGTCAACCGATATCCAGCCTTGTGTTTCGCAGAACAAGGGCGCCCATGAGTATAGATGATCTGCCAGGTCACCTGCCAGCCGGTTTTCCATCAAGTGCGGGATCAAGACGCAGGTGAAGATTTGCCGTTTCTCCGAGAGATTCCCCTCAACGATGATGGGTTTAGAGATTCTCGCCGGCGGAGCAGGCGGAGCGGCAGGTTTTACCAGGCGGGGAGCAGTTTTGGGGGGTGGTGAGACGCGTGGAGCTTTCTTTATCTCATCACTCTTCTTTAAACTTCTTTCCTCCCTGGGCAGTGAAAACTGGTTCAAATCTGGCAGCGCCAGCTCCTGATCGAGATGCCAATCACCCTCGTGATGCCCGTCGATTTTATATGGATCAGGCGAAGGTGCGTTTTCCAGCAGCTCGAAAAGGCGCGCATCCAGCCCCTCAAGATCCTCGCCTGGCGCGCCCGCAGCCATTTCCTCCGTTGAGACCGGAGTTGCTACGTCCAGCTGCTCCGGAACGCCAAGCGCTCGTTCACGGCGGCGGTTTTGAAAAATTTGTTTTAGCTCCGACGCGACAATCTGCGCGCGCGCAGCCGGCGTATCGCCCGAAAAAATAAGCGCTGCCAGCAACGGCCTGTCCAGTCGGGTCACATATAGCAGCGCCTGTACGCCAGTCGAACCGCGGTGGATGTAACGCGCCATGTCGCTGGTTTGATCCGCGCCCCAGAAGCGCTTGACCAGGGCAGAGATCTCTTCGGCAACCTTTGCAGGCATTCCGCTCGTCCGAGCGACCGCCTGCCCCGAGCAAGTCGTGAACACCGCCGCCAGGCAATTTGCTCGAAGAAAAGCCGAAAGCTGGCTCTCCAGCGCCAGGTCATCATTCAGCCAGGCATACTCGGGCAGGCTTCCCGTTCCAACCTCCGGCGCCCACGGACGCCCCGCCAGAACTGCTTCCACGGCTGACAACAGATCGGGCAGATAGAAAGGCTTTTTCAACCAGGCGTTGAATGCCATTCCTTGCAGCAATGGGTGCTGTGGGTTGTTGCCAGGCGGGAAGACGATCAACAGCAGGCCGGGGTTGTCATGGGCGATTCCGGATAGCGCAGTTTTTACACTGGGATCCTTCTCGTTGGCGTCGAGCAGAACCAGATTGTACTTGTTTCTTCCGATTTCATATTTGGCGTATTCACAGGAAGACACCAGTCGAACGCTATAGCCCCCGCGTTCTTCCAAACTAAGGCGCAGCAACTCTCCAAAGGGCGGATGCACACTCGCGACAAGGATCTTGTTTTGCACGATAAAAGTGTATCACGGCGCTGAAGGTGAGGCAAGCTGGCTGCCGCAATATCCCTGTTAAAACTAAGAATAAGGCAATTTACCCGATTGCGCGTTTCGTCCTGAACAGATATACTGTGGAGGTATGCAGCAGGAGGCATATGTTCCCGTTAAAAGATACTATTCGCTCGCGCTCGTTTCCCCTGGTTACCTGGATCATTATCATCGCTAATGTCCTGGTATTTTTCTTTGAGTTATCCCTCTCTCAAACAGGATTGACGCGTCTGATCTATACCTTTGGACTTACCGCTAACCGCATCGACCTGACCAATCCGTTTACCTGGTTTCCCTTCATCAGCCACATGTTCCTGCACGGGGGCTGGTTCCACATCATAAGTAATTTGTGGACTCTGTTCATCTTTGGCGATAACGTCGAAGACCGTATGGGATCCTTCCGTTTCCTGATTTTTTACCTGCTCGGCGGCATCAGCGCCGGATTGTTGCAATATTTTTTAGGCGCAGCAGATGTGCCCTCGATCGGGGCCAGCGGAGCGATTGCCGCCGTACTCGGGGCGTATTTTGTGCTTTTCCCGCGCGCCAAGGTGACCACCTTGATCCCTGTTTTTATCCTTCCCTGGTTTGTCGATATTCCGGCGCTGCTCTATATCGGTTTTTGGTTCATTTCTCAGCTGTTCTCCGGGCTGCTCTCCCTGACGGGATCTGTGGGCAATTCCGGAATTGCCTGGTGGGCGCATGTTGGCGGTTTCCTGTTTGGCCTGGTGATGGTTTTCTTATTCACCGCTGGCAAGCGCTTTCAGCGCTGGCACCGCGACGAGTATTATCCCTGGTGATCTGCAGTCCATTTATGGATTAAATCAACTGGAGGGCTTATGGAATTTTTCAATCTACTCTGGATCTTTCTGGTCATTGCAGCCCTTGTGCCGCTTATCCGGCAAAAAATGATCGAAGCTGCCCGTCTGCGTTTGATGCGCGCGCTGGAAGCCCGGCGTTCCTCGCGAGTCATTGCGTTGATCCATCGCCAGGAAAGCATGTCCTTCCTCGGATTCCCCGTGGCGCGATACATCGACATCCAGGACTCCGAGCAAGTTCTGCGCGCCATCAAATTGACCGACCCAAATCTGCCTATTGACCTCATCCTGCACACGCCGGGCGGTCTTGTTTTGGCCGCCGAGCAAATTGCCAATGCGCTCGCCCGCCATGAGGGCAAGGTGACTGTCTTTGTGCCGCACTATGCGATGTCCGGCGGCACGCTGCTGGCCCTGGCTGCTGATGAAATCTTGATGGATGAAAACGCAGTGCTTGGACCCGTCGACCCGCAGATTGGCCACTACCCGGCTGCCTCGATTTTGAGCGTCCTCTCCCGCAAAGATATCAATAAAATCGACGATGAAACACTCATTCTTGCAGATATTGCCCGTAAAGCAATCGACCAGACCAAGGAGACTATTCAGCGGTTAGCCTGTTGCATTTACAGCCAGGAAGAAGCCGCAAAATTAGCCGATGAGCTTTCCTCAGGAGGCTGGACGCACGATTATCCAATCTCGGTCGAAGAAGCGAGAGCGCTCGGATTAAAGGTCTCTACCGAAGTGCCGGAAGAGATATACGATTTGATGAATCTCTTCCCACAAGCCACTCAGCGCCGCCCTTCGGTCGAGTATGTCCCCATGCCTTATACCCGCCGACCTGCGCCGCCCTCACGCCCGCCAGAGCAGTAGCGTTACAATCATCAGAGCTAGCTGCCTATCGATCTCTATCGTACCTTACGTTTATCTTCCTTAATTTAAAGAGGTATTTATGGAAAAAGAACCATTACCCCCTAGTGATGATGAAATGCAGCCAGTCGAAGAAGCTCCTGAGACCCCCTCCGCTAAGGTCGTAAGCCCGCCGGTCGAGCCGAAGGGAAAAAATTTCTTCCAAAAATTTCTACCCTGGTTTGCCGCCGTGCTGGTCTCATTACTGGTGGGATTTGCGCTGGGAGCCTTCTTGCTCTATATTCCCGCAAGAGATGCCTTGCGGCAGTCACAAGCGGATTTGGCAAGTACAAAAAGCTCACTCGAATTGGCGGAAACTAAAGCGGAAGGAATGCAAAGCAGCCTGGACAGCGCGACCAGCCAGCTGGAAAGCGCTCAATCCGAATTAAAGTCGTCCAATTTAAGTCTGGTTATCTCCAAGCTCCAGGAAAACATTGGACGCGCGCGGTTGGCGTTGGTTAGCAAGGATATTCTGACCGCCCGCCAGGAATTGAGTGACGCCGATGCCAACCTGGCTGAGCTCACCTTATCGCTGGATGATATCGAAACAACCAGCGCCATGGCGGACCGGCTTAAAACGATCCGCACTAATTTAACCAGTGACCCGTCTAAGGCCCTCGAAGAGATGCGCATCCTGGGGGAAAATCTTGCCCGCCTCGAGAACCGTTGATCCAAAGGAAAATCGGGGTTGATTCACCTCCTGCGAATCAACCCCGCCAATGGTCATATCCTAATTAATAACGGAGAAAAGCCCCGACCTTGCCAGCCTGCTCGAGATCGTGGCTTTCGTGCACGACCTCCACGTCGCCACCGCGCCGCATGGTACGGCTGACCGCAATATCGATGGCATCTGGAATTGCGATGACATCGCTGCCGCAATTGGCGCAATAGCTGTTCGGCCTGGTCGTCAAAAAACTGCATTCCTTGCACTGATAGGCCGGCTGCTGCAGTCCCTGCATGACGACCAGCGTATCGACCCGCTCGCGATTGATCTCTTGAAGCGTAGGCTCGACCCCAACAACTGCCCCACTCGCTTTAGCCGCCTGTGTTACCAGGTTGGAGATTAATTTCGCGACGCGTTTCTTGTCGGCGTCTATGCCGATCTGCATGGCTTTATTGAACACCTCGGTGTGACCGATTGTCATGTTCATCGGGAAAGTTCCAACGATCAGGCTTTGCCACGATTTTGGCAGCAGACTGCGGAACAAAGCCACATTATCGTCCGTCCCCCCAATTAAGATTCGCCTGACATGATATTCATTAAAAAAGTTGACCGAAAAATCAACCGCATCCTTCATATTACGCTCGACTACTTGTTCTTGATGGCGAGTACGCCCGGCTATCCCGCCCATCCTGCCTGGGAAAGTCGAAGCCCCGCCGTGCTTGACGCGTTTGACGGCTTCACCCATCATACCTTCCTGTTCCTGAAGCTCGCCGAGATGGAAGGAAAATGCCCGCGCGCCCTGCTTATCGACTAAGATCACTCCATATCCGCCGTAGCTGTCCAACAAATCAGCTAACACGCGCACGCTTGGCCGGTCGCTGATATGGACAAAATCCGGCACAGGCAGCGCTAACGGATACACACGGAAAAATTTTTGCGGAACACAGGAAAACAAGGCAACGCTGCGTCCAGTCCAATCATATTCGCTTTGGAAATAACGCTCGATGGTCTCGACTTCCTGATGAACAGTTACCCCCTTCAAGAGATTGCGCAGACGCAACCTGTAGGAATCCTTATTCCCTTTGGACGGGTCCGTGTTGAGGTAAACACTGAGGACGGGGTCAGGGGATATGAAGCGCAACAACTCCCGAAGCTCACTTTCAGTCAACATGGTAACCTCCTATTTTTATTTATCCTTGACACATTCTTTTTCCGCGCCTTACGGACGCTTGCCCAATGTAACGGTTACCTCCCTTTCCTGCCCACTACGCAGAACAACCAATGTGATTTGATCCCCCGGATTTTTATTGTTAATCAAATAACTCAGCATTTGACCAAAGCTGGTTACCGGTAATCCATCGATCTCGATAATTAAGTCGCCTCCTTTTGCCAGACCCGGGTAGACAGTAGTCTGGGAGCCGCCGCGCAAGCCGGCAGTGTCAGCCGGCCCACCCTGCGTGACCGAGATGATATAAGCTCCGGTGTGGCGCGGTAAATCCAGCTCCTCAATCATGTCCAGGGTCAGGTCTTCGCGACTGGTAATTCCCAGATAGGGATAATCGTATGAGCCGCGCTCGATCAACACCGGCACCACTTTCTTGACAATGTTGCCAGAAATAGCAAAGCCAATGCCGCTGTTGAGCGGGTCGCCGGTTACGGTTGTGCTGGTAGTGCTGATCGCCCGGTTGACCCCGATGACCTCGCCATTCAAATTAATCAGGGGACCGCCCGAGTTACCCGGATTGATGGCAGCATCCGTTTGAATGATGTCACCGGCAGTAAAGAAGGTGCCGCCCTCGGTCTGCCGCATGGATTCGAGCGTGCGTCCCTTAGCAGAGACAATCCCTACGGTCATTGTGCCAGAAAGCCCAAAAGGATTGCCGATAGCAACGACCGTCTGACCAACCTGAACAATGCTCGAGTCACCCATTTCCAGCGGCAGCAGCACCTCGCCAGGAGCAGCAACCTTGACGACAGCAAGATCGGAATCGAGATCAGTGCCGATCACCTCCCCGCGGGCTTTATAACCGGATGAGAAATCTACTTCGACCAGGCTTGCGCCTTCCACCACATGATAGTTGGTCACGATATGACCATCACGATCATAAACAAACCCGGACCCCGTGCTATTCCCGGCATTGGTTTGCACCATGACTGAAACGACGCCAGGTGATACTCGTTTGTACAGCTCAGTCATCAGCGAGTCTCGCTCCGCCAGATCGATTGACAACGGTGGGAGATCTGGCAATGGAAGGATCGAGCTGTCCGCTGTGGGGATCACATCGAGCGACGGGGGTTCTATCGACCGAGTCGCTTCCACAGCAACGGTTGGCAGATTGAAATCTTCCATAATTTGAGGCAGGTCAAGGCTTACCCGGCAGCCCGCAACGACAAAAAACGCTAATACTGCGAATACAATCAGCCTTTTCTTGTTCATCCCGACCATCCAGTTGTTAATTTTCTTAAGATAAAACGGAATGTGCGCCAGTTATAGTTTTCGCAGCTGTTCGAACAACTTTTTTTGTTGCTCATTGAGCTGCTTTGGAATCGTCACCCGTGCGATAACGTATAAATCACCATGGATCTTTGGATCGCGCAAATGCGGCATGCCTCTGCCGCTTAAACGAATTTTCTGCCCAGGTTGAGTGCCTTGCGGGATGGTCAGCACGACCTCGCCGCCCAGGGTATGCACTCGCAACTTACCGCCGAGCACTGCGCTGTATAAATCCACATTGACCTCGGTGTAAAGATCGTCGCCTTTGCGCTCGAATCGGGCATCCGGTCTGACCTGAACCACCAGGTAGATATCGCTTTTTTGCCCGTTTGGCCCTGCCGGACCCACTCCTGCCAGGCGAATCTTGGTGCCAGTTTTCGCCCCTGGCGGGATTTTGCCTTCCAGGCGGCGATTGTCTAGCTGCAAAGTGCGACTGGTGCCATGGTAGGCTTCTTCCAATGTAATTTCAACTGGCTGCTGGTAAGCTGCCGGTTGACGCGTGCGGCTTTTCGTTTGGCGAAAGCTCTCACCGGCCATACCGCCGAATATGGCACTGAAGAAATCGGAAAAGCCACCCAGACCGCCAAAAATATCATCGGCATCCATGCGCACAGTTCGACCGCCTGGCGCCTGGGTGAACCACTCCTCCCAGTTGAATCCACCCGGCGCGCCGCCGGTTTGCTGGTAACGGTAATAGGAGTCGCCCAATTGGTCATAGCGCGACCGTTTTTTCGGATCGTGGAGAACCTCGTAAGCTTCGTTGATCTCTTTGAATTTATTCTCCGCCGCTTTGTCTCCCGGGTTTCGATCCGGATGGTATTTCATGGCTAATTTCCGATAAGCGCCTTTTATATCCTCGTCTGCCGCATTTTTTTCAACGCCGAGGATCTTATAGTAATCCTTATAATCCATAATCTCATTGTATGCTGACGAACTCGCTTGAGTCAAGTGCGCAGGGACATATCTAATAGAATTCTTATCCATCATTAATCTAGAATATATAAATTCCAACCGCGCCAAGCATTGCACCCTATTTAACAATGGTTTGCGCGCCAATTTTTCACCATCCGTGCTATCATTAATTACTATGACAAAGGAACCTGACCGAATCCTCATCGTTGAAAACGATCCGGCGGTCAGCGATCTGATCGGACGCCAGACGCTGCAGGCTGCCGGTTACCATGTCTCCACCATCCAGGATGCCAACACCGCCATCGTCCAGGCAAATGAATATGCCCCGGATGTGATTCTTGCCGATATATCCTTGCCTGGCCTCAGCGGCATCGATTTGCTGGTTGCCCTGACCGCTCAGGAAATCTTCACGCCTGTCATTTTGATGGGACAGAAGGGCTTGGAAAATGAAATCATCCAGAGCATGCGCCTTGGGGCTGCGGATTACCTGCTTCTGCCCGCCAGTGAAACAGAAATATTGAATGTCGTCGAAGAAACACTGAAGAAGGTGCACGAGGAGCGCGAGCGCGGGCATCTGCTTGAGGAATTAGACCGTACAACCAAAGAGCTGCGGCAGCAACTGGACGAGGCAGCGGAATTGCTCGAGATCGGTAAGGATTTTACCTCGGTAACTGATTCCTCTCTTTTGCCAGGTAAGATTGTCGACCGTTTTTGTCAATTGGTTCAAGCAGATATCGGGTGGTTGCTATTAAGGGAGGAAACCAGTAAAGCATTTTTACTTGCGGCGAAGCGCAACCTGCCGGCATCCATGCCGGCGCAAATCAATCAACCCTGGGACGACGGTATCAGCCTGCTCGTGGCTGCGTCTGGCGAGTCCCTCGCCGTGGATGGCAAGCAGCTGAAGCGATATAAAATTGCTTCACTGGGCGAATCAGCGCTGGTATTGCCCTTGAGAATTAGCGGAAAAGTATCCGGCTTGCTGGTGTTAATGCGTAGCGCCATTCAACCTTTTAATGAAAAGGAACAACGCCGGGCGTTGATAGCCATCGACTTCGCATCGATCGCGCTCGCGAACGCCCGCTTGTTGCGTTCCATCGAGGAACGCTGCCGGCAGCAGGAGCAGATTACCGCTGCAGCGCTCACCAAGGAACGAATCATCCATGAACTGCTGCAAAAAGCCAAACGAGAGATGCACAATCTCTTGCAGATCCAGGACAAGGCGCACAAGAACATTATCGAGAATATGTCAAGCAAGATGAGCCAGTATCAACGCGATCAGTTCGACGATTTGGAGGGCGCATTGACCGGATCGCTGCGGTTGACTCACGCCATTGTCCCGCCAAAGACCTCGCGCGTGATGTGGCATTCCAGACCGATCAATCTCAACGAAGTCGTCCGCAATACTGCTGCCCGATTCGAGCCGTTCACGCGGTCGAATGAAATTTCCATAAGCTGTGAATTGCCAGATCAGCTAGTTTTTATCCATGTCGATGAGGAGTGGTTGAGTCAGGTTCTGGACGGGCTGGTAAGCAATGCAGTCAAATTCTGCGCCCCAGGCGGCAGCGTCACAGTACGGATCGAATCTGAGGTCGAGAATCACGCCCATATCATCGTCACCGACAGCGGGCCAGCAATCGAGCCTGAAATGCTAGGGAAATTATTTACCGGAGCGCATTCTACCCAGATTCTACCGCAGCGGCTCGGTGGATTGGGCATCAGTTTGCCATTAATTAAAGACATCGTTACCCGTATGGATGGTAAAATTTGGGCAGAAAACAAACCAGGTCAGGGGGTTCAATTTCACCTTGTATTGCCTGTCCAATGATTATTAACCCGATCTGTTGTTCCCCGTGAAGGTGTTTAAGTCCTATGAACACACTCCCCAAAGAACCGAATTCAATTATTCTTATTGCCGATCCACAAATTAATTATTTATTGGAGCGAGTGCTGCAATCAGCAGGTTACTTTGTGGAGGTCTTCCTGGATTATGACAGCGCAGCGAAACGCCTGGAGCGGTTTCCGCCCTCGTTGGTGATGTTGAATGAATCCCTCGCCGGTAAGGACGGCTTGGATTTTGCAAAGCAGTTGATCAAGCAATATCCTGCCATGCCAATTGTGCTGCTGGTGAAACAAGACACGCCCGAGCTGCTAAAAAATGCCTTGAAAATTGGCATCAGCGATTATTTGTGCTTGCCACTTCGCTCAGAAGAGATACTCGATGCGGTTCAAAACAGCCTGGTTAAATTTAAACTTTCCAGGGAATCGGTGTTGCTCGAATCGCGCCGGACAACCGACCGACTGCAACGCCGCGTGGATGAGCTCGAAACTCTCACCCGCCTGGCTAAATCGATCACCGGCTCGCTGGATACAGACAGCGTGCTTGGCATCATTGTCGAAGCCGCTGTGACTTCGACCGGTGCTGAGGAGGGCAGCTTACTTCTGCTCGATCCAGACAGCGGTGAGCTGTATATGCGCGCCTCCAAAAACTTTCAGGAGGAGTTTGTGCAAACCTTTCGCCTGCCAGTCTCCGACACGCTGGCAGGAGCGGTCATCCGCTCGGGGCAGCCCATGGTGCTCGACGACCGTACCCCCCAAAAAATAAAAACCTCTTATCTCGTCCAGAGTCTTATCTATGTGCCTCTGCAATACAAGGGGGAAACCATCGGCGTGCTTGGCGTCGATAACCGCAACAGCCCGCTAATGTTTCAAAAACGCGACATCAACATGCTCAGCACTTTGGCGGAGTTTGCCGTCATTGCACTACTTAACGCCGATATCTTCGATATTACCAAAACGGAAAAGAACAAGTTGGACGCTCTGTTGAAGAAAATCCACGACGGCGTCATCGTGACCAACCAGGAGCAGGTCATTACCTTGATGAATAAGGCGGCGGGTCTGGCATTAGGCGTCGAGCCAGATGAGGCAATCGGGAAACCATACAAGTCGATCATCAGCCAACCGGAAGTTCTCGAGCTGCTCGATCCTGAAACGCGCGGGCTGGCAAATCGCACAGAAATGTCCTGCGAGGATGGGCGCAGCTTTATTATTCAACGCACGCCTATCCCGGAGGTTGGCATTGCGTTGACGTTGAATGACATCACCAGCCTGAAAAAGCTGGATAGGATAAAAAGTGATTTCGTAAATACCGTATCCTACGACCTGCGTTCACCCCTCACCTCCATTTTAGGTTACGCCGAGCTGGTCGAGCGCGGAGGTCCGGTTAATGAGTTACAGCAAGAATTCATTCGCAGGATACAAGCCGGCGTCGAGAATATTACCTATCTGGTGGATGATCTGGTCAATCTTGGCCGGATCGAAGCTGGGCTGGATACCCGCCGTGAAGTCATTGACTTGCGCCAATGTATCGAGCAAGTTTCACAAAGTGTCAAGAAAGCCATAGCGCGTAAGAATGCCCAACTAACCATCGATCTTTCCGATAACCTGCCGGACTTCTTTGGCAATCCGGTACAAATCCGTCAGATGTTCGAGCATCTGATCGATAATTCCATCAAATATTCGCAACCTGGCGGGAGGATCGCGATCAGCGGAGAGCTTGAGCAAGATCAGATCATCATCCAATTCGCCGACAGCGGCATCGGCATTCCGTCTGTCGACTTGCCATACATCTTCGATAAATTTTACCGGGCGAGCAACATCGACAATGCAACTGCTGGCACCGGTCTTGGATTGGCCATCGTCCGCTCGGTTGTACAAAGCCACGGGGGTAGAATTTGGGTGGAATCGAACAGTGAGCAAGGCACCATTTTCACCATCGTGCTGCCCGTGACAGATACCAATAAACCATCCTGAACGAACCATGCTCGCTTTTATTCGATGCAAGCGTAAACACTTTTAAAAGTAAGCCTCCGCCGGGGGCGGTGAGGATCCCGGCGGAGGCTTTCGCCAAAGGAGGAGACTTCGATGAGCATCGGTGAAAGTGTAATGAACTATTGTGTCTCCGTATTTATCCTACACGATTCTTAATAGTCTGACAACCGTTTTTTATCACCCAAGGCGCTGATAATCGTCCTGTTACAATCCCTGTATAAATTCACGTACCAGCGTGACTATCTGATGTAGTTCGTCATATTCCGCCAGTTGAATGAGGGGATGATTGTTACCAAGTATCATCTTGGATACCCTCCGCCCCGATTGATAACAGCACAATACCGGCTTGCCCAGACTCAAGGCCAGGGCAATCTCATACCCGACCCCATGGGAAGGCGTGCTGACCTCGGCAACCACAGCATCACAATCTTCCACCCAGGCGGTATCTCGTAAGAAAACCTCTTCAGGCTGGATGATCGTTTCGAATGCCATCACATCCTTGCTGGCCAGGATGGCAGTTGGTACTTCATGCCCATCCTCCAGCAAAGCTGTGACAATCGCCTGATAGGCCTGCTGATCTTTACGCCCGCCGGTAATCGAGCAGGAGAAATAGATATTCATATGCGCGTTGTCATCCTCACCCGGATTGAGTAAATTCTATTCTAGCACAGCCGCGCTTATAAACGGCTGGTTTTGATACCAATCCGGTGATCCATCGAGGGGATTTCTGGTGAACATCTTTGGCCTGGCGTTATCACGGATCGAAGACAAGCATGACGATTCTTGCCCATCAATAATTCTAGAAATCATAGATTTTCCGCTTTAAAATGATTTCCTTGGGTCAAATTTGTTATATACAGAACCGCTGGATATGCTTGACGCGTCAGAATGCTTATGCTACTATGTAGAAAGAATGTTAAAACGGTTATACGAAATAAATAGAGAGTCCTGAGAAGGAGTCCGGTATGAACAAAAAGTTCTATACAGTGGTGCTGGTATTCATCCTGATCGGGTTAGTACTATCCGCCTGCACCCGCTCCGCGACCAAAAAAGAACCGGGCATTGCTACCGCTACTTCTGAAATCCCTTTCCCGGTTGGCACATTAGATACATCTGCCCGCGTGACTGAAATCGTGCAGCTCACGCAGGCTGTGCTGCCAACCCCAGTGCAACAAGCCACATCTCCACAGCCCACAACCATCGTTATTCCCTCAGCAGTGCCGACTCAAATGATTGCGCCAACCTCCACCATGGTTTTCATCCCGACCGCGACCCGCCCTGAAACCTACACACTCCACCACGGTGAATGGCCAATTTGCATCGCCCGCCGTTACAATCTTGACCTGCTCACCTTCCTAGAGATCAACGGGCTGGAAATGGATTCTCAGCCGTCCACAGGCACAGTATTGAAAATCCCCTCAACTGGCACCTGGACTGCTGGCGAGCGCAAACTGGCTGATCACCCGGCTACTTACACCGTGAAAGCAAATGATACGATCTACTCCATCGCCTGCTACTTTGGAGATGTCGATCCGGAGGCGATCATCCTTGCCAACAATCTGCAAAGTCCTTATACCGTCGAAGCCGGGCAGGAGTTGCGCATTCCGTAATTTGCTGCAAGGATTTGGATAACAACAGGCGGGGGAATCACTCCCTCGCCTTTATCGATTAATCACGCTTCTATTCAGGTTTGTACCCCACACAGGAGTTACGATGGAATTCACACCTCTCAGCCGTGAAACGGTTTACCAAGGGCGTGCCTTCGACGTCGAACGCGTCCAGATGTGTTTACCCGACGGCAAGCAGCGCCTCTATGACCTGGTGAAGCACAATGATTCAGTCACCATTGTGCCGGTAAACAATGACGGGAATTTACTGTTCGTCAACCAATTCCGCCTGGGGGTTGGCGCCGGTCTGCTCGAACTGCCTGCCGGCGTAATGAGCGATCAGGAAGAGCCCGAAACGTGCGCTGCTCGTGAGGTGCGTGAAGAAACCGGGATGGCAGCAGGTAAATTAGAATTTCTAGGGGATTTTTTTCTCGCGCCGGGATATTCCACTGAGCATATGTACGTTTATTTGGCAACTGCTTTATACGCAAATGCCCTCGACCAGGATGCAGACGAATTCCTGCAACTCGAAGCAATCCCAGTCGCCAAAGTGTATGAAATGGCAGCCAGCGGGCAAATCCATGATGCCAAAACACTGGCTGCGTTGATGCTTGCCCTGCCGAGGTTGAAACCCTGACCGAATGAGAAATCATCAGCGGGCAACGGTTCATGCGCTGGATAACACCAATAAGATCCATGGTTGAGGGGTTGGATAGATACAATCAAAACCACTAACGACTGCTTTTTATTTATGACAGGATGCACAAATATCTATGATCTATATTACTACATGACAGGTCGAATTAAGGATAAACTTGACTGGATGAGTAACCAGATATGGTTTTATTTAAGCTGGTTATCTACTTGCATGACTGAAAATGACTGGCCTGGCCGGTTTTAAAATTGAAACATCTGAGGGAGACTATGATGAAAAGAGAAAAAGTAACAATCGATGCCAATGAGGCTGTCGCGCACGTTGCTTACCGCTTGAATGAGGTGATCGCCATTTACCCGATCACCCCATCCTCGACCATGGGCGAGCTGGCCGATGCCTGGGCAGCCCAGGGAATTCCCAATCTATGGGGAACCATCCCACTGGTGGCTGAGCTGCAGTCTGAGGGCGGCGCTGCTGGAGCAGTTCACGGCGCTTTACAAACCGGCTCGCTAACCACTACATTCACTGCTTCGCAAGGCCTGCTGTTGATGATCCCTAACATGTACAAAATCGCCGGCGAATTGACTCCGGCGGTATTTCACGTTTCCGCCCGCACGGTAGCCACCCATGCGCTGTCGATTTTTGGCGATCACTCGGATGTGATGGCTACCCGGCAGACCGGCTGGGCTTTGCTGGCTTCACGCTCCTGCCAGGAAGCGCATGACATGGCCTTGATTGCGCAAGCGGCAACACTCGAATCACGCATTCCACTTTTGCACTTCTTCGACGGTTTTCGCACCTCCAGCGAGGTGAACAAGGTCGAATACGTCACGGAAGATGATATGCACGCAATGATCGACCAAAAGTTGATCAGCCAGCACCGCGCCCGCGCTCTCAATCCCGAAAAACCCGTGCTGCGCGGCACAGCCATGAATCCGGATGTGTTCTTCCAGGCTCGTGAAACGATCAATCCTTTCTATCACGCATGCGCGTCCATCGTTCAAAAGTCGATGGATAAATTCGCAAAAGTAGTCGGCCGCCAGTATCATCTGTTCGATTATGCTGGCGCTCCTGATGCCGAATACGTGATTATTTCCATGGCATCCGGCGCAGAAACGGTCGAGGAAACTGCCCTTTACCTGCAAAATAAGGGCGAGAAGGTCGGCGCATTGACTGTCCGCCTGTACCGCCCATTCTCAGTCGAACATCTCATGAAAGCTTTGCCTGGCACTGTTAAGAAAATCGCAGTGCTCGACCGCACGAAGGAACCAGGCGCCGCAGGCGAGCCGCTTTATGAAGATGTGATCACTGCCTTGCACGAAGGCCTGGCGAATGGGATCGCGCCTTACAAAACCATTCCAACCGTCATCGGCGGACGTTATGGGCTGTCTTCGAAGGAATTCACCCCGGCCATGGTGAAAGCCGTGTTCGATGAGTTCAAGAAGGAATCCCCGAAAAACCATTTCACGGTCGGCATCAATGACGATCTCAGCCACACCAGCCTGGATTACGATCCCGAATTTTCGATCGAGCATCCAGAAACCGTCCGTTGTGTGTTCTTTGGTTTAGGCGCGGATGGCACCGTTGGGGCCAACAAGAACTCGATTAAAATCATTGGCGATGAAACCGAGAATTTCGCTCAGGGTTATTTCGTCTACGACTCTAAGAAATCCGGTTCGGTGACCATCTCTCACCTGCGGTTTGGCCCGCGACCGATCCACGCCCCGTACTTGATTGGCAAAGGCGACGCCAATTTCGTTGCCTGCCACCAGTTCACCTTCTTGGAGCGGCTGGACATTCTCCAATATGCCGCCCCGGGAGGCGTTTTCCTATTGAACAGCATCTATCCTGCCGACGAGGTTTGGGACAAACTGCCCATCGAAGTGCAGGAAGCTATCATCCGCAAGAAGCTGCGCTTCTATGTCATCGACGCCTACGAAGTCGCCGCGCGGACAGGCATGGGCGGGCGCATCAATACCGTGATGCAGACCTGCTTCTTCGCTATCTCGGGCGTTCTTCCGCGCGACGAAGCCATCATCCAGATCAAGAAGAGCATCGAAAAGACCTACGGCAAGCGCGGCGAGGCGGTCGTCCAGCGTAACTTCGAAGCCGTCGATCAAACCCTTGCCAATCTCTTCGAAGTCAAGGTGCCCGAAAAAGCCACCAGCACCCTGACCCGCCGCAAACCCGTCTCCGACAAAGCGCCCGATTTCGTAAAAGAGGTGCTTTCTCCGATGATGATCTACGCCGGCGATGATGTGCCCGTCAGCAAATTGCCCGCGGATGGCACTTTCCCATTAGCCACAACCCAGTGGGAGAAACGCAACATTGCCCTTGAAATCCCCGTTTGGGATCCGGATGTGTGCATCCAATGCGGCAAGTGCGCGCTGGTTTGCCCGCATGCAGTCATACGGCAGAAAGTTTACGATCCTTCCTACCTCGAGAAAGCCCCGGCAGCCTTTAAATCCACCGAAGCCAAATTCCGCGAGCTGCCCGGGATGAAGTACACCATACAGGTTGCCCCGGAAGACTGCACCGGCTGCGCGCTTTGCGTCGAAGCCTGCCCGGCTAAGAACAAGACCCAGGCCGGGCTCAAGGCCATCAACATGGCCGAGCAGCCGCCCCTCCGCGAACAGGAGCGGGAGAACTGGGAATTCTTCCTCACCCTGCCCGAGGTCGACCGCTCGTTGATTGGTCTGAACACCATCAAAAATTCGCAGCTGCTCCAGCCGTTGTTCGAGTTTTCCGGCGCCTGCGGAGGCTGCGGCGAAACCCCCTATATTAAATTACTCACTCAGCTCTTTGGTGATCGCACGGTTGTGGCGAATGCCACCGGCTGCTCATCCATCTACGGCGGAAACCTGCCAACCACCCCCTGGGCTGTAAATAAGGAAGGCCGCGGACCGGCCTGGTCGAACAGCCTCTTCGAAGACAATGCCGAATTTGGTCTGGGCATGCGATTGACCATCGATAAGCAAAGTGAATTTGCCCACGAGCTGCTCCTCAACCTGGCGCCGCAAATCGGTCAGCAGCTGGTTGACGCGCTGCTTGGCGCTGATCAGTCAACTGAAAAAGGCATCCAGGAACAGCGCGAGCGCGTGATGCTGCTGAAACAAACTTTAAAGGGCATTAAAGAACCGCGCGCTGCCTTGTTGATGGATTTGGCGGATTATTTGGTACGCAAATCGGTTTGGATCGTCGGCGGCGACGGCTGGGCTTATGACATCGGCTACGGCGGCCTGGATCACGTTTTGGCCTCTGGCCGGAACGTCAACGTGTTGGTGCTGGATACTGAAGTCTACTCGAACACAGGCGGGCAATCTTCCAAGGCTACTCCGCGCGCTGCAGTTGCCAAATTCTTCGCCAAGGGTAAGGATTTGCCAAAGAAAGATCTCGGTCTGATCGCGATGGCTTACGGCTATGTTTATGTTGCCAAAATCGCCATTGGCGCCAGCGACGTGCAAACCCTCAAGGCTTTCCTCGAAGCGGACGCCTACAACGGTCCTTCGCTGCTCATTGCATATTGCCATTGCATACAGCAGGGCATCGACATGCGCAAAGGACTCGACCAGCAAAGGCTGGCAGTCCAATCCGGCGTATGGCCGCTTTACCGATATAATCCCCTGCTCGCGGAGGAGGGTAAGAATCCCTTGCAACTCGACAGTAAAGAGCCCACTGTACCTGTGGAGGATTACGCATATAATGAAACTCGTTACCGCATGCTGATGTTGAGTGATGAAGCTCGCGCCGAAGCCCTCATGACCAAAGCTCGCAGTGATGCGATCAACCGCTGGAAACTCTACCAGCAGATGGCAGAGATCGATTACAGCAACAGCGGTCATCAGGAAGCGCCAGCGGAGCCAGATAAATAAACCGTGCTTACCAGTAACTTTAACTTTCTAGAGGTGTGTAGAGAGAGGATTATATGATAGATCTGACTGCAACTTATCTTGGGATGCAACTAAAAAATCCGCTGGTCGCATCCGCATCGCCAATTTCCAAGAAAGTGGACGGCGTTCGCCGCCTGGAAGATGCCGGCGTCAGCGCGGTTGTCATGTACTCGCTGTTCGAGGAACAAATCATCCACGAAAGCCTGGCTCTGGATCATTACCTCAGCCGCGGAAGCGAATCGCAGCCCGAAGCGCAAACTTATTTCCCTGACCTGGATCACTACAACGTTGGACCGGACAGCTACCTCGATTTGATCCAAAAAATCAAGGCGGCGGTGCAAATCCCGATCATTGGCAGCCTGAACGGCTTCACCAGCGGCGGTTGGATCGACTACGCAAAACGCATCCAACAGGCAGGCGCAGATGCGCTGGAATTGAACATCTACCGGATACCCACCGATCCGGCGGAAAACGGCCAGGCTGTCGAAAAAGAGACCGTTGACCTGATCAAGGAAATTCGCGCGCAACTGACCATACCGCTGGCTGTCAAGCTCAACCCTTATTTCACATCCCTGCCCAACATGGCAGCGCAGCTCACGGAAGCCGGCGTAAACGGCATGGTGCTGTTCAACCGCTTCTACCAGCCCGACCTGGACATCGAAACGCTCGAGGTCGTCCCCAACCTGGCTTTGAGCACATCTCAAGAGCTGCGGTTGCCGCTGCGCTGGGTGGCTATCCTTTACGGGCGGATCGAAGCTGACCTGGCGCTCTCGACCGGCGTGCATACCCATCTGGATGCGATCAAGGCGGTCATGGCTGGCGCGAACGTTGCCATGACAACTTCGGAACTTCTGCAAAATGGCATCAAGCGCGCTGGTGAGATCCTCGCCGACATGCGCCGTTGGATGGAAGAATTCGAATACGACTCTGTGCGCCAGATGACCGGCAGCATGAGCCAGAAGGCTGTGGCTGATCCGGCTGCGTTCGAGCGCGCCAACTACATGAAAGCGTTGACCAGCCTGGATAACCGCATCCTCTTCTAGCCAATCCAATCAAGGCTGACAGAAAAAAAAGGCGGGTGAATACCCGCCTTTTTTTTATTCAGCACCGGCATAGACAGGGCTCCTCCCAGTCCAGTTTTATGACCCAAAACATCTGAACCTTTGGGCGTATCCCATCTGCTATTCTGGTTTGCGCACGCCTGCAGCATGCCTGGAAACCGGTTCGAGCAAGTCGCAGCTATACCAAACATAACACCCCTCGCGAGAAGCAAGGGGTGTTCGATAATATTAGAAAAGATAAATCCGGGGGATTGGGGGAAGCTATTCCTCTTCCACCAACATAGGCTCGCCGACTTTTTTCTGGCGGTAGACGATCCGTCCGCGGGTCAGGTCGTAGGGCGACATTTCGACGCGCACGCGATCGCCGAGCAAAATGCGAATGTAGTATTTGCGCATCCGTCCGGAGAGGTAAGCCAAAACCTCATGTCCGTTTTCCAGGCGTACGCGGAACTGCGTCCCAGGCAGCGCCTCGATGATCGTCCCCTCTACTTGTATCTTATCTTCTTCTTTGGCCATCTTCACCTCCCGAAACCGACCAGCAGTCCATGCCGCCCGGATTCTGTAAAGCCATTACTCTGGTCCGCGCGTGTATTGGCGGCGTTTAATTCGGCGAATCGCCTTTTTCTTCTCTACACGGCGCAGCTCGCTTTTCGAAATGAACCAGCGCTTGCGGCGGACGGTGCTGAGCACTCCGCTTTTTACGACCTTCTTGCGGAAGCGCTTCAGCAGTTGATCCTGCGATTCATTCGACCGAAGAACAACATGAGTCAAGGAAATCACCTCCCTCCTATCTTAGGAGTTGGTTGCCAGAGAGATAAAAAATCGGCTGCACTTATCGCGAATGCAGCCGATGGTGATCTCCGTGGTAGCGTCAATTAAATACGCCTGCTGGCATTCTACGATACAACCTCCAAATTATCTCAGATGGACGGTTTTAATCAAAAGTACTGGCGGATAAACCGCTCGAGCCTTATTATACTGCCGCCTCAAGTGTATGTCAAACAATTGGTCGGATATGTTACTTTGAATTGAAAGTTGGTCAGTATAAGACTGAACAGTGGCAAAGTATTCTATTGGCGATTGAGGGACTGTCAGCTAATCAGCGCAAGGCATGTTGTCTCCATTATTTGTTTTCCAGGGAAATATCGCCCGAAAAAAAATATTTGTTAGCACACTATCGGTATTTACATAAATACCGATAGTGTGCTATGATCTATTTATGATAATTGATCGCCTTCTTCTCGCACAAATTCAGAAATCCCTCATACCAGGGAAGGTTATCGTCCTTTACGGCCCGCGCCAGGTGGGAAAGACAACCCTGGCTCGCCAATTGGAAACGACCACCTCGTTACGTACCCGTTTCATCTCTGCAGATGAATTGGTCTATCGTGAAGTCCTCAGCAGCCAAAACCGCTGGCGCCTGGATGAAATCTTGGGGGACGCCGAGTTGCTGATCATCGACGAGGCCCAAAGGGTAAATAATATTGGTTTAAATCTGAAGATCTTGATCGACAATCACCCTGAATGCGTCATCCTTGCAACGGGTTCTGCTTCGTTCAACCTGGCGAATAAAATCAGCGAACCGCTCACTGGCCGAAAATTAACCTTCAACCTTTACCCGATCAGCTACAACGAAGTTATTCAAGCTTTCGGCCGCCTGGAGGCCCGGAGCGAGCTCGAGCGATGGCTGGTGTGGGGCGGTTATCCATCCATCATCACTACCAGCGACATCGAATTGAGAGAAAAATTGATGGGGGAACTGGTTGGTTCCTATTTATACCGGGATATATTGGAACTGGACAGTGTGCGCCACCCAGCCAAAATCGTCGATCTGCTGCGTTTACTGGCATATCAAATCGGTCAGGAGGTTTCGCTTTCAGAATTATCCTCGAACCTTGCCATAAATCGCGCCACAGTGGAAAGATATCTTGACTTGCTCGAAAAAGTGTTCGTGATCTACCGGGTCAATGGTTTTTCCCGCAACCTGCGCAAAGAGGTCACGAAAAATTCCCGCTACTATTTTTTTGATAACGGCGTCCGCAACAGCCTGATCAACAACTTCAATCCTCTCAGCTTACGCAATGACATTGGGCAGCTTTGGGAGAATTACCTGATGATCGAGCGCCAAAAGACGAACCATTATCAGAGACGCTCAGTCAACACATACTTTTGGCGAACGTATGATCAAAAAGAAATCGATTGTATCGAAGAACGCGCTGGAAGTTTATTTGGGTTTGAATTCAAGTGGCGCGGGGACATGCGCAAAGCCACCCGACGAGAGTTCTCCGGTGTATACCCTCAATCGGTATTGAAGACCATTACACCGGATAACTTTGAAGAATTTCTCTTATGAAGTTAGCTCCATTTACACTATCTATTATCTTTGTGACCCCAAATCCACAATCCGCCAGCATCCCTCAACTAACTCATTTGATTAATAACCGTAATAAGCCTGGAATCGATAAATGATGAGTTGTCGATCCAGGTGTCGACGCATATTGTGTCGCGTGGATATCCGTGCAGAGAAACTGGGAATCCTCCCACCACAAGATTTCGAACCTGGTTAGCGTTTAATCATCGAATATACTCTTTGAAATCCCGATTGAACATCCCCCTTCCAATGGTGGTAATCTTCACGTATATGCATAAGAGCATCGATCCGGTCCTGGCATGAAAAATTACGCCGATAAGCGGTATCGCTCGTATCTGCGCCAAGCCGGATCTTTCTATTAACTGGCGCAGTGGATCGATTGGGATTGTCACTCATGATGTTGTTTTAAGGTAAATGTGAATCGCTGTAATTTCAGGTCCTGCCTCCTGGCATGGGGTTTCATCCTTGACTCTTTTTAGTAAAATAAGTATGATAAGTTATACTATTCATACTATTTGCACCTTACGCACCTTGAGGGAAATAATCGTCCATGAAAAAGCCCAAAGGAAAGTACATCTGGACCGCAAAAGTTGGAGAAAAAGGTCAGATCGTCATTCCAAAAGAAGCACGGCAAGTGTTCAATATCCAGCCTGGAGATACCCTTATTCTCTTAGGAGATGAGGCCCAGGGCTTTGCGGTCGTTAAAAACGAATTGCTTACCAAGTTTGCTGAGGAATTCTTGAAAACACAACAACCCACCGAGGAAGAGCAGTGATTGCCATAGAAACCCGCGACTTGAGCAAAAAATATAAAGAGCGGGTCGCGGTTCAATCGTTGAACCTCTCGATCAGGCAAGGCGAGGTCTTCGGCCTGCTGGGGGTCAACGGGGCTGGCAAGACAACAACCATCCGTATGCTGGCCTGCCTGACAAAACCCACCAACGGGGATGCCACCGTGCTTGGGAAAAACATCCTGACAGAGCCCCAGGCCGTCAAGGCACTCATCAATCTGTCACCACAGGAAACCGCTGTAGCGCCAAACCTCAGCGTTGCAGAGAACCTGCAACTGATCGCAGGAATTTACGGGAACAGCCCCCAGGCTGCCAAAGAAAAGGTGGTTAGGATAGTAAAAAACCTTGGGCTGTCTGAGGAGCAAAAAGTCAAAGCCAGGATCCTCTCCGGCGGCTGGCAGCGCCGTCTGAGCATTGCCATGGCACTCATCTCCGAACCGAAAATCCTTTTTCTTGACGAGCCGACCCTGGGGCTGGATGTCCTCGCCAGGCGCGAGCTGTGGTCTGTTATTGAAAATTTGAAAGGGGAGATGACGATCATCCTGACCACACACTATATGGAGGAAGCTCAGGCGCTTTCGGACAGGATCGGTATTCTGGTCAAAGGCCGGTTGAAAGCGGTTGGCACTGCAGCAGAGCTGATCTCCTTAACCGGCGCTCAAAACTTTGAAGATGCCTTCGTCGCACTGGCAACAGAAGCGGAGGAAGGGAAATGAGACTGCTGGTATTCGCTTCACGAAACCGAAAAGAACTCCTCAGAGACCCCGCGACCATGGCTTTTGGCATTGGCTTTCCTTTGGTGGTGCTGCTCTTGCTCTCAGCCATCCAGGCCAATATTCCGGTAAGCCTGTTCGAGGTGGAAAGTCTCACCCCCGGAATAGCTGTTTTCGGACTATCCTTCCTCTCCTTGTTTTCCGGCATGCTGATAGCCAAAGATAGGACCAGTTCATTTTTGATGAGGCTGTTCGCTTCGCCACTGACCGCCTCCGACTTTATTCTAGGATATGTATTGCCGCTGTTACCCATGGCCGTGGCGCAATCCATCATTTGCTTTGTTGCCGCAATTTTCCTTGGGCTGGCAGTAACTGCCAACATATTGCTGGCGCTCGTTGTTTTGATCCCTGCAGCTGCGCTTTTTATCGGTATCGGCCTACTGGCAGGAAGCGCATTATCTGACAAACTGGTCAGCGGCATCTGCGGCGCGTTATTAACCAATGTCAGCGCCTGGCTAAGCGGCACCTGGTTTGATCTAAAACTGGTGGGCCGTGGATTTGAATCGCTGGCGTATGCTTTGCCATTTGCGCACGCCGTCGACGCCACCCGGGCTGCGCTGTCTGGAGATTACCACTCGATTTTCCCGCACCTTTGGTGGGTTATCGGATATGCCGTAGCGATACTGGCAGCAGCAATCATCGCCTTCAGCACCCGGATGAAAAGCGACTCTATCTAGAGACTCGTTGCACCCATAATTTAATAATGATAACTTCAGGAAATTTAAAAGACTTCCCCCGGCTCTTTAGCGAGTACGGGGATTTTTGTTAAAAAGAAAAAGTCTCTTGGCAATGACCTACTCTCCCAGGAAGTCGCCCTCCAAGTACCATCGGCGCTGACAGCCTTAACTGCCGGGTTCGAGATGTGGCCGGGTGTACCACTGTCGCTCTTATCACCAAGAGACTTTAACTAACAATGTTAATGTTACTGAATAGTATGCAGGTTGTTTCACCAAAGAGTGCTAAGTTCTCCGCATCACAGCGGAAGCCCTCGGTCATTAGTACGGTTTAGCTCAACGCATTACTACGCTTACACATACCGCCTATCAAGCAGGTAGTCTACCTGCGACCTTACTCCCTTACGGGAAAACAGGGATCTAATCTTGAGGCGAGCTTCCCGCTTAGATGCTTTCAGCGGTTATCCCTGCCAGACATAGCTACCCAG
>JAXDCA010000105.1:0-186883 GCA_034678305.1 Bellilinea sp.
ACTCGTGTCGATCTTCAGATTCCTGATCAATCCAATACCTTGGCTAACTCGAATAGGCTTAAATCAACCTTCTTCTTATTATGAATCACTTCTTCAAGCGGCGTTGTTCGCGTTTCACTTTGCAACATGCCGACCAATACGCCGTATTCCCCACTGACAAGCACGTCGACTGCCGCTGAACCAAGCCGGCTGGCCAGAATACGGTCATAAGCGCCGGGATTCCCACCCCGCTGAACGTGCCCCAGGATGGTCATGCGTAGATCAAATCCTAACCTTTCACGGTGTTGGCGAAAATATTCATCAAGCTTAGCGGCGTTATACTTGGCGCCTTCGGCAACCACAACAATTGCGTGCGCTTTGCCCTTCTCATACGCTTCGACCAATCCATCTTCCACTTCTTCAGGAGTTGTTTCGACTTCCGGGATCACCACCATCTCTGCGCCACCAGCGATTCCTGACATCAAGGCGAGATAACCGCAATCTCGTCCCATGACTTCGATTAAGAACGCGCGTTGGTGTGATGAAGCCGTGATTTTTAATCGGTCGATTGCTTCGAGGGCAATATTCAAGGCAGTATCTACTCCGATGGTGATATCCGAACCATACAGATCATTATCAATGGTCGAGGCTACTCCGACGACGGGAAAACCCAGTTCATGTAATGCATACGATCCAGTCTGCGATCCATTTCCGCCTATAACTACCAATCCCTCTACGCCTGCCTGATTCAGGCTGCGGATGGCTTTTATCTGCCCAGGCTTGGTCATAAACTCTTTCGATCGGGCGCTGCCTAAAATCGTACCGCCCCGTTGCAAAATCCCGCCTACATCGCGCGCACCCATAGGAGAGATCTTCCCTTCGATCAACCCCTCATAACCATTATGGACACCAAACACTTCCATCCCTCTGACAATACCCGTGCGTACAACAGCTCGGATAGCAGCATTCATCCCGGGGGCATCACCTCCGCTGGTCAATACGGCGATTTTCCGCATAAAGCCCTCCGTTTAATAAATGAATATGTTCACTAAGATTGATAAAATTTTAGCATAATTCTCGTTTCATAAACTACGTCTGATGATTGGACATGGATAATTTATGACACTCGGTATTAGAATGAGTGAAAAATTACATTGTTTTCACTATCTGACATCTGATACAATCGGTATCGAATTTAAACCATCATGGCCAGGCGCGGATTCAATGTAAGGGAAGGTTAAACCGCGTAGTAACTATCTTCAAGAGTGAGCCCAAGAAAGGGTGCATATGACGGATTATCGCATCAGAGAACATCCTATTCTCGCAATCCCCAATCACGAAGAACTTTTTTTCTTCTGGAAAGGAGAGCAACTATCCGGCGTGGTCGGTGAAACCATAGCCTCGGCATTATTCGCGCACGGGATCCGCATTTTTGGTTCCCATCCCAAAGATGGTTCGCCGCAAGGAATCTTCTGCGCCAACGGACAATGCTCGCAATGCCTGGTATTGGCGGATGGAAATCCGGTCAAATCCTGCATGGAATTGATTCAACCTGGCATGCATATCGAGCCAGCCAATGGGCACCCAGAGCTTCCGCGCGTAGAACAGCTTCCGGATATGGCGCCAGTGCAGGAATTAAAAACAGAAGTGCTGGTGATCGGTGGTGGTCCTGCGGGTCTCTCCGCCGCGATTGAGTTGGGCAAACGCGGCGTTCCGGTCATCCTGGTGGACGATAAACACCGGCTGGGCGGCAAACTTGTCCTTCAAACGCACCGCTTTTTCGGATCGACAGAAGCGGTTTATGCCGGCACACGCGGAATTGATATCGCCACCCGTCTCGAGAGTGAGATCCGCGAGTTGAGCAGCGTGGACATCTGGTTGAATTCTACAGCCCTGGCGGTTTACAGCGATCAGAAGGTCGGCATCCTGAAAGAAGGGAACACCTATTTGCTCATTCAGCCGAAGACTATTCTGGTCGCATGCGGCGCCAGAGAGAAATTCCTGGCGTTCAAGGGCAATACACTGCCTGGAGTATATGGCGCAGGCGCCTTTCAGACCTTAGTGAACCGCGACCTGATCAAACCAGCGGAAAAGTTATTTATTGTCGGCGGTGGAAATGTCGGTCTAATCGCTGGTTACCATGCCTTGCAAGCAGGCATTGAGGTGGTTGGCCTGGTCGAAGCGTTGAGCGAGTGCGGCGGTTATAAGGTACATAAGGACAAACTGGTTCGCATGGGCGTGCCTGTGTATACTTCGCACACGATCCTGAGCGCCAACGGTGAAGACCGGGTTGAATCTGTCACCATCGCGGCTGTCGATGCGCAATTCAATCCGATATCAGGCACGGAAAGATCATTCGAGTGTGACAGTGTGCTGATTGCAGTTGGATTGGATCCTGTAGATGAGTTCTACCACAAGGCGGTGAGCTACCATATCCCGGCGTTCATCGCCGGCGATGCAGAGGAAATCGCCGAGGCATCCGCTGCCATCTTTTCTGGAAAAATAAAAGGTGTTGAAATTGCCCGTGCTCTCGGCGTTGAAACCGAGGAGATCCCTGAAGAATGGTATCACACCGCTGAAATCCTCAAATCAAAACCTGGCAAGATTTTCCTGGAGGATCTTCCACAAATTGAAACAGGCATCATCCCTGTCATCCACTGCGCTCAGGAAATCCCTTGCGATCCTTGCACGGCATTATGCGAACATGGATTGATCGTCATCAATCAACAGGATATCCGCGCCTTGCCTTCTTTCATTGGAGACAGCGCCAGTTGCAAAGGCTGTAAGCGTTGCGTGGCAGGCTGCCCAGGGCTGGCGATCACGCTGGTCAATTATCGTCGTGATTCGGAATTTCCGACCGTCTCGATTCCATTTGAATTCACCCGCGCGACACTCAAGGAAGACCAATTGATTACCGTTCTGGATACCGAGGGTAAGGCGCTTGGCGAGGCAAAGATTACCTCAATTAGCAGTATACGCAGCAGTGACCGCACCTTGATTGTCCAGGTTCAGGTTCCCAAGGCGATCGCGACCCGGATTGCCGGCATTCGCATCCAGGAAGAAACCGTAACACAACCTTTGGATGAGTTTGTTGCCCATATCGACGACGACACGATCATCTGCCGCTGCGAGCATGTAACAGCCCGGGAAATCCGCGATCTGATCCGCAAAGGTTATCGCGACCTGAATGAAATCAAAACGGTTTCACGAGCTGGCATGGGCGCTTGTGGCGCCAAAACTTGCACCAACTTGATCTACCGCATTTTCCGCGAAGAAGGCTTGACAAAAGCCGAAGTGACCGATCAGACGAAGAGACCACTCTTTATTGAAGTACCGCTGGGTATTTTTGCCGGCGTTACCAACCATAAGGATATCAAGCATGAATAAATCTGTCATAGCGCACTATGACGTCATTGTAATCGGTTCAGGTTCGGTTGGCGCGCCCGCTGCATTCAACCTTGCCAAAGCTGGAATTAAAACGCTTGTTATTGACAAAGATGCGAGTGTTGGACAGGAGTCGAACAAACGCGCCATCGGCGGCATCCGCGCTACCCATTCCGATCCCGCCAAAATCCGTCTATGCCAGCGCAGCATCGAAGTGTTCTCGACCTGGAAAGAAATCTACGGCGACGATATCGAGTGGTATCAAGGCGGTTATGTTTTTGTCGCCTACCGCGAGCAGGAAGAAAATGTCCTGAAAGAGCTGCTTCTTAAACAAAAATCCTTTGGCTTGAATATCGACTGGCTCGATGCCCCGGATTTGCTAAATGTCGTCAATGACCTGAACCCGGTTGACCTGATCGGCGGGACTTATTCACCCGAAGATGGAAATGCCTCGCCGCTTTTGGCTATCCATGCTTTTTACGATCATGCATGCCGCCTGGGTGCTGAGTTCCATTTTCATGAAACAGTACAGGATATCATTGTAAAAAGCGGCAGAGTAGTGGGGGTGAGGACAAATCTCGGTATTTACGGCGCGGATATCGTTATCAACGCGACAGGTCCCTGGGCGCAAGAAATCGGAAAATTGGCTGGCGTGAGTGTTCCGGTAACGCCTGACTCTCATGAAGCAGCAATCACTGAGCCGGTCACTCGTTTTCTTGATCCAATGGTTGTGGACATACGCCCGTGTGAAGGCTCATCAAATTTTTATTTCTATCAGCACATGACCGGGCAAATCGTTTTTTGTATAACCCCTTCTCCCAACATCTGGGGTTTTGATGTCGAAGAGACGAGCGCTTTTCTTCCAATGGTCGCCAGGCGCATGCTGGAAGTCATGCCGCGCCTTACTAATCTTCGCGTACGCCGAACCTGGCGTGGATTATATCCAATGACGCCTGATGGCTTTCCCATTGTTGGCTATGCGAAAAATGTCGAGGGGTATTTGTTAGCCGTAGGGATGTGCGGTCAAGGTTTTATGCTCGGTCCGGGCCTCGGAGAACTGATTGAACGCATTGTTAGTAATCGGTTATCTGATTCCGACCTTGAAATCCTGCAAATCCTCTCCCCTGACCGCCAATTTGCTGGTCAGGAATTACTCAAGTAAAGTTCGATGGGAGGGTATTTATGAGTACTTCAACCATTTACATACCAGTCGCTATACTCGAATCGTTTATTCGCGAGGTTTTTCTACGCTGTGGCGTACCTGAGACAGAAGCTGAGGTTTGTAAAGAAGTTCTGATTGCGTCCGATTTACGCGGAATCGAATCGCACGGGATCGGACGCCTGAAAATGTATTACGAACGCATTAAATCAGGAATTCTAGATCCAATCACTCACATGGAAATCGTCCGCGAATCGCCGACAACGGCTGTGGTTGATGGGCATCATGGCATGGGCATGGTCATTGGCAAGCGCTCGATGCAGTTGGCCATCGATAAAGCCCGTAAATTTGGTTTAGGCGCAGTCGCAGCACGAAATTCATCCCATTTTGGCATTGATGGCTACTACGTGAACATGGCCATACAAAATGGCATGATCGGGATGAGCGTCACGAATGCGCGTCCATCAATTGCGCCGACCTTCTCGGTCCAACCTATGCTTGGCACCAATCCCATCGCATTTGGCGCGCCGACAGACGAGGATTGCCCGTTTTTATTCGATGGCGCCACCTCGATCATCCAGCGTGGCAAGATCGAAGTACTCACCCGGCTCGAGAAACCAACCCCAACCGGGTGGGTAATCGATCAGCAATGCCAGCCGCTCACGGATTCGGGGCAAATCCTGGCAGGATTTGGCGCAGGCACAGCTGCGCTGCTGCCCCTTGGGGGTGCTGGCGAGGAGTTCGGCGGCCATAAAGGCTATGGTTTGGCTACTATAGTAGAAATCTTGTCTGCTTCCCTGCAAAATGGCGCCTTTCTATATGGATTGACCGGCATCGGTGAAGATGGAAAAAATATACCCCATGCGTTAGGTCATTTCTTCATGGCAATCAACATCGAGAGTTTTATTGATCTGGGGTCATTCAAGAAAACCACCGGCGATATTCTTCGCCAGCTGCGCGCCGCCCGTAAAGCCCCCGGCGTACAGCGGATTTATACCGCGGGTGAAAAAGAGTATGAATCTGAAAAGAAAGTCCGGGAAATGGGTGTTCCAATCCCGCCCAACCTTCAAAAAGAAATCCTTGCTATACAAAAGGATCTGGATCTGCATCAGTTCGATTTTCGATTCAACGGTGGTTGATTCGAAAATACTGCTGGAGAATTGCGCCCTTCATGGAAAATCCATTAAATTGACCTGGTTGAAAGCTTTAATATTCGATTTTGACGGTTTAATACTGGACACCGAAACTCCATTATTCACTGCCTGGAGTGCAATATTTCGCGAACATGGCGCTGAGCTGGTGTTGGAAGAATGGGCAGCGTGTCTTGGCGCCGACGATGAAGCCTTCGATGCCGCTGAGCATTTATCCAAACTCACCGGCAAAGTCATTAATCGGGAAATCATCTACGAGGATTGTAATACACGGGCTCTTCGCGAGATCAACCAATCAGAACCGCTGCCTGGCGTGGTTCCACTGCTTGAACATGCCAGGCAAGCCAATCTCGCTGTGGGACTGGCCTCCAGCTCTCCGCGAAGTTGGGTAGAGGGACACCTGCAGCGCTTGAACCTCATTCATTTTTTCGATTGCATCGTGTGCAAAGAAGATGTCGTAAAAGTGAAACCAGCGCCAGATCTGTTCTTGCTTGCTCTGCGTCGACTTGGAATTGCACAAAATAATACCGTCATCTTTGAGGATTCACCGAATGGTATCACTGCGGCTCAGCGGGCGGGTATCTTCTGCGTAGGCGTCCCAAATTCGCTCAGCCGCTTCCTGGACATCAGCCACGCGGATTTAATCATCTCATCGCTTTCAACCCTTCCTTCAGCTCAATTGCTTCAATACATCCAACAAGAACGCAATAAAACCAACCTTTAATCAGTTGACAAGCAAAGAGATGTCTTGGGGTTACTCCTTTCGACTGGAAAACCCGGGGCGAGGTGAAAATTATATCTGCTCAGTGATATTTTTTTTAAACGATAAATTTTTTTAGTTACATTTTTTTACTCGTCATTGCCTTGCATCATTCCATTAAAAAAAGGTATACTCATTCCAACCTGAGAACAACTGTTCCGGGCATGAGTTGAAGCATGGCTGCTAGAAGAAAGCAACGTTTACTGCTATGAAAATAGACAGCTTGATGGAAATCCTTCCGCAAAATTATTCCGTTGTGGATCGCGATTTGATCCTTCGCGCGTACCGCTTTGCGGAGAAGGCTCATCAAGGACAAAAGCGCGCTTCTGGAGAACCCTACGTCAGTCATTGCATCGCGGTTGCCTCGATCCTGGCCGAATTACGAGTACCGCCAGCGGTGGTCATCGCCGGCTTGTTACACGACACCGTTGAAGATACATCGGTTACCCTGGAAGATATCCAGCGTGAATTTGGCGAGGAAATAAGTAAGCTGGTGGATGGGGTGACAAAATTAACGAATTTACCCAGGGTGTCCCGCAGCGACCACCACCACGAAAATGTCATTGCCGATGAGGATGTGAATGGCGAGGACATCCAACCGTATCCCCGTCCGCGCCGGCGGGATATTGCCAATGAAACCCTTCGTAAAGTCTTCCTGGCAATGGGCGATGACATTCGGGTCGTACTCATTAAATTAGCTGACCGTCTGCACAACATGCGCACGCTGGGATACATTCCGGAAGAAAAAAGGAAGCGTATCGCTCAACAAACCCTGGATATCTTCGCCCCTCTGGCTAACCGCCTGGGTATCTGGCAAATCAAATGGGAGTTGGAAGACCTTGCCTTCCGTTATGTTGATCCGGATTCTTACCGCGAAATCGCCGAGAATTTAGCAGAGCGCCGCCAGGATCGTGAAAAGCAGGTTGTTCAAATCATTCAGAGGCTGCAAAGCATTCTGCTTGAAAATGGCATTGATGCCGAGCTTAGCGGCCGCCCGAAACACATCTACTCAATCTATCATAAAATGACCGAGAAGGGTAAGCCTTTCGAGATGGTACGCGACTTGCGCGCTGTGCGCTGCATCGTCAAAGACATTCCCGCATGCTACACTGCATTAGGCATCATCCATACCAACTGGCGGCCTATTCCCCAGGAATTCGACGATTACATTGCAGCCCCAAAAGATAATTTTTACCAATCCCTTCACACGGCAGTCATCTACGATGACGGTAAACCGCTGGAGGTGCAGATTCGCACGGCAGAGATGCACGAAAATGCAGAATTCGGCATCGCTGCACACTGGCGTTATAAAGAGCATGGCCCGCGAGATGAGATGTACGAGAAGCGTATCAATTGGATCCGCCGGATCATGGAGTGGCGCCAGGAAATCGAAGATGCGCAGGAATTCGTGGACGGCATGAAAAGCGATCTGTTCCAGGATCGCGTGTATGTTTTCACTCCACGCGGTGATATCATCGACCTTCCCGCTGGTTCCACGCCCATCGACTTCGCGTATCACGTTCATACCGAAATCGGCAATCGCTGCCGCGGTGCCAAGATCAACGGAAAATTAGTCCCGTTGGATTGCGAATTGAAAACCGGCGATCAGGTTGAGATCCTCACAGCCAAGCAGGGTGGTCCCAGCCGCGATTGGTTGAATCCCTCACTGGGTCTGGTTCGAACGCAGCGCGCCCGCTCAAAAATTCGCAACTGGTTTAAGCGACAGGATCGTGAACAGAACCTCACCCAGGGGAAAGCCATGCTCGAAAAAGAGCTGCGACGTCTGGGGTTGGCAAGCATTGATCTGGAAAACCTGGCTCAGACTTTCGATTTCCGAACCCCAGATGATATGTATGTAGCGATCGGATGTGGAGACATTGGAGTTGGCAGAATTGTCAACAAGCTCAACGAAATATACCTCAAGAAAGATTTATCGCTGCTCCCGCTTCCATCACTGCATGAACCAAAAATCAGTAAAAACGGCGTTGCAGTCCTTGGATTGAAGGGTCTTCTCACTAATTTTGCACGCTGCTGCAATCCTGCTCCCGGCGATGCCATTGTCGGCTATATCACCCGGGGTAGAGGGGCGACCATCCACCGCCAGGACTGCCCGAACATTCTCAGAACGAAAGACCGCGAACGAATTGTCAAAGTAACCTGGGGCGAACCACACCAAACATACCCTGTTTCTGTGAATGTCAAGGCATACGACCGGCGTGGTCTGATGACAGACATCTCCACAATTCTTAGCAACGAAGAAGTCAACCTGGTCGATATCAAGTTGAGCGTCAATCAAAATCTTGCCAATATCAACCTGGTACTCGAAGTGGGTGATATTACTCAACTCAGCCGGGTATTAACCCGTATCGAAAATCTGCCAAATGTGATGGAAGCCCACCGCACGGCTCCTGGTTGATACTGCTTTACATATTTTGCCCTCAGGTGTACAATCGCTCCCTACAGGCGCAGAAACAGATGCCTGGTTATTGTCAGAAATCAGAATAAACAAATTTCGAGAGAAAAAACCGTTGATAGATGAAGGCTAAAATTTTAGCAATTATCGTTTCAATAATCGGATTGATCGATGCAGTCTATTTGATCGTCATTAAGGTTGTAAAGAAAGAATCGCTTTGTTTTATTAGAGCTAGTGATTGCCTGTCGGTCAATAATAGTGCGTATTCAGAAATTTATGGTTTCCCAATTGCGGCGCTTGGCGCAATTGCTTTTTTGACAATCCTGGTTTTATTAATTTTTGAGTTAAAATCGATTTTTATCGGTCGTATTTTTCCCTTTGCATTTTTTGGGTTGACATTAATTGGTGTGATATACTCTGCCTACTTGACGTACTTGGAAATTGCGGTTATAAACGCTGTTTGTCCGTTTTGTGTGATTTCTGCTGTGTGTATGCTTGCCCTATTTATTCTATCGTTATTTCACTTTAAAAATCCCCCACTCGATTATTAATGTATCCAGGAGGAGTTTATAACCATGCCCACCAAAATTCGCTGTCACTATATTGACTGCGCCTTTCTCGATGAAACCTATTGCAGCGCGGCGCTTATCGAGCTCGATCCCGATTCCGGCTGCATAACCTACTCGCCGACCGCTGAAATCGACCACGAAGACGAGTGGGATGAGGAAGAGTTGGAGGAATGGGAAGAGTCTGAAGAAGAATTAGAAGAAGAAGAGGAAGACTGGGGCGACGAGGAAGAAGAAGAGTTCTAATTCCTTTTTACACTTTATAGTAATATCCATATCCCAGCATAATTGCTGGGATTTTCCTTAAATTCATTTGCCGCCTGTAATCTTTATATCGTATCTACTCTATCACTAGTACGCGATATATTCGTACATCTACCTAACACGCGGAATAACCCTTCCATCCATATCCACGCTCACCGGCAGCCCCTCATAGCCGTGGATGGCCATGATGAGGGTCTTGTTTAGGTTGTTAGCCATCTTAGGCTGGGGGCAAAGGATTCGAACCTCTACAAACAGATCCAGAGTCTGCTGTCCTACCGTTAGACGAGCCCCCAACTAGTGTAGAAATTTTACCATCCTTCATTTTTACTGTCTAGCTTCGCCTGATCAATCTTAGAGCTTCTGTAGCAATTCCACAGCTAGTTCCATACGGCGAATGACGATTTCCTTCCCGATGATTTCCATAGATTCGAATAGTGGCGGAGACACGCGTTGCCCCGTAATGGCTATGCGCATCATGCCAAATACCTGACCGGCCTTCAACCCGCTCCCCTCGACAAACTGCCGCATTTTCTCCTCGGCAATGCCAGCATTCATGTCGGGTAAAGAAGCTAGAATGGAGGTTACCTGCGTCGCCAGGGTAACCGTCTGCTCCTTGTTCAGCCCCTGGATGAGCAACTCGCGCGGATCATAGCTGACATCTTCCTTGAAAAAGAAACCTGCAAACATCGGTGCGTCGTCGAGCCCTTGCAGCCTTTCTCGCAAAACGTGGACAATTTTTATCAGTTTATCATCGTCGACAGCATAACCTGCTTTGATAAAGAAAGGCTTGATACGAGCCGCCAGGTCATCAAACTCCAGCGAACGGATATGCAGACCATTGAAATAATCGAACTTCGTGAAATTTATTGCTGCCGGCGAGGGATTCAAGCGCTCCAAACTGAATTTCTCGATTAAATCAGCCATCGTAAAGAATTCGGTGTGGTCGTCATAACTCCAACCCATCAACGCGATCCAATTCACGATCGCTTCAGGCACATAGCCAAGATCCTGCAAGTCCTTGATAAAGATCGAATATCCTTCTTTGATCAATTCAGCCGATTCCCGCTTGCTCATTTTGCCCTTTCCACTCGGCTTCAAGAACACCGATAGGTGCACAAACACCGGCTCCTTCCATCCAAACGCCCGGTGGATCAATCCATGGATTGGGAAGGTCGGCAGCCATTCAGAACCGCGGATGACATGCGTGATCTCCATCAAGTGATCATCGACCGCCGCAGCCAAATGATAGAGCGCCAGACCATCCGATTTAACCAGGATCATATCGTCTAGCAGGTGGTTTTCGACGGTGATCTCGCCGCGCAACAAATCGGTGACGGTCGTTTTCCCCTCACAGGGTGTTTTAAAGCGGATGACGTACCTTTCTCCGGAGGAAATCCTGGCTTTCGCTTCATCCAATGGAATATCCCGGCAGAAACCGTCATAGCGGGGAGTTTCTTTTCGCTTCTGCTGTTCCTGGCGCGCTTGCTCCAGACGCTCTGGGGAGCAAAAGCAGTAATAAGCATGCCCTGATTCGATCAACTTTAGGGCATATTCTTGATAGATTTGTTTACGCTCAGACTGGCGATAAGGTCCACAAGGTCCCCCTTTATCCGGTCCTTCATCCCAGTCGATTCCCAACCAGGTAAGCCACTGATAAAACTCTTCCTCAGCGCCGATGACTAATCTTTTCCGGTCTGTATCTTCGATGCGTAAAATGAACTGACCGCCTCGCTGGCGGGCAATCAAGTAGTTGTACAACGCGGTTCTTGCGCTGCCAAGATGCAGATGACCAGTTGGTGAAGGCGCAAAGCGCACACGTACAGGGAGATTCTTTGAAGCCATAGCGATCCTTAAAAAGCTAATGTTTTTCCATGAGACGCCACACTCTCGACAAGCCCAATGCCAAGCACGAGTGATAACAATGAGCTGCCGCCATAGCTAACGAAGGGCAAGGTTAAACCCGTCACGGGCAGAACATTCAGATTCACGCCGATGTTAACCGCCATCTGGAAGAAAATCAATATTGCGATACCGTATGCAATCAATGATCCAAACTGATCGCTGGCGTGACGGGCAATAAACAGGCAGCGCAAGACCACAAACAAGAGTATAGCAATCACAATCACCGTGCCAACAAATCCAAATTCCTCAGCCATCGCTGAGAAAATGAAATCTGTATGACGAACTTTTAAAAACCTGAGCTGCACCTGGGTTCCGCTGCCGTAGCCCGCGCCAAACCAGCCGCCTGAGCCAATCGTGACCAATGCCTGTTCGACGTTATAAGTTTCGCCGTGGCGGGCAGTCGCGTCTGGAAAGAGAAAATTAACTACACGCGTGATTTGATAATCTTTTAGAAATGGAATTTCAACCCCCGATATGATCAACATAACGAACGTGACGATCAGAATCAAGCCAAGAATAGCAAAAATAATAATATATTTTGTCGGCAGCCCGCTGATCCACAGCATTGCAAACCAGAGAACGAAAATCACAATCGAGGTGCTCAAGTTGGGTTGCAGTAGGATCCAGATAACCATGCCGCCTGTGAGTAAGAAACTTAGAAAAATCCAGCGCAGGTTTTTTGATTGCGCACTTGTTTGGCTGAAATAATTGGCCAGCACGAGGACCATTACAATCTTAGACAGCTCAGAGGGTTGGATGTTAATCCCGCCGACCTGGAACCAGCGGGTGGAACCAAAAGCCTCCTGGCCAATCAAGTTAATACCGATTAAAAGAACGATAGCCAAAATGTACAGCCAACGCGAAAGCGAGGCTAACAACCGGTAATCAATCGTTGTAGCTATAAGGATAATTACGATCCCAAGACCAACATATGTTGCCTGGCTTTGCACTGCGCCGGCCAACTCTTCGTTGCCAGCCACCGCGGAACGAATCATAATGATGCCAAACACGCTCAGCAGTAAAACTGCGCCGAACAGCCAGTAATCAAAATGACGCCATACTTCTTTTCGAAACATTAGATAACCTAAGGATTGCCGCCGATTTCCAGGCCGGCGTCAATGGCTTGCAACTGGAAAAAGCCTTCCATCACATCCCGCACCACAGGCGCCGCCAGGCGGGCGCCTTCGTCCCCGTTGTACACAAATGCCACGACAGCAATTTGTGGATCATCGTAGGGGGCATAACCAACATACCAGGCATGCGCCGGCCATTGACCTGGCTGGCAGATATTCTTTTCACGAGCGATATCGTCGCAATACTCAGCGGTGCCTGTCTTCCCGGCGGATTGTACTGTAAAACCCTCGAATATATCGGTAGCAGTGCCGTTAACGACCACCTCACGCATACCTTGCTTCGCCATCTCCACGACCCACGGCTCGACGATCTTTAATTCATCGGTTTGATAGAAATTCTCATCATATACGTGAATCTTTGGGTCTTTGGTTATATCCCAAAGCATATCCGCCTGGAAGGGTTGAATAACCTCCCCGCTGCTATCAAGAACTTCTCGCACGATTGTTGGACGCATTAATTTGCCATCATTTGCCAGGGTTGCCACTGAGACAAGCACCTGCAGCGGAGTTGACAGGACGTAACCCTGCCCGATGGTGGCAATATAGGTATCGCCAGTTGACCAGTTTTCTCCAACGGTGATACGTTTCCAGTTTGGATCGGGAATCAATCCATCCTGTTCCCCGGGCAGTTCGATTCCTAGAATCTGCCCGTAGCCGAGCGCTCGCGAATATTCACCAATCCGCCAGATATTCAAACCTTCCGGCACTTCATCCTTGTACCCGCCCCCAACTTTGTAAAAATACACATCGCATGACTGAGAAACACCTCCAAGATAATCCAGGTCGCCGTGACCGCCGCCGGTGTCTTTATACAAATAGCACACATATTCGCGAGAACTTGGATTGGGATCGTTCTCGAAATATTTCTCCTCGATGCGGATCACGCCCGGATCATTAATTTTTTGTTCTGGCGTAACCACGCCTTCATTCAAAATTCCAATTGCTGTCCCCATTTTGAAGACTGAGCCTGGCGGGTGTTCAGCTGAAATTGCTGTATTGAACAAAGGCTTGAGTGGGTCGTTTTGCAATTGCTCGAAATAATACGCCGGAATAAAGCGCGCCATCCGATTATTTTCGTAGCTTGGATAAGACACCATGGCCAGAATCTCACCGGTCTTCGGGTTCATGGCAATCACCGCGCCGCTTGTATATTTATCCTCGCCGATACGCAAATTCCAACTATTCATTTCCTTAACAAGCGCTGCTTCCGCGATTGCCTGCAGGCGAGTATCAATCGTCAATCGCAAACTATTTCCGGGGACTGGTTCCACTGGAGAAACAAGATCACGCAGGATTTTCCCTGAATTGTCCACTTCCACAATTCGTGATCCGTTTTTACCAATCAAAATATCATTCAAGCTGTTTTCGACGCCTGCATATCCAACCTTGTCGCGGTTGGCGACAAATCCCAGACTTTCCCAGTAACTCTGCTCGATTGCTGGGATTGGCCCCAGGAAGCCTACAACATGCGCGGTTGTGCTGCCGGTTGGATATTCTCGCACCGATTCGACCTCGATATTCACCCCAGGTAAATCCTTGGTTTTCTCTGCAATGATCTTTGCGACGGTTTCATCGATATTGCATTTCACTCTGACTTGGCTGTACGGCGCGAGTGATCTACCGATGTACACAATTTGACTGATACCAAGATCAGTCTGGCAAGGGGTGAAGTTGCGGACTGACTCTTCGGTTATCTCCCCAGAGTTCACCGGGATCTCGATCAACTCGGAGAGTTGCCGGTATACTTCCTGAATTGCCCCCTCGTCACCGGGCAGGTTAGCAGGTGTAATGGTCACATTATACGAAGGGATGTTCCTCGCCAAAATGTAGCCATTCCGGTCGTAGATCAATCCACGTTCCGTCGGTATGCTGACCTCCATGGTGCGGTTATCTTCTGCGCGGGTTTTATAATCTTCTCCAGACACAATTTGAATGGAAAATAATCGGATAACATAATAGATCATCACCGTTGCGATGATGCCGTAAGTAATAATGATCCGCCAGATATTTAATCTGGGCCTTTGTTCAACCTCAGGTTTTTCCGCGTTCAATCTATCTCATCTCCTGGATGTACCCAGTGAGCAATATCCGTTATAACCGTGTAAACTGGCAAAGCAAGGAGTACATTTAATAAAGAGCTTGGTAGAGTTACCTGTGTAAGCGCCTGCTGAAAGGGGATTGGCGTCCCGGAAGCCTGCAACGCAATAATAGACAGGATTTGGTACAGAATTGTACCAAGAATCGTGATTATATACATCGCGAGGATAGGTGTCTGCCAAACGCGGCGTTGAAGCATGCGCGCTATTCCCGTTACAAGTAAATAACCAATCAGCGGGACTAAATAAGGCAGCCCAGAGATGAATGAAATCGCCACGCCGCCTAAAAATGCCCATTGCCAGGCTGATTTGACCCGCTCTTGCAACGCCCAGGCTGCCAGGGCTAAAAGAATTAAATCGGCGGTTCCGTGAATCAATGGCAGCCGGCTGACAATTGCCAACTGTAGCATGATCAAGATTCCTAGAACAGGGATAGCTGCTAATATCGGCATTGTTTACGGTACTTGAGTTGGCAGCAGTGGAGAAGTGTCGACCGGTCGGAAGTTCGTGATAACCAACACCGCCTGTAATGTACTAAAATCAACCACGGGCTGAACAGTGGCGGATTGAAAAAGCTCAGTAGTTAATTTGCGAACACTGACGACCTGCCCCACCAGGATGTTCGCAGGATAACTCCCCCCCAAGCCAGAGGTTAATAACAGAATGCCTGGCTGGAGCGCTACATCTTGCGAAACCATGCCCAGGGTTATTTCACCGGTGATCGAGCCGGTGATCTGTCCATCTGTTTCCAGGCCTTCCAGGCGCACGTTGACCGTTGACCCTGGATCGGTGATTAATTGTACGCGGGCAGCAGTGGCAGTCACCGCATCGATCCGCCCAACTAGACCCTGTTCGGTAATGACCGGCATCCCGTAACGGAGCCCGTCATCTGATCCATGATCGATGATGACATAGTGAATAAAAGGGCTTGGATCGACGCCAATGACAGCCGCAGCCACATATTGATTTTGTGGACGAGCGCGCGCAAAATCTAATAAGGCATAAAGTAATTGTGCTTCACGCAATTGTTGTTGCAGTTCAACGATCTGGGCTTGCAGCCCGGCAACCTCGTTTTCCAAAGCCTGGTTTCTCGCGCGTAAAGTAGCCACATCGCGCGGGACGGTAACGAATTCATAGACGGCAAGAAACCGGCTGGAAAGCCATTCTTGCGCAGCAATGACTGGGGACGCAACGGTTCTAAATAACGGACGCATGTACCCGCTCAGGGCGAGCAGGATCAGTCCCACCAGGATGATCACAGCCGCGACCTGCCAAAATCTGTATCTGCCTGCTCTCATGCGGATGCTTCCCAAGTGGATTTTAGGGCTCGGTTAAACAGCATTCGATCAATGCTCTGGATCACCGCCCCCCTGAGCGGTCTAGTGGAACCAGGTAATCGCCAAATCGATCCAAATCTTCCAGGATCATCCCCGCACCGCGGGCAACGCAAGTCATTGGATCTTCCGCGATCCAAACCCTTACGCGCAGCTCGTCAGAAAGCCTTTCACTCAAACCCTGCAGCTGCGCGCCGCCGCCTGAGAGACATACCCCGTTGTCGATCAAATCAGCGTCAATCTCAGGCGGCGCTTCATCCATCGCATCTTTGATGGTGTCAACAATGACCTGCACGGAGCTCGAAATCGCCTCTCTAATTTCTACCGAGGACACTTCCATCGATTCAGGCAGACCGGAGACCAGGTTGCGCCCGCGAACTACCATGGTTTTTTCAGTTGGCAGCGGATAAGCCGAGCCGATTTGCAACTTCACTTGCTCCGACATCCGCTCGCCAATGAATAAATTGTACTTATTGCGAATATATTGGATGATATCCTGATCCATCTCGTCACCCGCCACGCGCAGCGAGCGCGAAACCACTGTTCCGCCCATCGAGATGATCGCCACCTCGGTAGTGCCCCCGCCTATATCTACCACCATGCTGCCCTGCACCTCGCTAACAGGCAGCCCGGCGCCCAGAGCAGCTGCGCGCGGTTCTTCGATCAGATAAGTTTCGCGGGCGCCTGCCGACATCGAAGCGTCGAAGACTGCCCGTTTTTCGACTTCCGTCGCGCCTGATGGAATGCCAACCACAACGCGCGGACGCGGCATCGGCACAATGGTTTGCTGATGGGCTTTCCCAATAAAATAGCCAAGCATCGCCTGCGTAATCTCGAATTCTGAGATCACCCCATCTTTGAGCGGGCGTACCGCAATCACATTCGCAGGCGTTCGCCCGACCATTTCCTTTGCCTGGACGCCAATTGCCAGTGGTCTGCGAGTCCTTTTATCAATTGCAACCCAGGAGGGTTCGTCGATCACAATCCCTTTACCGCGTACATTGACCAGTGTATTGGCTGTTCCCAAGTCGATGCCGATATCCAGAGAGAACAATCCCATCAGCCAATTGAGAGGGTTGAATGCCAAATGCTACTCCTTAGCCTCAATGAGAGGAAACGAGGGATTTTTTATTGAAATTGATCAAAAAATTATACCATACTCAAACTTTACGGATTCTAAAAGTGAACTTGACATCCAATCATCGTCTGCATATAATCCTGGTAACCGCGGGTGTAGTTCAGTGGTAGAACGTTTGCTTCCCAAGCAAAATATCGTGGGTTCGAGTCCCATCACCCGCTTTTGTTTCTAAGTGAGAAGCTGCAAGGCATCCTTCTTGCAGCTTTTTTGCTATCAACCGATGGTTTTTTTTCATTAATACTTGTCTGACTTTACAATTGTGCAAGGGTAGGTCAAACAAGTGATTGAACACACTATAATTTGAATTGGCGCAGAAGGCCATACTGTTTAAGTACGTTCTAAAAAATTCATTTGGAGCGGGAATCGTGCCTGATCATAAATCCATTCTCTATGTTGAAGATAACTTCGAAAATAGAATATTGGTACGAAGATTGCTACAATCATTTGGCTATCTGGTTTTGGAAGCCGAAAACGCGGATCAAGCGCTTGATGTGCTTGCTGACAACCGCCCCGATTTGATTCTGATGGATATCAACATGCCTGATGTTGACGGATACACGCTGACCCAGCAAATCAAGGCAATGCCTGATTTCCATTCCACGCCTATCATAGCCATCACAGCCAATGTCATGCGCGGTGACCGCGAAAAGACTCTACAAGCCGGCTGCGATGGGTACATCGAGAAGCCGATCGATGTGGATCGTTTTCTCGAGATGATTGCTTCATATCTATAAACTCGTATCATTCCTTCTTTTTTCCAGCACATTCAAGGAACTACCCAATGACTAATAGCGAATCCGACATGACAACAGGAACCCTGAATAAGGATGCGACTGTCCTTGTGGTGGAAGATAATGTCGCTAATTTTGTTCTCATTGCAAGGATGCTTGGTTTTCTCGGGATCCATTGTGAATGGAAAACCTCTGGTTACGAAGTCGTCGAATACGCCGACACGCTTCCACGCCTGGACCTTATTCTCATGGATATTCGCCTTCCTTACGAGGATGGTTACAGCGCTCTCTTAAAAATCAGGCAGTCGCCTACTTTGAAATCCGTTCCGGTAGTAGCGGTCACGGCGGAAGCGAGCATCGAACAAATGGAAAAAGCCCGCAGGTCCGGCTTCGATGGTTTCATGGGAAAGCCTTTGGATCCAGACCGGTTTCCCGATCAAATTCAACGAATCCTCAATGGACTTCCGGTATGGGATGTGAGTTAAAAAAGTGTCAAAATGACCGATCAATCGACGTCACATTCACTCGAGGACAAGATATCAACAAACGATGCCTCTGGTTTTGAAAACTCCAGTCACGGATACAACATCGAACAGCGCGCTTTGCATGCTGTTTTAAAAATCGAGAGGGCATCTGAAGAAATCGAGGTTTTCGACATCATCGACGCATTCCTGGCGGACTGCGATTTCACTGCCGCTGTATTCAATATCAGTCCTGATTTCATCCGACTCGAAAAAATAACCCAAAAAAGTAAAGATAAGGTCAAGCCACACTTAGTAGGGACCTCTATTGACATGCCTGGCAGTCCAAATATCTTCTCTGACCAGCTATGTTACATCGTTTCTAAGCCAGATAAAAATGAGCCATTCGATAAGTTAACAGCCTTTTACAAAAAGCTTGGCTATCATTCTTACGCTGCTATCCCCATAACGATTGGAAAACAACCTATCCGTCTGGCCGTGCTGAGTTTCGTCGATGAAGAACCACCATCCAGGCAAGAGTTGCATTCTTACATCTGCCTGGCCGCCATCGCCAAACAGGCCCTCGAGCGCGTTCAAAAAGAACGCAATATTCAAACCCAGTTAGAGTATTTAGAAACTCTTGCAGAAATTAACGAATCCATATCCTTACAAACTGAGTTATCAGCTCTATATCAACTGATACATCAAAAGATCACCGCTCGGATGGGCAGCGATTTGAGTTTTGCCATTGCTATCTATCACCCGCAAGACAAGCAAATACATATCCCTTACTTGTACGAAGCAGGGGAAGTATCTTCCATAGACCCCTTCCCTCTTGGCGAGGGTCTAACCACTCACCTGCTCGAATCAAAAAAATCGATGATGCTGGTTAGAAACGTCGAGGAGGAAACAAAAAAACTCGGCGCAAAAGTCGTCGGAAAAACAGCGAAATCCTGGCTGGGAGTGCCTTTGCTGCTCATGGGCAAGGCCATTGGCGCAATCATCGTCCAGGATGTGGAACGTGAAGGCAGGTTCATTGAAAAAGATCGGGTATTGCTAGAAACGCTTGCTCCCCAGCTTGCTATCGCTATCCGAAACGCACAATTGCTGGACGAGATGAACCTTACCTTGCATAAATATGATCAAGAGCAATTCCTCTTGAATTCTCTACTCGAGAATATTCCCGAAAAGGTCTATTTTAAGGATGCCAATGGGCAGTATCTCCGCGCAAGCCGATCATGGTTAGAACAACTCAGCCCGGAACAACGTGAAGCGATCAATAAGAAGACCGACCTTGATTTATTTGCCGGTGAAAGCGGCGTTGAGCAGCACGAACTGGACATGGATATTATCTTTACGAAAGTTCCCTCCATCGGTGTCATCGAAGAAAAGAAAAATCTTGACGGCGATGTCATTTGGGAATGGACTTCGCGCATTCCCCTAATTGAAATTTCAGGGCGAGTAGCAGGTCTCCTTGGGATATCGCAGGATATCACTGATCTAAAGAAAACTGAGTTGCTTATACGCCGCAGGGCACAACAAATTCAGACCGCATTAGAAATTGCGCGCGATACGACCGGATTGCTCGAAACTCAACTTATTTTGAAAAACGCTGTGAACCTGGTGCGTGATCGTTTTGACTACTATCACGCTTCTGTATTCCTGATCGACCCATCGCAAAGATATGCTGTCCTCCAAGAAGCATCGGGGAAAATTGGCGAAACCATGAAAAAACTGGGTCACCGGCTTGAAGTCGGTTCTTCCTCATTGGTCGGACGCGCAACGGCTATGGCAAAAGTAGTTGTCGTCAACGACACCCTTTCGCATGCGGATTATTATTCCAATCCGTTATTGCCCAATACACGATCAGAGATTGTTTTACCGTTAAAAATCGGTAAGCGCGTGCTGGGGGCGCTCGATGTGCAAAGCGATAAAATCAACGCATTTTCGCCCGAGGATACCCACACCCTGGAAATTCTAGCAGACCAGTTATCCATTGCGCTTGAAAACGCGAATTTGTACATCAAATCACAGGATCAAATCGCCAAGCAAAAGCTGCTGCGCCTGTTGACCACAGCTGCATCGACAGCATCCGACTTGGACGAAGCTATACAGAAAATTGTTACCAGTTTGCATGAATCCCTCGATAACACCAGGGTAGCCATCTACTTCACCAGTGGGATAGAAACTCTCAGAATCCGCGCCTCTGCCGGTTACCAATTTGGAGACAAACCCGCGGATATCGTTCAATACTCTGAGGGCTTGATCGGCATGGCTGCGAGCCAATGTAAACCTATTCTCAATCTTCATATGCTCGAGGAACCGTCAGGAACGGCGGATGAGTTTGGCACTCGTTCCGCCCTTGCAGTGCCAATTATGTATCTTGACGAATTGTTAGGCGTGTTATCACTCGAATCCTACAAACCATTAGCATTTGACGAAACTGATCAGGAATTGATGAGTTCTCTTGGAGATTCTCTTGGCGTCGTTATTTCCAATATCCGCCTGCTTCTCCAGATTCGTAATCAGATGGAACTACAGCAAAAATTATTTGAAATCAGCAGCAAGATTCGCCAATCAGTAGATTTAGAAACGATTCTACGGACAACCGCAGAGGAAATTGGAGACAAGCTTGGCTTTTCAGAGGTTGTTGTCGAGTTAGCGCCGCCCGACAGGTTTGCCGAGATCATTTCCCCTCTGGAGGAAACATGACCGCCGTCTCCGCCGAATTTTCTCCTGGCATGCCTGAAATACGCTCCTCGCTTCAAATACGCCAGCAGCGGCTAGCTACTCATATTGCAATAGCTTCAGCAGTTGTGATGGGTATTTCAACGCTGGTATTCCTCTTGACAGCCGTACAACATCATTATTGGCATATTTATCTTCTCTTGTTTACCTTTGGCATCGGTTTTCTAATTACAACTGCGCTCTCGGCGATACACAAAAAGGAATACCGGCAAAATGTAGTGTTGTGGCTAGCACTGGCCATTATCATTCCGCTGCTATCACTGGCTGCAGTCGTTCAAAATCAGGCGCTAACCGTTGCCTTTATCTGCTTTTTATTCGGTACGATCCTCGCAAACGGCTGTTTACAAGGGCGTAACCGTGATATCGCTATCACAATATCATTTTTCAGCGCTTTGTTGACCATATTGCTCGGGACATTTTCTCCTGTCGAGCAAGTGCGCATTCCTCTGCTGGAAGTTTACATCCCCTCGATCTTGGGCGTGCTTGTCATGGTTTATGTTGTGCTGCTCAGCATGGAGTACATTACCGCAAACCTGCGCATCAAGCTGCTCACAATTTCATTGGCAATTGCCATTCTTCCTCTGCTAGTTTTGTCTTTAATCGACACAAATTTCATTCGCAACTCGCTTGAAAAGCAAACCTATCAGGCATTGCGGTTGGCATCAGAGGAAGCTGCCACCTCGATCGATGCTTTCCTCAGTTCGACGAGTGAAACAACAGTTCAGCATGCCAAACTCAGTGTTTTCCTGGATTACCTGAAGCTTGCCCCTAATGAACGGATGGACAGCCCGGAAGAACAAGCGGTAAGGTTGACCATGGATTCATTGACCATCCATCAACCAGCTTTCTTCCGCTCGATCGGAATATTGAATATGCAGGGCATGGTAGTATACGACACCAATTACCTTGAAAAAGGCAAATCATACATTAATGAAGAATTTTATGTATTAACTGTCTCGACAAAACAACCTCAGATTTCATCGGTAATCTTTTCAAAAGACGGCGAAGACGGATATATCAACTTTACCAGTCCGATTAGAGACACCCGTCAGCAGTTGATCGGCGTGCTGCGAATTCAATACGACGCCCTGGTTTTGCAAAATATCCTCGATGAAAAGATCAACCTTGTCGGTGTCAGGTCTTACCCTATCTTGTTGGATGAGAACTACTTGAGACTGGCTGACACACTCACACCTAAAAGTATCTACCGGTTATTAGCGCCTTTGCCATCTGATTCTGTAGCGTTTTTATTACGGGACCTCAGGCTGCCGAATATCCCCATCTACCAGATGGATACTGGTCATCGAGCTATTATCCCTTTCATAGAAAACTATCTGACCAGGCCAATGTTTACCATCGAAATGCATCATGACGATGGGGATCATATAGAAAACGGTTTTATAACCCGCCTTTCTAACAAACCCTGGTATCTTGTATTCATTCAAGAACAAAAAATTCTGGCAACGCTGTTGGAATCGCAAGGCAGATTATCTACGCTTATTTCAACCCTAATTGCTGGGATTGTGGGTGTCTTTGCTACCGGGATTTCGTCAGCATTCAGTAAACCGATTATCAGGCTGCACAATACCGCGGAAAAAATCATATCCGGGGATCTAAATGCTCAAGCACAGGTCGAGAGCAGTGATGAAATTGGCAGCCTTGCCAACGCGTTCAATAACATGACACAGCAGTTAAAAACGCTTATCGCTGACCTCGAATCACGCGTTCTTGAACGTACGCAAGAGCTGGCTGCGCAAAACGAGGTACTCATCTTCCGCGGTCGACAACTTCAAACTGTTTCCGATGTAGCCCGCGGCATTATATCGACCCAAGAGTTCGAAGGTTTGCTTGATAAGGTCACCACACTGGTGAGCGAGCGTTTTAATTTCTACCATGTCGGTGTTTTCTTGATCGATTCTAAAGGCGAATACGCAGTGTTAAGAGCTGCAAATTCAGAGGGCGGGAAGCGCATGCTTGCCCATCAACATAAGCTTAAAATTGGTGCGGTCGGTATTGTTGGCTATGTGACCGCTACCGGCGAACCACGTATTGCCACTGACGTCGGTCAGGATGCCGTATTTTTTAATAATCCTGATTTGCCGCAAACCCGCTCTGAAATGGCGCTGCCATTGAAGTCGAATCAGCGCGTGATTGGAGCATTGGATGTGCAAAGCACAGTGCCTAATGCTTTCACCCAGGAGGATATCGAATTATTCAGTACGCTGGCGGATCAGATTTCCATCGCCATCGTGAACAATCAGTTATTCAACGATACGGTCAGGGCGCTTGAGGAATCTCAACGAATCCACCGGCAATATTTACGCCGTGAATGGACAAGCGAGCTCGCAAGCAGACAATCGCGCTCCTTCAAGTATTCACCTCAGGGGGTTAATCCCCAACCGGACATTACCCTGCCTGAAATCCAGCGCGCCTTGGAAAGCGGCCAAGTCATAACAGGGCAAACTAGCGAGGATACTCCCTCAGCGGTCCTTGCAGTGCCGATCAAACTACGCGGAGAAACCCTTGGCGTGATTCACCTTAAGGACATCGCGCTTCCAGATCGGGAATGGAAAGAGGACGAAATCCTGGCTATCTCCGCGATTGCTGATCAGGCCGGATTGGCTCTAGAAAACGTGCGTTTACTGGAAAAGACTATGCGGAGAGCCGAAAGAGATCGAAAAGCGTTGGAGATTACAGGGAAGATCCGCGCAACGGCGGATACAAAATCGATGATCGACATTGCCCTACAAGAACTTCGCGAAACCCTGAAGGCAACCCGAGCGCATATCATTTTGAAAGACGATCATTTCACTGATTCTAGTAACGAAAGCTTGCATCATGCTGAAAAAGCTGCTTCTCGAGCAGGTCCAAAGTAATCCGAGGTTAGTATGGCAATCACCATAACCATTACGAATGAAAAAGGTGGAGTAGCCAAGACAACGACCACTCTATCGCTTGGCGCAGCTCTGGTCGAGTCTGGCAGCCAGGTTTTGTTAATCGACCTTGATGCACAGGCAAATCTCACGCTTGCGTTAGGATTCGATCCGTTGGAGGTAAAGAAAACAGCCGTCAATCTCTTTAAGGGAGAACCTCTCCAACCGCTTCTCGTTGAGACTGCCGTTCCAGGGCTGTCATTGCTCCCCTCCAATCACGAAATTAACTATGCTGAACGATTTTTGCCAACAAAACCTGGTTACGAAGTTCTTTTAAAAAACGGGATTAGCAATGCTGTTGATCTTGATTTTGATTACATCCTGATGGATTGTCCCCCGTTTCTTGGCGCGATTGTTCTGAACGCATTTACTGCCGCCAATTTGCTGCTGATTCCCACACAGGCTGAATATTTTTCAATCTATGCGTTAAAAAACATGATGGGTTTGATCCGCCGCGTTCGCGCGCAGACCAATCCAGATCTATCCTATCGATTGTTGCTTACGATGTATGACGGGCGCAACCGCATTCACCGCACGCTAAGCGAGCAGCTTCGGGGCAGCTTCTCTGAGGGAGTGCTGCAGACAGTCGTTATGGTTGATACAAAACTTCGCGAAAGTACTATTGCAGGGCTGCCAATCATTTTCCATTCTCCCAACAGCCGATCCTCTCATCAATACCGGCAGCTTGCGCAGGAGATCAGACATTATGTCGAAGAAACAACTCCACAACCGGCTTGATTTGCTATTCTCAGAAATCGATTCCATTGTCGAGCCCGTTTTTGGCGAGCAGATCGAAACGCCGACGGGATGGTGGTGGGAATGTGATGAGAATAAGCACTATACTGCTTGCGGTGAAGAGATCTTCGATTGTTTGGGGATTCCGGCATCTCGGTTTCAAGGGCAGCTCATAACCCATTATGCAGTTGCGGCGCAATCCATTCAGGAGTTGGAAGTGGTCTTCGCGCGGGGTGTTTTTCCTGCGGAATTAGACGCGTATTTTCAATCGCCGGAAGGTGCATATCTCCTGGTACGCTTTAGTATTCACCTTCGCCCAACATTCAATAGTACCAAACCGGGGTGGCGCGGCTATGCGCAGGTTTTATCGAATAATCTCGAAGCAATATCAACTGTTGAATCTCGCAAAACCCACGATAAACCCTCACCGCCAATAAAAGGACTGTCAGAAGGTCAGAGTAAACCATCTGCCATTCTCGCCAGCGAAATCATTGCCCAGTCGATATCAACTGACGCCGCCGTTGCTGATCTCAGCAAAAAACCAGCGATGATCCAAATACCCATTGACCTGCGTGCACAGGGGAAAGGTGTCCTGGAAATCATCGATGATAACGGCGATCGCACATGGTCAGAAGATGAATGGTTGTTGATCCAGGAAGTCGCGCAGCAATTATCCACGGCGATCGAGAGCGCCCAATCCTACGAGCTGACTCAAAAAGCTTTTCAAGAAATTCAGTTGGCAGACCACATGAAAAGCCAGTTCCTGGCAAATATGAGTCATGAGCTGCGCACGCCATTAAATTCGATCATTGGCTTCTCTAGAGTGATTTTGAAAGGGATTGACGGCGAAATCAACGACATCCAGCGCCAGGATTTGACCTCGATCTATAATTCCGGTCAACACCTCCTCGGATTGATTAATGACGTGTTGGATATTTCTAAAATCGAAGCCGGCAAAATGGAGCTTCAATTCGATGATGTTAACATCATCGAGCTGATCAATTCGGTCATGTCCACAGCCGTTGGATTGGTCAAGGATAAACCCATAAAATTGCGACACATCCTTCCCGAATCGCTTCCCATCGTTTCTGCGGACAACACGCGTATTCGCCAGGTACTACTCAACTTCTTATCCAACGCAGCCAAGTTTACGGAAGAAGGTTCGATCACGGTCAAGGCAATCGAGACGCTCAGTCCAGACCGAGAACCCGAAATTTTGGTAACCGTCACGGATACCGGCGAAGGGATCGCTAGAGAAGATCGCGATAAACTCTTCCAACCATTTTCACAAGTGGATGATTCGCCCACTCGTAAATCAGGTGGAACAGGACTTGGCCTATCCATCTGTCGTTCCTTTATGGAAATGCACCAGGGGCGGATTGGTTTGCTCTGGAGTGAAGTCGGCCAGGGCAGCACCTTCTTCTTTGCCTTACCCATCCACAAAAATAATGCGGAAAGACCGGGAGAAATATCTCATTCCCGGGTACAGTAAACAAGCAAGCAACCACCACATCACTCAATTAAAGGCTGTTATCGATCATGACCTCTCACTTTTTTATCGAATGCCGGGATTGTGGATCTAGGACATCCTTCCATCCAGGCGACACTGCTTGTCCTTCCTGCGGCAGCTTATGGCGGGAGGCAAAATATGACTATGCGGGCGTATCTCAAATATGGGACGCTGAACTGGCTGATCAACCCTTCGATATCTGGCGTTACCGTCAGCTGCTTCCTATACGGTCATCCTATCGGGATTTGACGTTCCACGAGGGCGGCACGCCCTTGCTGCCAGTGGTCAATCTGGGCATGATCTTAGGTCATCATCACATATATTTCAAAGACGAGCGCCGCGGTCCTACAGCATCTTTCAAGGACCGGCAGGCAGCTATAGCGATTCCCGTTTTAAAGGAAGCGGGAATCAGTGAAGCAGTGTTTGCATCGACGGGTAATGTAGCCATTGCCTATTCCGCTTACGCAGCTCGGGCTGGTATCAAGCTGTGGGCGTTTTTAACAAGCATGGTGCCGGCTGACAAAATGCGTGAAGTAGCCTTGTATGGCACACAAGTCATTAAAGTAACCGGTTCTTATGATCAGGCCAAACAAGTTGCGGCGGAATTTGCACGCCAGCGCGGATTATATTTTGATACGGGCGCGCGCAGTATTGCCAATATCGAAGCGATGAAAACAATCTCATTCGAGATTTGCGAGCAGTTGACGCAGTTGATCGAACAAAACAAAATCCAAGAGCCTGCAAACGGCTCAACAGTCTGGCGGCAGCCAGATTGGTACATCCAGTCAGTCAGCGGCGGGATGGGACCTTTAGGCGTATACAAGGGATTTTCAGAGTTAAAGTCTATGGGATTGATATCGAAAATACCCAAAATCGGTATTATCCAGGTGGACGGCTGCGCCCCGATGGTCAATGCCTGGAAACATGGGCTGGAAACCGCCGAGCCAGTCCTGACGCCGCGAACGCATATATCCACCCTGGCAACCGGCGACCCTGGCAGAACCTATATGTTACTCAGAGAAAGCCTTCTTTCCACTGGCGGTGAAATGGAATCCGTCTCCGACAACGAAGCTTACCGGGCAATCCACTATTTGGCAAAAATGGAGGGCATTTCAGTCGAACCGGCTGCCGCGGTTGCGCTTGCGGGGGTAATTAAATTAATCCAGGCCGGGACTATTACGCCCGAAGAAACAGTCGTCATTAATATCAGCGGACACACCACGCCAATCGAGCGAACCATCCTTGGCGAGGATTGGTCGAAAGATGTTGTTTTGCCTACAGCGGCAATGATCGATACTCCTGAGGAAGGTTTGCTATCCGCCATCAGCAAGTTCGCTCTCGACCGCTATCCTTCCATTGCCATTATCGATGATCACCCGGATGTCCGCCGTCTAATCCGCAGGATTTTACAATCTCAGGATAACTACACCATTTTTGAAGCGTCCAATGGCGTCGAAGCGCTCGAGTTGATCCGACGTGAACGCCCGCATTTAGTGATCCTTGACTTGATGATGCCCGAATTGGACGGTTTTGCGGTGATCGATGCCATGCAAGCCGACCCTGAAATCGCTGATATACCGCTGATTGTAGTGACCGCCAAGGAATTGACCATGGCTGAGAAAAACAGGCTGCGCGGACACATACAATCCCTGATGCAAAAAGGTGATTTCATGAGTGATGAGTTACTTGATGAAGTGCACTCTCTACTTAAGTAAACTATTCACCAGCCAGACCAGAATGGAAAGCAAGATTCGTTCCCAGGGCATTGGCGCAGCTCTCATTTCCGCTTTATTAATGGGTGTGCTGCCCATATTTGGGAAACAGGCCTTGCTAAACGGCTATTCTCCTTTGGCAGTGGTTTCCGTTCGCAGCGGTCTGGCTGTGATGCTCCTGTTCGGTTTTATGCTTTTTAAACGAAAATACTTCTATATATTCCCGGTCGGCCTGATCGGATGTGTACTGGCAGGTTTTATTAACGGCGTGGGGTCAATCCTTTACTACTTCGCGCTGGATCGACTAGGCGCAGGCGTTGGGCAGCTATTGTATAGCTTTTACCCGCTTTTTGTGGCTGGCTGGTTGCTAATCGACCGTCATGCGATCAATCGCCTGACTTTATTACGCCTTATCCTGGCAATTCCCGGTGTGTATCTGCTGCTTCAAGCCGGTCAAGGCAAGGTTGACTTGTTAGGAGTTGCCTGCATGTTAGCAGCGGCAATTTTCTACGCCTTACATTTAATTGTTAATCAACGTGTGCTCTACGAAGCCCCAGCTCAAACGGTCACCTTCTATACCCTGCTGTCGATGAGCCTGACTGTGCTGGCAGCATACATGGCTTTCGATCGGCGGCTGCCAGGCATTGATGCGTCAGGTTGGCCGCTCCTCGGAATGGCGGTGGTCACTTTTCTATCACGATTGACCCTATTCCTTGGGGTGAAGAAACTTGGCGGCATGCAGACAGCGTTGTTAGGCTTTGGCGAGTTGCTGGTAACTATCGTGCTGGCGCAGATATGGCTGAACGAAACGCTCACTGTGTTTCAATGGATTGGCGCGCTATTCGTCGGGGCAAGCCTTATTTTGGTTGGGTTCGAAAGATATCCCCCGGAAAAACGCCGCCAAACCGGTTGGCTTGCCTGGCTAAATCCACCAAAAATACCCACCACCGATCTGCCCTGGGGAAATTAAATGGTTTTCGTTGACTGATTTCACGATGCTATAATCGAAACACAGGCAGTGATATGTCAACATCAGACCAGGAGAACCTCAATCCCCTTTTTTCTAATTTTCCAGAAAAAGAATACTACCAATATTCGTCCCTGGAGAAGGCGCGAAAACTAGGGCAGTACTTTACGCCGTATCCAATAGCCCGGTTTATGGCTGAGTGGGTCAATCTCGCCTCTTCGCTGTCGCGGGTGATGGACCCGGCAGTCGGTTTAGGCATCTTTTTTAGGGCGTTGATGGATGTAAATCCTGGATTTTCAGGCACCTTTCATGGATTCGATATCGACCCGCAAGCGCTCGAGCATGCAAAGCAATTATTTTCAGGGTTGCCTTCCCTAAAGCTGGTTTTTTATCATCAAGACTTCCTGTTGGCAGATGGTCAGCCGCAATTTGACGGGATTCTATCTAATCCGCCGTACATACGTTACAAAGCCATACCTGATCGCGAGAAGTTGATCGAAAAATTCGGGCAGGATTTTGGAATCGCAATCAGTAAATATTCAAACCTTTATGGATATTTCATTATTCGCTGCATGCAAGCATTAGCTCCCCACGGACGCGCTGCGATCCTGGTGCCATCCGATTTTCTCTACTCGGGCTTTGGAGAATCCATTAAGCAATATCTGCTTTCCAGTGGGATGCTCAGACACATACTCTTTTTTAATGACAAGAATAGTCTGTTCGATGATTCCATCACTACCAGCTGTATCCTGCTTCTTGAAAATGATACGGTCGTGAAAACGGCATCCTTTATCACACTGGATACAATCGCAGACCTCGAACCACTCGCCAAAGATATCCAACTCCTCGACCAATCTACCATTCCTTTAACCTGCATCATTCCAGATACTTTATTAGCGCATCAAAAATGGAGCCGATATTTCTTTGATTCACCCCCCCACAAGGAGTTGCAGCACCTGGCAGCCTTCACAAAGCTCGGGCGAGTCAAGCGCGGGATTGCCACTGGAGATAACCGTTTCTTCACCTTCAATCGGGAGAAAATTACTCGCACTGGCATTCCTGTGGCGTATTTATTGCCCTGCCTGAGTCGCTCTTCGCAAGCCCGCTTTCCATTTTTTACAAGCACTGATTTCGATGATCTGGAAGAATCCGGCAAATCTGTTTATCTGCTGGATGCTGATCAGAATCCAGAACATCCAGCAGTTAAAACTTATCTACAGCAGGGCGAGCAGGCTGGCAGCCACCAACGATACCTGACTCGATTCCGCTCGCCCTGGTACCACCTCGAGAATCGCCCGCCTGCTCCCATATTAGCGACCACCTTCAACCGTCAGAATCTTCGTTTCGTGCGCAATGAAGCGGCAGTACGAAACCTTACCTGTTTCCATGCCATTTATATGCTGCCTGGCTTAGAAGAAAAAGCTGACACATTGATGGCATATTTGTTGACCCCCCTGGCTCATTCTCTGATCCAGCGTAACCGTCGTATTTACGGCGACGGCTTGATCAAATACGAGCCCAACGATCTTAACTCCGCCTTGATTGCTGACTTGACCTTGCTTCCTGAAACGCTCGAAAAACAGACGTTGTCCTTATACGCAGATTATCGACACTCCTGCCTGCAAAAACAACCCGACGAGTCAATTATCGAGAAACTCAACGTCTTGTTCAGCGACTGGATGACGCCAGCCTGATTTGAAATCCTACAGAAGACAATAAGATCCCGGCAATGATTGCCAGGATCTTGAGGTTACAGGGTGGGCGATGGGGGTCGAACCCACAACCCTCGCATCCACAGTGCGATGCTCCGCCATTGAGCTACGCCCACCATGAAGCGACGAAATTTTATCACATCGCTCAAGCGTTCGCAAGCATTTTAACAATAGAAGCAGCGGCGTCGCTTTCGGCAAGAGTGGTTTGTTCACGGCGACGCAAATCCTTGATCGTCACCTGATTTGCTGCTTTCTCATCCGGTCCAACGATCACAACGATATCCGCGCCAATCTTAACGGCGTGCTTAAGCTGCTTGGATAATTTTTGCGCCTCTGTAAAGCATGCAACTCGTAATCCCGCTCCTCTCAATCGTGAAGCGATCATCTGTGAATGCAGCAACAAGGATTCATCGAAAACGGTCACAAGGACTTGCACCGGAGAAGGGCGAAAATTCGGAATAATGCCGTATTTTTCCAGGATAACCGAGAGCATCACATCGCCCATCGCGAAACCAATGGCTGGCAGCGGTTCTCCGCCAACATCCGCGACTAAATTATCGTAGCGCCCGCCTCCCAAGATAGCTCGCCCTTCGCGATCCATATCCCGTGCTTCGAAGACTATACGGGTGTAGTAATCCAATCCCCGTACAATTTGCGGATTGTAATGGATGTAATCAGCCACGCCCAGCGCAGCAATTGCCTCAAAAAAGCGGCTCAATCCAGGGGATTTCTTCCACAAGTCTTGATTGCTAAGTATCGTTTCAAGCTGACCAACCTGCTCTTTATTTAACCCCAGATCGAATGCATAGGCTTGCCAATCTGAGGATGATAGCTTATCTCGCCTGTCGATCAGGCGGAAGATCTGCCGTTGCAGCTCAAGACTGTCAAAACCCAGCGTTCTAAATTCGGTTTCCATCAACTCACGGTCATTCACGAATATTCCTGCCTGGACGGGTTTCAAGCCAATCTCGCGAAAAAAGGTGGCGCAGATGGCGATCAATTCAGCATCAGATTCGGGTGAATCGGCGCCGATCAGGTCGATATTCCATTGGAAAAACTCGCGAGTTCGGCCCTTTTGTGGACGCTCATAACGCCAGAATGGCCCGAATGACCACCAGCGCAGTGGATAGTTCAACTGGCGCTGTTTTTGGGCCACCATCCGCGCCAGACTGGGGGTTAATTCTGGACGCAGCGTGATTAAATCGCCGCCCCTGTCAGGAAACACAAATGACTGCTCTTTTACCAATTCATCACCCGATTTGGCGGCATATAAATCCACTCTCTCAATAAATGGCCCGTCGTATTCCTGATAACCGAATGATTCCGACACCATTTTAATATTGGAATATATCCAATTGCGCAGGGCCATATCTTCAGGATAAAAATCTCTAGTGCCTTTAACCGATTGAATAATTTTGCTCATGGCTCGTTTCTCATCTCTTCTATGATGATGAATTTTAACATAGAACGCTTCTCTTGATCATACCGATTCCATGCCTATACGCAATCGCACCTTGTAATAAGCTTGATTAATCAATCTGGTGACAAACGCACGACATATCTATGATATCTGGCACTTCAAATTCTAGAGTTATTATGTAAGCTTACTTGTTTGGATTGACTATCGTGATTTACATTTTTTTTAATAATGGTGAATGACATGGACGTAAGAGAGTTGGTAAAACTGATTAACGGTGTAGTGCTTACTTCGAACTGTGATCTATCCCGGGTCGTTAATGGCTGCTGTGGGGCAGATTTGATGAGCGATGTCCTGGCTACGATTCAGCCGGACGCGGTCCTGTTAACGGGTTTATGTAATCCGCAGGTTGTTCGTACAGCGCAGATAGCCGATGTCACCGCAATTGTGTTGGTACGAGGGAAGATGCCCGTTGAAGAAACCATAGCCCTCGCACAAGCGGAAAACATCCCTTTGATTTCGACTCCACTGGGAATGTATGAGGCTTGCGGGCGTCTATATGTCGCCGGTTTGGGCAGCAAGGAAAACATTGTTAAGGATCAGGATTGCACTTCCTCACATACCATAAACCATGTATGATTAAAGGTAAAGGTATTTATCAGGAGTCCGCATGGACCAATCCGCGCCATTAAAATCACATATTCTCACCGACCAGGAAGCCGATAATATCACCCGGGTCGAAGAGCTTGCTTATGAAATTAAGATAGCAGAGGTTATGTCAGCCACACCGATCGTCATGACGCCTGGCATGAAAATGCAGGAAGTACTCGACCAATTCCGGACAGCGCGGATTTCAGGGGCGCCAGTTCTCGAAGGGGGGCAGCTGATTGGCATTATCAGCATCGAAGATCTGATCCGTTGCCTGATCAAGAGTGATTTGCAGGCCGCAATCCGTCAATACATGACCCGCGATCCAATCACCGTTAAGGGAAACGATCCGGTAATCGAATCATTAAAAAAATTCACCGCGTCCCATGTCGGCCGTTTGCCGGTAACCGATATAAATGGTACGCTGATCGGCATCATCACCAAAGGTGATATCACCCGTGGTATCTTGAAAGCATTACAAAAGGATTACCAGGCAGAAGAAGTCCGTCGTTATCGCGCCAGCCATCTATTTGAGGACATCGAATCTGAACGCACCAGTTTGATTTTGCGTTATAACATAAAAGCCGGCGATTTTTTACACGGCGGCGTTGCATCCGCAAAAATCAAGCGCGCCCTGACTCGCTTAGGCGCCACCCCACAAATCGCCCGGCGTTGTGGTATCGCTGTCTATGAAGCAGAGATGAACCTGATCATCCATACCATGAAAGGCGGCGTTATTCGCGTCGAGATCGAGCCGCACAAGATCACGATCGAAGCAGCCGATTCCGGTCCTGGCATTCAGGATGTGGAACTTGCTCTACGAGCTGGTTTTTCGACCGCATCAGACCAGGTACGCGAGTTAGGCTTCGGGGCTGGCATCGGTCTGGTCAACATCCAGCGCTGCGTTGACAACATGGAAATCGAATCTGCCTGGGGCAAAGGTACGCGTTTACGCATGATAATTCAACTCCAACCGCAGGATACCGTTGGTGAAGGGTATACATCCCGGAAACAGGAGCACAGCTAATGGATTTAGCAACCATCATCGCTGAACTTGATCTACATATTCTCACTGATCAGAATGATTTTTCGAACACTACCCCGACTGGCGGGTATGCCGCTGATTTGCTCAGTTGTGTAATGGCTGGCGCACCCCATGGAGGGATTTGGATCACCCTTCAGGCTCATATTAACATCGTCGCGGTGGCAGCGCTCATCGAATTGTGCGCTGTGATCATCACTGAAGGCGCCCTCCCTGATGCGGAAACCATATCCAAAGCCAACGATGAAGGGATCACGCTGCTCTCGACCCCACTGCCCACCTATGCCATTTGTGGAAGGCTTTGGGAAATGGGCTTAACAAATTATAAGCAGGCTTAGCCCGCAAATACCACGGAAGCATAGGGACCGGTTGATTACCATAAGGGCAGAACTTCATATGCATACTGTCCTTTCGCCTTGCGCCGAATTGGAAATGCTGCCCCCTTTGATCGTTGCCGAGTGTCTTGACCGCGGGATCGGCTTGATCGCCATCACTGATCACAATTCAAGCGCCAACATCGCCGCCGTCCAGGAAGCCGCCAGAAATACCTCGCTCACCGTTTTACCTGGCATGGAAATCCAAACCCGCGAAGAGGTTCACGTTCTGTGCTTGTTCGATACGCTCGAACAGATTCGAACCTGGCAACAGATTGTTGACCGCGCGCTTCCAAACTTAATAAACAGATCCGATTACTTCGGCGATCAACTGATCGTCGATGCCAATGGGGATTTTCTAAACAGAGAAGATCGGTTGTTGATCGTTTCTACAGCCTTAACCATCGAGCAAGTATGGGAAAAGGTAAATGCGCTTGGCGGATTAGCCATTCCCGCCCATGTCGATCGAACTGCCAATGGGCTGATTTCGATCCTGGGAATGGTGCCCGAAACCATTCCATTTATCGCTCTGGAAATATCGCGGCATATTAAACCAGCGCTTGCGCCGCAGCTAATTCCTGCCTTGCAAGGATATCCTCTCGTCCAAGGCGGAGATGTGCATCGACTGGATGATCTGCTTGGTGTAAACCAGTTTACACTCGAGTCGATCCGCATCGATGAGCTAAAGAAAGCCATTCGTGGTGAAGGCAAACGAAAATTACGAATCCTATCCTCAACTCTGTAATCCAATGGAGATCCAAACCAATCCCCTTATTACGATTTTCACAACTTTAAATGACATTTGGTCATTACAGTTATCAAGGGGCGCGTGTAAACTTTGGAGGATAGTCAAGTGTTAAATCTACTATATTTATCCTTTTATGGAGAACAGTATGCTTTTGACTAAACATCAGATACCACCAAATGACCCTTTATTAAAACCAGAGCAGAAAAAAATCATCGATGAGGTCTTAGAAAAAAATAAAACTAAATCAGGCGCAACAATGGTTGTGCTCAATGAATTACAGACCAAAATTGGCATTATCTCACCCGCGATGCAGCGATACATCGCAAACAAATTGCAAGTACCAGTCAGCACAGTGCATGGGGTAGTTTCCTTCTACTCTTTCTTTACCACCGAGCCGCGCGGGCGACACACGGTTAAGTTTTGCATGGGAACTGCCTGTTACGTTGGAGGCATGCCTCAATTAATTGATAAAGCGAAATCATTGACCGGCATTAATCCCGGGCAGACTACAGAGGACGGCGAAATTTCTCTGGAAATCTGCCGTTGCGTCGGAGCTTGCTCACAAGCGCCGGTCGTGGTCGTGGACGATAAGGTCATGGGACGGATGCGGCCAAACAAATTCCCCCAGGTTTTACGCTCGATTCAGGAAAAACCTTGAGAGAACTGTCGCTTCATTTGATGGATATAGCGGAAAACAGCATCGCGGCTGGTGCGCAAACGATTGAGATCATCGTCGATGAAGACACCATCCTCAACCGCCTGAGCATGATGGTACGCGATGACGGCAAAGGGATGGACGCAGATCTCCTTGCACGGGTGGTCAATCCGTTTGCTACCTCACGGACGACCCGCAATGTAGGTCTTGGCATCCCATTTCTCAAGGCTGCTGCCGAAGCTTGCAACGGTCGGATGACCATCGAATCTGAGCCCGGGAAAGGCACCTGTCTTTTCGTTGAATTTGAACGCGACCACATCGACCGTATGCCGCTTGGCGATCTGCCGAAAACCTGGCTTTCCCTGCTCGTCGGCAATCCGCAAATTCATTGGATCTTTGTTTATCGAGTCGACCAGGATGAGTTTTCATTCGATGATCAACCGATTAAAGCCGAATTAGAAGGGATACCGCTCTCAGAACCAGCGGTGTTAGAATTTCTAAATAAGAATATCACCGATGGATTCCAATCCATCGTTTGTGAAAAAGTGATGTCGTAAGGACTAATCCGAAAGGAGTTTTTTACATGCCAACCATTAAAAATCTGGATGATTTGAAAAGAATACGCGAAGAGGCTCTTCAAAAACGCAAGGTAAAAACTGAATCAGGTCAGATTCAGGTAATCGTCGGCATGGGCACCTGCGGAATTGCCGCGGGCGCACGGGACGCGATGAAATCCATCCTCGAAACAATCGAGCGTGAAAACCTTCAAGGCATCGTGGTAACCCAGACCGGCTGCATCGGGTTGTGTGAGAGAGAGCCGATCGTACAGGTCGTTATCGGTGAACAACCCAAAGTCTCCTATGGCAAGGTCACCCCTGAAATTGCCCGACAGATCATGATGAATCACGTTAAAAACGGCGAGATTCTAAAAAGCAACGTCATTAATATTTAACTCACTCAAAATAACAGGTTCTATTACAACAGGTTAAAATAATGGCTTTCTTTCGTTCTCATGTATTGATGTGCGTCGATCCAGAGTGCCTGGCGAAGGGCGCCCATGATGTGCTTGATGCCCTCCAGGACGAGTTGGTCGCTGAAGGTTTAATTGACGAAATTCAGGTATTAGAGACTTCTCGCATCGGGAATTGCTCGGACGGTCCCGAGATAATGGTATATCCTGAAGGAGTCCATTATGTGGGCTTAACCCCGGATGATATCCCTTACCTGGTTGAAGAACACTTTCTTAAGGGTCGGATCGTAAAGAAATTCCAATTTACCAAAGCTGCGGTCATCGATGAAGAGCTTGGCGCTCCAACCCCAAAGGAAATACGTACCGTCTTGCGGAATTGCGGCAAGATCGATCCAGAAAATATCGAAGAGTACATCGCAGAAGACGGCTATTTAGCGTTAGCGAATACGCTAAACGGCATGACCCCCGAAGAAGTAATCGATACTGTTTTAAAATCTGGCCTGCGTGGGCGCGGCGGCGCCGGCTTTCCGACCGGCAAGAAGTGGCAGTTCACCCGCTCCCCTGCTGATCCGGTCAAATACGTCGTCTGCAATGCTGACGAAGGTGACCCGGGTGCTTTCATGAATCGCCGAGTCCTGGAAGGCGATCCGCACTCGGTCATTGAAGGGATGACCATAGCTGCTTATGCAATCGGCGCTCAGCAAGGCTATGTCTACTGCCGCGCTGAATATCCTATTGCAGTTTCGACGCTTAATATTGCCATCCAGCAGGCGCGCAGCCTGGGGCTGCTCGGTAAGAACATTCTTGGCTCCGGCTTTGATTTCGACCTGGAAGTCCGCATGGGAGCTGGCGCATTCGTCTGCGGCGAGGAAACAGCATTAATCGCCTCGATCGAAGGCCGGCGCGGCGAACCGCGTCCCAGGCCGCCATTCCCCTCCGTTCAGGGCTTGTGGGGCAAACCAACCAACGTCAACAATGTCGAAACCTATGCCAATATACCTCAGATCATGCTCAAAGGCGCTGAATGGTATAGCAGCATGGGTACCGAAAACAGCAAAGGAACCAAGACCTTTGCACTGGCAGGTGATGTCAATCACACCGGCTTGATCGAGGTTCCGCTGGGCATTACACTGCGCGAGATTGTCTTCGATGTTGGCGGCGGGATCAAGAATAACCGAGACTTCAAAGCCGTACAGATTGGCGGTCCAATGGGCGGATGCGTACCCGCACAGTTCCTGGATCTGCCGGTGGACTACGAATCACTGGCCAAAGCTGGCACCATTATGGGCTCGGGCGGCATGATCGTCATGGACGACGAGACCTGCATGGTCGATATTGCCCGCTACTTCATGGATTTCACCCAGGACGAAAGCTGCGGTAAATGTACTCCTTGCCGGGTTGGAACTCGCCGGCTGCTCGAGATTTTAACCAGAATTTGCGAAGGTAAAGGCGTTCGAGAAGACCTTGACACGCTGGAAATGCTCTGTCAGGAAATCCGCACAAATAGTCTCTGCGGATTAGGTCAGGGAGCGCCAAACCCGGTCGTCAGCACCCTGAAATACTTCCGCGATGAATACGAGGCTCACATTTTCGAAAAACGCTGTCCTGCGAAGGTTTGCCGCGCGCTGATTCGCTATGAGATATCTGAGGAAGCCTGCACAGGCTGCACCGTCTGCGCGCGGAATTGCCCGGTCAACGCCATCAGCGGCGAACGGCGCCACACCCACATTATCGATCCCGATGTCTGCATACGTTGTGGTATTTGCATGCAGGTTTGTAATTTTAACGCTGTTCGGATTGAATAAGGATCGTCAGGGTTTTTCCCTTGGAATGGTGATAATCACAGGGAATTAGTTGAACAGGAGGAACGGAATGTCCGTGGAAGCCAAAAATGGAAATCGCGCTAAAGAAGCGGTCGAAGCCGCAATCCGGGCGCATGGGACGAGCCGGGATGAATTAATCCCCATCCTCACCGACGTCAATCGTGCACTGGGGTATCTTCCTGCAGAAGCGCTCGAAGAGATCAGCCGTCGATTGAAGGAACCAAAAAGCCAATTGCTATCTGTGGCCAGCTTTTATCAGATGCTCTCTACCAAGCCTCGCGGACGCCACGTGGTTCAGTTTTGTGAGAGCGCGCCCTGTCATGTAGTTGGCGGCAGACAGGTATGGGAAGCGCTTCAGAACGAACTGCGGTTGAAACCTGAAGAAACCAGCCCGGATGGTAAATGGACCCTGCTAACAACCAGTTGTCTCGGTGTTTGCGGCGTCGGTCCGGTCATCGTCATTGACGATGATATCTATGGCAATGTGGATCCCGATCGGATTCCCGAAATTCTCTCCCACTACAGCTAGGAGGTGGCGACCAATGAAAACAATCCGTTCAATGGTCTTGGTATCCAGCGACCCGTTTAGTATGGAACGCGGGGCAGGCAAAGTCTTTGAAGACCTGCAGGCAGAAATAAAAGCTTTTGGGCTGGAAGATGAAATTTCACTCACGATGATTGGCGACGTCGGCAGGCACGATGCGCTGCCGTTTGTCATCATTTATCCCGAAGCGGTCATCTACGGACCGGTATCGTCCAAAGATGTACATCATCTGGTCGAGGAGCATCTGTACAAAGGCAGAATTGTCGAAGAGTTGCAGGCGCCTGTCCGCGAGATGTCAGGCCGCATCGCCTGGGTGAATGCCCGAAAAGGCACATTGCCGGCTGAACAACGCATCCTCCTGCGCCGCGCAGGGATCATTAATCCCAACAGCATCGAAGATTACATCCTTCAGGATGGCTACAGCAGTCTAGGAAAAGCTGTCAGCGAGATGACCCCGGATGAGGTGATCGCAGAGATCAAAAAATCCGGTCTGCTTGGGCGTGGTGGCGCCGGTTTTCCAACCGGATTGAAATGGAGTTTCGTCGCCAGAGAAACGTCAGCCAAGAAGTATGTGATCTGCAACGCAGACGAATCTGAGCCTGGTACCTTTAAAGATCGACTGATCCTCGAAGGAGATCCTCATTCGATCGTTGAAGCAATGGCAATTGCGGGTTATGCGGTTGGCGCCGATGAGGGTTATATCTACATCCGCGGCGAATATCTGCTGGCCCAGGAACGACTGCGCGCAGCTATCCTGCAAGCTCGGGAGATGGGCTTCCTCGGGGAAAAGATCTTTGGCACTAATTTTAATTTCGATTTGTATATCCACAGCGGCGCAGGCGCATACATCTGCGGTGAAGAGACTGCGCTGATCGAATCGATCGAAGGCAACCGCGGACAGCCGCGACCTCGCCCGCCATTCCCCACAACCGACGGCTTGTGGGGAAAACCCACCCTGGTCAACAATGTCGAAACCCTGGCAAACGTCCCGCCTATTTTGCTCAATGGCGCAGATTGGTATCGCAGCTTTGGCACGAAAAGCAGCCCGGGGACAAAGGTATATACCATTCTTGGCAACGTCAACAGCACTGGTTTGATCGAAGTGCCGATGGGCATCACCTTGCGCGAAGTGATCGCCATTTACGCGAAAGGCATGAAAAATGGGGCTGCTTTCAAAATGGCTCAAACCGGCGGCTCGAGCGGTTCGATCATCCCCGCATCGCTGCAAGATACTCCAATGGATTTTGACTCTTTCAATAAAGCCGGCGTAGCCCTAGGTTCCGGCGCGCTGTTGATCTGCAACGAAGACACCTGCGTGGTCGATCTAGCAAAAGTGCTGCTGCAATTCTTCCGCCGCGAATCATGCGGTAAATGCAACACTTGCCGGATAGGCACCAACCGTGCCTACGAGATACTCGATAGGATTTCTCAGGGACAGGGCACTCTGATCGACCTCAACTGGTTGATGGAGTTAAGTACAAACCTGTACGAACTCTCCCATTGCGGACTGGGACAGACTGCCGGCACGCCATTGCGCGACATTCTCACCTATTTCCGCCCCGAAGTAGAAGCACACATTCGTCTAAAGGTTTGCCCGGCAGGCGTATGTAAAATCAAACAGCCGGTAACTTAAGAGAAGTTGGATGTGAGCAATGGACGGTCAAAGTACTCTGAATCAAATTGACGCACTCCTCCCGCCAGAAATGGCAGCCAAAGCGGAAATGGTCGGCGTTAAGAAAGCTGCCCTGCCTTTTGGCTCGATGTTTGCCCTCGCAGTGCTGGCTGGCGCATTTATTGGCTTGGGAGCCATTATTTCCACTACCGTTGTGGCCGGATCTACACTCCCTTATGGCGTCACCCGTCTTCTCGCTGGATTGGTTTTCTCATTAGGATTGATTTTGGTCATTGTAGGCGGAGCGGAGCTATTTACGGGCAATACTCTAATGTCCATTGCTTACACCAACCGAAAAATTTCCTTTGGTGATTTAATGCGTAATTGGGGTATCGTTTATCTGGGAAACCTGGTTGGTTCTATAGCAACGGCGATTGTGATGTTCATCTCCAAGCAATATACTTTCAGCGGCGGGGTTGTTGGCGTCGCTGCATTGAACATTGCCAATTCCAAGGTTAATCTAGAACCGCTCCAGGCGATTGCACTCGGTATCATGTGTAATGCGCTGGTTTGCCTGGCAGTCTGGTTATGCTTCAGCGCTCGATCCACCAGCGATAAGATCCTCGCGATCATCCCGCCCATCACTGCCTTTGTCGCCTGCGGCTTTGAACACAGCGTGGCAAACATGTATTTCATTCCGATCGCGATGATGATCAAATCATACGCTCTGCCATCGTTTTGGGAGCTATCAGCTGTCACTGCCAGCGGGCTCACCGCGGCCAGTCTGCCCGATCTAAACCTGTACGGCTTCTTGGTCAGGAACCTGCTGCCAGTCACGATCGGCAACATTATCGGCGGTTCAGTTCTTGTTGGACTGCTCTATTGGTTCATCTACTTGCGGAATCAAACGGCGAAATCAAATGCTTAAACATGAATCGCTGTCCCATTTTCACCTGAGTAATCAACTTGCGGTCTCAGCACTTTCGTGAAGGAGATATTAACGAATGGTCACAGTCACAATCGATAACAAATCAGTTGAGGTAAAAGAAGGCACCACCGTCTTGAACGCCGCGCGCCAGGCAGGAATCGAGATCCCAACGTTGTGCGACCATCCTCATTTGACGCCGTTCGGCGGCTGCCGCCTGTGCATGGTAGAAATCGACGGATTTCGAACCCTGCAATCCGCATGCACAATCCCGGTTTCAAACAACATGGTCGTGCGCACCAACACGTCGAAGGTGCAGGATGCGCGGAAGTTTGTACTCACGCTGATATTCAGCGAGCGCAATCACTTCTGCCCGTACTGCCAGGTAGCCGACGGAGACTGCGAGCTGCAAAATTCCGCCTACCGTGAAGGCATGACCCACTGGCCGCTTCAACCAAACTGGCAGCCTTACCCAGTGGATGCATCGCACCCGTATTTTATCCTCGAGCATAACCGCTGTATTCTCTGCAGGCGCTGTATCCGCGCTTGCTCCGAGCTGGTAGGTGTAAATACGCTCGGCGTCGAAGAACGTGGCGCAAAAACCTTCATCATCGCTGATCTAAACGTTCCGCTTGGAGAGAGCACCTGTGTATCCTGTGGATCTTGCGTTCAGGTCTGCCCGACCGGCGCATTGATCGACCGGCGCAGCGCTTATCGCGGCCGTTCGGAAATCGTCGAGCACCATCAAACCGTCTGCATCGGCTGCTCGCTCGGCTGCGGCGTGGATGTGCAAACCCGCGACGGACAGCTTGTACGTATTGACGGCGATTGGGATGCTCCGATCAATCAAGGCGTCCTCTGCAAGGTTGGGCGGTATCTTCCGCTTGAGGATGATCGAGAGCGCATCACCGCGCCGTTTGTCCGCGAGAACGGAGAACTGAAATCATCCAGTTGGGAAGAAGCTCTCGGTCTTACAATTCAAAAACTAAAACCGCTCATCGGGCAAGCAGGCAGTAACGTGGCCGCGCTTGCTTCTGACCGGCTGCCGGCTGAAGCGCTTTACCGGTTCAAACAGGTCTTCTCCGATGGATTCAAGAGCACTATGGTCACCTCGCTGGATGAGGGCAAATTCACCGCATCAGTTAGCCAATTCGCAGCAGAAATTGGAAAACCGTTCGAAGGATCGCTTGACGACCTACACTCAGCGGGCAGCTACATCGTCTTTGGCGCAAACTTGATCGACGAACATGAGGTTGCCGGCTTCTTCATCCGCCGTACATTACAAAGTGGGAAGCGCTTGATCGTCGTCGATTCAGCAAAAAATGAGCTGGGCGAACTCGCCAATTGCCTAATTTCACCAAAGCCAGGCACTGAGATGGCTTTCGTCAAAGCACTTGGCGCTGCTGTTGCCAAACTTGGCTTGAACAAAATCGCGTACAACGGGGATGCCAGCCAGGCGCTCGCTGATCAGGCGCATAAATGCGGAGTGTCAACAGATTCCCTGCTCGAAGCTGCCTTCCAATTTGCTGGCGTGGAAAATCCTGTGTTCATTTATGATTTGGTTAATATCAAAGATGCTGCCGTATTAGGTGCCTTACTTGACCTGGCCAAACTCGCCGGAGCTACCTTATTTAATCCTAAGGGTGGGGCAAACAGCCTGGCAGCAGCCCAATACAACTTAAACCAGCCATTTGCTTTGAACGGTCACAAAGCGGTTGTTGTCGCTCTTGGTGATGATCAACCGAGTGAACGCCTGGTGCGAGCATTGGAGAAATCCCCATTCCTGATCGTTCTGGCAAGTCATGCGTCCAAACTAACCGCCAAGGCAGATGTGGTTTTACCAGTGGAAACCTGGCTGGAGCAGGAAGGGCATTATCTCAATGCTGACGGACGCTTGCAGTTAGCCCAAAAGTCACTGGCTGCGCCAGAAAATGTTTGGTCCAGCCTGGAAGTCCTTAATAAATTCGCTTCCTTGTTGAACGTGAGAGTGAATAATAACTGGGACAAAGAATTAACAAAACGAGTCTCACCAGTCGAGATCCACGCGCGATTATTACAGGAGTGAAGGAGTAACCCATGGCAAAACCAAAAGTAGCCTCAGATTGGATGGCCGGTTGCGCAGGCTGCCATATGTCATTATTGGATATGGATGAGCGAATCGCCCAGGTGCTCGAATTGGCGGAGTTACGCGCTACGCCAATCACCGACCTGAAAGAACCGGATGAAAAAGGCGTCGATGTCGGAATTCTCGAGGGCGGGATAAATAACACGTCGAACGAGGAAGTTGCACTCCGCATGCGAAAACGCTGCAAAATCCTGGTTGCGCTTGGCGATTGCGCGGTGTTTGGCGGTGTACCTGCCATGCGTAATTTCTTCACCCTGGAGGAATCACTGCGCCGTGCTTATATCGAAACGGAGAGCACCGATTCCGGAGGCAAAATTCCGGATGATCCAGAACTTTGCACGCCAACTCGCGTGCAAGCGCTTCACGAGGTTGTCCCTGTGGATGTATTTGTACCCGGCTGCCCGCCAGATGCGGACACGATCTTTTACACGCTGGCAGAACTGGCCCAAGGACGCATCCCGGAAATCAAGAACGATAAACTAAACTGGCACTAGGTTGGAGGATAGAGAAAATGGTCGCACAAAAAATTACGATTGAGCCAGTTACCCGTATAGAAGGTCACGCTAAAGTGACCGTCCACATGAATGCCGACGGCAAGGTCGAACGGGCATACATGCATGTCAATGAATTCCGCGGTTTCGAGAAATTCTGTGAAGGCCGGATGGTCTTCGAAATGCCGAACATTACACCTCGCATTTGCGGTATCTGCCCGGTTTCACACCATTTGGCATCTGCAAAAGCCGGCGATGATCTTTGCGGTACTCCCCCGCCGCGTCCTGCCCAACTCCTGCGAGAATTAATGCACATGGGACAAATCATCCAAAGCCATGGCATGCATTTCTTCGAGCTGGCGGGTCCCGACCTGCTGCTTGGCTTTGATGCTGACCCTGCGACACGCAATGTCGTCGGATTGGTTCAAGCGGATGTCAACCTGACGCTAAAAGCTATCAATCTTCGTAAATATGGCCAGGAAATCATCCGCATTCTGGGCGGACGCCGTATCCATCCCGTGTTTGCAGTCCCTGGCGGGGTGAATAAATCACTAAAATCCGATGAACGAGATGAAATCCTGTCTGGGTTAGATGAGGCGATTGCCACAATTCAAGTCGGCATCGACATTATCAAAGGTTGGGCAGAAAAGAACGCCGATGACATCAACAAATTTGCTGTCTTTCCAACCGGTTACCTCAGCATGGTCAAGCCAGGAAATGCATTAGAGCTCTACGACGGCGATATTCGCCTGATCGATAAAAATGGAAAACAACTCGAGTTGTTTGACGGGCGCACCTATTTAGATTATATTGCCGAGCATGTCGAGAGCTGGTCATATCTGAAGTTCCCGTATTACAAGAAAATGGGTTTTCCACAAGGTGTATACCGGGTTGGCCCGCTTGGACGCCTGAATGCCTGCGATCAAATCTCCACGCCGCTGGCAAACACGGAACTTAAAGCGTTCAAATCACTCAATCAGGGCAAGCCAATTGAAAACACTTTACATTACCATTATGCCCGGCTGATCGAAGCGCTCTACGCAGCAGAAAATGTGCGCGTACTATTGGATGATAAAGATATCCTCAGCACTGACATTATCAATACGCGCCGGAACTTCAAAGGCGAAGGCGTTGGCGTTATCGAAGCACCGCGCGGCACGCTTTGGCATCACTACTGGGCAAACGAAAGTGGCCAGCTTACCCGGGTGAATTTGATCGTGGCAACGGGCAATAACAACTGGTCAATGTGTAACGCAGTCGATAGCGTCGCCAAAACTTATATCCATGGACCGGATGTCCAGGAAGGTATGCTGAATCGGGTCGAGGCAGCCATTCGCGCTCATGATCCCTGCCTCTCCTGCTCCACCCATGCCGTCGGTCAAATGCCAATCGTCATCGAAGTTCTCGATCCGGATGGCAATATCATACAGACCATCAGCCGTGATCATGCATAATCGCTTTTCACCACAAACGAAGGAATAGAAACAACAACTAACGGGCGGGTTGATACCCGCCCGTTTCCAACCATGCCATGCATATTTTGAATTTATCTGTAATATACCACCTCCCTTGGATGCGCGTGTTGCCATGAATCCTGTTTCACAATCGGAAAGTGATCCGCATAACCGTAAATTAATCATCGGCTATGGAAATATCGATCGTCAAGATGACGGCGTTGCCTGGCATGTTTTAGACCGGCTGTTAGAGCAGCTTGGGCATCCACCTGTTGATCCTTTCGAGCAGCCGGTGATCGAATGTTCCCCCTGGTTAACCATTCTCTATGCGCTCCAACTGACACCAGAGATGGCTGAAATGATTGCTAAATTTGACCAGGTTTGCTACGTCGACGCGCACACAGGCGCCATCAAAGAGCCGTTGCACGTCGAAAAGTTAATAGCAGAGAATGTCAACTCTCCATTTACACACCATTTACCCCCTGCTGCCAGTTTGTATCTTGCGCAAACCATTGTAAAAAAACAAATCGATGGCTTGCTGGTATCCATCCAGGGGCATGAATTTGGCTTCGATAGGTCTTTATCACCAACCACATCTGAACTTGCTGAACAGGCCATTATCATGATATTTGACTGGATTAATAAGAAAAATAACCTCAATCCTTAATTAGATTAGATGACAATAGGCTAAATCCATCTATGACGGAGGACACTTCTAACCGATATGGTTCAATGATATAAATGGAACACTCAATTCGGCATTATGTAATTAATTTATGGACGATCAAACTAAAATCATCGATATCTTAAAATCAATTCCCTGGTTCCTTGACCTAAATAATAGGCAGATCGAAACGTTAGCAAGTTACTCGTCGATCATAGAGATCAAGGCGGGTGATATTGTTTTTAATGAAGGCGACCAACTTGATAACATGTACATCATCCTGGAAGGACAGGTCAGCGTAGATATTTCTGTCCCAACCCATGGGCAACTGCGCATCTATATTGCTGAACCGCTCGATATCATTGGCTGGTCAAAAATGACTCCGGTAGTCAGGCAGCGTACTGCATCTTCGACTGCCATCAAAGATACGCGCCTGCTATGCTTTCAGGGCAACGAGCTGTTTACATTTTGCGAGCAGGATAGGCATGTCGGCTATATTTTTTTCCGACGATTGTCAAATGTGGTTGCCAGCAGCATGTTGATGACAAAATTACAGTTGATGGACCGCCTTCTGCGCTCCTCATCTGAGCCAACTTAACTGTTCCATTCCTCAATCCAGACACAGCTAGTCTGAATTGAGTAATTTGGTTTATAATTGCGGCATGCACGAGTTGGCAGTAACTGAATCGATCCTCGCGATTACATTGAACCATGCAGAAAAGGCTGCTGCCCGTCGTGTAACCGATATCCATCTGGTGATTGGGCAATTATCCAGCATCGTCGATGATTCAGTCCAATTCTATTGGGATATGATCTCTGAAAATACACTTGCCCAGGGCGCTCAACTGCACTTCAATCGTATTCCTGCCCGGATGAAATGCCTGAGTTGCGGGCAAGTGTTTGAGATGCCAGGACGCCTGGAGCCTTGCCCAACATGCCAAAGTTATACATTGCAGGTGACCGCTGGCGAGGAATTTTATATCGAAAGCATCGAGATCGAAACCTAACTAGGAGAAAATCATGTCTGGCACTCGCATACCCATTGTGGAGAAAATATTAAACGCTAATGATCAGGTCGCTGAAATCAACCGCCAGACCTTTAACGATTCCCATGTACTCTCGATCAATATGATGGCTTCACCAGGTGCAGGCAAAACCAGTTTCATCCTAAAAACGATCGAAGCACTCTCTCCCAGGATTCGAATAGGTGTGGTCGAGGGCGATACCGCGCCGGTCACGATCGATGCCGATAAAATCAACGCTGCTGGCATGCCCGCTGTGCAAATTAACACCGGTGGTGATTGCCACCTGGATGCTGTCATGCTCAAAGCAGGCATCAAGCAATTACCGCTGAATGAGCTCGATCTGGTCATTGTCGAAAATGTCGGCAATCTGATTTGTCCAGCAGCCTTCAACCTTGGCACGCATATCAATCTGTTGGTCGCCAGCATCCCTGAAGGGGATGATAAACCCTACAAATACCCCAATATCTACCGCGGATTGGATGTATTGATTGTCAACAAGACCGACTTACTGCCATATATCGACTTCAATATGGATTACTTCCGCCAGGGCGTCGAAATCCTAAATCCTGGTCTGATTACTTTTACGGTTTCGTGCAAGACAGGTGAAGGCATCACTGCCTGGGCAGAGTGGATCAGCCAACGCATTCAACAGAACAGGAGCAAATGAGCGAGGAGTTAGCCGGGCTCAAGATCAAAGTGCGCGGCATTGTTCAGGGGGTCGGTTTCCGTCCATTTATCTACGCGCTCGCCAACCAGAATCACCTCAACGGCTGGGTGCGCAATACCTCCGCCGGCGTCGAAATCGAAGTCTCTGGGGCTCTACATCAGTTGCAATTGTTTGTGGAAGGGATAAAAAATCACCCGCCTGTTCTCGCGCGCATCGATTCGATGGATGTCGTGGAAATCATTCCTGATCATTTCCAGCGCTTTGAAATCATCGAAAGCCAGCTATACACTGGCGATTTCATCCCGGTGTCGCCGGATGTTGCCATCTGCGCGGATTGCCGGCGCGAGTTGTTCACTCCCAGCGACCGACGCTACCGCTATCCTTTCATCAACTGCACCAATTGTGGTCCACGCTTTACGATCATAAAAGATATCCCCTACGACCGCCCTGCGACCACTATGACTGATTTTGCCATGTGTGAAGATTGCGCGCATGAGTACCATAATCCGCAGGATCGGCGTTTTCATGCCCAGCCGGTTGCCTGTCCGCGTTGCGGTCCTCAGATCTGGTTCGAAGCCAACGGTTACCAACTTGCGGGAGGGAATGACGCGCTCGATCTTGCCAGGCAATGGCTATGCGAAGGAAAGATCGTCGCTGCAAAAGGGCTTGGCGGTTACCACCTTGCCTGCGACGCCGCCAATACGCAGGCGGTCGAGCTGCTGCGCATACGCAAGAAACGCAGCGATAAACCTTTTGCGCTGATGGCGCCGGATCTAGCAACCATCGAGAAATATTGCTATGTCAACGACATCGAAAGAGCTTTTCTTGTCGATGAAAAAGCGCCCATCCTCCTGCTCGAACGAAAGCCGGACGCCTGCCTGGCGCCTCAGATCGCGATTAATCAACATACCTATGGCTTCATGCTGCCTTACACGCCGTTGCACCTGCTCTTGATGGAAAAACAACCCGGCTTCCCAGAAGTGCTGGTAATGACCAGCGCTAATCTCGCCGAGGAACCCATTGCATACCAGGATAATGATGCCAGAGACCGCCTTTCGCAATTGGCTGATGGTTTCCTGCTGCACAACCGCGATATCCACATGCGCACGGACGATTCAGTCCTGCGAATCGCCCGCAATCAACTCTATCCCATCCGCCGCGCGCGCGGATACGCTCCCGATCCGATCCGCTTGCCGGCGCCGGTTAAATCTGTCCTGGCAACAGGCGCAGAGCTAAAAAATGTGTTCTGCCTGACCCGCGATCATTACGCTTTCCTCAGCCACCATATCGGTGACATGGAAAATTATGAGACCTTGCAAAGCTTCGAATCAGGTGTTGAGCATTTTCAAAGGCTGTTTCGCATCCAACCCGAAATTCTGGCTTGTGACCTGCATCCAGACTACCTGGCGACTCATTATGCGGTCACGCGCGCTGCCTCAGAGGATCTGCCGCTCTATCAAGTACAACACCATCACGCCCACCTGGCTGCCTGTCTGGCAGATAACGGTTGGGATAAGACCCAATCGGTCATCGGTGTGTGCTTTGACGGCACGGGATATGGCAGCGATGGCGCCATTTGGGGCTCTGAATTTCTCATAGGCGGCTACCAGGGATACAGCCGTTTTGCCCATCTCAAATACACGCCGCTGCCTGGCGGCGACGCAGCCGTGCGCAGGTGTTCACGGATGGCGCTGGCACACCTTTGGGCTGCCGGCCTGGACTGGGAATCGTCCTTTGCGCCAGCGGCATCGCTTTCGCTAGAAGAAAGGTCGGTATTGCATATCCAATTGGAGAAAGGCGTGAATGCGCCGTTGACTTCGTCCATGGGCAGGCTGTTTGATGCCGTTTCAGCATTGATCGGGGTCCGTCAGACGGCAACGTACGAAGGGCAAGCAGCTATCGAGTTGGAAAATGTCGCTGATCCAGATGAGCCTGGCTTCTATATGTTCGACTACCAACACGGTGAAATCGACCCCGCGCCTATGTGGCAGCAAATAATCACAGATATGCAGGCTCATATTTCTAGAGCAACGATATCCGCGCGTTTTCATAACGGGATTGCCCGCCTGGTGTTGAGAATTTGCCAGGTAGTTACATCCTCTACTTCGATTAAAACTGTCTGTCTGAGTGGAGGCGTCTGGCAGAATATGACTCTTTTTAGCAAAACAATTCCACTTCTAGAAAATGACGGTTATACTGTCTTGACTCACCGGCAGGTTCCTGCCAATGACGGCGGTATCGCGCTTGGTCAGGCACTGATTGCCTCATTCGCCGTAGAAGGACGCTCCTGAGAGGAGAGTAAAATAATGTGCTTAGGTGTGCCAGGAAAGATCATTGAGCTTTACGAAAATGCAGGGCTGCATATGGCGCGCATCGATTTTGGCGGCGTGGTACGTGAAGCCTGCGTCGATTTTCTGCCGGAAGCCAAGGTCGGCGACTATACCATTATCCACGCCGGATTTGCGCTTAATTTAATCGACGAGGAAGACGCGCTCGAAACACTCAAGTTATTGGGTGAAATCGGCACGCTGGCAGCTGAACTGGACAATCCGGAAGCAGAAAATTCTGTGTCAGATTCGACCAGCTAATTGGATGTCCAAATGGAATTGACCCATCTGACCCAATCCTATCGAGATGAAGATCTGGTACGCGGTGTCATCCACGAGATACAGCGAACAGTCACCCGTCCCTGGGTGTTGATGGAAATTTGCGGCGGCCAGACGCATGCTATCATGCAGTATGGGCTCGATCAGCTACTCCCGCATGAGATCGAGCTCGTTCACGGTCCGGGATGCCCGGTGTGCGTCACGCCGCTCGAGTTGATTGATAAAGCGCTCGAAATCGCCTCCCGCCCGGATGTGATCTTCTGCTCCTATGGAGATATGCTGCGCGTCCCCGGCTCTCACAAAGATCTGTTTTCCGTGCGAGCTGCGGGCGGTAAGGTCAAAGTGGTTTATTCCTCGCTGGATGCGGTCAAAATCGCCCAGGAAAACCCGGATAAACAAATTGTTTTCTTTGCCATCGGCTTCGAAACGACTGCTCCAGCCAACGGCATGAGCGTGCTGCAGGCACACTCGTTGGGTTTGCAAAATTATTCGGTACTGGTTTCACAGGTTTGCGTGCCGCCGGCGATGCATGCCATCCTTGGTTCGCCGGGTAACCGCGTGCAAGGCTTTCTTCTTGCCGGTCACGTCTGTACAGTTATGGGTTACAACGAATATAAACCGCTTGCGGAGCAATACCAGGTACCCATGGCAGTCACTGGTTTCGAGCCGCTCGATCTGGTTCAAGGCATCCTGGCTGTGATCAGGCTGTTAGAAAGCAGCGCGGTCGCGGTTGAGAACGCCTATCCACGCGTTGTTCAGGCTGAAGGCAATCCTGCAGCAAAGCAGATCATTGAGCGTGTCTTTCAGCCGGTTGATCGCAACTGGCGGGGTATCGGCATGATTCCACTTAGCGGCTGGGGCTTGCGACCCGAATTCGAGCCATACGACGCTGAAAATCGCTTCCAGGTTGGGCACATCCAGACTGAGGAATCGCCATTATGCATCGCAGGGCAAATCTTGCAGGGACTGAAAAAACCGCGCGATTGCAGCGCCTTTGGCAGGGTGTGTACCCCATCCTCGCCGCTTGGCGCGCCAATGGTGTCCGCTGAAGGCGCCTGTTCAGCCTATTACCGCTACAGCCGGTTAGAAACTTGATTATGAGAGTTGCTCATGAGCGCTGATTCACCACTCCCAAACATGGAAGGACCGGTATGCCCAATGCCGCTGCGCCACGACGACCAGATTGTCATAGGCCATGGCAGCGGCGGGCGATTAACCCGTGATTTGGTCGAAAAATTCTTTAAACCCTACCTGAGCAATCCCCCATTGTCTGAAGGAAATGATTTTGCCCGGGTTGGTATACCACCATCCATTTCAAAGGATGGACAACTGGCAGTCTCGACTGACGCGCATATTGTTTCGCCGTTGTTCTTCCCTGGCGGTGACATTGGCCGGCTGTCAGTTTGTGGCACAGTCAATGATGTCAGCATGTCCGGCGCGCAGCCGCTCTACATAACTGCAGGCTTTATCCTTGAAGAAGGTTTCCCAATTGCCTCGCTAGTTAAAATTCTGGCGTCGATGCAAGCTGCGGCTGCAGAGGCGGAAATCCAGGTTGTCGCGGGGGATACGAAAGTGGTGGAAAAAGGCAAGGCGGATGGCATCTTTATCACCACATCGGGCATTGGCTGGATTACAGGCGGACACAGGATCGCTGGTGATCAAGCCAAACCCGATGATGTTGTGATCATCTCAGGCAATCTTGGCGACCATGGTATCGCGGTGCTGGCTGCCCGCGGCGAATTGGGTTTCGAAACCGAGGTTGTTTCCGATGTCGCGCCGTTGAATAAGATGATCCAGCAATTGCTGGCAGCCGCGCCGCATACCCATGTATTGCGCGACCCGACCCGAGGCGGGCTGGCGACCACCCTGAACGAAATTGCCTTGCAATCCAATGCCTGCATCCTCCTGGATGAAAAGACCATCCCAATCCAGCCGGCTGTTCGCGCAGCCAGTGAAATGCTCGGCTTCGACCCGCTTTACATTGCTAATGAGGGCAAGGTGATTGTCATCGTTGCTCCGGATGAAGCCGATGCAGCCTTGAACGCCTTGCAGCAGCATCCTTATGGACGTAATGCAGCGGTCATTGGCAAGGTCCAGGCCGCCCCTGCTGGAAGGGTTTTACTGCGCACCTCGATCGGCGGGACCCGCATCCTGGATATGCTCGCCGGCGAGATGCTCCCCCGCATCTGTTGATAGCAAGTTTAACGATAACCAATCGGTCCAAACAACCAATCGATCTGGTTGTTAGGATTGAAGTAGTTGTAAACTACCTGAGACAATTGCGCCATTAATCGATTGGCAGGATCGAACAACAATTGATTGGTGTCATATAGAAAGACGATCAGCAGATAGTCCGTTTCTTTAGCATAGATCACGCCAATGTCGCTGATCGAGTGCAGGTACCCGTCTGATTCCTCAGTCCAACCGTGTTTATGCGCCACCACTGTGCCATCCGGCACACCCGCCTCGAACAGCACGCCAATTTTATTCTGCGCCATCACTTTCAACAGGGTTTCACACTTTGCTTGGGTCATATCACCAGGGAAGGTATTCACCAGCAAGCCGCTGTTTTCCTTGGCGCATTGATAAATGGCTTGCATCAACACCGTCATATCCCCGGCAGTCGTCTGGTTGTAGATATCCGGCGACGTGGTCACATCCTGACGTGTATTTGCCGGCGTTTCGTACAGTTGCAGCAACGGCGCTCCCAGGTAGAAATAGCCTGCCAGGAAGGTGTCCTGCAGGCCTAGTTTTTGCATATCGTCCGTGACGCTGAGCGGGGCGAGTTCCCCTCCGATCACTTGCGACATCAACTGATCCGCCGGCGGATTTTCTGATAGCGCCATCATGCGCACAATCAGATTATCCACCTCAGCTGGCACCGGCTCTGTGACGCGTCGCAAAGCAGAAACCAGAATCGGTATTTTGATCGTACTTGCGGCGGAAAAGGCAATATTTTCAGGCAAGTCCAGGCCTGCGCGGTAAGCGAAGTGCAGTGCGCGCTCGTCCTTAAGATCGACCATGGAAATTTCCGCGATGCCGTTGAAGCCAGCCTGGTCGATTTTTTGCTTGAGGAATATTTCTAAATTTTCAAGGTCAGGGGCGGCTGCAGGCAAATCATGCACAACCAAGTCGATAGGATTGATTTCCGATGAGTGAATCTGCGCCTGGATCTTTTCGATCGACGCCTCCACGTCCAATCGACTGCCTGACTGGCCGATTTCGAAGCGGGTACTATCTGCTAGCGGGCGCGGAGCGGCTGGGAATCGGTCGTAACGGGCAGCCACCTGCTCGGTCAGATAAGTCCGCAGAGTATTTTGATCGATTTCTAATTCGAGATGGATATCCAACGCACTGGCAGGATTATTCCATAAATAATCCCAGAAAGATTGTTCGGGATGATAGCTGCCCTCGGGCATGGGTTTGACGTTCAAGCCCAGGTCTTTCGTTGATGCATGAATCGCAGCCCCCTGGTAGCGCAATTCAACCATCCGGGAATAGACCGCTTGTATTCGTCCATACGCATCTGCACGGCTCAATCCCCCAACATCTACCCCGCCCCACGCCGATCCATCCGGCAGGACATCCGCGCTCTGTTTGTATCGGGAATATTGGAAAACGGAAATCCCCACCGCAATCAAAATGAATAATAAAGCAGCGGAGCGCAGGATCGTTTTCCGTGAACGATGTTTCAAGCCGTGAGCCTCCCGATAGAGATTTCTGATTCTACCAGATGATCTCTGTGATTTAAGCTGAACCTGTTGCTGAACAAATCTTGACATTCCAGAGCAACCTTTTATACTTAGCTGACCAATCAGCGAAGCGAGGGATCATGAAATACGATTACAAAGAAACCACCAGCGACCTTTTAAAAAGGATCGATATCCACTCGAAATATGGCAGCCGCAATATCGATGAATGGATGCTCGAATTATTGCCGCTCAAACCCGGCCATAAGATTCTCGATATCGGCTGCGGCGCTGGCAAGCAATGCTTTTCATATTACGACCATCTACACGGGCAAGCGGATATAACGGGAGGCGATGTCAACCTGGACCTGTTAGAACAGGCGCGTCTTGAGAATCAGAAACGCGGCGCAAACATCCATTTTAAAGAAATGGATTTCAACAAGCCATTCCGTGAAGAATCCAAGCAATTCGATCTGATATCCTGCTGCTTCGCGATTTATTATGCTGAGGATATCCCGTTCACCATCCGCGAGATGCATCGAGTACTCAAAACGGGCGGTGTTTTGTTCACCTCGGGTCCCATGCGCCAAAATAAGCAATTATTCTACGACATCATCAAGGAAGCCACAAATTTGCCAATCCCGCCTATGCCAGGTTCTTCGCGTTACGACAGCGAAATCTACGCTGAGATTAAATCCCAATTTTCTAAGGTTAAACTGCATAAATTTAATAATCCACTAACCTTCGATGAGGTTGGACCCTTTGTTGAATACACCCGCGCTTCGCTATCGGAAGACCGCAAACTATGGAAGAGCTTTTTCAAGAACAAAGCGGATTTTCACCGCATAATGACTCAAATCGAAACCGTGGCAGAACGGCGCCTGCAGCAAGACGGCAAATTGGTGATGACGAAAGTCGTCGGCGGCATTCTCGCTATCAAATAGCCATGAGTAAACAAGACCTGACCTTCTTCGGGCAACGAGTTTTATTCCTCGGCGCTCACCCAGACGATATCGAGATTGGTTGCGGCGCGCTTATCGCGCATATCGCCGCAAAAACTGAGATCTTCTGCGCAACTCTATCGGATAATCAGAAGAATCCGGAATTGATCGATCTGGTTGAGGAACACTACGAAGCCATGGCAATTCTTGGAGTTACCAGGGAAAATATTGCTTTGGGAACCTTTGAAACGCGCCGGTTTCCGCATTTTCGCCAGGAAATCCTGGAATACATGATCCAAATTAATCGCAGCTTCAAGCCGGATATTATCTTCGTCCATACCCAGGCCGACATCCATCAGGATCATCAGACGGTGACGGAAGAAGCTCTGCGCGCTTTCCGCGGCACCAGCGTGCTTGGCTATGACGTGATCCGCTCCAGCTATGGTTTTTTTCCCAGTTTCCTCGTCGAGGTCAGTGAAGCGGATGTGGAAAAGAAAATAGCCGCGTTGGGTAAGTACGGCACATACACTGACCGGTACTATTTCGATCCAGAGGTCACCCGCGCTACCCTGGTACGCAACGGAGCGATCTGCGAGAGGCATTACGCCGAGGGGTTCGACATCTTGCGTATTGTCGGCGCGTTTGGCTGTGCGCCGAATAATAACGGGTAGGAACCTGCTCCTTCCAGTCTCTAGACCGAGTACGAAGATCGACCGATCATCGCGATGATAATTGCGCGCGGTCAGGAGACCGACGCGATCGTCACATGTCAGTGGATCAGCGCGGTCAATATTTATCTATCCGGCACCCCAATTTCGATATCGTCCTCTGTGATCCTGACCGGGTAAGTCGGTATGCCGGTCACCGCCGGCAGCCTTGTCGCTTCGCCGGTGCGGATGTCGAAACGCGCGCCGTGCCGAGGGCAAATGATCTCGCATCCATCGATCTCACCATCGCCAAGCGGGCCATTATCGTGGGTGCAAATGTCGCCAATCGCGAAGATCTTACCAGCGATATTCAATACTACGATAGAAATTTCGCCGATTTCCAGGAATAACCGCTCGCCTTCCGGCAAATCACTCAGCGTAGCCACCGCATAAAAAGTGTAGCCCGACAGGTCGTATTCACTGGTCATCCCCTCAATCCTCCACCAGACGATCGCTCGCCTCTCCCAATCCGTACACGCCGGCTTTCAACACCTTCAACGGCAGTAATGCGCATTTCAAACGCACTGGACCTAATTCGATGCCGATCAAGTCTAGAACGTGTTGTTTACCCAGTTCTTTGACCTCAGCGACGTTCTTGCCGATGATCGATTCGATCAACAGATCCGCGGAAGCCTGCGATATGGCGCAGCCGTGACCGCTGAAGGCTGCTTCTTTGACCACACCATGCTCATCCAACCGTAAATCGATGCGGATCTGATCGCCGCAGAGAGGATTTTCATCCTCGAAGGAGATATCATGGGGATCCAACTCGCCGCGGTAATAGGGTTCCTTATAACGTTCGATAATCAGCTCGCGATACAAATCGTCCATGCGGTTTCCATCTAGCCGAAGATTTTTTTGACCTGCCCAAGTCCACTGATCAGTTTATCGACTTCTTCCTTCGTATTGTAGATGTAGAAACTTGCCCGGGTCGTTGCTGGCAGCTTGAACCGGTCGTGCAGCGGCATGGCGCAATGATGACCAGCCCGCACCGCGATTCCCTGGCTGTCCAATATTTGGGCAACATCGTGAGGATGCACTCCGTTCAGAGTAAAAGCAGCGACCGCACCCTTGAATTCCGCCGCAGGACCGATCACGCGCAGTCCTTCGATTCCGGATAACCTCTCCAGGGCATAGCTGATGATTTCCTGTTCGTGCCGAGCGATGCTCACCATGCTGAGGCCGGTGAGATAATCGACTGCCGCGCCAAAACCAATTGCCTCCGCAATGGCAGGCGTGCCAGCCTCGAATTTGTGCGGCAGATCGTTCGGAGTAAAGCTGCGCAGATACACCTTGCGGATCATATCCCCTCCGCCCAGGAAGGGCGGCATTGCATCTAAAAGAGCTTCTTTACCATAGAGCGCGCCAATGCCGGTCGGTCCCAACATCTTATGCGCAGAAAATGCCAGAAAATCCACGTCAAGATCCACCACATTGACTGGCAAATGCGGGACAGATTGAGCGCCATCGATCAACACCAGCGCACCAGCAGAATGCGCCATACTTACCATGTCGCGCGCCGGATTGATCGTTCCTAACACGTTCGACATGTGCGTGAACGCGACCAGTTTTGGACCAAAACTGAGCAATTTCTTATACGCGTCCAAATCAAGTAAACCTCGATCGGTCACCGGGATGAATTCCAGGCGTATTTGCTTTTCTTCCGCGAGGATATGCCAGGGAACCAGATTCGAATGATGTTCCATCTCGGTAAGGATAATCAGGTCGCTCGGATTCAGATTCTTACGCCCCCACGAGTATGCGACAAGGTTGATCGATTCGGTCGTGTTACGGGTGTAAATGACCTCTCGCGGGCGTTTTGCTCCAATAAAACGAGCGATTTTTTCCCGCGATTCTTCGAACATGGCGGTCGCTTCTTCAGCCAGCTTGTGTACCCCGCGGTGGATGTTGGCGTTCGTACGCTCATAATATGCGCTCATTGCCTGGATAACCGGCAACGGCTTTTGAGAGGTCGCGGCTGAATCGAGATAAATCAGACCTACGCCTGGTTTGACTTCACGATTAAGAACAGGGAAATGCTCGCGGATCGTTTGAAGATCCAGCAGGTTTACAGTCAAAGGATTCATATCGAAAACCTGTAATGGTTGCGTTTATCCGCTGGGATCAATCTTGATTGGACTTCCCAGAACGGGAGGATTTCTTTTCGGGAAAACGGATGTTGGCTGAATGCTGTGGGTACCACAGAATATGATCCGGCACCATCCAACCGTCGGTTAAAAATACATTGGTGCGAAATTGGACAGCAACCATCTTCACATCCACTTGCACAACAATCCCTTTCAGCCAACCGCGCACGCGCTGCCCGCCCTTTTCATGATCGCAATATACTTCTACCGTATTACCTACCTCATAGGTCGATTCGGGCTCAGGCGGATGCATGAATGGGATATTGCTCATCGGTCTTTCTCCATCACGATGCTTTCTAATTTCTTCAATAGTAGATTCTGGTATCTTTATCATAGGCATTCTATATCACCTTTTCAATTCAGGATAGCGTTTTTTCCGGATAATCTTTTCCCAATTAATTAGACGTTGCTTATCCGAGGAAACTGGACATCTTTTTATGAATCGATTCCTGGAATCGGTTACGGACACCTTCGAAGGGAATCCGTTGCATGATTGGATCGAAGAATCCTTCCACAATCAGTTTCTCAGCTTCAATTTTGGGAATGCCGCGCGTTTGAAGGTAAAACACCTCATTTGGATCGATCTTGCCGACCGTCGCGCCGTGTGAGCAGCGCACATCATCCGCAAGAATCTCTAACCCGGGGATCGAATCGGCGCGAGCATTTTTGCTGAGCACAAGATTGCGATTTGCCTGGTAACCGTCGGTTTTTTGTGCGTTTGGAGCTACATAGATCATGCCCTGCCAAACGACGCGGCTGGCATCGATCAATGCGCCTTTGAAAAGCAGATCGCTGGTTGTTTGCGGCGCGAGGTGATTTTGCTGAGAGTCGTAATCCAGGTGTTGCCTGCCGTCGGTAAAGTAGAATCCGGACATACGCCCAACGCCGCCAGGACCTACCAGGTCAAGGTCGGTAAAGTTCTTGGTCAACTTGCCGCCAATTGCGCCAAAGACCCAGTCGATATGCCCGTCACGTTCAACCCTCGCGCGCTCATGGGTGACATTCCAGACGTTTTCTCCCCACGATTGTAATTCGACAAACTGCAAGTTAGCGCCCTGACCAACATAAATCTCGACAATGCCAGCGTGGAAGGAAGATTTTTCCTCATTTGGCGAGGCATATTCATGAACATATGTTGCGGAAGCTCCCTCCTCCAGCCAGATTATCAGGTGCGAAATATGGGCTAATCCCATCCCGGGACCCCAAAGGATGCTGTGCAATGGTTGCGTGAGTTTAACCCCGCGCGGAATATAGAGCAGCAAACCTGTATCAGCCAGAGCGCCTGCCAGCGCCGCGAATTTCCCTTCCGCTGGTCGAACAACTTTTCCGATCACTCGATCGATAATCTGAGGGTGTTGCTTTTCGGCAGTCTGCAGATTAGTGAATACAACGCCTTGATCGGTCAAAGGCTTCGACAGGCTCGCTTGCGCGCCACCTGGCATCAGGAGTACTATACCGCCATGCTCCTTATCCGCGACCGGCTTCATCAGATCTCCGGGTAAGGGTGTCAGGTCTAGATACTGATTGCGCTCGGGTAAATGGAATTCATCCGCGGGCAGACGTTGTAGATCTGTGCGGCGCCAGGCTTCATCCTTGCTGGTAGGCATCTTCAACGATTGGTATGCCTCCCAGGCGTCACGGCGATACTGTTGGATCGTCGTACTCAGACCGTCGATGCGCGCCATTTCTTTGATGAAAGCGAATTCCTTACGAACAGGTTCTTCCCTGTGACGGGCGCGGGTAACAGTGAATGAAGTCTCTTTTGTCATCAGGTGGTTTCTTTCATGGATCTCTCAAGATGAGGAATAGCGATCATCCTACTGAGCCAGTCATCTGTAATTGGATCAGGCGGTTCATTTCCACAGCGTATTCCATTGGCAGCTCTTTGACCAGTGGTTCGATGAAGCCCGAAACGACCATCGTGGTGGCTTCCTCTTCGCTCAAGCCGCGACTCATCAGATAGAACAACTGCTCTTCGCCAACCTTCGAGACAGAGGCTTCATGCCCAACAGTAACATCCTCTTCGTCGATCTCGATCGTTGGGTAAGTGTCTGAGCGTGAGTGCGGATCAAGTAGCAGGGCATCGCAGACAACGCTCGAGCGGACGTTTTCCGCGCCTTTATACACCTTCACCAAACCGCGGTAAGATACGCGCCCGCCGTTCTTGCTGATCGACTTGGAGGTGATCTTGCTGCTGGTGTTCGAGGCAAAGTGGATCACCTTGCCGCCGGCGTCCTGCCATTGACCGGATCCGCCGAAAGCCACCGACAGGATTTCACCGCGCGCGCCTGTTCCTTTGAGATAGCAGGAAGGATACTTCATGGTTACTTTCGAACCCAGGTTGCAGTCCACCCATTCCATCGTGCCGTTTTCCTCGACCAAAGCCCGTTGTGTGACCAGGTTGTACACGTTGGTTGACCAGTTCTGGATGGTTGTGTAGCGCATCCGTGCCCCATTTTTAACCACGATCTCGATCACGCCGCTGTGAAATGAATCGGTCGTATAAGTTGGCGCGGTACAGCCCTCGACATAATGAACCTGCGAACCTTCGTCAGCGATGATAATTGACCGCTCGAATTGACCAATATTGGCAACATTCAGGCGGAAGTACGCTTGCAGCGGCAGGTCCACCTTCACGCCTTTAGGCACATAGACAAATGAGCCGCCTGACCAGACCGCGCTGTTAAGCGCTGCGAATTTATTATCCTCAATAGGAACGACGGTGCCAAAATACTGGCGAAACAGGTCGGGATGCTGGCGCAGCCCTTCCTCGATGCTCAAGAAGATCACGCCTTGCTGCTGGAGATGTTCCTGAATGCTGTGATAAACCATCTCGGACTCATACTGCGCGCCGACGCCTGCCAGAAATTTCTGTTCAGCTTCCGGAATGCCAAGTCGATCGAAGGTTTGCTTGATCGAATCAGGCACGTCATCCCACGAGCGCCCTTCCATCTCAGCCGGTTTGACGTAGTAAACAATCTCATCCAGGTTCAAACCGGAAAGATCAGCGCCCCAGGTGGGCATCGGTCGTTGCATGTAATTTCGGAGCGCCTTTAATCTGTATTCCAGCATCCATTCCGGTTCGCCCTTCATGGCGGAAATTTGGCGTACAACCTCTTCATCCAGGCCTTTGCGGGTCTTGAACACCGAAACGTCTGGATCACGGAATCCGTAGCGGTACTGCCCGAGGTCTTCCAAAAAATCCGTCTTCGGATCTGTACTCATGCCTATTCTCCTCAACTTAATAAATCAGCCTCCCGGCAGGGGAGATCATGCCGGCGCCGAGCCGTTTTCAACCTTTTCTCGCACCCAATCGTATCCGTGCTCCTCGAGATGCAGCGCCAGATCAGGACCGCCCGTTTCCACAATGCGACCGCCCATCATCACATGCACAACATCCGGCTTGATGTAGTTCAGGATACGCTGGTAATGCGTGATCACAAGAACACCCAGGTCTGGTCCGCGCAGGGCATTAACCCCCTCCGATACAATACGGAGTGCGTCAATATCTAATCCCGAGTCGGTCTCATCCAGGATAGCAATTTCAGGCTGCAGCACTGCCATTTGCAGGATTTCAACGCGTTTCTTCTCGCCGCCAGAGAAGCCGTCGTTAAGGTAGCGCCCCGCAAACGCAGGATCGATTTTAAGCAAATCCATCTTGGATTTTAATAACTTCCGAAATTCAGGGACAGCCATGCCTTTATCCTCAGGATTGACCGCACGCCTGCGGGCATTGACTGCCGTCCGCAAAAAATTAGCAACCGTCACGCCTGGAATAGCAACTGGATATTGAAATGCCAGGAAAATACCTTTGCGCGAGCGCTCGTCCGGCTTCATCCCCAGGATGTTCTCGCCCTTATAGATTACCTCGCCGTCGATTACTTCGTAGCTTGGATGTCCCATGAGGGTATAAGCTAAAGTAGATTTTCCAGTGCCGTTTGGACCCATGATAGCGTGGATTTCACCCTTTGGCAGTGAAAGATCCACTCCTTTGAGAATTTCCTTGCCGCCTATTCCAACCCTTAACTTTCGGATGACTAAATCAGACATCGAAGACTTACTCCTTACGGATAATTGTTGTTAATGAAAGAGATTTGTTTCAATCTCCAATCGATTACCGAGCCTCGTTTCTACCGCCGCCGATTATAGCACAACGCGGTAAAAGGGTCAATATTTATGATAATTTTCTTATTTATTGACAATTTTATCCTGCTTTGATATACTCTGGCTGGCAACCGAATCCATAAATAATTGATCGATGGGAATACTAATGAAAAGTACAAGAGACCGAATCATGCAAATGCTTCTGAATAATCCTCGCTCGACCATCAATGAGCTTGCAGATGCGGTTGGCATTAATTCGATTTCAGTTCGCCATCACCTTAAGGGCATGTTGGCCGACGGCTTGATCGCGGCTGAAGAAGAACGCCACGGCGTTGGCCGGCCAAGATTGATTTATTACCTGACCGAGCAAGGCGTTGAACAATTTCCCACGCGATATTATCGTTTTACCAACCGGTTGTTGGATCAGCTTAAAGAGACGCTGCCGGCTGAAACCGTTGAGGGGATTTTAAAAACCATGGCCAGCGGATTAGCTAAGGAACCCGCCCGCGAAGCAAAGAACAGATCGCTGGAAGGAAGACTGGCCTTGTTGAAGACACTGCTTGAGGACGAGGGTTTCGAAGTGGAATGGGAGATGGATAACGACACTCTGCGAATCAACGGGATCTCCTGCCCCTATTTTCATGTCGGTCAGGTGCATCCTGAGGTTTGCTCTGTTGACCAGACCCTGATTTCGACTGTGCTGGCCATACCTGCGCAAAAAATCAACTGTGTTCTCAACGGGGATAACCAATGCACGTATATTATCCAACTTGGACAGGCTGTGGAGAACAAGTCATGAGCAATGCACCAGGCACAAACAGACCCGCTTGGGATGCTGAAACCACGCACCCTACCGAAGTAGATAAATTACGAGCAGCATTGGATCAAGTCATGGATCCAGAGCTTGGACTTAGCCTCATTCAACTCGGACTGATTCGGAATGTGACAATTGAAGACGGGCAGGCGGTTATCCGCATGATTCTGACAACGCCATTTTGCCCCTACGGACCTACACTGATCGAACAAACCCGCCAGAAAGCCGAAGAAAGCCTGGGCATGCCTGCTGTAGTCGATTTAGGAATGGAAATGTGGGATTATTCCATGATGTCCGATGACATCGATATGGATTGGGGGCTTTACTAACCTATGATAGAACTTGTTACCTGAAGCGAAAAAAACAAGGTTTATCCCCTTCTATTTATTTCTTAGCCGGTCAAGCTTTTCGGATTCTAACTTGAATAGGTTAAAAAGCTGAAGCGCGAGGGGAAAATGACCGGTCAGCCGAAGCTTGCCCTGTAAGTAAGCGCGCATGGGATCCAACCGGTTGTTAAAGATATCGAGAACATCCAGCGCGTCTGCCTGGAAAATTAGATCAGCTGACTCGGCCTTTCCTTTTGCCACCTGGCAGGTCGCATCAGCGATTTTGACCACCCATACTCCCCCTTGTTCACCGCTGATTTCAAATTGAACGACAGCGCTCAATCCCGAAGCATTCTCTGGAAGGAAGAATTCGGGCAGGCTGTCCATAAGATCTTGTATGGATAAATTACTCATTCCTGAACCTTGTTTATAACGTCTATGCGCAATTCTGTCTTTGATTTTATGTATTATATCCGATCGCCAACCACCCAGAGGATTCCTTTTTTATACTCCAGGCGGATACACATTTGCAATCCTCGAAATAACGCCGTTATTTCTTCGCCACGGAAAAAGCGGCTGCGCATTCCCAGAATCTTTTCCATCAATGCAATCATCTTCACCGACAACCAACGAATATCAGGCTCTTCGATCAACATTTTTCCACCCGGCTTTAGAACGCGAACAATCTCCTGCGCTGCTTGCGAGTGATCACGAAAATGATGGTACGAATCCACGAGTAATACTCTATCCAGGGCAGCATCAGCGAATGGCAGTTGTTCTGCATGTCCCTGCACAAGAGAAATGCATCTTTTTTCGCGCGCTTGATGAAGCATTTGCATGGATTCGTCCAGGGTGATGATCTGGTCTACTTTCCCCTCGAACATCTGGCTGATTCGACCTGTCCCCCCACCAATTTCGAGCAGCGTCCCTGACGAAGGCAATCCTAAAAGGCGCAGCCAGTTCTCATCAAGACGCGGTTTGAATACTCTATCATATTGCGGCGCGATACACCCAAAATGGTCAATAGGCATAAGATCATCTGTCTTCGTTTATTTATATTTGATCGATTATAACGCCAACAGAATATGATGATCCGAAATATCTATGATCCTAAAGCCGGCTCCTCCCTAAAAAACCTGGGGATTGGCCGTTAATACTAATATTCTTGACAAAATAGAAAAATTGTTCTATTATTATATCAACCTTATCCGTTTTTCCGATGGAGGTTGACATGAACACCAGATATTCTTCTCGAGATTCAAAAATCGATTTGAAGCGGTCGCTGCTTGGCAGCCGTGGTCTCCTATTTGGCTGCTTATTGTTGTTGGCGTTGATCTGCTTCGAGTCCTTTAATTTCAGCACAACCCAGGTCGCCCTAAAGGATATCCTCGGTCCGCTCAAATTTGCAGGTATTTCATGGGCAACCATTCTCACCATTGCATTCTGCGGCATTGATTTTGCCGGAATTGCTCGTCTGTTCATCCAGGATGATCGAAGCTCAAGCGTAACGACAGAAACATGGTATTTGTTTGGCGCCTGGCTGCTGGCAGCGACGATGAATGCGCTGCTCACCTGGTGGGGTGTTTCACTCAGCCTGGTCAATCGCACGCTTAGAAGCACCGCATTTATCAGCCAGGGATTACTGTTGGATATCGTGCCAATCTTCATCGCCTTGCTCGTTTGGCTGATCCGCATCCTGCTGATAGGTACATTCACCATAGCGGGTCCGCGCCTGTTCAGCACCCTGCGCCCCGATGAATCCCGAATTTCTACCATCACCCCCATCAAGAGAACACAAACCCAACAACCAATTCCTGTCCATCCTCGCCCTTCCCCGCTTGCAGCCTTGACACGATCGCGGCAGACCCCTATGCAAGATCCAGTTCGTCCTGAGCCTGAGTACATCCCAGATCCATCCTATGTGACCATGCAACCAGCTGCCCATGCATTATCAGGCACTCCACGCACTGAACCATCGGCCTCGCGGCGAGTACACAGCTGAACACACAGATGCAGGGGTAACTTTTAGTCCTCAAAACGGCGCATTTCTTTGTATAGAAATAAACTAACAACATGGATATTTTTATTCATGTATAATTTCTGATATCAATGACTTCCCGGTGCCCTTATGATTCATATCTTGACTGACAGTTGCGCTGATTTAAACCAAGAACTTCTTGAACGACATAAGATCCGTTCGATCCCCTTGCAGATTTTTATCAATGACAAGAACTACTACGATGGTGAATTGACTTCGCAAGAGTTGTTTTCGCTTGTCAGCCAAACGGGTCAGCTGCCGAAGACCTCAGCGCCTTCGATTCAGGAATTCATTAATTTCTTCACTCCGGCAGATCGGGGTATATTCATAGGTATTTCATCGCAGTTATCAGCCACAATCCATACCAGCCGCCTGGCTCTATCCGAGCTAACCAATCAAAACATACAAATAATCGATTCACTTAGTTTATCCACAGGAATTGGCATGCTTGTATTGAAAGCCGCAGATTTACGTGATGCTGGATGGGATATCGATGATATTGCATCTGAAATCACCAAAACAATCCCAAAAATCCGCACCTCCTTCATCATCGATACAATGGATTATCTATACAAAGGCGGGCGCTGCACGGCGCTACAAGCCATCTTTGGCAGCATGTTAAAAATCAGGCCGGTGATCGAGGTGCGCCGGGATGGCACTCTTGGCGTGAAGGATAAAATACGCGGTCAGCGCAACAAAGCTTTGGATTCCTTGCTATCTGATTTCCAGGCCAATCTACCCAATATCAACCTGAAGCGGGTATTCGTTACCTGCACGGATTGCCATGAAGATTCGAAATACCTGAAAGAAGAACTGTTGAAATTCGCTCCCATTGAGGAAGTGCTGATCACCACGGCCGGGGCAACCATTGCCAGCCATTGCGGCCCTGGTACCCTTGGCGTCATCTACTCATTGAATTAACCATAGCTAAAAATATGGGCTGTCTCAATAGTACCCAGGAGGCAACCCTTTACCTATCAGGAAAGGTAATCCGCAAGCCTAATCCATCGGGTCACAGACCTGACTTACTTTTATTTATCGTTCTGAGGGGTCTCTGTCATTTCGAGCGAAGCGAGAAATCCTACCCTCATTGCATAAAGATTTCACCTCACTTTGTTCATCGAAATGACGAAACCCTTCTCCGATCCCAAATAACAAGACGCCTTGGTCGTTTCAAGGCGTCTCTATCATTTCGAATGAGAAGGGATGGGGAGCAGCATATCCTTATAAGGCAACCCCTGATGATTTAATAAAAGGATTAAATCAGCCCAATCTGTTTGCCAACTTTTTGGAATGTATCTACCACCCGGTCGAGCTGCTCATCGGTGTGAGTAGCCATGTAGCTTGTCCGCAGCAACTGATGACCAGGCGATACAGCCGGGCTGATCACTGGATTGACAAACACACCGTTTTCGAACAATAACTTCCACGCCAAGAAGGTCTTGTCGTCGTCGCCGATGATGATCGGCACAATCGGGCTGACCGAATGGCCGGTATTGAAACCCAACGCCCGATAAGCCTTGCGCATGCGTTCGCCGATCTGATTAACCCTTGCGATGCGCTCTGGTTCGGTTTTCATGATCTCCAGTGCAGTTAAAGCCGCCACAGCGTTGGAAGCAGGAATGCTCGCGCTGAAAATGAGCGAGCGGGCATGATGCTTGACATAATGGATAATATCCTCGTCGCCGGCCACAAATCCGCCGAGAGATGCAAAAGATTTACTAAAGGTTGACATAATGAGATCAACCTGATCTGTCATTCCAAAATGAGCAGCCGTGCCACGTCCGCCTCCGAATACACCCATCGCATGGGCATCGTCCACCATCAGCCGCGCGCCATATTTCTTCGCAACAGGGACCATTTCCGGCAGCGGCGCCAGGTCGCCCTCCATGCTGAACAAGCCGTCAACAACAATCAATTTACCGGCATTTTCCGGCAGCGATTTCAGCACCCTCTCCAAATGTTCAACATCGTTATGCCGAAAACGCTCGATCTTTCCATAACCCAGGCGGGCGCCATCGACAATACTGGCATGATCCTCTTTATCCAGGATGACGTAATCACCTCTGCCAATCAACGCGCTGATTGTGCCGAGGTTGACTTGCATGCCGGTCGAAAATATAAGCGCAGCTTCCTTGCCAACCCATTCTGCCAGTTTCGATTCCAACTCTTCATGCAGGCTTAATGTCCCATTCAGGAATCGCGATCCGGTACAGCTGGATCCGTAGCGCTCTATTGCCGCAATGGCGGCTTGTTTGACTTTTGGATGTGTAGTCAAACCAAGATAATTATTCGATCCGCACATGATTAATCGTTTACCTTCACGAATGACCTCTGTGCCTTCATTCTCATCTAACGGGATGAAATAGGGATACATGCCTGCCTTCATCGCGTCTCGTGCAGTGGTGTATTTAGAACACTTTTCAAAGATATCCATGATGGTCCTCTTAAAATTTCCTGGATTTAAGGTTAACAAAGGCTAGATTAATGATTGCCGGGGTAATGCAAGGTTGGTCAAACTAAACAAAAAATGACAACACCGGAGAGTAATTATGTTTGCTGATTATACATGATAAACGCCTGATTATATCGATTTATTCAATCGATCCTTATGCTATGATTAACAACACTTAAACTGCCAGGAGGTATCATGTCACTTTACGGCGGAATAGAGGCGGGTGGTACAAAATTTGTTTGCGCAGTTGGCGAGGGTTCCGATGAATTGCATGCCGAGGTCCGCTTTCCAACCACAAATCCCAGCGAAACATTGGGGCAAGCCTGTGATTTCTTCAACACATATATGCGAGATTCCCATATTTCGCTCGACAGGATAGGCATAGGCGCATTCGGTCCTTTGGATTTAAATCCAGGATCGGTGAATTATGGCATGATCACCTCGACGCCAAAGCCAGGTTGGGAATTTACGGATATTCGCGGGATGATCGCATCAGGCACAGGTACCCCAGTCGTCCTGGATACAGATGTCAATGCCGCGGCGCTAGGTGAAGGCAGGTGGGGTGCTGCCAAGGGATTGCAGGATTTTGTCTACCTGACCATCGGCACCGGCATTGGCGGGGGATTAATCGTCCAAGGCAAACCCTTCCATGGTTTGGTCCACCCGGAGATGGGCCATCTGTACCTCCCGCATGATTTGGAGCAGGACCCCTTTCCTGGAAATTGCCCTTATCATCAAGATTGTTTCGAAGGGCTGGCTGCTGGACCTGCGCTGGAAGCTCGCTGGGGACAATCGGCAAAAACTCTGGCAAAAGACCATCCTGCCTGGGAGCTCGAGGCGCATTATATCGCCCTGGGATTGCAAGCGATTATCTGTGTCGCTTCTCCGCAGCGCATCATCCTCGGCGGAGGCGTTATGGAACAGCGCCAGCTGTTTCCTCTAATCCGCAATAAACTCCTGGCGCATCTTAATGAATACATCCATTCGCCAGCGATATTATCCGATATCGACGCATACATCGTACCGCCGAAATTAGGCGCACGCGCCGGCGTGCTGGGTTCGATTGCACTTGCGATGCAATCAATCTAAATAGAATTTACACCAGATCCTCAAGTCTGCCGTCTGTGAGGTGTATCCGTATGACTCTGCGATCGCGGTTGAGTAACGCTTCCAGGTCACCTAACGCCTGTGCAAGCTCGAGCGTCCCAAATGAGAAACCCATATCCGGGATCATCACATCCGCAGGTTGATCGGCGGTTATTTGAAGGAAGATTCCGTTGTTCGCCCCGCCTTTGTGCAACTGCCCGGTCGAATGCAAGAAGCGCGGACCAAAACCCAACGTTGTTGCACAACCGGTCTGTTTCATGATCGTTTTCCGCATTTTTTGTAGCCGTGCCAGCATGCGTGGATTACGCGGAAGATATGCGTTGACCGCGACATAATCGCCCGGTCGTGATAATTTCAAAAGAAGATGAACGACATCTTTAAGCGTCTTCGCTTGTTCCAGACCGTTCATGATCAAGCCGTATACCCTGCCTCCTGGACCTTCCCAGACAGGCGGGTCACTATCCAGCACACCATTAAGTTTGTAGGCATTGATCTTTTGTGTGGTTCGATTTTTATTGTCCTGCACATCCGGCTGGTTGAATGCATCCACCCCGAGTACCGCGCAGGCGACTGCAGTGGCGATCTCCCAACGGTAGAATTCCGCTCCAAGATCGTAAGCATCTTGTATGTGCAGTTCCACCACCGGATGCCCTGCACTGCGCAACGCGCGGATAAATTCATCCCTTTTGCCGCTCGAGCGTAGATAGACAAACAGGCGGTCTTCACCATAATAAATAACTTCCATTTCCGGCTCGATGTCAATCGGAATGATCCCGCGTCCGTTTTTACCGGTAGACTCAGCAATCAACTGTTCCAGCCAGGAGCCGAAAGCTTCAAATTCGGGATCAGCGATGATGGTCAGCTTATCGCGGCCTTCTAACGCTGCCTCACCTATCAGTGTGCCCAATACTAATCCCGGGTTGCGCCCACCTGCTATCTCAGGCAGACACTGCTCCATCATTTCTGAGCCGCGTCGCAGTAGTTTATGGATGTCCATGCCAATCAATGCTGCTGGCAGTAAACCGAATGCGCTCAACACTGAATAGCGCCCGCCAACCATCGTATCGCCTGAAACAACTGCGCGGAACCCTCGCTCGCGCGCCAGTTTTTCTAATTTCGTGCCCGGATCAGTAATGGCGATGAAATGCGCGCCGGCCTGACTGCCGAACTTCGCTGATGCTTTGTCCCAGAAATATTCCAAGAAAGCGGATACTTCGCTGGTCGTGCCAGACTTGCTCGAAACTATATAGAGGCTTTCCTCGATGGGCGCATGCCTGGCGGCTGTTTTTACCTGGGTTGGATCGGTCGAATCGAGGATATCCAGGTCTAAACCGTCAGTATCACCAATTTTCCCGACGCCATGCACTAATCGCAGCACCTCCGGCGCCAACGAAGAACCTCCCATGCCAAGCAACAACGCTTGCTTATAACCTGCCTGGATACAATCCACGACAATCTTTTCGATCTCCGGGATAATTGCACGGCTGCTTTGCGGCAATACCAACCAGCCTAACCGGTTTTGGATCTCTTTTTGGGCATCCGGGTCGTCTATCCACAACCCAGGCTCGATGTTATAAATTCGCCGCATGACCTGGTTATATTCCATGCGTACTATTTGAGCCGGCAGTGAATCACCCAATAGGCCTAATTCCGCTTGAGCACTAGCGCGGCGTTCCTCCAGTGTTTCAAGCAATGCCGTGAAGGCATCCGCGAATGCTTGTACACCTTCTACCTCCAGTTCGGCGGTCACCTGCTGCATGGAAATGCCCAACCCATCCAAATCATCCAAAAATTGCATTTCAGCCTGCACATCTGCGCCGAGTTTGACCACCGCCTTTCCGTGATCCGCGAAGGCTTCCAGGGTTTGCGGCGGAACAGTATTGACGCTATCGGCGCCAATCAACTCTTCAACGTAGATGACATCGCGGTAAGCAGGATTCTTGGTGCTGGTCGAAGCCCATAGCGGACGCTGCGGGCGTGCGCCGTGTTCTTTAAGGAGCTTGAACCGCTCTGAAGCAAAATCGACCAAAAAATGAGAGTAAGCCAGACGGGCATTCGCCACTGCGGCCCTGCCCATCAACGATTTTGCCTGTTTGGCAACCTGTCGATGCTGCTGCGCAATCTCTTCCAGCATCTTATCGACCTTGGTGTCAACCCGCGACACGAAAAATGAAGCCACCGAAGCAATTTGATCGATCGGCAAGCCCACCTCGAGGCGGTCTTCCAGCCCGCACATATAAGCGTCGATGACCTCTTTGTAGCGATCGAGTGAGAATATCAACGTCGCATTGACATTGATCCCCGCCGCAATTGCCTGACGAATCGCCGGAATCCCTTCTTTCGTCGCTGGAATCTTCACCATCAAATTTGGCCGGTCGACCAACTTCCACAACCGTTTTGCCTCTGCAACTGACGCAACGGTCTCACTCGCTAACAGTGGGCTGACTTCCAGGCTGACATATCCGTCTGCCCCGCCAGTTTGACGGTATAACTCTAAAAATAAATCCGCTGCTTGTTGAATATCCTCGATAACGAGCTGGTAAAAAATCTGATTGGTCGACCAGCCGGACCAGGCCATCGGTTTTAACGCGGCATCATAATCGCTCGATTTAGCAATTGCATTGTGGAAAATGGATGGATTTGAAGTCACCCCGCGGATCAGACCTCCGGCGATCATCTTCTCGAGCTCGCCATTGACCAGGAGTTTGCGTTGAATATTGTCGTACCATAAGGATTGATTGAGCTCATGTAGTTTGTGGATGCGTTTCATTGCCAACTCCTGATGCTGAGTTTGAGATTTTTCTGACTCAATTTATTGATTGCGAAGATATCGATGCTCGATGGCGCGGATTTTTCCTACCCGCCGTACATGACGTTCCTCGCCAGTAAATTCGGCCTGTAGAAACGCTAAAACAATCTCACGCGCCAACTCTGGTCCGATCACCCGCGCACCTAACGCTAGCATGTTGATATCATCATGCTCGACAGCCTGGTGAGCAGAGTAGGTGTCGTGACAGACGCCAGCATATACCCCCGTCATCTTATTCGCGGCGATGCTGGCGCCAATACCCGATCCGCACAGCACCACAGCCCGATCCGCTTCGCCAGATTGCAGCGCCTTGCCTGCTTTTTCGGCATAATCCGGGTAGTCAACCGCTACAGTATTGAAGGTCCCCAGGTCGATGATTTCGTGCCCCATGGAAAGGATCGCGTTTCTAATTTCTTCCTTCAATGGAAAACCAGCGTGATCGCAAGCTAAGGCTATGCGCATCTTTTTCACCATCTCCCTTCACTATTCCCTGCCCCAAGCATCATGCGGGCTTCGTCTATTACACGATCAACGGTCAATCCATATTCTTCGAATATTCGTTTATACGGAGCAGAAGCCCCGAAGCGGTCGACGGCGATCACGCGCCCGTTATCGCCAACATATCTCTCCCAACCCAGGCTGATGCCTGCTTCAATTGCCAGGCGACGCTTGATGGTTGGCGGTAGAACATCGTCTTTATACACGGAATCCTGGCGCTCGAACATAAACCAACTCGGGAAGGATACCAGGCGGACATTGTACCCTTGCGCAGCCAATGAATAGCCAGCCTGAACGATCAATTGCACTTCCGATCCGGAAGCCATCAGAATGATTTGCGGTCTGCCCCCGCCGAGATCACCAAGGACGTAAGCCCCGCGATGTAAACCGTTGGCAGGCGCCAGTAAAGACCGGTCGAGAGTCGCCACAGGTTGGCGGGTAAAAGCCAGTACGGTCGGGCTGCTGCGGTTGCTGACTGCGGCAATCCATGCTTCGCGGCTTTCGTTGGCGTCCGCCGGTCGAATCACATTCAAGTTGGGAATCGCCCGTAAAGCGGTCAGGTGTTCGACCGGCTGGTGAGTAGGGCCATCCTCGCCAAGGCCAATGCTGTCGTGAGTGTAGATCCAGATGCTGGGGATGTGCGAGATGGCCGAAATCCGCACCGCCGGGCGCATGTAATCGGAAAACACCAGAAATGTGCCGCCATAAGGGATCAATCCCTTATGCAGCGCAATGCCATTGATCACTGCGCCCATCGCGTGCTCGCGCACCCCAAAATGCAGGTAGCGTCCTTCCGGCAGTTCCGCCTGGAAAGGCTTACTTTCGACAATCCAGGTGTTGTTCGAAGGGGTTAAATCCGCCGATCCTCCTATCAACTCGGGCAGCCTGCCAGCCAGCGCATTGATCGTCTTTCCGGACGCCGCGCGGGTTGCGATGCCTTTTTCATCCGCTGGAAATTCCGGCAAGCCCTCATGCCATCCATTCGGCAGTTTCCCGGCCATGCGCCGCTCGAATTCAGCCGCCAACTGCGGGTATTCCTTGCGATAATTGGCGAAGAGAGTCTTCCAGGCCGCCTCGGCTCGTTTCCCGGCGCGAACCGCTTTACGGAAGAAGGTCAACACATCCTCCGGGATAATGAATTTTGGCTCGACAGGCCAGCCAAGTTTGATTTTGGCGTTGCGCAGTTCCTCTTCGCCAGGAGGTTCTCCATGCGCTTTGGCGGTATCTTGCCGGGTTGGAAGGCCATAACCAATGTGGGTGCGGCACATGATGATCGAAGGCCGCTCATCTTTTTTTGCTCTGCGGATTGCTGCATGGATAGCCTGCACATCGTTGCCGTCAGACACTTTTTGCACATGCCAGCCGTAAGCTTCGAAGCGTTTGCCGCGGTCTTCGGTAAACGTTAAATCGGTCGAACCGTCGATGGAAATATGGTTATCGTCGTATAGATAGATCAATTTTCGCAGCTTAAGATGTCCAGCCAGTGAGGCTGCTTCGGACGCAACCCCTTCCATCAAATCGCCGTCTGTGACGATTGCGTAAATAAAGTGATCGACGATGGGAAAGCCGGCGCGGTTGAATTCGGCCGCCAGGTGCGTTTCGGCAATTGCCATGCCAACCCCGTTAGCAAATCCTTGCCCAAGCGGGCCGGTAGTTGTTTCCACGCCGGGGGTCAGCCCGTATTCCGGGTGACCCGGAGTACGGCTGCCATACTGCCGGAAATTCTTCAACTCATCCAATTCAAGCGGATACCCTGTCAGATGCAGCAAGGAATACAAAAGCATCGATCCATGCCCGCCGGAGAGGATAAACCGGTCGCGGTCAGGCCAATCTGGATTGCATGGATTATGCTTGAGATGGCGCGTCCAAATGGTATAAGCCATGGCAGCGCCCCCCATAGGCAAGCCCGGGTGTCCCGAGTTCGCATTTTGCACCCCGTCCGCAGAGAGGAAGCGGATGGTATTGATGGCTTTTTGCTCAAGAATGGGTGGAAGCGTCATAAAATGCCTCCCTTTCGATTGATGTATGATTCCTTAATCGAAAAAAATCATTGATAACGACAGATCATTCTACCATTATATCGGCAGAATGCATTTCATGAGAGCGGAGCCTGAATTACCCGCCTTCTAATACACAACATAAAGCGAAATTTAGATCCGGTATTTACGCAAACGCAGGCTGTTGGTCACAACAAATACGCTGCTGAATGCCATGGCACTCGCTGCCAGAATTGGATTGAGCAGACCAGCTGCTGCGGCAGGGATCAAGATAACATTGTAAAAGAATGCCCAAAACAGATTTTGCTTGATCGTCTTTAATGTGCGCCTGGACAAATTAACGGCGCGCACCACGCCGCGCAAATCCCCGCTGATCAGCGTGACTGGCGCGGCTGCCATTGCCACATCCGTGCCCGTGCCAATGGCAATGCCGACATCCGCCTGAGCCAGTGCAGGGGCGTCGTTGATTCCATCGCCCACCATTGCGACTACTTTACCGACTGATTGCATCTTTTGGATTTCAGCTGCTTTCTCATCCGGCAGAATTTCAGCCAGGATGGAATCGACGCCGACCTGGTGCCCGATAGCCTCCGCTGTGCGGCGATTGTCGCCGGTGATCATGGCAACTTCCAATCCAAGTTTTTGCAGGTCTCGAATCGCCTCAATGGAGCCTTCTTTGACCGTATCAGCCACACCGATTATCCCGCTCACCTCGTTATCCACGCTGACCAGGATGGCCGTTTTCGCTTCAGCCTGCAGTCTGTTAACCTCAGTTTCTAGGCCGTTCAAAGTTAAACCTCGTGACTCGATCAGGTTCGGGCTGCCAACGATCAGTTTATGCCCGTCCACTTCGGCAATGACGCCGTGACCGATTTCTGTCTGAAATCCAACCGGCTCGCTCAATTTAAGCCCGCGCTCGCCTGCTTCCGCGGTTATTGCTTCTCCCAATGGGTGCTCGCTGACCTGCTCCACGCTGGCAGCCAGACGAATCAATTCCGATTCAGGATTTTCGAGTGTTTTCCATTCAGGGGCAACGATCACATCCGTAACTGCTGGTTGTCCGCGGGTGATGGTGCCAGTCTTGTCCAGGACAATCGTGGTAAGGCTTCCAGCGCGTTCCAGCGCTTCGCTGCTGCGCAACAAAATGCCTGTTTCCGCGCCTTTGCCAGTGCCGACCATCACGGCTGTGGGGGTCGCCAGGCCAAGCGCGCATGGACAGGCAATCACCAGCACAGCCACCATGTGGATCATCGCTCGGGCGAATTGGCTTACTTCAGCATCGCCCGGATAAGGAACCAGAAAATACCAGACCAAAAAGGTGATCAGGGCAATGCCGATAACCACTGGTACAAAGACAGAAGAGACTTTATCGGCTAATTTTTGGATTGGCGCCTTGCTTGCCTGTGCTTCCTCTACCAGTCGGATAATCTGCGCCAGTACGGTTTCCTTGCCAATTTTAGTCGCTTCGAAACGAAGATATCCTTGTTTGTTCAATGTCGCGCCAATGACGCTGTCACCCTGCGCTTTCAACACCGGCAGCGATTCGCCGGTCAGCATCGATTCGTCCACGGTAGAGCGCCCGTCGACGACCACACCGTCCACCGGGATTTTTTCGCCAGGACGGACGATGACAATATCGCCAGTTTGCACGTCATCGACAGGCACTTCCATTTCTTGAGAATCGCGGAAAATCCTGGCGGTCTTAGCTTGCAAGCCCATCAGCTTTTTAATGGCTTCGCTGGTTCTCCCCTTTGCCTTGACCTCAAGGTACTTACCCAGGCGGATAAGTGTAATGATCAACGCTGCAGTTTCAAAATATACATGCCCATCGATCAATCCAACCGTGACTGGAATTGAGTATAGATAAGCAGTAGTGGAGCCCATGGCGATCAGCACATCCATGTTCGGCGCGCCGTTCCGCAGAGCCTTATAACCATTGCGGTAATACTGCCAGCCAACATAGAACTGCACCGGGGTTGCCAGCGCCAACATGATCCAATTCATCCAAGGCGCGTGCGCCCAGGACATTGGCAAGACCCCAAAATCTCTGGCCATGGAGAGCAAGAACAGCGGAACGGTGAAAATCAAGCCGACAACCAACAGATGCTTCTGATGGGCGATTTCCTCGCTACGAGCCTCGGCTTCGGCGTCGCGAGCTTCACCGCCTGTGCTGATCGTTGTAAATCCAGCTGCTTTAATAGCCTGGCGTAGGTCTGTTTGGCTGACAAGGGTCGGGATATATTGAATACGGGCGCGCTCGCTGGAGAAAGCAACAAAAACCTCGCGCACGCCTTCCATTTTTTCCAAAACTTTTTGCAGCCGGCGGGCATCGTTGTCGTCGCTCATGCCGCGGATGCTAAATTCAGCGGTTCCTACGGCGATGCCGTATCCTGCCCGCTCGACTCTGCCGATCAATGCGCCGAGATTGACCAGGTCGGGGTTGAATTCCACCGTCGCGCGCTCCGACGACAGGTTGACTGCCGCTGATTGCACGCCCGGCTCTTTCTTGATGTTGCGCTCGATAGTTGCGACGCAATTGGCGCAGGTCATGCCGGTGATTGGTAATACAACCTGTCGGGAATCACTCATCAAGCACCTCAGATTGGTTATGGTTGCGATAATGCTTCATAGACGTCTACTCAGACTCCGAATGAACAAAGGGGTCGTCATAGAAAACTACTTTTCGACTGGATAGTTGATCTCTGCAAGCAGTTGCTCGATCTTTTCCGGAGTTGCTGGAGATGTATATTGGACGGTGACCTGCTTGGTGTTCACATCTGCCTGAACGGATTGGACTCCTTCCAGATCGCTCAACTCCATTTTGATCGTGTGTACGCAATGACCGCAGTGAATCGTAGGTACAGAATAAGTAACAGTGGGCATGATAATCTCCTATAGATGAATGTCAGACTTTTGTCGCGGTTTCGAACACTTCCGCGATTTCCTTCAACACCCGCTCCTTTTCGCCGGGATCTTGTCCGCGTACGGCGGAAATTAAGCAGGAGTTGAGATGTCCTTCGAGCAGCAAGGTGCTGACCTTATTCAATGCTGACTGTACAGCCTGGATCTGCCGGATAATATCGATGCAGTAGGTATCTTCCTCGACCATGCGCTGAATGCCGCGCAAATGCCCTTCGGCTGTTTTCAATCGAGTCATGATGGTCGCATCTTTCATCTCGCCTCCTACCCTCCCCCGCCGGGAGGGGTTATGATTGTGTATATTTTAATAAATATTATCCTTTTTGTCAAGTATTTTATGCATTCATTTCGATTCTCTTCCCGCGTTCTCCCCTTGACACTTTAATTCAGGTTCAATACTATATCCCTATGGAAAGCGTGCGGTTTCATTTCAACAAAATTGCAATAAGTATCCTTTTGCTCGCTGGCTTGTGGATTGCTTACACCAGTATATTTATCCCAGTATCTTCACCTGAATCCAACGCTTCCATTCCGCGTGAAGGATTCAATGCCCCTGATTTCTCACTCACCACCCTCGACGCCGTCGAAATCCAACTTAGCTCGTTGCGTGGCAAGGTTGTTTTTATCAACTTTTGGACTTCATGGTGCCCGGCCTGCAAACAGGAAATGCCAGCCATCCAGGAATTGCATGAAGAATCACCGGATATTATTGTCCTTGCGATTAATGCGACCGACCAGGATAAACTAGAAGATGTCGATCAATTTGTCAATGAACATCCGATCACCTTCGATGTCCTGCTTGACAAGGACGGCATTGTTTCACGCCTGTATCAGGTGAAGGCATTGCCAACTTCATTTTTTATCGATAAAGAAGGTGTCATCCGTAAAGTTGTTTATGGCGGTCCGATTGCTAAATCTCTGCTATTAGCTGAAATTAGCGCACTTATCGAGGAGCCGTAATCATGCTACCCATTTTGGATCTCGGCCCCATTTCGATCCAGACCCCAGGTTTGCTGGTTGTGATCGGTGCATGGGTCGGGCTATTGTACACAGAACGCTACGCTCGAAAACTGAATTTGGATGCAAATAGCATCTCCAACATGATCATGATGGCGCTGCTGGTTGGCTTGATCGGCTCCAGGCTATCCTACGCCGCTCAACACCCTTCTGCATTTTCTGCTCATATTCTTGGGTTGTTGTCTTTGTCGCCAGAGATGCTGGATCCCTTAGGCGGCATTGCAGCGGGACTGCTGGCAGCCATCATCTACGGTCAACGGAAAAAACTGCCCTTCTGGCAGACGCTGGATGCGCTGACGCCTGCGGCAGCGTTTTTTATGGTGGTCCTTGGGCTGTCGCATTTAGCCTCAGGTAAAGCCTACGGAACGCCAACGACTGTCCCCTGGGGATTCTACCTGTGGGGCGCCGTTCGACACCCATCTCAGATCTATGAAATGATTGCAGCGACGATAATTGCTGCCATAATTTGGCCAAGATCACGGCAGTCATGGGCGGATTTACCTGGAACGCGTTTTCTGGCCTGGCTGGCCCTGAGTGCTTTTACGCGCATCTTTCTCGAAACTTTCCGCGGTGATAGTATACTGATATTCTCCAGCGCGCGGTTAGCCCAACTAGCTGCCTGGATCATTCTGGCAGGCTCGCTCTGGCTGCTTCGCAAGAGACTCACTACCCGTCCCATCACAGCCAGCTGGGAAAAACAAAATGAGAAGGATCGACTGAATGAATGAGCTAAGCGGTACGACCGTGTTAATCACTGGCGCTGCGCGCCGCATTGGGCGAACCCTGGCTTTAGCAGCAGCGCGCGCTGGCGCAGACATACATCTTCACCACGGGCATTCGAAAAAGGACGCACAAACAGTTGCTGATGAAATCCGCCGCATGGGGCATCAGGCCTGGATTTTTCAGCAAGATCTCAACCAACCTGATTCAGAAATCCTTATCGAAAAAGCATGGCAGCAAAAACCATTCAATGCGCTGGTCAACAATGCTGCTGTCTTCGAGGACGACACCTGGGATACGACCAGCCGCGCTTCCTGGCAGCGCCACCTCGAGGTCAATTTAAACGCCCCGTTTTTCCTCTCCCAGGCGTTCGCCAGGCAACTTGATGGGAAACCTGGTATGATCGTTAATATCCTTGACTGGCGCGCGTTACGCCCCGGCGCAGATCATTTTCCATACACGGTGAGTAAAGCAGCGCTTGCAGCATTGACCAAATCACTGGCTGTGGCGCTGGCGCCTGCCATTCGTGTCAATGGATTGGCGCTGGGCGCTATATTACCGCCAAGCGACGGCGGCAACAGTGACCATATTCTGGCAAAGGTGCCAGCGGCGCGCTGGGCTACCCTCGATGAAGTTGGGAACGCGCTGGTCTACCTTTTGTCTCAGGCTGGCGATATGACTGGCTGCATCATTCATCTAGACGGCGGCAGACACCTGGCCTAGAAAGGATGAAAAATGGATCACATCATCATCAAGGATTTACTTGTGCGCGGTATCATCGGGGTTTCGGACCGCGAACGCGCGCAACCACAGGATATTTTGATCAACATCACCCTGCATACCGACATCCATGAAGCAGGCGAAAGCGATGACATCCATCGTTCCGTCAACTATCGTACGGTGGCAAAAAAAATTATTGCGTATGTCGAACACTCAGCCAGGTATACCGTCGAAGCACTTGCCACCGACATTGCCCGGTTGTGCCTGGAGGAACGCGGCGTTATGCGCGTTTGCGTGCGCGTCGAAAAACCAGGCGCCGTGCGTTTTGCTAAATCGGTTGGCGTGGAAATCGAGCGGGAGCAGCCGCAGGAAAACAAACCAATTCATCAGGCCTATCTCAGTCTGGGGTCAAACATTGAGCCGGTCAAAAATATCTATTTAGCGGTCGATAAGCTGCGACAGATGGTTACGGTCAATGCTGTTTCGACGATCTGGGAAACTATTGCTATTGGCTCAGAAGGGCCGCATTTCCTCAACGCGTCGGTATGGGTATCTACGCCACTTTCAGCGAGTGAATTGAAGAACTTGGTTATCAGCAGCATAGAAAAGGATTTGGGGCGAATCCGATCAAAGGATAAATGCGCCCCAAGGACGATCGACATCGATATTCTTGTCTTTGATGAACAAATTATTGATGACGCTCTATGGCAGCGTGATTATCTAGCGATTCCCACAGCAGAACTCCGCCCTGATTTATTCGAGCCAGTTTCGGGAGAAAGCTTAAACCAAATTGCGCAAACGATGAAATCCAAATCTACTGCCCTGCCTCGAACAGATCTCGATATTCATATAAACAAACAGCCGCATGTATAAAACATCCGGCTGCCAATAACCATAATCATCCTGAATGGAATCGCTCTGTCTGGGCTGAGTTGCTTCAGATTTTAGAAATGAAGCGATTCGGAGCCGCGGGAAATATTATCCAGAAACTCCATGCGGGTGGCCATATTATTGCGGAATGAACCGAGCATGCTGGAAGTTGTCATGCGTGAGTCGTGTTTCTTAACCCCGCGGATCATCGAGCACAAATGGATTCCCTCGACTACCACTGCGACACCGCGCGGCTGAAGTACCTCCTGCAGGAATTCTGCGATCTGGCGGGTCATGCGCTCCTGTACCTGCAAGCGCCGCGAAAACATATCCACGATGCGTGGAATTTTTGATAACCCAATCACCCGTTCCCTGGGCATATAAGCTACGTGCGCCCTTCCCAGGAATGGCAGCATATGATGTTCGCACAAGCTGTAGAATTCGATGTCCCGCACGATGACCATTTCGTCATAATCCACCTCAAAAAGGGCATCGTTCACCAGAGCAATGGGATCCATACGGTATCCAGCCAATAACTCATGATACATGCGCGCGATCCGGTCGGGAGTTCGCTTTAAGCCGTCTCGATCAGGATTCTCCCCAAAGGCATCCAGCATGTTTCGAACGGATTCCCGGATCACATCGGAATCCATTTCGTGCTCGTTGAGTAGTTCTGCGGCTTGGATGACAGCGGGATCGGATATGATCAGTTCTTTTTCCATTGCTACCTCATCATTATCGTAACCAAATTCATCTTACTAATAACCTGTTTAAGAGAATTATCCCAATTTTACCTTCTGCGTTTCAAAAGAGAAAGCGCCAACTCATGCAGGTTGTCTGTATATTCATTGTCACAACCCGCAGTTTGCAGTGATTGAAGCGCCTTCTCGGTCAATTGCTGCGTCTGATTTTCAACGAACGCCTGCGCGCCCTCGTCGATTAACCATCCGGAAAGGACGCCTACCTCTTCTGGTCGGATCGATCCTCTTATCCAACGTTCAGCGAACCGTCCTCGCTGTTCTAACGCAAAAACAACCGGCAGCGTTTTCTTGCCTGCGACCAGATCACTTTCAGTCGATTTCCCAAGCTCGTTGGGGTCGCCCCAAATGCCAAGCCAGTCGTCCCAGGCCTGAAACGCCAGCCCCAGGTAATGTCCAAACGACGCCAGTTGCTGTTCTTGTTCAGCCCCAGCCTTTCCAGCGATGGCGCCAAACCGCATGGATGCTGACAGGAGCGCTGCCGTCTTTCCTGCAATCATCGCCCAATAAGCATCCATCCCCATCTGTCGTTCTCGTTCATAAGCAATATCCATGTGTTGACCGCAGGTCAACTGCAGGCTTGTTTCGGCAAGGAGCATTGTCGAACGCTGGGCAGCCTGCAAATCGACCGTCTCGGATAATCTCGATATTGCGTCGAATGCCAGAGCAAAAATGGCATCGCCAGCATTGATAGCCAGCGGTATTCCCCATTTCTTCCAGACGGTGTGCTGACCGCGGCGAAATTGACTGTTATCCTCGATATCATCATGAATCAACGAGAAATTATGCAGCAGTTCTACTGCAGCAGCAGCGGGCAACGCGCAGCGCCAATTTGCGCCAGTCGCGCCAGCGGATAAAAGCACCATCACTGGACGGATTCTTTTGCCCTGCCCTGACTGGCTTTCCCACCCCAGCTGATAACGCAGAATGTCTTCTATGCCCGGATAGGACTTGAATAGCGCCTTGGTAACCACCCGTTGCAACTCTTTGTCGATGGTTGGCTGCGCAATTACGATGAAGTCAGCAAGCATGGATATGACCCTAACTCTCAACCAGCTTGTTTTGCCGTAGTTGCTGAAGATCGCCCGCTCCACAAGCAAACATAGCAATCTGGATCGTCGTGCGGACATCCTCGATAAATGATACTGTATCTTCCATGGATCGCACCGCTGCCCTGAGGAAAGGTGCAGCCATGCCACCCAATTCAGCCCCTAGAGCGAAGCACTTGGCAATATCGATTCCGGTATGCAGCCCTCCTGATGCAAAAATCAATACATCGGGCGCGGCCTGCCGCACAAGTTGAATAGTATCAGCGGTCGGTATCCCCCAATCGCGGAAAAGGGCAGCAATATGCGCTTTACGCTCGTCCCGGTTCCGGTGCATTTCGACTTGCGACCAGGAAGTCCCGCCAGCACCCGCTACGTCGATCGCGGCGACGCCGGCATTTGCCAACTGCCGGGCTGCCTCACCGGAAATTCCCCATCCAACCTCTTTGGCAATCACCGGAACAGATAAAGAACGGCAGATTTGCTCAATCTTAGCCAATAAACCCGAAAACCGGGTTTCTCCCTCGGGTTGCAGCGCTTCCTGCAGGGCATTCAGATGCAGGATCAAACCATCTGCGCCAACCAGCTCGACTGCGCGTTTGCAATCCTCCAATGTATACCCATAATTCAATTGAACTGCCCCCAGGTTAGCAAACAACAAGATGTCTGGCGCGTATTTTCGGATCTCATATGACTTGGCCTGCTCTGGATAATCGATTGCAGCGCGCAATGATCCTAATCCCATTGCGACACCGGTTTGCTGTGCTGCTCGAGCCAGTATCCGATTGATCTGCGCTGACTTTTCGCTGCCACCCGTTAAGGATGAAATTAGAATAGGCGCGGATAAGATTTTCGAAAATATCTTTACCTTCGTGTTGACTTCTTCCAGGTTTAATTCTGGCAGAGCCTGATTAACGAAATGAAAACGGTCCAGACCCGTGCTGACGCTTGAGAGGACGTCCTCTTCGAGGTTTATCCGAATATGATCGTATTTGCGTTGAACAATGTTTGGTTGATCGTCTGTCATAAGCCCTCTAACTATTCCGACTGCTGTGGTCAGTATACCAAAATTTTAGCCCTAGTAGTCGATTGAGTAATCGATTTTTGAGAAGTTACCACAAAGCAACAGATCGAGTCGGTATTTTTATACCTTGACAACTCAAGCAGGAAAAGTACAATATCTTCATCACCGCGTAGAAGTTCCTGGAGGTTCCTGATGAGTGATTATTTTGAAGATGTAAAAGCTGTAATTGTTGATGTACTCAAGGTAGATGGTTCTGATATCACGCCTGAGACTCGGTTTATTGAAGATCTCAAAGCCGATTCGATGGATCAATTCTTTCTGATCGATGGTCTGAGTGAGAAATTCGACATCGCCATTTCTGACGAAGATGCCCGGCAAATCAAGTCAGTGGCCGATGCAGTGAAATTCATTCAAAAGAATAAAGGTTAAATCAATACAAAACAAAATAAAGGCGCGGAGGGTTTATCGCCGCGCCTTTATTAAATTAAAGCTAAATTTCTATTGGTATCGATCTTCAGGCTGTAATAACTCTGGGATTTCTTCCGGATGTTTCGCAACGCGTACACCAGAGCTGGTCAACACTCTGACTTTTTCAGCTGCAGTGCCAATTTTGCCTTCGATGATGGCTCCAGCGTGACCCATGCGCCTTCCTTGAGGCGCTGTTTGACCAGCAATAAAGGCAACCACCGGCTTGGTCATGTGACGGGAGATATATTCTGCCGCCTTTTCTTCTTCTGAACCGCCAATTTCACCGATCAGCACAACTCTATCGGTATGCGGATCTTCTTCAAATATCGTAAGCGCATCGATAAAAGTAGTTCCGCAAATGGCATCCCCGCCAATACCGACGCATGTACTAACGCCAATACCGCGCAACATGAGCGCATACAGAACTTCATAAGTCAAGGTGCCGGAGCGAGATATCACCCCGACATTACCCGGTTTCGTAATATTGCCTGGAATAATGCCCACTTTCGACTCTCCAGGAGTTAATGCTCCAGGACAATTCGGGCCAACCAGGCGAACTCCGCGTTGATCCAAATATTGACGCAGCCGCATCATATCCTGTGTGGGAATGCCATCCGTGATGCAAAAAATTAACCTAATATTGGCATCTGCTGCCTCGTAGATTGCATCGGGCGCTGACCGCGCAGGGACAAAAACCACTGAGGTGTTTGCGCCAGTCGCTTCGACAGCTATTCTGGCTGAATCAAATACTGGCACTTTGCCGCCAGCCACCCATTCACCGCCCTTGCCGGGTGAAACGCCGGCGACCACGCTCGTCCCGTACGAAACCATTTGATTAGTATGAAATAAACCCTCACGACCAGTAACGCCCTGCACTAACAACTTTGTGTTTTTGTTGATCAGGATGCTCATGCCAGTGCCGCCTTCGATAAAGTCACTGCTTTCTGTGCCGCTTCTAGTAACGATTCCGCAGTATTCATATTGGCTGCGCTAAGGATTTTCAAACCCTCGTCCGCATTGGTGCCAACCAATCGCACAACCATCGGCGTTGTGGGCTTACATTCTTCTATGGCTGCCAGAATGCCTCTTGCGACCTCATCGCCACGCGTGATCCCGCCAAAGATGTTGATCAGGATCGCCTTGACATTTGGATCAGAGAGGATAATCCGGAATGCGGCAGCAACCTTCTCGGCGCTTGCCCCGCCGCCAACGTCTAAGAAGTTGGCGGGGTTCCCGCCGCATAATTTGATGATATCCATAATTGCCATCGCAAGACCGGCGCCATTGACCATACAACCGATCTCGCCATCTAACTTAATATACGAAAGCCCAAATTTTCGGGCCTCGATCTCTGCCGGCGCCTCAACATCGAAATCCCTCATCGCAGCAATTTTTGCCTGCCTGAACAAAGCACTGTCGTCGATTGCCATCTTGCCGTCTAAAGCAAGCAAAGTATGATCTTGTGTAATCACCAGCGGGTTGATCTCGACCAGCATGGCATCGCTCTCTTGATAAACAGTCCACAACTGTCTGGCAATCTCCATGAAAGCCCGCCAGTATTCTCGTGGCAGATCGATGCCGAAAGCAATGTCACGAGATTGATAATCCCGCAAGCCAAGCAACGGATCGATATGGACTTTGATAATTTTGCTAGGCGTGCGGCGTGCTACTTCCTCGATATCCATTCCGCCTTCAGCCGAAGCCATTATGACCGGCTTACGAACAGTACGATCATTGGTAATTCCTAAGTAAATCTCCTTTTCGATATTGACAGCCTCATCGATCAAAACTTTTCGGACTGGCAACCCTTTGATTTGCATGCCAAGGATTTGAGATGCCAGTTCAGCGGCTTCCTTGGCGGTGTTAGCGAGACGAATTCCACCTGCTTTCCCGCGCCCGCCGGCAAGCACCTGCGATTTCACAACCACACGACCGCCTATCTCTTCAGCGATGGTTTGTGCTTCAACTGCGTTTACCGCCACTCTTCCTCTTGGAATCGGAATTCCGTACTGTGAAAAAATACTCTTTGATTGATACTCATGTAAATTCATAAATTTCGCCCCAAGGATAATCCATTGTGTTGTTGATAGCCTGTCGATTATAACATGTCGGTAAATTGGGCATTAACAAAAATAAGCCCGGCTGAAATTTTCAACCGGGCCCATTTGCCATAATTGATTTATCCTTTTAGGAATTCTTCAAGTGCTTCTTTGCTGATCCGGTACGCGCTACCGATCTTTTTAGCCTTTAGGTCCCCTGAAGTAATGGCAGCAATAACATCTTCCTCCGAAACCTTCAGAACCTGCGCTGCTTCAGAGGGGGTCATCACTGGCGGCATCGAGGTGGGTGCTGTTGGTTGGGCAGCGCTGCCGGCAGGTTGCGCCCCGCCAGCCATCCCTTGCAGCGATTGGCTGATCACGCCACCAAGCCCCACGCCTGCCCCTAGTCCAGCGGTCAAACCAGCACCTCCGCTCGGGTTTTGAGCTGCCTCACGCAACGCATCGGCAGCTTGCAGCTGCGTGTAGGTCTGCATATCGAGCATACCCATTGCTCGTAATTCTTCAGCAGATTTCTCGGAGGGCTTGAGGCTGCCAATATAGAATGACTTCAAGGTCAACCCGACTGCGGCAAAATCGTCCTGGGCTTTCGCCCTGACGCCCGCGCCGATTTCCTCTACCAACGCGATCATCTCCGCAACTGAGTTTTTAGCTGCCGTTTCACCCAATAGATCCTGCAGTTTTGAGAGCAGCATAGTCCGCAAGCGGTTTTCGATCTCCACCATGCGGTAGATGCCTTGAGCGCCAACGATTTGGGTAACAAATTGCTGCGCATCTTTAACCTGGAAGCTGTAAGTGCCAAACCCCTGAAGGAGAGCGATCCCCAAGCCCATGCCTGGATTGCGTACTAAGATGGGTTGAGGGGTGCCCCATTTGCGATCGACAAATTCACGCATAGACACATAATAAACTTCTGCGGTGAAGGGTGTGCGGTCATTGAAGACTTTCCCAATCAAGTCGATTAAAACTGGTATGTTCGCGGTTGTAATCGTGTGGCGTCCAGGTCCAAATGAATCAAGCGCGCGACCATCGCGGAAAAAGACGGCCCTTTGGGCTTCACGGACGATGACCTGAGAGCCAATCCTTAAATCAGCGATGCCTTGTTCCGGGAAACGATGGACAATCTCGTCTGCCATCTCACTCGGATATTCAACCACATCAAAAATTCTGGCCATTTTATTTTCTCCCGTTATCTGAATTTATTGTTTCATTAATCCGTTTCAGTCTCAGCAGGCGCCATCATAACCTCAGATCGTTTTTCAAAGTCTTTCAGGCATTTTTTGGCAAGTGTTACCACATTGCGAATTGCGGCTGGCAGCCCATCTGTTCCAATCGATTCCTCGATGTTATCGATCCCACGCGATACTTCCTCGGAGAGATCGAACAATGCTAGGTCGTATTTATAAACCCTTTCCAAATCCGCTTCTTTTACCTTTACTGCATCAAAAAAACCGGAATAACCATAGGCTGCTGTGCGGATGCGATCGATGAATTGGCGAAGTTTAATCGCTGCAGCCTCGAGGTCGTCCACATATTTAATTTCTCCCTGATTGATGAAATCAACCTGTAAACCTGACAATCGCTGCCACAGTTCCTCAAAGGTGTTCGCAATTTGTTCTCGCACGATTTTATCTGTCATCCGCCGGTTTGCTCTCTCGATGTATCCGTCAAAACCGGGGATTTTACCAATCAATTTTTTTATGATGTCTTGGTCTTTTAATACCCGATCGAATAAGTCACTCATTTCGTCTCCTTAGCTTGGTTATGGCTGGTAAAATCGGACATTGATTACAAGCAAATTATATCTTCATTTATGCGCTCAAACAACACAACCTCCTCCCTAATCATCTCATTGATGTCCATTCGTGCTGCTGTTAATCTCCATTGATATTTACGAATAAATTCTTAGAAAGTTGTGGCAAACTCTAAGAAGGCTGTAAGGTATTTGTAATTAAACTCTATTGCCTTCGAAAATAAAAAAGTTATAATTTTAGTAAGGTTTTCGAACGAGAGGAAAATTAAAGAAAGGAGGAAATATCCAATGTTATTCGCACCGAAAGAAAAGGGCCAAGGTTTAGTTGAGTACGCATTGATTCTTGTTTTGGTGGCCATAGTTGTGATTGTTATTCTTGCCCTACTCGGCCCAGCCATTGGGGACATCTTCTCCAATATTGTCAACGCCATCTAAACTGCTAACCATTACTACCCATCAAGAGAGACCCTGCATAGACAGGGTTTCTCTTTTAATAAAATTATAAGATTAATTCTTTGGCATTATTCTTGCACTTTTATATAATTGATATAATTCATGCATAAGCATCAGTTTTCATTTTTGTCAGGTTAACCAATGTCAAGAGGTTGTAAAGCGAAATACTTTATAATGGTTAAACCTGATACAAAAATCCCTTAATCATGAACATATAAGGAGGTAAACATATGGCTGCCAAAGGTCGAAGAGGTGGGCGAGTAATCATCCTTCTCGCTTTACTAATCATTCTTGTTGTGGGGGGTATTTATATTTATCTTCAATTGCAGAAAGGCGGCGGTGGCCAAGAAGTTCCAACCCCTGCCCCAGCCCAGAACTTAGTGGATATTGTCATTACGACTCAATTCATCCCTCGCGGAGCGTCCATTTCAGAAGGTACTGTAATGACGATTAAATATCCAGCGGAAAACCTGGTTCAGGGTACCTTTATCACAGACATTCAGTCTGTTTTAGGTTCTCGCGCCAAATACGACCTGGACCCTGGCGTGCCATTGACGCCTGCTGTTTTGATTCAACCTTCGGGTGGTTCGGTTGCCTCCTTTGACGTGCCGCAGGATTTCGTCGCCATGTCAATCCCAATCAGCAGATTAACCTCAGTTGCAAACTCCCTGGCTGCTGGAGACCATGTTATGGTTGTTGGCTGCATGATGCTCGTGGATATCGATCCCGAATTCCAGACGAGGCTGCCGAATCTGGCCGGCGTTGTCACGAAACCATATACTAACTTCGAAACCAACGAAGAAACGCTGACCATGGGAGTAACTCCGCCGGATGCAGGCTCAACAAAAGGCCGCACGGAGGTAGATCCGACGCTCAACCAACCCGTTTATGCTATTCCGGCTGAACCACAACGTCCGCGCCTGGTCTGCCAGACAGTCATTCAGGATGCGGTTGTCTTGCGCATTGGCACCTATATCGAACCAACCACTGCGCAACCAACAGTTGCCGTGGCCCCAGAAGAAGGAGAAGCGACGCCAGTCGCTCCAACAACGCAACCTCTGCCTGATTTGATCTCATTGGTGGTCAGCCCGCAAGATGCGGTGAGTCTCAACTATATGATGCTGGCAGGGATAAAACTCAACCTGGCATTAAGGAATCCAACCGATACCAATGCAATCGTCACCGATGCGGTCACTCAACAATACCTCATGGATACGAAGAATATACCACTGCCCGCGAAATTGCCTTATGCCATAGAGCCGCGCGTGGATGGACTTGTCCTTCCGCTGCAGAATGAGGTAACTCCTGAGCCTGCTGAATAATCTGTACCATCTTCAGATGGTAAAGGTTCTCAGTTCGTAAAAAAACCGCTTGAGCCGGAGAGATTATGCCATCGCCTGATAAGATACAGGTATTAATTGTAGACGACATACAGGAAGCCAGAGATAACATTCGACGGATGCTCACTTTTGAGCAATCCGTCGAGGTTATCGGAGCTGCGAAAAGCGGCCGCGAAGCCATTGATATGGCTGTGGAACTCAAGCCAGATGTTGTGATTATGGATATCAATATGCCTGATATCGATGGAATCACAGCAACGGAAGAGATCCGTAAGAAGATACCGCATATCCAGGTAGTCATCCTATCCGTGCAGAGCGATCCGAGTTATATGCGTCGAGCAATGCTGGCCGGGGCGAGAGATTTTCTCACAAAACCGCCGATGATCGAGGAACTCGCAGCTGCGGTAAAAAGAGCAGGTGCAATGGCTGCTGCGGAACGATCTCGAACCATGACATCCTATTCAGCCCCAGCTCAAGACAGCGCGATACCCCACTTTAATTTCCCGGTTCAAAATGGAAAGATCATCACTGTGTACAGCCCCAAGGGCGGCACAGGGTGTTCGATGATCGCTGCAAATCTTGCTCTTGCCCTGCAAAGTCCCTCGACGCCAACCGCGTTGATAGATTGCAGCCTGCAATTTGGAGATGTCGCAGTGCTGTTGAATGAGCAGGGCAAGAACAATTTGATCGATCTTACCAGCCGGGTGGACGAAATCGACCCAGATATCGTACAGGAGGTCATGGTTGAACACGTCCAATCTGGATTGAAAATATTAGCCTGCCCGCCCCGTCCAGAAATGGCTGATATAGTAACCGGCGAGCAATTTGGAAAGCTGATCGATTATCTGACAAATCTATATACTTATATTGTTATCGATACAGATTCCTATTTAACCGACTCGGTCCAAACCTCGCTTGAGCTTGCGGATGCGATTATTCTCGTCACTACCCAAGAAATTCCATCGATAAAGAGTTGTAATCTATTCCTCTCTCTGGCGGACCAGTCAGGAATCCGCGAACGCGTCCAATTCGTCATGAATCGATATGATAAAAAGATTTCTATTACCCCAGAAAAGGTCGGCGAAAGCTTGAGGCAGCCTATTGTTGCCACCATTCCTTTTGAAGAGAAAACCGTGATAAACTCTATTAATAGAGGTGTCCCATTTATTCATGAAAATAAAACAGCGCCTGTCAGCAAGGGCATTCTTGATTTGGCGTTATTGGTTCAAAAGCGATCACCAGAAAAAGAAGTAGAACCAACCAAAGGATCTAATGGAAGAAAATAGTGGTGTTTCCAATGTAAGGAGGGATGAATGTCTATTCTAAAACGTATTCAGGGCGAGGGTAATCCCCCAGAAAAACCCCAACAAACTGGTCAAAATGGGTTTCCCGCTCGTCAAACCTCGCCTGCTACGCCCTCGCCTCGAAGGGTTGTTACTCCAGGGTTACCTGCAAGCCAGGATACTTATCAGGATCTTAAAACACGGGTTCAGACAAAATTACTCAGCACGGTAGACGCCAACGTAGATGTAACCAAAGTTGTCGAGGTGCGTAAAACCATTCAAGAATTGTTCGAACAAATTTTAAATGAAGAAAATATTGTCCTTTCGAGACCAGAAAGGACAAGGATGTTCGAGCAAATAGCCGCCGAGATCCTGGGATTCGGTCCGCTTCAACCTCTTCTCGATGACGATAGCATCACAGAAGTTATGGTGAACGGTGCAAAGAACATCTATATTGAGCGCCGCGGCAAAATTTCTCGCGTACCGATGACATTCGAAAACAATGATCATGTCATGCGTATCATCGAGCGCATTGTTGCTCCACTTGGCCGCCGCATCGACGAGTCTTCTCCATATGTGGATGCCCGCCTTCCAGACGGCTCGCGCGTTAATGCGATCATTCCACCGCTATCACTGGTTGGTCCTGTCCTGACTATTCGTAAATTCGCAAAAAATCCCATAACGGTTGACCAACTCATCCAGTTCGGATCGGTTACTCCTGAAGCCATGCAGCTGTTGGATGCCTGCGTCAAGGCTAAACTCAATATTGTGATTTCTGGTGGTACTGGCTCTGGAAAAACCACTTTCCTGAATGTTCTTTCGGGTTACATCCCTAATGACGAGCGAATCGTCACGATCGAAAACGCAGCAGAGCTTCAACTCCGGCAGGAACATGTGGTTACATTGGAATCGAAGCCGCCTAATATTGAAGGCCGTGGCGAGGTGACCATCCGGCAGTTAGTAATCAACGCATTGCGTATGCGTCCTGATCGAATTATCGTAGGCGAGGTACGCGATGAAGCTGCGCTCGACCTGCTCCAGGCAATGAACACCGGTCATGACGGCTCGATGACCACCTTGCACTCGAACAGTCCACGCGATACGCTGGCTCGTTTGGAAACAATGACCATGATGGCTGGCATGGAACTGCCTGTGCGGGCAATCCGCGAGCAGGTGTCCTCTGCCATCGATATCGTCATACACCAAGAACGGATGCGTGACGGAAGCCGTAAAATTGTAAATGTCACTGAAGTTGCTGGAATGGAAGGTGACATTATCACCATGACGGATATCTATGTTTTCGAACAAACCGGCTACGATAACGGAAAGGTGGTAGGTCGTTTGCGGCCGACCGGATTACGACCGCACTTCTACGAGAAAATTGAAGCGGCCGGAATTCATCTCCCGCCAAGCATCTGGGGTATGGGAGACCGCCGCCGGTGATCCAGCCTGGCAAGAAAGATGCCAGCCTGGATTTTAGAGAGGTGTCAAATGGATCTTAATCCAACAACGATCTTGTTTATTGGCGGAGGATTCGCTCTACTGCTCCTGGTCATTGGTATTGCCGTGTCTTTGGGCAGCGAAAAGAGCATGGTGGAGGAACGCCTTGGGCGGTACGTCGAAACGCAAGAGGTTGAGGAAGAAGCCAGGAAAATCCGTGACGCTTCCAAACCCCTAACCGCATGGATGAATCGCAGGGTCGAAAAATCGTCCTACGGAGACAAGATTGCCAAGCAACTTGCGCGTGCTGACCTCCGCTTAAAATCAGGCGAATATGTACTGATCAATATTGCATCCGTCTTGCTCGTGGGCGCGATAGGGTATGTCATTGGCCGCCAATCCATCCTCCTGGCGCTTGCAGGCGCGCTCCTCGGCCTCTTTTTACCGCGCATGTATGTACGCAGCCAGCAAAATAAACGGTTGCAAAAGTTCAACGATCAGCTTCCCGATATGCTAAATCTGATGGTGAACGGTTTACGGGCCGGGTATTCAACGATGCAAGCCATGGAAGCGGTCAGTAAAGAGCTGCCAAATCCAATATGCGATGAATTTCGTCGGGTTGTGCAAGAAATGCAATTGGGCGTACCGATGGAACAGGCGCTGCAGAATCTACTTGTCCGTATTCCTTCAGACGATCTGGATTTAATTATCACCGCGATGAACGTCCAGCGCGAGGTCGGCGGTAACCTGGCTGAAATCCTCGACACCATTTCATTCACGATTCGCGAACGCGTTCGCATTAAAGGTGAAATCCGGGTATTGACAACGCAGGTTTTATATTCCGGACGTTTCCTCTCCATGATGCCCATCTTCGTGATTGTTATTCTCTACTTGTTAAATCGAGAATATATGATGACCTTCTTTATGCCCGAGAATGTGCCTTGCGGCTATATTGCGCTGGGATTTTCAGCTATCCTCATTATTTCGGGTTACTTTGCTATGAACAAAATGGCAGAAATCGAAATATAGGGCGAGAAAGGAAGTACAGAATGTACCTGATTATCGGACTGATCATTCTCGTCATTATCGGCGCTGTTACACTAACCGTCATCGGCTTGCGCAATCCGGAACTGGCTAACGAGCGCGCTTTACAGGCCCGTCTGGAAGAGTTCAGCCAGACAGGCGAACAATTCACCCTGCGTGATCTCGAGCTCTCTCAACCCTTTTCAGAGCGTGTTATTTACCCCATCGCTCGCAAGCTCGGCGAACTAGCCATTCGATTCACCCCACAAAATGCGATGAACAACATCGAGCACAAGCTCGAGCTAGCAGGCAGTCCAGCCAGGCTGGATGCAACCATGATCCTGGCGTTGCAATTCCTTTGCGCATTGTTATTTGGCGGCGTGGTTGTGATTGTAACCATCTTTGGGTCGGTCGATTGGTCTGTTGGCAAAAAGATACTAATCATTCTCATCTGTGCCTTAGTCGGCTTCTTTTTTCCACAGCTCTGGATCTCGAGCAAAATATCACGGCGGCAAAAAGAAATCCGAAAAGCAATGCCAGATGCTCTTGATTTGTTAACCATTTGCGTTGAGGCGGGTTTAGGTTTCGATGCAGCCATGTCGAAGGTTAGCGATAAGTGGCAATCTGAATTATCCCTGGCATTCGCGCGCGCTATTCAAGAAGTCCAGCTTGGAAAAATCCGGCGTGAGGCGTTGCGCGATATGGCTGACCGTATCGGTCTTTCTGAAATGACCAGCTTTGTCGCGGCCGTCATACAAAGTGAGCAGCTCGGAGTGAGCCTGGCTAAGGTACTGCGCATTCAATCTGATCAAATGCGCGTCAAGCGCCGCCAACGGGCAGAGGAAGAAGCGCACAAAGCACCTTTGAAGATGCTTATCCCAATGACTTTACTGATCTTCCCATCCCTGATCATCGTTTTGCTCACACCGGCTGCTTTGAAGTTGTTCCATTCAGCGCTCGGTGGGATGTTCACACCCTAGATGAATATCATTTGGATTCTGTACAGCTAATGTAATCCGCTTTAATAAACGATAAGCATTCCTGGCAAGATATTTTGGTTTCAGGAGCTACCATGCAGGATAGACTGGGCGGATCCCCGGCCTATCAACTACTTCATACTTTCTGGATGGCGGTCGATTGGCTTTATCCACCCCAATGCGGGGGCTGCCAACGGCCTGGAATAAGATGGTGTGCGGACTGTGAGGCAAAGACCGAAATAATCGATCATGATCTAATTTGCCCGATTTGTGGAATTCCTCAGGCTGGGATGCATCCATGCGTTGAATGCCAGGCCAATAAGCCATCCTATAAGGCCATGCGCTCATGGGCGGTATACCAAGGAGCGATACGTGGAGCGATTCGCCGCATGAAATATCGTTCCGATATGGGACTCTCTGAAACCTTCGCTCAATATTTATCCAATCTGATCGTTATGTTGGATTGGCCAATCGACTTTGTTACTGTTGTACCGCTTGGGCAGAGACGAAGAAAGGAGCGGGGTTATAACCAGGCTGATCTTCTGGCTCGTTCTGTTGCGCTAGCGATCAACCGACCATACCAGCCTGCTGCGATCAAACGAAGACGTGAAACCCGATCTCAAGTAGGTTTAAGTGCTATCGAACGACATCAAAACGTGCAAGATGCTTTTGCGGCGAACCCAGAAATCGTTGGCCGCAAGAATATACTGATTGTTGACGATGTAACCACTACAGGTGCAACCATGAACGAGTGCAGCCGCGCCTGTATGGAAAAAAACGCAAAAAATGTATATGGGATTACAATAGCGCGTGCTGTTATTCTAGAACAACCATAAGATGCAGTTCTTATGGATCATCGATTATTCGTTTTATTGATAACTTATTTCAATCCCAAACTCAGGAGGCTACAATGGATCTCAAGATTGATATTTTCACCAAAAACATGGAGTTGACCGAACGTATTAAAGAGTATGTCGAGAAAAAAGTATCCAAATTAGGACGTTTAATTACTGGCGTCGAAGAAACGCGCGTGGATCTGGAATACGTGAAATCAGCGCGCAGCGCAGCCGACCGGCAGGTTGCGCAAATCACCTTGCGCGGTAAGGGATTCATATTACGGGTCGAAGAACGCGCGGACGATTTGTATACCTCAATCGACGAAGCTGTCGATAAGATGGTTCGTCAAATATCTCGATTCAAAGGAAAACGTGCTCGGGGTCGTGGAGATGGCACGCCTGCATACGAGGTCGCTGCTGAGCCTGATTCAGAAGAAATCGACATTATGGAGGAAAATCCGCTCATTGTGCGCCGAAAAACCTTCTCGCTTATTCCGATGGATGAAATGGAAGCCATCGAGCAGATGAAGCTGCTCGGGCATGAAAATTTCTTCGTCTTTCTAAATGCCAACACAAACGCAATCAATATCATTTACACCCGCCGCGATGGAACCTATGGATTGATCGAACCAAAATTGCGTTAACGGTATTCGTTTTAGTTGATTAAACAATGCCCCCGCCTGGGGGCATTGTTCGTCCCGCCTTATATCCATCTTGTCAGCGGTCCAGCAGTGGGCTATAATCAGCACGTTAAAATTCTTGTAAAAAAGGTAAGAGAGAGTAATGATAGATGTAAATGATCTTCGCAAAGGCGTCACCTTCGAAATCGATGATAGCCTGTATAAGGTTCTTGAATACAGCCACCATAAACCCGGACGCGGTAACGCTACGATAAAAATAAAAGCCCGAAATTTACGCTCCGGCGGTACTTTGGAAAAAACCTTTACCTCCGGTGATCGAGTTCAAGAAGCCCGATTGGATTACCACAACGCCCAGTACCTCTATAATGACGGTGAAATATACTACTTCATGGATAAAGATACTTTTGAACAGTATCCTATCCGAGGTGATATCCTTGGTGAATCTGCCGGTTATCTAAAAGAAGAAATGGAAGTGAAATTAACCTTCTACGGCAGCGAAGCGCTTGATGTGGAACTGCCCACAACGGTCGATTTGAAAGTGATCCGGGCTGAAATAGCTATCCGCGGAGACACCGCCACTGGTGTTACGAAAACTGTGACGGTCGAAACGGGTGTACAGGTGCAGGTGCCTAGTTTTGTAGAGGAAGGCAACACCATCCGCATCGATACTCGCACAGGCGGATATGTAACCCGGGTATTAAATTAGTCGATCCTCAACCACACTGATTTAAATCCATGGATTTATTCGAATAGCAGATCAAAAGGGTGTAAGATGCATTGACAGCTATTCGAACCGTTGAAAGTCTGCTGCATCGCTCATAATGCTGGGATGATTCCGAAATATAATGGTCGTATCTTTTTAAGGAGAAAAAAATTGAAGACCCCAGCAGGATTTGAATGCCAGTTTTTCTACGGAGATTATTATCGCGGCAAGAATCATGAAGAGTGCCGCCTGATTGGGCGAGCAGCGCCTCCACGGGATTGGCGACCCAACTTATGTAAAACCTGCTCGGTGCCGATCATTCAACGTGCAAACGCCTGTGAGTTTATGCAGTTACGGGCAAGAGTAAATCCTGGAATAATTGGGATCGGCAGGCGTGTAGTTGTGACAGCTTATTGCAGGAAAGCAGAAAGATCAGTCGAAAAACCAGAAATCGGCTGCGGTTTGTGCCACTCTTTCCATCCGGTCTTAACCAACGAGGAATCATGACGCTGACATTGCTGATCGACCTGGATGATACGTTACTTTCCAACGATGTAAACCAGTTTCTTGATCAGTATTTTCAGGATCTATCCAACGTATTAAGCCCATTCGTCGAGCCGGATAAAATGATGCAAGCGATGACATCCGCTATCCGGGCAATGGTGACGAAAATGGACCCGGCTGGGACGATGGAAGACACCTTCGATCAGTCTTTTTATCCAGGTATTGGCGTCAGAAAAGCTGATTTACTGGAAATATTGGATGATTTTTATCGAGTTCGCTTTCCACGCCTGGGTTCGCTGACTGTACGCCGCCCCGATGCCATCCAGCTGATCGAGAAATCCTTTCAACACGGTTGGCAGGTGGTTATTGCAACGAATCCTCTCTTTCCCGCGACAGCCATACATCAAAGGCTGGCATGGGCAGGCTTACCGCCAGAAAAATATCCCTTTGCATGGATCACCAACTACGAAACATCTCACTTTTGCAAACCCAACCCGGCTTTTTACACTGAGATTCTCTCCCTGGTCTGCTGGCCTGAATCGCCAGTGGTTATGGTGGGGAACGATTTGAAAGCGGATATCGAGCCCGCTGAGGCTATCGGCTTGCCCACTTATTGGCTATGCGAAAATAACCAGAGCAAGGAAATCCCCAATCGCCATCCTGCATCCTGTCAGGGTTCATTCACTCAACTGGAAGCCTGGTTGGAATGGATCGAACAAAAAAACCATCTGCCCGATTACGATACCACTACAGCGATCAAAGCGACTCTAGCCGCTACTCCCGCTGCCCTATCCACATTGATGACCCAGTTGAGTGGTGTCCAATGGAACCAGCGTCCGATCAAAAATGAATGGAGCATAACTGAGATCATCTGCCACCTGCGCGATGTGGACCGCGAGGTGAATATTCAACGTATTCAAACCGTACTGGACGGCAGCAATCCATTTATCCCTGGGGCTGTCACCGATCCCTGGGTAAAAGAGAGGAATTATGCCTCGGAATGCGGTTCAGAAGCCTTAATAGATTTCATGAACATCCGTACGGAGATCTTGCACCTGCTGGACTCCATGGATCCAGAGGATTGGCAAAAACCCGCTCGGCATGCCATTTTCGGGCCAACACACCTGAAAGAGCTGGCGAATTTCATAGCTACGCACGACCGCGCTCATATTAAACAGGTCTGGCAGACTTTGCAGATGGTTATAACCGAAACATGATACTCTTATATGAGTATTATTAATATTCCCCTAATCCGTCGATGTATACTGGCAGGCGAGTTAATAGATTGGTATAATTTCTGATTGGAAATAGTAGATTTTCCATGTATGGTATAGTGCCATACGGGAGGTTTGAGTGAGTTCACGAAATCAGTCTTACATGTTCTATCTGCTGCTTTTTGTAGCCATTATCGCGATGGTGGTTTACAGCTTTAGCCAGCGTGCTTCAACTTCTGAGATATCCATCAACCAGGTGGCTGAAGACATAAAAAATCAGCGGATAACGAAGATCGAAGAAGATGAAGACCGCCTGAGAATTACCTATAAAGACCTTACAGAGACAATATCGACCAAAGAAGCGTCCGCAACTTTAATCGAGCAATTGCTAAACCTTGGCGTCACTCAGGAACAGCTTGGGCCGGATAAAATAAAAATCATCATCAAGCCGCCAAGTGCCTGGCTTGGCATAATCACTGCCTTAGGCTACATTTTCCCCTTCATTCTTCTGATCGCTGCATTCTTCTTCATTTTCCGCCAGGCTCAGGGCAGCAACAATGCCGCCATGTCTTTTGGTAAATCACGCGCGCGGATGTTTACCGGCGACCACCCAACAGTGACTTTTACCGATGTAGCAGGCGTGGAAGAAGCTAAAGAAGAACTGCAGGAAGTTGTCGAATTCTTGCGCGAACCGCAGAAATTCATCCAACTTGGCGCGCGCATCCCTAAAGGCGTGCTGCTCGTCGGACCACCTGGCACGGGAAAGACATTGATGGCAAAGGCGGTATCAGGCGAGGCAGGAGTACCCTTCTTCTCTATTAGCGGCTCGGAATTCGTCGAAATGTTCGTTGGCGTTGGCGCCAGCCGCGTCCGCGACTTGTTCGACCAGGCCAAACGTCACTCGCCGTGCATTGTATTCGTTGACGAGATCGATGCGGTTGGACGTCAACGAGGGGCAGGACTTGGCGGCAGCCACGACGAGCGCGAGCAAACGCTAAACCAGATGCTGGTCGAAATGGATGGGTTCGATACTGACACAAATGTCATTATCATGGCTGCCACAAACCGCCCGGATATTCTCGATCCAGCCCTGCTGCGCCCAGGTCGATTTGACCGGCGCGTGGTGCTCGACCGCCCGGATGTACGCGGACGTGAAGCCATCCTGAAAGTCCATGTAAAGGGCAAGCCGCTCGATTCGGAAGTAAATTTGACCATTTTAGCGCGTTCCACGCCCGGTTTTGTCGGTGCGGACCTTGAAAACTTGGTCAACGAAGCTGCTATTCTGGCTGCCCGACGAAATCGCAAGAGCATCTCTCAATCAGAATTCGAGGAATCGATCGAACGCGTCATCGCCGGTCCTGAGCGCAAAAGCCGGCTGATTTCCAAGGAAGAAAAACGCATTGTCGCCTATCATGAAGCCGGTCACGCGGTGGTTATGAATGCCTTGCCCGAGCACGATCCGGTGCAGAAGGTATCGATCATTGCCCGTGGCATGGCAGGCGGTTTTACCCTGGCTTTGCCATCTGAAGACCGCACCCTGATGCCACGGAAAAAATTAATCGCTGAAATGATCGGGCTGCTTGGCGGGCGGGCTGCCGAGGAGATCGTTTTTGATGACATTACCTCTGGCGCCGGCAATGACATCGAGCGCGTGACCCAACTCGCTCGCGCAATGGTCACCAGACTCGGCATGAGCACCGAAATGGGTCCTATGGTCTACGGCCAAAAAGAAGAGTTGATCTTCCTGGGACGAGAAATCTCCGAGCAACGCGATTATTCCGAGGCGGTTGCTGAACAGATCGACCGCGAGGTCCGCCGTCTGGTCAATGAGGCATTTGACAAGGCCCGCGAAATCCTTGGAACGTATCGCGATAAACTGGATGCAGTCGCGGAAAAACTGCTCGAAGTGGAAACTTTATCCCGCGACGAATTCGAAGCCATCTTCCCGCCGCCTGTCCCGAAAAGCAGCGGCGTCCCAATGGTTGTACCGAACTAAATAGAATTATCCCGTTTATAGACAGCCCTGTCGATCAAGCAGGGCTGTTTTCCTCTTGGCGATAAATTATGCTAAACCTTCCGTGTGCATTCGTCGAAGCTCGCGGCGCAAGATTTTACCAACAGTTGTCCGCGGCAGATCGTCACGAAATGCCACGATTGACGGCACCTTGTAACCTGCTAAGTGCAGCCGGCACCAGGAGCGGATTTCCTCGGAAGTGGCTGAATAATTCGGTTTCAACACTACCCAGGTCTTGACGATTTCAACCATATCATCGTCCAACACGCCGGACACCGCCACCTCTTTCACTGCCGGGTGCAGCGCGATAACCTCTTCGACCTCCCGCGGCCAGACCTGAAAACCGCCGATTTTAATCAATTCTTTTTTCCGATCGACCAGATAAAAATAGCCATCCTCATCCATCCAGGCAATATCCCCGGTGTGCAGCCAGCCGTCCACAATTGTTATGCGATCCTCTTCAGGCCGCTGATGATATCCACGCATGACTTGCGGCCCTTTGATCACTAACTCCCCTATCTCACCGCTCATCAATTGCGTCACGCCATTCTCCAGGTCAACAATGCGGCAATCGACATCTGGCAGCGGCAAGCCGATGGAGCCTGATCGGTTCTCGCCAAACATGGGATTGCAATGTGTCGCGGTCGGCGCTTCAGACAGGCCGTATCCTTCCATGAGTTTTCCGCCGGTGATGCCCTCGAAAGTGATCTTGGTTTCCAACAGCAAAGGCGCAGAGCCAGATATGCAGGCTTTGATCGAGTGTAAATTTACTTTTCCGCTGGTCACATCCGGATGTTGATTAATGGCCTGATACATATTCGGTACCCCTGGGAATAATGTCGGCTGATACCGTTCAATAATCGCCAGCATTTCATCCAGGTCACGCGGATTTTGAATCAGGATTAGACTCGCGCCAAGGGCAACACCCAAACTCATCGCAATGACCATGCCGTAAACATGATAGAGAGGTATGGCAGCTAAAACAGCTTCTTTACCCTCTTCCAGCCCGACCAACCAGCGGCGGAATTGGAGAGTATTTGCCGCCAGATTGCGATGGAGCCCAATTGCCGCTTTTGAGATGCCCGTTGTGCCGCCGGAATATTGGAAAATCGCAACGTCATTCGGCAACACTTCCACTGGCTGCCAATGCCTGTCACGATATCGCAACAAATCAAGCAACCAGTAAACCCCTGGCTTGCTTGGCTCGAATTGCTGGCTTTTTGATGCCTGCTGCAGAGTATCGGCCAGGCAGAATGCATCTTCCGCTTCGGTCAAAATAATTGCTGTTAGGGGCAGGGTCTGAGTGACTTGATCCAAAAGGGCATTCAATTCTGCCATTGCAATCATCACTCGCAAGCCTGAATCCTCGATCTGGTATTCCAACTCGCGCTGCTTGTATTGAGGATTGAGCGCAACAACCACCCCACCGGCTTTGAGGATCGCATAGAAAGCCAGCACGAATTGAGGAATGTTAGGCAGCAATAGGCCTACACGGTCGCCTTTTTCCACGCCAAGCGCCCCCAACGCAGCGGCTAACTGGTCGCTGAGGGTGTCCATCTGGGCAAAGCTGATCGATTGATCTTTATAGATCGTGCATGCATGATCAGCGAACCTGCTCGCAGATTGCGCCAGATAATGGGTCAGCGCGACCCGGGGATATTCAAGGCTTGCTGGTACGCCGTCATCATAGTGTCGAAGCCAGGGTTCATCCATTTCGATCTCCTGAAGGGTTAAATGGAAATTTTACCCCGCTCTGTGCGTAGATTCAATCCACCCCTGACCGGATTCTAGCAATTGAATAATCTGATCCAATGTTGCATCACCAACAGAGAACCAATGGATCGTCGCGTCGCTTTCTTTGAACCAATTCGCCTGCCGGCGGACAAAGATACGCGTCAGCTTCTTAATCTGCACGATGGCTTGATCCAAAGTCATTTCATCGTTGAGGTAAGCGATTATCTCGCGATAGCCAATTGCGGACATGGCTGGTAAATGGCGGTCGTAACCTTTCTCCAGCAAGGCGCGAACTTCTTCGATCAAACCGGCTTGGATCATTTGTTGAATGCGCTCATCGATGCGCCGGTAAAGCTCGGCGCGAGGTCTGCGCAATCCGATTTTCAACAAGGAGAAGCGCGAGCCCTTGCGTCTCCGTTGGTCAGAGAAACGCCTGCCAGTACCGAAGATGACCTCCAATGCGCGAATCGTACGCCTCAAGTTGCTTGATTGGATGGTCATTGCAGCGACCGGATCCAAAATGCTTAATTTTCGGTGCAGCTCGTCCGCGCCGATCGACTGCGCCCAATGATTCAATGCCTGCCGCATGCGTGGATCAGGCTGCTGGGCTGGTATCGACCAGTCCTCCAACACAGCCTGGATATATTGACCGGTTCCACCCACTAAAAAAGGCAGTTTTTCACGAGCATGAATGCCGTCGATGGCGAGTTCGGCTGCTTTTTTATACACAGCCAGACTCCACGGATGATCAGGCGTCGTAACATCGATCAGATGGTGCGGGACTCGAGCCAACTCCTCCGGGGTTGGCTTGGCAGTGCCAATATCCATGCCGCGGTAGAACAGCCGCGAATCTGCCGATACAATCTCGGCGCCAAAATGCTCAGCCAGACGAATGGATATTTCTGTCTTTCCCACTGCCGTCGCCCCAAGGATCACCACTAACGGTGAGGGTAGATCATGCCAGTGCATTTTCAAACCAGACTACCTCCAAATCACTGGCGCCAGGTTTGCCCTGGATGGCAAACACGTCCACGCGCCAATCGCAGTCGATTTCGGGATGTTCTTGCAGATAATGTTCGATGGATTGCAGAATATGTTCCCTTTTGCGCCTTGTCAATGCCGCCTCTGGCAGGCCAAATGCGCGCGATGTTCTGGTTTTTACTTCAATAAACAGGTACAAATCTCCCTTGCGGGCAATCAAATCCAGCTCCCCATATGGAGTGCGGTAATTTTGCTCAAGGATTTCATACCCGGCGCTGCGCAGCTTTTCGGCTGCCAATTGTTCACCCCAAATACCGATTCTTTGACGATTGGATTTCATAGCCTCTATATCAACTTTGAAAATGATCGGCGCAGATCAATTCTATCAAGGATTATACTCGTCGGGCATATCCATTTGACGATCTTCTTAAATATGCTACACTTCTGAAAACTAACGATTGTTGACCCATAGCCGAGAGGATTTATGCCAATTGGAGAGATTGTCTCTATAGGTACGGAGCTGTTATTGGGGGAGATACAGGATACCAACACCATCCATATTGCCCGTATCTTCCGTGATCTTGGCATCGATCTCTATCGTACCATGATTGTTGGCGATAATATTGTGAGGATTGCCAGCGCTGTCCAGGAAGCGATGCAGCGGTCGGATATCATCCTGACCACCGGCGGTTTAGGTCCAACGGTCGATGATGCCACTCGTCAGGCCGTTGCCCGCGCAATTGGCGAGGATTTGCAATACCACCCCGAGCTCTGGCGGCAAATCAAGGAGCGTTTTACGCGCTACGGCAGAGAACCTTCCGAGAATAACCGGCGGCAGGCTTACATTCCCCGGGGAGCAGTGGCGATCGAAAATCCAGTGGGCAGCGCGCCCGCTTTTTACGTGGATACGGGCAGAAACCTCATTATCTGTCTGCCAGGCGTCCCGCGTGAAATGGATGCTCTACTGCACGAAAAAGTAATACCGCTGCTGCGCAGCCGGTTTGACCTCGATCAACTCATCAAAATCCATGTGCTGCATTGCGCAGGGATTGGCGAATCGCTAGTTGATGAGTACATCAGCGAATTCGAGTACTTGACCAACCCGACGGTTGGGCTGCTGGCTGATGCCGGGCGGGTGGATATTCGCATTACCGCCAAAGCGCCCTCAGTGCAGGAAGCTGAGCAGATCATATCTGTTGTCGCGGCGCAGATACGCGAGCGCATGGGTGAAGCCATCTTCGGCGCGGACGATGAGACCCTCGAGAGCGTACTCAAACAACTTCTTCTAGCTCGCGGCTGGTCGCTTGCTGCCTTTGAGCAGGGGTTGGAAGGCAGGCTTCTGGAAATCCTTCAAAGAGGGGACATACCGCTCGTATCCGCTCAACGGATTGCTGCTTCCGATCCATTGCCTGTTTTTCAAAAGCAGATTCAAAATTTCCATCAAGAACTCCACAGCGATGTTACAATCGGCGCATACTATGTCCCAGGGACCGTCAGCCAAACGCTGAGTCTTTTTTTCATCTATCCCACAGGCGAATATGAAGCCACGCGCATCTACGGCGGGCCGCCTCAACTTGGCATCCTCTGGGCAGTTAACAATACGTTGGATTTTATTCGCAGGCATATCCTGAAGCCCGAAGGAGAATAACTGCCATGCAACAGGTTTCGATCATCCTAAAAAATGCACTCATTCTGACGATGGATGCACAGAGCAGCACCTATGAACCCGGTGCAATCGCAATCGAAAATGACAGTATCGCTGCGGTTGGCAAAGAAGAGATCATTCTGAGCCAGTTTCAGGCAAACGAGATAATCGATTGCGGCGGCAAAATCCTCATGCCCGGGCTGGTAAACGCCCATACGCATGTACCGATGACACTGATGCGCGGACTTGCTGACGACCTGCGCCTGGACGTCTGGCTGTTAGGTTACATGATGCCAGTTGAGCGTGAATTCGTTTCACCCGATTTCGTTGATCTTGGGACGCGCCTGGCGGCAGCAGAGATGATCCGCAGCGGCATCACCACTTTTGCGGATATGTATTATTTCGAAGATCATGTCGCCCAAGCAACTGCCGAAGTGGGTTTGCGTGGAGTCTGCGCGCAAACGGTGTTGAAATTCCCTACTCCGGATGCGCAATCCTATGAAGAATCTCTCGCTCATTCCCGTGATTTCATCCAGCGATGGAAAGGTCACCCGTTAATCATCCCCGCAGTTGCGCCCCATGCGCCTTTTACCTGCACAGAAGAAATTTTACAAGCTTGCACAACGCTGGCGCTCGAATTCGATGTCCCACTGCATATCCATATCTCAGAAACCGCAGTAGAAGTCGAAAACATGCGGAAAGAGCAGGGAATGCCTGTAGTGCCGTATGTTAAGAAATTAAATTTACTGGAGGCTAAGGTTACCGCGGCTCACTGCGTGCATATCGATGAGGGCGAAATGCGTACATTTCTGCACTACAACACTGGAGTTGCCCATAATCCTTCATCCAACCTAAAATTAGCTTCCGGCATCGCGCCAGTGAAACGCATGCTCGACCTGGGCTTAAAGGTAGGCATCGGCACCGATGGGCCAGCCTCGAATAATGACCTGGATATGTTCGAGGAGATCCGCTTAACATCTTTCCTTGCAAAAGGATCGACCGGTGATCCGACTGTTCTGCCAGCTAGGCAGACACTGGCAATGGCGACCTCTCTTGGCGCGCAAGCTTTGCATATTGGCGATATCACCGGCTCGTTGGAACCCGGTAAGCGCGCAGACCTTATTCTGATCGATATTTCCTCCGTGCATAATTCACCTCATTTCCGCAGGGACTCACAAAATGCTTATGGACAGGTCGTATATGCAGCCAAAGCGGACGATGTCACGGATGTGATGGTGAACGGCGCCTGGTTAATGCGCGACCACGTTTTATTGACTATCAATGAAGCCGAGCTGCTCGTTGCTGCTCATGAATATGCCCGCAAGATCGATATCTTTCTTATTGCGCGTGAAAAATCACTGCTGTCCAAACTGCTTGCGCTAGGTGAGGATACCGAGGAAGAGGAAAGCTTCGAAGTCCAGGCCAAAGTACCGGTGACAGACATACAGAAGGTTCTTGATTCTATCGAGCAGCCCGGTATCCAAATATTGCGCTCCCGCCATTACCGCGAGTATGACTCATATTTTTCTTTCGATCCCCCCGAAGAATCCTTGCTGCGCTTCCGCGAAGACCACTTTATTGGTGCGAATGGAGAGATCACACGGGTACGCTCCAGACTGACACTCATCGGTCCATCGCGGGAATATCACTTCCCGCAAAAAGTACTACTCTCGCGCTCGCGTTTTCTGGCAAATGCCACCCAAAGCGCGCGCTTCTATCGTGAATACTTCAAGCCAGTGAAAGAAACTGAAATCGAAAAAGACCGCTTGCGTTTCTTGATTCGTTACAAGGATACAGAATTCTTCATAAATGTAGATACGATGGAAAAGCCGTCAATTGGCTGTTTTCTGGAGATTAAAAGCCGCACATGGAGTCGTAAAGACGCAGAAAACAAGTCTAAACTTGTAGTGGAATTAATGAGTCAACTGGGCGCATCACCAGCGGAAACCATCAGCCAGGATTATTACAGCTTGATCGAAAATAAGTAAAACGATCAAACATTTCCCTGGACAGGAAAGGAGCGTTTCGAATGAATGATCATCGACCTGAGCAGATAAACGTCCTGTTCCTGGCTGCTGAGGCGGCGCCGCTGATCAAAGTTGGCGGTCTCGGCGATGTTGCCGGTTCGCTGCCGCTTGCCTTGCGTCAAATCGATAAACCCCGCCTAGATGTGCGCCTGATTCTACCCTTCCATGGAGTGATCCGTAAGAATATTGGCACGCCCAAACTCTACGCCGACTTTGAAGTTAACCATCCACTCGGCAATATCCCTGCTAGAGCTTACCTGCATCAAGCAGCAGGTCTGCCAATTTACCTGATCGAAGGCGCTCCCATCCCAGAAGATGCTCCGGTCTATGATGCTGCCAATCCATACCAGGACGGCAATAAATATATCTTTTTCTCGCTTGCGTGCCTAGCTTTAATCAAAAAACTAGAATGGCAGCCTGATATTCTCCACGCCAACGACTGGCACACCGCGACAGCGATATATGCAAATTCGATCAAGAAAAAGTCCAAAGATCAATCCTTACCGTTTCGAACCATCCTCACCGTGCACAATTTACCCTTCATGGGTAAGGATGCAGAATCAGCCCTGCTGGACTTCGGCTTACCACGCTCGAAAGATCCGCGCTTGCCGCATTGGTCAACAGCCTTCCCATTGCCATTGGGGCTGTTGACCGCCAATCATATTGTCGCGGTTTCGCCTGGGTATGCAAACGAAATCCTCACCTCAGAATTTGGTTGCGGCCTTCAGGATTTCTTGCTTAGCCGAAAAACTCATATTTCAGGCATCCTTAACGGCCTGGATCGCAATCTCTGGAATCCCTCGATTGATCCAGCATTACCGTTTCATTTTGATTTGAGCACCATTTCTATGCGCAGTAAAAACAAGCGCGCATTGCAAGCGGAAGTCAAACTTCCCATGAAACCTGACACGCCTTTGCTGATCATCATCAGCCGCATGGATCAGCAAAAAGGCATCGATATTGCCATTAAAGGATTGCGCCAATGCGCCTCGCTGGATTGGCAGGCAGTCATCCTGGGCACTGGCGACCCGCTGCTCGAAACTGCCTGCCGCAGCCTCGAGGCCGAATTCAACGATCGGGTGCGGGCATTGATTTGTTACGACACCGACCTGTCGAGGCGAATGTACGCCGCTGGTGATATGATATTAATGCCTTCGCGCTACGAGCCTTGCGGATTGGCGCAAATGATCGCCATGAATTATGGCTGTGTCCCGCTTGCGAGAGCAACTGGCGGGTTGATCGACACGATAGTTGATGATCCAACTCTCAAGTCCAGCACTGGCTTCCTGTTCGAAGATACCTCGGCGCAAGCTTTTTCAGAAGCATTACAGAGAGCATTGTTTACGTATCATCAACCTGAGAGTTGGCTGCAAATTCAAAAGCGCGGCATGCTGATGGATTTTGGATGGGAAAAACCCGCGGCCGAATACGCAAATTTGTATATTAAACTGATGGGAGGTGAATAATGAACATTCGTAGCATCATCCTCGCAGGCGGAGAGGGTACTCGATTGGGAGTATTGACCGCCAAAAGGACTAAACCAGCAGTGCCTTTTGCCGGAAAATACAGAATTATCGATTTTGCGCTATCCAACTGTGTCAACTCGCGCCTGTTTGATGTCATGCTTGTCGCCCAATACCGCCCGCATTCACTAATCGAACATATCGGCGCTGGCGGTCCGTGGGATCTCGACCGCGATTTCACCGGTGGTTTACGGATATTAACGCCATACCGGGCGCGGGGATCGAGTTGGTTTGTTGGTACCGCCGATGCTGTCCAGCAGAACTTTGCTTTCATTAAACGCGGCAATCCGGATCTGATCCTGGTCCTTTCCGGCGACCACATTTACAGCATGGACTACAACCCAATGATCGAGTTCCACCTGGAAAAAGGCGCTGATGTCACGATAGCTACCAATCAAGTGAGTCTGGAAGATGCCAAACGTTTTGGGATCGTGGGCGTCGATGAGAATTATCGCATCACATCCTTCGTTGAAAAACCGGTTGAGCCCCCTTCTACACTGGCGAATATGGGAATCTATATTTTCAATTTACCTGTATTAAACCAGGCTTTGTGGGAAGATCACCTTCAGCAAGAATCTGCCCACGATTTTGGGAAAAACATCCTGCCCGGTATGGTCGAAGACGGCGTAAAAGTATTCGCTTACCCGTATAAAGGCTATTGGATGGATGTTGGCACCATTGAATCATATTGGCAGGCGCATATGGACTTACTCAGCACACCGCCTTCCTTCGATTTGTTCAACCGTAAATGGATCATCCACACCCGCACTGAGGAGCGCCCACCTGCGATGATTCACAAGGGGTCACTTGTGGAGGATAGCCTGATTTGCGATGGTTCAGTCATTGAACCAGGCGCTGAGGTTATTAGCTCTGTCATTTCCCCAGGCGTCGTGATTAACTCTGGGACAAAAGTATTCGAATCAGTCATACTTACCGATGCCCAAATCAATTCAGATTGTCATATCATTCGCTCAGTGCTTGATAAACGTATCTGCATCGAAAAGGATTGCCAGATTGGCGGTCTGGTGCCAGATCATTTGGCAATCTCCATGGTTGGGCGAAATTCCATCGTACCCGCTGGTTTCATCATCAAACCTGGCGGTGCTGTCGGAACAGATGTCGTTCCCACTGAATATCCAGAATTAGAAATTGGGCCGGGCGAATTCGTACAGTCACGGAGGTTGCCAAATGAGGTATAAACGGGCATCTGGGATCATCCTGCATCCAACCAGCTTGCCAGGCCCAGACGGTATCGGCGACCTGGGACCAGAAGCTCTTCGCTGGATTGACTTTTTAGTCGAAACGGGTTGCCGGCTCTGGCAAGTGCTTCCACTCGGACCCACCGGATACGCTGATTCACCCTACCAATGCTTTTCAGCCTTCGCAGGTAACCCTTATCTGGTCAGCCCAGCTTTGTTATACAACGAAGGCTTGCTCAAGCGCAGCGATTTGATCGACCGGCCAGCCTTTCCAGCGGATCGGGTTGATTATGGCGCTGTTATCCCCTGGAAGTTAACCATTCTAGATCGAGCCTACGACCGTTTTCAATCGACTGCGGAGACTAACCTCTTCACAGAATTTACTCATTTTTGCGAATCACAATCTTTTTGGATCGATGATTTTGCCCTTTTCATGGCCATCAAAGAATCCTTCGGAGGCGGTTCTTGGGAATCCTGGCCGGACGAGTTCCGCATGAGGAAAAGAACCGTCCTGGCTGCCTTTAGCGAACAAGAAAAGGAAAGGATCGAAAAACACAAATTCCGCCAATTCTTGTTTTTTAGGCAGTGGTCTGCTTTGAAGGATTATGCCAACGGAAAAGAAATTCAAATCATTGGCGACATCCCAATATTCATTTCCAATGACAGCGCAGACGCCTGGTCGCATCCTGAGTTGTTTCATTTCAACCGTCAGCGGAAACCAACTGTCATCGCTGGCGTTCCGCCTGATTATTTCTCGCCAACCGGTCAGTTGTGGGGAAATCCACTCTACAAATGGGCAGAACATGAAAAACAGGGCTATTCCTGGTGGATCCAGCGCATGAAGGCTACGCTAAAAATGGTCGATGTCGTCCGTCTGGACCATTTCCGCGGCTTTGCAGGCTATTGGGAAATCCCATATGGAAATCCGACCGCTGAGATCGGTCGTTGGGTTAAAGGCCCTGGCGCGGACCTGTTTCATGCGATTCGCAATGCTCTTGGCGACTTGCCCATTATCGCTGAAGATCTTGGTGTCATAACTCCTGATGTAGTGGAATTGCGTGAAAAATTTAGGCTGCCAGGGATGAAAGTTTTTCAATTCGCTTTCAGCACAGATCCGCTCGATCCATTCTTACCTCATAATTACGTCGAAAATTGCGTGGCTTACACTGGCACGCATGACAATGACACAGCAATCGGCTGGTATAAATCCGCCCCTGAGAAGGAACGTGACTTCATCCGCCGCTATCTCGGGCGTTCGGGCGAAGACATCGCCTGGGACATGATCCGCGCGGTCTGGTCGTCTGTGGCTGTGTTTTCTCTTGCTCCAATGCAGGATATGCTCTCCCTCGACACAGAAGCACGCATGAATCTGCCTGGCAGAGCCAGCGGAAACTGGACATGGCGGATACCTGCTGATGCCCTACATCCAGGCTTGATCGAACGGTTGAAACAAATCAACTTCCTGTATGCTCGCTCAAAAATCGAACAGGCAAAGGAAGAAGAACCTAAACTCGATTATCTTGTCGTTGATGAGTAATCTTTGATCAAGAGATTCATTATTGGCGCGGAGATTTCATTCCGCGCCATTTGATTTTTGAGCAAGGCTTGCTTCACCGCGTGAGGCTAAGTAAATACCAATCAATATCAAGATGCCGCCTGCCAACTCAACGATGGTGGGATTTTCCCTCAAGAGAATAACCGCCAGGATCGTCGTTCCAACCGGTTCTCCAAGCAGCGCCAGTGACACAAAGGCAGCCGGCAGGTAGCGCAATGCCCAGTTGAAGGATGAGTGGCCAAGAATTTGCGGAATAATGGCGAGTAATAAAAACCACAAGTAGATCGCGGGTGAATAGCCAATCAATGATTGCCCGCGAATCAATACAAAAAGCAGTAAAAATATGGCCGCAACACCGTAAACAATGAGTGTATAGGATAGCAGCGAAAAATGCGGACGTATCCTCCTGCCAGCGATCATATACCCGGCTGCCATCCATGCCCCAAACAGCGCCAGAGCATTACCGAGCAGCGTCTTGCCACTCAATAACCCTTGGAACCCTTCGCATGTAAAACCGCCAGGGAATAAATGACAGGCGTCCTTCAAGCCGACGACACATCCACCCACGATAGCCAGCGACAGCCCTATCCATACCTCTTTGCGCGATCTCTCGCCGAGGATCAGCGGCGAGAAGATTGCCACCCATAAGGGTGTAGTGGTTACCAGTACCACCGAACTGGCAATAGTCGTTAACTCCAGAGATGTGATCCACGCCGCGAAGTGAAACGCAAGAAAAACGCCAGCTACAATCAAATCCCTGAGTTGTGTCCGTTTAAGTCCACGTAACTCGAGCCAGGACTGCTTCAGCCCAAACGGCGCTAATATCAGGGTTGCCAGCCCTAAACGGTAAGCTGCGATGACAAGAGAAGGCGCTTCTCCTTGAGCCATACGGATTAGTATCGATGCCGTCGAGACAGCTAGGATACCAAATCCCAGCACGAGGATGGGCGAAACGGGAGGCTTTTGGTGATGATCCATAGACAACAATCGGCCTAACTTGACAAACCTGTGAGCGTTGGCTACAATTTCTTATACTCAAGTGTACCAATGAGGTAAAATATCTTGGCTTAACTAAAGTTTTCGTATGAATCAAAAAAAGCGAGGATATTTGCCCATTATAGTGCACTCCGGCCTAACCTTGGATGATTCTAAAGATTCACATCGAAAAGGAGGAAAAAATGCCCCATATCATCACCAGTTTATGCTTACGTGATGGCGGCTGTGCAACGGTCTGCCCTGTCGAGTGTATTGTTCCCGGAAAACCTGAGGACAAATACCCCTGGTACTATATCGATCCGGATACTTGCATCGATTGCGGCGCCTGCATAGCAGAATGCCCATGGAATGCTATCTTTATCGAAGACGAAGTACCTTCTAAATATGTTGCTAAAGGTGGTGAATATCTCAGCCAGCCAGTCGGAACGCCGGGTTTCACAACGATCTATGACGGCGTCAATCATGAAGGTGAACCAGTGCACCTGGAAGCTACCCGTATTCTCGAGCCGGGTGAGATTGTTGACCTGACACCAGACATCCCCGTGAACGCCGAGTTTTTCACCGACGGTCCCGGATACAGTGCTGCATAATCACAAAGTTCGAACCATACCGTGATCCAAACTCAAAACATCTAGAATCATATGACAAAGCGCAGCTGCATCGACCGGGTGAATTGCCGGTTCCCGTGCTGCGCTTTGTGACTACTAACTTCTCGATCATCTCTCCAGATTCTCCCCAACAAGGTTGATTGATCAATGGAAATTAAATACCGCATCGAAAAGGATCCGTTGGGAGAAATTCAAGTGCCCGCCAGCTGTTATTATGGCGCGCAAACCCAGCGTGCTGTGATCAACTTTCCCATATCCGGCAAGCGTCCTTACCGTGCATTTATACGGTCAATGGGCTTGATCAAAAGGGCAGCAGCCGAGGTCAACAAGGATCTTGGCTTGTTAGATGCCCTCATTGCCTCTGCCATCATCCAGGCCGCCGATGAAGTCGTGCGCGGAGAGTGGGATGATCAATTTGTCGTCGATCCATTTCAGGCAGGCGCAGGCACCAGCCATAACATGAACGCAAACGAGGTTATCGCCAACCGCGCCACAGTTTTACTCGGCGGTAATTGCGGAGAATACCTCGTATCCCCAAACGACCATGTCAACATGTCCCAATCGACCAACGACACCATCCCAACCGCTATCCGCCTTGGCTGCCTGTGGCGCCTGGATGAGTTGCATCGCGTCCTCAGCGGGCTGGCAGAGGCGCTGGATGTTAAGGCGGCCGAGTTCGATTCCATTGTCAAATCCGGCCGGACGCATTTGCAGGATGCTGTGCCAGTTCGACTAGGTCAGGAATTTAGCGCTTACGCGCGGGCAGTAGAGCGGGATGCAGAACGCATCATGCGGGCTGCTGATGGATTACGACGGTTAGGCATCGGTGGTACAGCCACCGGTACTGGTTTAAACGCTCCTGCACAGTATCACTCACGTATGGTCGCAACCCTCTCGCGCATTTCTGGAATCGAGCTGTTCACTTCGGACAATCTGTTTGAATCCATGCAGTCGATGGCGGACATGGCGGACTTCTCAGCCTCGCTGCGCACTTTGGCGCTGACCCTGACACGAATTGCCAACGATTTACGACTGCTGGCATCCGGTCCGACCACCGGGTTGGATGAAATCCGCTTGCCATCGGTGCAGCCTGGCTCCTCGATCATGCCTGGCAAGGTAAATCCAGTGATGGCAGAGATGCTCAACATGGCTATGTACCATGTCATTGGCCTGGATACTGCGGTAATCCTCGCCTCGCAAGCTGGTCAGCTGGAGTTGAATGTGATGATGCCGGTCATCGCTAACGACCTATTCGAAATGATGGGGATTATCATCAATGCGGTCAATGCTTTCACTGAGAAATGCGTGGTCGGTATCCAGGCAAATCCAGCCAAAGCGGCTGGCTGGTTGGCAAAGAATCCCATCGTCGTAACCGCTCTCAATCCATTGATCGGCTATGCAAAGGGCGCTGAATTGGTTATTGAAGCCCTCAGTCGGGACATCACTATTCAAGAGGTCGCTATCGAAAAAGCCCGTTGTAATAAGCTGGTATCAATCAATACAGGTCAACCCATCTCTGAAGATCAAATCCTGGCTGTGTTCAGCGATCTTGGCAAACTCACGCAAGGAGGACTGTCAAGTACGGTTGAATAATCATGCCTGCTGGCTTGCGTAAACTGCAGCGCCGACGATGCCTGCCTGGTTCAATAATTGGGCAGGCACAATTTTGGTGCGGATTTTAAGCATTGGGAAAAATTCATCCGCTTTTTTACTAACGCCCCCGCCAATGATAAATAAATCGGGCCAGAAGAGATTTTCCACCTCAGTTAAGTATTCACTAAGTCGGGCTCCATATTTCTTCCAGGTCATTTCTTTTCTCTGACGCGCAGCATCCGAGGCGCGTGTTTCCGCATCCTTATCGCGGATTTTCATATGCCCAAACTCTGTGTTCGGCACCAGTTGCCCGTCATTGAATAATGCGGTGCCGATGCCAGTGCCGAGCGTGATGACAATCACAACCCCTCTATTTGCATTGCAGCCAGCGCCGAACGCCATTTCCGCCATACCAGCGGCATCCGCATCATTGAGTGCATAAGTGCGGCAGCCAGTGACTTCATTGAGTAGAAGATTGATATTCGTTCCGATCCAGTTTTCGTGAACATTCGCTGCTGTTTTGGCGACGCCATGCTGGACAACAGCCGGAAAACCGCAGCCGATCACGCCTGTATATTCGAAATCCAAAACCAACTCTCGAACGACTTCTGCGCAATCGTTCGGCCTGGCCTTTTCAGGGGTTGGCAAGCGCCTGCGCTCAGTCAGCAGCTGACCCGTTTCAACATCCACCAGGGCCCCTTTGATTCCAGATCCGCCAATGTCAATGCCTAAATAGGACATCATCAACGCTCCATCTTTACATAACTATTCTACAGATTGATTATTAATTATCATACTGCAAAAAGAATTAAGGACAGGCATTTTGCAAATGTTCTTCGTAGGTGATGGCAAACTCATGCCATCCTGAATGATCACAGCGCATGCGAAAATAAAAATAAGGGCTTGAAGCAGGGAACGCCACCGCTTGTAATGCGGAAATTCCCGGGCTGCAAATTGGCCCAGGAGGCAGCCCGCTATTGACGTACGTATTATATGGTGAATTAACCAAGACCTGGTCCGTATTCAATGGATTGGTCCACCAGGTTTTTTGGATTTCATCATACCCGAGCGCATATTGGGCGGTCGGATCGGATTCGAGTTTCATCCCGATTGCCAGCCGGTTGTAGAAAACCGACGCAATCATCGCCATCTCTTCATCGATCATGCCTTCCCGTTGAACGATGGATGCCAGGATGATTGCTTCAGTAAACGACAAATTGTTTTTTTCGAAGGAATTGCGCCATTCGGGCGTTACATTGCCTTCGAAACGTGTAAGGATAGCTGTGATCAAGTCCTCAAGGGTTGCGTCACGCGGCAGCCGGTATTCGCCGGGGAACAAGTAGCCCTCCATATTGTTGAGCGGTTGGAGGCTGACAGGCACCAAATCAACCGGCAAATTGTGCACTGCCTCCATAAACTCCGCCGCCGAAATTGTTAATCCCGTAGATGGCAGCGCAGCAGCGACTTCCTCCGCGCGCCAGCCAGCCAGGATCACCAGGATAGCCTCAGTTGGAGCGCTTTGCATCAGCCTGGCAACCTCCACTGGATTCATCCCATCATTAACCTCATATCCCCCTGCTTGAATTCCGGTATCCAATCCAGTGTAAACAATATAATCCCGCAGCACTTCAGCATTGCGGATAATCCCCGCCTGTTCCAGACGTAGAATAACCGAATTGGCGGATTCTCCGCTTGTAATAGTGAATTCCAGGCTCGTTGCGCCAGATCCCGCAGGTTGATGCAGCTCATCGCGGGCTGCTAATAAACGGACCGAGTAATACACCTTATCCAGCATACCCAGTGACTGACTCGCTGGACCAAACTCCCTTTCGGCCAAAACTGGTATTTGCTCGATGATCCATACCGCTCCTACTAAAACGACGCACATGACCAGGATCAACAACAACGATGCGAGCGGGAATCCTCTGCGGCGTTTGTCTGCCATGCTATCCTTCCTCTCCCGGCAACAGCCCATGTGACGCAATGAAATCAAGATAGGCCTGCAGAATAACTGTAGCGGCTAAATCATCCAGATGTTCCCGCCGTTTTCGCTTGCGGACGCCCATGGCAATGCGCGCTGCTTGAGCTTCTCTGGTGCTTCCATATTCATCCCACATTTCTATCGGCAAATCAATTTGCGCTTGCAAAGCCTGGGCAAAGCGTTCAGCGCGTAATGCGGCTGGTCCTGCCTCACCGTCTGAATCCAGCGGATGCCCGACGATGACCCTCACCACCTCGTACTGCTGAACGAGTTGAGCAACTTTTGCCGCATCCTCTGCACGAGAAGTATGCTTGATGACCGCCAAAGGATTGGCAATCGTTCCACTCGGGTCACTCACTGCAATGCCGATCCTCTTTTCGCCTGGATCAACCGCCAGAATACGCCCTCTTTCAGTGATCATTTTTCCACCATCGTCATGCGGAAGGATACGTACGGCAATCTCCCCCACCAGGATGGAGAAACGGAAATTTCTGGATGATCCAGAAGATCTAATTGCGAGTTGATCTTTGCTGAAGCCTGTTCAATAGTGAGTCCGGCGATTTCGGGAAGAATATCCTCTGGATTCCAAGCCATTTCGATGGTTCGCGCAATTTTTCCTTGCCAACGGATAGTTCCGCCGGCGTCAAGGATGGGCTCTCCCAAATTGATCATATCCACGCCAGTAGAGATAGGCTGGTAACCATTGGGCAGACTCGCATCCAACGCCAGATGGGCGGCTGTCTCGATATCATGGATTGCAACCCCAAGAACTGAGAATTCCAGGCGTAAATTGATACGAATGCTGTCCGCCGGTTGCCCGACATCGGGTGTGCGTTCATCTTGCAACACTTTGGTTATTTTCAGACTGCTCGGCGCAAGCATGAGAGGCTCAGCCGCGGTCGATTCAATATTTTCCAATGCTTCTGAGGTCAATCGGGTGAGCAAGGCATCGTATAGTTGGACATAGTCCTGTTCGCTGGCTGCCCACGCTTCCCGATCACTGCCGCCTGTGGTTGGCTCGGGATTGGCGACTACGATGAACAATCCAAGCGGACCCTCTGCTGCCTGGATAGCTCCTGCGGGAACATTCCCGGATTCTCCAGAGACTAACGCTTGCACCTCGACCTCAACGGTTTTTCCTACACCAGCGGGAACCCGCGCATCCTGATGAGTAGTAAATTGGACGACTGGCTCGCTGGTGGTCTGGAACACTGTACCTGCCGACACCTCGACCTCGGATTCGGTCATGTTGGTCAACAACAGCCTACCTTGCGCTGATTTATGCCCGATGGCAGTTATTTGACTGCCAATTCCTTCCAGTGTGCCTTCAACCACAACGTTTTGTAATCGGGCAGGCATGCCTCCGCCAGCCATCGCGACAGGCACATTTGGATTAGCCCAGAATTTTAGCGTTAATGTCTGTTCGATTCGCTGTGGAGTAATGCGAATGGTTGCTGATGGGATTAAAAATAATATCAGAGCGAAAAAACCTGCCAAACCCATGAGGAAGGCGGTAATTTGCGCCCATTTTGGCAAGGCTAGCCCTTGCGCAAACCATTGATTGTCCCTCTGCTTAAATAAGTCAATCTTGCGATTCATCTGGGGCATCACCCAGCGCCTGCGATGAGGAAGCGTCCACGGCATGCGTTGAGCCTCGGCAATACTGGAAAACACCGGAATGCCCAAATCGCGCGCATCACCGTTGAGTTCACGCTCCTTGGTGACCAGCGCCACCTGCCCGCCAAGCTGTACCGCCTGCCGCTGGATTAAATTCAAATCGATCAGGCTTAACCTGGGCGGTCGGCGCTTCGGGAAAGCCAAAAGAATGCGCGTGGATTTGCTCCACGCCATTTTATCGCGGATCGATGTGGCATCGTCGTGACTTTCCAAACGGATAATGTGCGTTTTCATCCTAGAACGATTGTAATTATACCTTTTTCGCGGCTATAAACGATGTAGGTGAAGTTGCTCCAACACCATAGACAATATTATGACTTATTAAATTCTTGCTACCTACCTTTAATCTTGTTACATAGCAGCCGTGCTATTATTTTACCTTGAGGGGTTTGGTCGATGCCATAAGTCCTGCAAAGCTGGCTGCAAACCGTTATAATCTATCTACCATGCACGGCAAGGATTTAATCATGAATAAAGCACGGTTAACTGCAGCGATACTCATCTTATTGCTTACATCCTGCAACCTGCCAAAAAACCAGGCCGCCAGCACGCCTGACATCGTAGCCACGCAGGTATCCATGCTGTTGACCAATCAGCCTACTTTACCGTTACTAACTCCGACTGGTGAACCCCAGTCATCCCTGACCCCTGAAGCGTCCGTGACACTGGCAGCGACAAATACAGCAGAGACCACTGCCACAGCAACGACTTCGCCAACAGATCCGCGGGAATTCCTCGGCAGCCCCGATTTTATCGATCCATTGGATACAGGTAAATCTTTCGGCCTGGAAAATCAAAGCTACGATGACGATTACACTCTAATACGCGTTGACAATGGTTCGCTGATATTGACCAGCAAATATGCCACAGGGTATCATGGTTGGCGCACCGGCGGCACCCGGGTGCAAAATGCCTACATAGAAGCGCCCATGAAAATCGGCGACTGCTCTGGATTGGACACTTACGGCCTGGTTTATCGCAGCCCTGACTATATTAAAGGGTATTGGTTTACGCTCACCTGCGGAGGTGATTGGGCATTTGGTTACTGGAATGGCGAAGATTACGTTCTCCTTGCAGACGGATCGGATATAAATCACGCAGTATTGACAGGGTCCAATCAGACAAATCGCGTGGGCGTGATGGCAACTGGCAGCATCCACAAGCTATATGTCAATGGTAAATTGATCGCCGAAGTAGCGGATTCAACCTTCGATGAAACCGGCTCTTTTGGCGCTGTTATAGCAGCCTACAGTACGCCTAATTTCACATTGAGTATCAGTGAGTTTGCATATTGGACGATTGAATAAAAGATCATGATGATGGGTACTCAAATGCTCCCCAACCAACGGCACGTGATGGAAATAGCTCGTCAAAAAATTTTACTCAAACCGGTCTATCTAGACACCGAAACGACCGGATTGGATAACAAGGCTGAAATTATAGAAATTGGAATCATCTCGTCCGAGGGTGATGTCCTTTTTGAATCGTTGGTGCGTCCCTTACTGCCAATTCCCTGGGGAGCTTCTCGCCTGCATGGCATCACGAACGAAATGGTCAAAACAGCGCGCTTCTGGCCCGATATCTGGAAAGATGTCCGGGGACATCTGCTTAATCATCCAATCGGCATTTATAACGACGAATTCGACCTGCGGATGATGAGACAATCCATGGAACGCCATCGCCAACCCTGGAGGGATTATTTGGACACCTTTGATATTCTCAAGTTATACGCGGAATATCGTGGAATGTGGGATCCTTCCAGAAAAGCTTACCGGTTTTTCAAGCTTGAAGAAGCTGGATCGCAGCTCGGCATCCCCATTCCCAATTCGCACCGCGCTATTGAGGATTCTCGCCTGGCACGGGCTGTCCTGCACCGCATGGCAGGGCTGGAGTATTAACCTCCAGCTGGTCGCTTTTACATGCCCCATTGAGAGCCACACCATTCAAGGAAGCTATCACTTTGGAAGCAATCATCCCGTTCGAATACCAAAAAGAAATCATTGATGCGCCGCATGATGCGTCCATCTTTTTGGAAGGGCCAGCAGGCAGCGGAAAAACTACCGCCAGTGTGCAACGCATGCTTCAGATGGTTAAAAACGGTCTTCCCGCGGCGTCCATCCTGGTGCTGCTGCCACAAAGGACCCTGGGCAAGCCATATTATCAGGCGCTGCACAATCCGGATTTTCCCGCTGGTGGGCTGCCCTCCGTTCTCACCATCGGCGGTTTAGCTCAACGCGTCGTGCGCCTGTTTTGGCCTGCTATTGCTCATTCTGCCGGCTTCAAACGACCTTACGAACCGCCTGTTTTCTTGACCCTCGAAACCGCGCAATATTACATGTCCCGTATCGCTCAACCGTTGATCGAGCAGGGCTATTTCGAGCAGTTGGTAATCGACCGCAACCGACTGTATTCGCAAATTTTGGACAACCTGAATAAATCTGCGCTGGTCGGTTTCACCCATAATGAGTTCGCTGAGCGGCTCAAGTCCGCCTGGATTGGTAAACCTTCTCAGTTAACCATTTACGACCAGGCGCAGGAATGCGCCAACCTCTTCCGTTCCTTCTGCTACGAAAACAACCTGCTCGATTTCTCATTGCAATTGGAAGTGTTCGCCCAGCACCTCTGGCCTTCCCATATCGTCCGCAGCTATTTGAACAACCAATTCCGCTACCTGATATACGACAATGTCGAGGAAGATGTACCCGTTGCGCATGATATCGTCTCTGCCTGGCTGCCTGATTTGAACGGCTCGCTGCTCATCTATGATCAGGGCGGTGGCTACCGGGCGTTCCTTGGCGCAGATCCAGATTACGGCTATCTGCTGCGCGAGCGGTGTGCTAAAGTCATCCCGGTCGATCAGGGCGTGGTATCTTCCGCTGATCTCGGCCAATTTGGTTATTCTTTGGAAGCAGCCATCCGACGCGAAAAGACCTTTTTCGCTCCGGCCTCGCTGCGGAATGCTTTTAGTCATAATCACCAGCGCTTTTCGACCCAGATGGTCGATTGGATTTGCCAGCGAATTGCCGAATTAGTTCAAAATGAAGGCATCCCTGCGGGAGAAATCGTCATCCTTTCTCCCTACCTGTCTGATTCACTGCGCTACTCGCTGCTCAACCGTCTATCAGGTTATAACATTCCTGCCTTTTCCCACCGCCCATCACGCAGTCTGCGCGATGAGCCTGCCACACAGGCATTATTGACATTAGCGAAACTCGCGCACCCCGCCTGGGAGATGGACGTAAAAACAGAGGAGCTTCGCTCAACATTATCGCAGAGTATCCATGGATTAGACCTCGTCCGCGCTGATCTTCTCACCAAAATTGTCTTCAAGCCAAAATTACAAGAAGCCCCATTATCGACTTTTGACCTGATTCGCGCAGAGATGCGTGAGCGGATCAGCTACATCCTGGGTGAACGATATACTTCCTTGCGGGAGTGGCTAATGAATTACCGCGAGTCACAACCCGTTGAGTTGGATATCTTCCTCGGACGGTTATTCGGCGAACTGCTCTCACAACCCGGTTATGGATTCCATGCAGACTATGAGGCCGCCAGCGTGGCAGCACGCCTGATCGAATCGGTCCAGAAATTCCGCACGGTAACTGCATCGACGACATCGGGGGATATTGGCAAGGAATACCTGCGCATGGTGCAGCAGGGAATTCTTGCTGCGCAATACCTGCAAGCCTGGGAAACCGAACCTGCCGATGCAGTATTTCTAGCCCCGGCATACACCTACCTGATTTCTAACCGTCCTTCGCGGATTCAATTTTGGTTAGACACCGGTGGACTGGGTTGGTGGGAACGCCTGTATCAACCGTTGACCCACCCCAAGGTGCTCAGCCGCGGCTGGCAACCTGGCAGGCCATGGACCGACCTGGATGAGGTGCAGACCAACCAAGACAACCTGGTTCGGTTGACTAATGGGCTGATTCAACGCTGCCATGAGCATATCTACCTGTGTACGATGAAAATCAACGAACGCGGTTCCGAGGAACGCGGTCCTCTGCTGCAGGCTGTCCAGGCCGTCCTGCGCCGTATGCCTGCTGCTCGACAGGAGGACAGCCGTGTTTAAACCCCGCCCCAGTCAGGAGCAAGTCTTATCATACACTGGCGGCAGGATGGGCGTCTCAGCGGTTCCGGGCAGCGGCAAGACCCATACCCTCTCACGGTTAGCGGCCAATCTGCTGGCGAGTGGTCTGATAGACGACGATCAGGAGGTTTTGATCGTTACCCTGGTCAATTCCGCGGTGGATAATTTCTCGTCCCGGATCGCTGGTTTCATCCAGGAAGTCGGCTTGCTGCCCGATATCGGTTACCGCGTGCGCACCCTGCATGGTCTGGCGCATGACATCGTCCGCGAGCGGCCTGATTTGGCTGGCCTGTCTGACCAGTTTTCGATCCTGGATGAGGGTGAATCGCAGGAAATTCTATCCTCAGCGGCGAACGCCTGGCTTCGCGCCAATCCTGACTTTTATGCCAGTTGGGCTGCCGCTGACATCGATGTAACTAAAAACTCGCAACTCTACCAGAGGTGGGAAAAGACAGTCACCGATATGGCGCGGAGTTTCATCCGCCTGGCTAAAGACCAGCAGGCATCTCCACAGCAGGTGTCAGACGCATATCAAAAAAGCGGTTACTCTCATCCGCTGATCGACCTGGGGATCGATATCTTTACGGCTTATCAGCGCGCCTTGAATTACCGCAGCGCTGTAGATTTCGATGATTTAATCCGCCTGTCGTTGCTGATTTTGGAGGTGGATGCGGACTATCTTGCACGATTGCAACACCGCTGGCCTTTCATTCTAGAGGATGAGGCCCAGGATTCTTCGCGGCTGCAAGAAGAAATTTTACGCCGTCTGGCTGGCGCTGACGGGAATTGGGTGCGAGTTGGCGATCCGAATCAGGCAATATACGAAACCTTCACCACTGCCAGCCCGGAGTACCTGCGTCGATTCATGCGAGCGCCGGGCGTAACTGCATGTGATCTTCCGGATTCCGGGCGCTCGACCCGGAGCATCATCAACCTCGCCAATGAGCTGATCCGCTGGACAATGGAAGATCACCCGGTGCTCGAATTACGCTCCGCGCTGTCAATTCCCTATATCCGGCAAACTCCGCCAGGCGATCCCCAACCCAATCCGCCAGACAACCCGAATGAAATCTTTTTATCGACTTACAAGTATTCAGCCGAGCGCGAGGTGACAGAGGTCGTCAAATCCATTAAAAATTGGCTGCCTCTAAACCAGGATCAGACCGTAACGGTGCTGGCGCCGCGCAATGAGCGCTGCGGCAAGGTTGTCAAAGCGCTTCAATCGGCAGGAATCGAGCCAATCGAACTCTTGCAGACCTCCTCGGCCACGCGACAGGCAGCCGACCAATTGGCATATATCCTGCGTTATTTGAACGAATCCTCTTCCGCGCATCGATTGGCTGCTGCTTTCAAAGAGATCCATAAATCGGATTTTAAAAATGAAGATCTCAAGGAACGGATGCATGCCGCATACGGGTTTATTACAAAGTGCGAAAGGATCGAGGATTATCTTTGGCCGCAATGGGATCATGACTGGCTTCACGGGTTAGAGCTGCAAAATGTGGACCCGGAAGTCATCGAAGCGCTGGTTGACTTTCGCGAGAAGATTCGCCGCTGGCAACAAGCTGTCGTTCTGCCCATCGACCAGTTGATCTTGATCATCTCACAAGACCTTTTCACCAGCCCCGCTGAGTTGGCGCTTGCCCATAAGCTGGCGCTCGTCCTCGAACGTTCTGCCCGAACACACCCCGACTGGCAAGTTGGGCAATTTGCTGAGGAACTGGCTGCCGTCGGCCGCAATGAACGCCGGTTAAGCGGCTTTTCTGATGAAGATCTTGGCTTTGATCCGGATTTGTATAAGGGTAAAGTAGTCGTTACCACCGTGCATAAAGCCAAAGGTCTCGAGTGGGATCGTGTGTATCTTCTCTCTGTCAACAACTACGATTTTCCATCCGCCCAGGAATATGATTCCTTTATTGCGGAGAGGTATTATGTTCGTGACCAGTTAAACCTGGAAGCCGAGTTGCTCGAAAAATTACGCGCGCTACTCGACAACCGTGTTATCGAGTTATATTTAGAAGAAGGTATCGCCACGCAAAAAGCCCGCCTGGAATATTCAGCTGAGCGCCTGCGACTGCTCTACGTGGGGATCACTCGCGCGCGACGCTCGCTGCTCATCACCTGGAACACCGGGAAACCAGCCTCAACAGGGAGGGAAAACCAACCAGCGGTTGCTCTTGTGAACTTGCGCGCCTTTTGGGAGACCTATCGCAATGAAGCTGCCAATTGATTTCAGCTTTAACCAGCAAATCCTACAGGATTACCTCGACTGCCCGCGGCGTTTCGAGTTGAAATACCTGGATAAACTAGCCTGGCCTGCCATTCGCAGTGAGCCTGTGCTCGAAATGGAACGCCACATGCAGCTTGGCGTACGCTTTCACCAGATGATCCATCAGCACCAGCTAGGCTTACCCCAGGATACGGTCGCCAGCCAGGCTGTCGAACTCGAGCTGGACGAATGGTGGCGCAGCTACCTGAGCCATCCACCCGGTCCGCTGCCTGAGAAACGGTTCCCTGAAATCACGCTGGCTGCTCCTTTCAGCGGTTACCGGCTGGTAGCAAAATATGATCTTCTGGCAATCGATCCCAATCAAGCAGCGGTTATCGTCGATTGGAAGACCAACCGCAAACCGATCAAGGTCATCGTTTTGAAAACTCGCGCTCAAACCCGGCTCTATCCTTTGCTGTTGGTACTGGCTGGCGCGCATCTCAATGACCGCGTTTCGATCCAGGCGGATAAGGTCAAGATGATTTATTGGTTCACGGCAGATCCTGCCCATCCGGTCACATTCCAATACAGTGAAATCGAATATCAAGCGGATTGCGACTATCTCAAACAGCTCATTGCTCAGATCGAAGCGCAAGAGAAACCCTTTCCCTTGACTGCAGACGAAAAAAGTTGCCTGTTCTGCAACTACCGCTCGTTGTGCCAGCGCGGAATCGCCGCTGGAAGCGCTGCGGAAGACGAAACCGATGAAGGCGAAGAAGGCGCCCTTCTACCGGATCTTGACTTCGACCAGATTGCCGAGATCGAGTTCTAAATCCTGACGCACGAACGGCGAGGTTATCTTTGAGGTTCCAGCTAGAAACCAAATGGCTCGAGCCAGCCGAACAGGAAATTCCTGCTGAGCTGCAGCCCTATGCCACTCGCTCGCGGTTGTTGGCGCAAGGTTTGCTGCGTCATGGCATCCGATCTATGCAGCAGGCGCAATCGTTCCTTGACCCACGTTTCTACCAACCTTCCGATCCCTTCGACCTGCCCGATATGGACAAAGCAGTCGAGCGGCTGAACAGAGCTATCCGCAACAAGGAACGCATCGGCGTGTGGGGGGATTTCGATGTTGACGGGCAGACCTCGACCACCCTGCTGGTCTCTGCATTGCGCCAATTGGGCGTGGAGGTTTTTTACCACATCCCGGTGCGCGCCAAAGAAGGCCACGGAGTTCATCTTCCTGCTCTTGATACGTTCCTTCAGCAGGGCTTGCAGATCGTACTGACCTGCGACACAGGCATCGACGCCAGCGATGCGGTTGAATTTGCCCGCCAACGCGGCGTCGATTTCATCATCACCGATCATCACAGTTTGCCCGAGACGCTTCCGGGCGCATGCGCAGTGATCAATCCACAGCGCCTGCCAGAGGATCACCCGGCGCGCACTCTCTCCGGGGTGGGGGTCGCCTGGAAGCTGATCGCCGCCCTGACCAATGAATTAGGCCAACTGGAGATATCCGAACAAAGCCTGGATCTGGTCGCTCTCGGGCTGGTCGCTGATATCTCATCACTCATTGGCGACGCGCGTTACCTGGTCCAGCTGGGGTTGCAGCACCTGCGTACGCCTCGCCGTCCCGGGTTGCAAAAGATGTTCGAATTGGCTGAGGTAAATCCTGCCAATCTCACTGAGCAACACATCGGCTTTACTATCGCTCCTCGACTGAATGCCATTGGCCGGCTGGGAGATGCGAATCCTGTGGTCGAATTTCTTACGACCAGCGATGCGCAAACCATCGCAGTGACCGCAGCCCGCCTGGAAGGCTTGAATAGCGAGCGGCGCTTTCTGACGGAACAGGTGTTCATGGGCGCGCTGAGTCAAATCGAACGCAATCCAACCGTTTTAGAAGCGCCTGTGCTGCTGCTATCGCACCCTGACTGGCCGGCTGGCGTGGTCGGCATCGTATGCAACCGTCTGGTCGAACTGCTTCAACGCCCGGTTATCCTGCTTTCTAATCCGCCGGGTTTGCCAATGCGGGGCTCGGCACGCTCGATCGAAGGCGTCAACATCACAAAGGCGATTTCCGCCGGCAGGGAATACCTGCTCGGATTCGGCGGGCATCCTATGGCAGCCGGATTAGCGTTGGATAGCCAGAATCTGCCAGCTTTTCAGCAAAAATTAAACCAGGCAGTTCGCAGTCAGATCGGCGACAAGCCGTTAGTGCGTGAAATACAGATCGATGCTAATCTTGAATTGGATCAAATTCAACCAGAATTAATCGCCGAGATCGACCAGTTAGCGCCGTTCGGCGCAGGAAATCCCCCATTGGTCTATGCGACAGGAAATTTACGCATCGCGGATTCCTCGCCCATCGGTAGAACGGGAGAGCATCTGCAGGTGTTGGTCGAGGATGCGCGCGGACAAACCAGACGAGTGATATGGTGGCAAGGCGAGCAGGGATTGCTGCCCTCCGGAAGGTTCGATCTGGCTTATACGCTGCGGGCTAGCAACTATCGCGGACAGGCAGAAATCCAGATGGAATGGCTGGACGCCCGTCAGAGGGTAGAAGAGGCGCTCGACCTTGGCAGGCGCGATAAATACGAACAAATCGTCGACCTGCGCTCGGCTTCAGACCCTCTGGCTGTCCTACCAGGCTATCTGCACGGTGATGTCGTGTTGTGGCAGGAGGGCAGCCGCCTTATGGAAGCGGCCAGCAGCCGCAATCGACTCAGAGCGGCAGAAACACTGGTCATCTGGAATGCCCCGCCAGGAGCAGCGGAGCTCGCTCAGGCACTAAAAACCGTCAAGCCAAATAATATCGTCCTTTTCGCTGTCCCGTGCGGAACCGATCAGCCAGGCGAATTTCTCACCAATCTGACCGGAATGGTACGCTATGCCCTGCGCGCAAAAAGCGGGCAAATCGATTTGGTCGAATTGGCAGCAGCTCTTAACCAGCGTGTGGCAGCTGTCGAAGCCGGCCTGCGCTGGTTAACCGCTCGTGGGATCATCCATTTCGTTACCGAAACGATCGACCAATTTGTGCTTGCGGAGGGTGGTGTACCCGATATAGAGAAGGTCAGCATCATGGAAAACGCTTTGCGGAATATTCTTCGAGAAACCGCTGCTTATCGAGCATTTTACTTACGAGCTGATCCCCGTGAGTTGCTCAAGCTGGAATAGACTCCGTTTGTTCTGATCTCGCGTTCCAGTGTGTCACACCATTTATTGACCTCCAAGCCATCAACCATTAATTCTGCCCGACCTGTACGATATGATTAATTTGTAGTAAACTAGCCATCGAATTGTTAGTAGCGGGAAAAATCGCTGCTTTCCGCTCTTTGCTTCACCTACGGTTAAGTCAGAGGGCAATCCCGAGGAAAGGAGGATCCATTGATGCGCAGCTACGAGTTGGTTATTATCATCCAGCCAGATCTGGAGGAGGATGCAGTTAAAGGCATCATCGAAAAAATCCAGGGCTGGATTTCTGATGCTGGCGGCTCGATAACCAAAATCGACAACTGGGGCAAACGACGCATGGCGTACGAGATCAATAAACGCCGTGACGGTCAGTATGTTCTGTTCGAGATGCAGATGCCACCCACCTTTAGTGCTGAATTGGAACGTAACTTACGCTTCCTTGAATCTGTGATCAGATTCTCGATCATTGTTCGCAATTAATATTAAGAAAGAAAGTAATTAAACGTGCTGGTTAGTAAGGAGTAATCTAATGAGTCGGGGTTTGAACAAGATCATGATTATCGGGCATCTCGGTCGTGATCCAGAGATGCGATATACGCCCGCAGGCCGACCAGTGACTACATTCACCGTAGCCACCAGCCGGACCTGGAGTACCTCTGATGGAGAACGTCACACAGAAACCGAATGGTTTAACGTGGTCTGTTGGGGAAACCTTGCGGAAATTTGCAAGCAATACCTTACAAAAGGTCAACAGGTTTACATCGAAGGACGCCTTCAAACCCGGCGCTGGGAAGACACCGAAGGTCTCAAGCATACCAGTGTCGAAATCGTTGCCAACGAAATGATGATGCTTGGAGACCGACGCGATAATCAGGCTTCAGAATCCGTCGAGGAAGAGGAAGTCGAAGACGAATATCCATTTTAGGAGTAAAAGAAAATGTCAGATATGACCACAGGTGAGACTGAACAGAGCTATGGACCACGCCGATTCATGGCGCGGCCAAAAATCTGCCAGTTCTGCGCTGATAAGAATGTAATTATCGATTACAAACAGGTGGATTTACTCCGCCGCTTTGTGACCGAAGAAGGAAAAATTCGGCCTCGCCGGCAGACTGGCACCTGCGCCCGACATCAACGAGTGTTAGCTCGCGAAATCAAACGCGCACGCCACCTGGCGCTTCTTCCATATGTTGGAGAAGATTGGACTGAGAGCCTTCGTTGATTATTGTACGTTGATCGATCAATAGGGCATGGGTTTATATTTCTATGCCCTATTGATTATCGCTAAAGAGGACAAATTATGGCAAAAGCGCCACGCTCGAAACACATTTCAAGAAAACAACAAAGCCGGGTAGCCCGTGAGAATTTTCAGCGCAGGATGGTATTGATCACCACTATACTTGTCGCTGCTTTGGTCATCCTCGTCATCGGATACGGCATTTTGGATCAACTGGTTCTAAAAAATATGAAGCCGGTAGCCAAGGTAGAGGGTGCAAAAATCACTATGCAAGAATTCCAGACTCGCGTCCGCTATGACCGCTACCAGTATATTCAAAACGCAGCTATGCTGGAACAATACAAACAAGTATTCAGCTTCGATCAATCTTCATACAACTATTATGATACTGTGATCCAACAGTATGCAACTTTATTGAATGATCCTGATACGTTGGGGAGTCAAGTAATCGAAGAGTTGATCAACGACCGCGTAATCGCTTTCCAGGCGGAAAAGATGGGGATATCCGTGTCGGATGAAGAAGTTGACAAAGCCATTCAGGAAGCTTTTGGCTTCTACAAAGACGGCACGCCTACCCCGGCTCCGACAACGATCATTCTTCCAACCGGCACATACTCACCAAAACAAATGACCCTGGTTCCACCCACTTCCACCCCGATGGATACGGCCACCCCCACCAGCGGTCCGACCGAAACGCCTGCCGCCACACCGACTGCTACCCAGCCGCTTCCTACCGCGACTGCAGGACCCACCTCCACTCCCTACCCAACCGAAACGCCATATACGGAGGAAGGTTTCAAGACAAGTTTTCAGACATATGCTGAAGGGTTAGAGGCGGAAGCGCAAATTAACGAGGCGCAGTTCCGGTCAATTTTCCGTTCCAGGTTGGTTTACCAAAAACTGCTCGATGAAGTCACAAAAGATATAGCGACCGATGAGCCTTATGTTTGGGCGCGCCATATCCTGGTAGCAACTGAGGACGAGGCAAAATCGGTGATCGAACGGTTGAATACTGGCGAAGATTTCGCGCTGCTTGCATCTGATGTTTCAACGGACACAAGCAACAATATGAATGGCGGAAATCTCGGCTGGTTCGCAAAAGGTCAAATGGTAACTGAATTTGAAAACGTTGTATTCGCAATGACTGAAATCGGACAGATTAGCGAGCCGGTGCAAACCACATACGGTTACCATATCATCCAACTTCTTGGACGTGAAGACCGCCCAATGACTGACGACAAATTACAGCAGGCAAAAGAGAACGCATTCACCGAGTGGCTTTCTGGTGTCAAAGAAGAAATGAATATCGAGACCTACGAGAACTGGAAAGGCAACGTTCCGACAATACCGACTACGCCTGCACAGTACCAATCGTAATATTAAAAAAATCCCCGGCAATTCAATGACAGTCCGGGGATTTTTCTTTAACGCACCAACTCTTCACCGACCTCATCCAGCTTGAGCGAGATCACCTGGCTGGCGGAATCTTTCCCCATCGTAACTCCATAAATTACATCCGCCACCTGGACGGTATTGCGGTTATGGGTAATGACGATGAACTGAGTGTTCTCGCTAAGTTCGTGCAGCAGCTCGCAGAAACGCCCAACATTGGCTTCGTCAAGCATCGCATCGACTTCATCCAACACGCAGAAAGGCGTAGGCGAAACCTTAAGCAGCGAGAATATTAACGCCACAGCGGTCAGGCTGCGCTCGCCGCCCGAAAGCAGCGATAATCCCTGCTCGCGGCGTCCAGGCAAGCGCGCTTCGATATCGATGCCAGTTTCTGTCGGGTCTTCTTCATCCTGTAAAATCAAGCGGGCATGACCGCCGCCAAATAATCGCGTGAACATCTCGCGGAATTCAACCGCAACCGCCTCGAAAGTTTTACGGAATTCGCGCTTCATTAATTCGTCCAACTCCGCGATGACCTGACGCAAGTCTTCGTCTGCTTTGCGTAAATCCGCAACCTGGGTTACTAGGAAATCACGCCGTTCCTTGACTGAACGGTATTCTGCTTGAGCTTCCGGGTTGATCGCCCCCATTCGCCGCAGTTGTCCGCGTTGGCGATTGATGCTCTCTTCCAACTCGGCAGGAATTTCAAGAACGACAGGTAATTGCTCGACCATGCCTTCCAATGGCAGCGGCGTTGGACCAGCGATATCACTAACATACTCGAAAGCCACAAGCCCAAAATCGTCCTCGATTCTCCGGCGTAGTGATTCGAGGGTTTCTTTTCCGCGTGTCAGTTCCAACTGCGCCTGGGCATGATTCCGTTCTGCTGCAGTAACGCCAAGCTGGGCCGATGAATAGTCCATTTGAATACTCTCGAATTGCTTGTCCAGTTCGGAGAGCTCCAGCTCAGCAGGATCGATCTTTTCGCGTAGTTCATTGATGGATTGGTTGAAATCAGCTTCGCTTTGCTGATATTGCTTTTTTTCAATCTCCAACTCACTCAGCGATTGGCCGATTTGAGTAATCCGCTGTTGGATGGTTTGCTGTCGATCTACATTTGAAATCAACGATTGCTGATACTCGCTCACCCTCCGATCGGCATTTTCAGCGTTGCGGGCTGTTACCGCTGCCTGCGTATTCCAGTGGACTACCTGCTCTTGTAATTCGGCAACCGGCAGATCGTCGAGCTGCTCTTGCTGCTTGCGTATCTGCAACTCGAAGGTTTCGATCTTGGCAGCATTTTTCTTAATTTCATCGCCTGTTGAGCGTTGATCTTCTTGCGCCTGATTGATTTGTTCTTTCAATCCGATCAATTGACCCGCCTGCCAGCTATTTTTCTGCCTAGCCTGCTCTACAATCAACGCCGCTTGTTGTACACCTCGACCGCGCTGAGACAATTCCCGCGTCATTTCGCGCAGGTCGTTCGTCTTTACTTGATGTTCACCCTTTAATTGTTCTTTTTGTTGGCTATACGCAATTAACTGTTTTTCCGCCTGGCGAATTTGCTCGGTGAGTTGAGCTACTTTTGCACCCAGCTCACGGATTCGCCGTGGACGCGCAACCACAGCAGCCCTGGCTTCCTTCCCGGCTAGCACGGCTCCGTTTCCGTAGAAGACTTCCCCTTTCAGTGTCACTACTTGAACAGAATCCGGTAGCTTGCTGACGATCCGCCTTGCCGCGCTGCGGTCGCGAACGATGAGAGCGCTTCCCAAAACAGTCTCCAGGAAGGGCTGCAACTCCTCGGACACCTGCACCAGGTCAATCGCTCTGCCAAAGCAATCCTTATCTTCAGGCGCTTTGACCGACTCGCGGCTTCGCAGCCAATCGTAAGGATAGATCAATGCCCGCCCGTGCTCTCCGCTTGACAGCATGTCCAACGCCGGCTCGGGGCTGGTGTTTGGCGGGAGAATGATCGCATCCAGATTTTCTCCCAGCAGCGCCGCAATAGCCGTTTCATATTCCTCAGGCGCCTCGATCTGCGAACTGATAGCAGCATATCCACCGGGCAGCTTACCTTGTTTTGCAGCCTGCAATATTGCCTGAGCTCCCAGGTTGTAACCGCTTACTGCATTCTCTGCCTGCTCGAGTACGGTCTGTTGCGTTTCCAAACGCGATTTTTCCGCAGATAAATTCGTCATCTGCTCTTGGACTTGCGTTCGCAGAGTATCTACTTCCTGGATTTGTTTTTCGAGGTGATGAGTTTCCTGTTCCAACTCAATTTGGCGTTCTTCTGACAGCTGATACTCCGCCGCTGCAGATTCATGGTGCAATTCAGCATCAAGAACTGCCTGCTCGACTGCCTCGCGGGTCTGGTCCAGGCGATCCAATTCCTTCTGTAAACCGTTGATTCTAGTCGTGAGTTCATTCTGATGCGCTTTTAACTCCACCTGACGAGTCTCGAAGCTCAAGAAGTCTTTGCGCAGGTCACTCAGAGTATCTTCCACCCTTTTTCTCTCGGCTGCACGTTTCGCCAGGTTATCCCGCGCGCTTTCCAGCATGGACTTCGCTTCCTCGGATTCCAATTTTTGTCTGTCGCGCTCGGTTTCCATCTCGCCAAGCTGTTCGCGGGCAATCTTCCCTTCCTCTTGCATGCGAATCAAATCGCTGGTCAGCATTTTTTCTCTCTCGGCGAGTGAGCGTTGGCGTTCAGCTAACACTGCCAGGTCGCGATTGACTTGCTCACGCTGAGAATGCAACGAAGCAGACTGTGCATGCCAATCGTTGAGCTGACCGCGCAATTTTTGGATAGATTCTCGCAGGCCGGATACCCGCTCATCAACTTGCTCAAGCTTATGCCGCGCCTGACTCAACTGATTTTGGCGTGAGCGCAGTACTTGCCGTGCATGCGATATTTCCTGTTGGGTCCGATGAAAATGATAACCGTACCATTCGCGTAACAACGCCTGTAAATCAGATTTGATGCGTTCATATTCGACCACTCGTGCAGCCTGTTTTTCAAGGCTGCGCAAACGCGGCTCGAGCTCGCCCAGGATATCCTGTACCCTTTCGAGGTTGCGACGGGTAGCGTCCAACCGGTTCAATGACTCCTCCCGCCGCGTTCTGAACAAGCCAATTCCGGCTGCCTCTTCGAAGAAGCGCCGTCTTTCCTCAGGTTTCAACGAAAGCGCCGCGTCAACCAGACCTTGACCGATGATGGTATAAGTGCGCTCCGCCAAACCAGACTGCGCCAACAACTCGGATGTCTCTTTCAGGCGCACCCGCTGACCATTCAGCACGTATTCATTCTGACCATCCCGATACGCTCGTCGGGCGATGGATACCTCGCTAAAATCGATTGGCAGCCAGCCGTCTTCGTTATCGAAGGTGATCGCCGCAGACGCCATGCTGGCGCGCGGTCGCTGCTCAGAGCCAGAAAAGATCATATCCTCAGTTTTCCGACCACGCAGCAAGCTGTATGATTGCTCGCCAAGCACCCACCGAATTGCGTCCGCGATATTCGATTTTCCAGAGCCGTTCGGGCCAACGATTGCCGTGATTCGCCCAGGAAATTCAAAGGAAAACCGGCTGGCAAAAGTCTTATAGCCGTGGAGCTCAAGGGACTTCAAACGCGAAACCATTTATGAATAAATCCTCAATAATAAACCTGAAAAACCTTATTATGATTCAAGCAATCCCAGTTCTATCAGAGCCACGCGGGCAGCCACTTTTGCCGCCGCCTGTTTCGACGGTCCGCTGCCATTGCCGCGCACCTCGCCTGCGACCAATACTTCCACTTCGAAGATCTTAGAATGATCAGGCCCGTATGCGCTGCGGGTAACGTACATGGGCGCCAGGTAACCTTGCGATTGCGCCCACTCCTGCAGCAAACTTTTCGGGTCTTCATTCTTACGATTCACAAGGATATCGTCAGCTGCCTCCTCAAGGAACGGGCTAATGAATTCACTCACCCCAGCGATACCGCGATCGAGGTAAATGGCGCCAATAAGCGCCTCGAAGGTATCGCACAGTAAAGCCGAACGCCTGCGTCCGCCCGCCTGCGTTTCACCGCGTCCTAATCGCATCGCCCCGCCAAGTTGAATTTGGCGAGCGAACTGCGCCAGTTGCTCGGTATGCACCAAAGCAGAACGCATACGCGTCAAATCCCCTTCCGGCATTTCTGGATAACGATTGTACAGCCAAGCGCCAACAATGAAATCCAGCACCGCGTCGCCAAGGAATTCCAAGCGTTCATTATCCTCCAACGCCTCGGGGTGCTCATTGAGATAGGAGCGGTGAGTCAACGAACGGCTAAGTAATAATAGGTCAGAAAAGTGCAGCCCAAGCCTTTGCGCCAGCTCCTGCGGCGTTTCTTGTGCTTGCGCCGGAGCATTTTGGTTCATTCAACCTCCCTACGAACTCAAGGTGCGCTAGCCACCTCAGTTTTTAGGTTCAGGTAGCTCGCGCTCCTCCAGTTCAATGAAGCAGTTAAGATGGCATATATTTTAACCCAATTCCGGTTAAAACGGCAATAATTAATCCACTGATTGGGATTTGTAGATGGGATAACCCAGCCCAAACCAGCGCGGAGGTCGGTTCGACGTAAATTCCGCGCCTGCCAAGTGATAGATATGCCGCTTTGATTTCCTCCTCTTGTATGGCTACAAAAGCGCCTTTTCCGTTAGGAATTTCACTCAGCAGCGCTCGCGCGCGGACAGGCGTGCGCACACGCACTCCCTCAGCCAACGTAGGACTCTCGCCTGCTTCTTTCATCGCCTCCAGGCCGCGCTGCGAAGCCCTTACGATTGGATCGCAGGCAGCCGCCTGGACGCCGAGATAATACGGTTCTTCATCGATCAGGTCAGCGTTTTTTAACGCAGCGAATCCACGCCGAATACCTAACAGCAATCCCCCGTGACCCACTGGAGCGATCAAGCAGCCAGGAGATCGGCGGCCGAGTTGTTCCCAGATCTCATAGGCGATAGTTGCAATGCCTGGCAAGCTAAAGGGCAGATAGGCATGGCTGGCATAAACCGATCCGTGCTGAGCAGCCTCAAGAACCGCTTTTGCGGCTTCGGAACGCGGTCCGGGTACGCGTACCAACTCCGCTCCATACATCTCGATCTGCGCTCGTTTGGGTCCAGAGGCAGCCTCGGGCACAAAGATGCGGCTGCGAATACCACTGCGTGCGGCATAGGCAGCAAAGGAAGCGCCGGCGTTCCCTGAGGAATCCTCAACCGCATCGCGTACTCCACGCGCCAACAGTTGACTGACCAATACAGCGCTGCCGCGGTCTTTATAGGATCCGGTTGGATTGAGCGATTCGAGTTTGAGGCCGACTTCTAAACCGGCGCGCTGCTCCCAAATCAACGGCGTGTTGCCCTCGCCGAGCGTCACTCTAGGCGCGTCTTTCATTAATGAAAAGGTATGCTGAAAACGCCAATAACCTGGCAGGGATTGATCAACACTGTCCAATGAAAACTCTGGCGGCGCATCATAATCGTACACACCGCCGCAAGCCGGGCACACATACGGCGCGCCTTGATTAGGGTATGGCTGCCCGCAATTTGTACAGCGGATTTCAGGCATCTGCTCAATCTCCTTTACGCGGGATGTACTTGCCCTCAATCCAGGTCTCGCCTCCCGGCCCGATCTCTTTTTTCCAAATCGGCACAATCTCCTTCAACCGGTCGATGCCATAACGGACTGCCTCAAAAACGCCTGTATCACGGTGCGCCGCTGTACAGGCGATCAATACCGAGGGCGTACGCGGCGACAGGCAGCCAGTGCGCTGCAGGATGGCGATACCCTCTACCTCCGGCCAGCGTGAGCGGATTTCCATGGCGATTTGCATCATTTTTTCCTCCGCCATGGGGATGTAAGCCTCATATTCCAGGGCAACCGTCTGCCTGGGTTCTCCACGGATCGTTTCACCGCGAACTAAGCCGGTAAAAGCACAAACGGCGCCAGTGCTCTCAGTGGAAATTTTATCGATCAGGTCGTCAAGATCGAGCGCATTGTGCGTAATTTGGACGATGGTGCGCCCGTTTGAGCCGCCGCTGACCGGCGGAAACATGGCAATATCAGCCCCATCTGGGATTTCATCCTCATCGAAAGCAAACTGCTGGTTGATCGCGACTAAAACATTTGCAATGCGAGGCTCCAGATCGAGGTATCTGCTCGAGATGATGCGCTTCAACTCAGGGATGGTTACGGAATCGTCTATTTCCAGTTCGATCTGGTTCGTTTGGGTTACTTCCCGCAGATAAGCGAAAAATAGCACCTTGATTTTCTTCATGCAACCTCAGATTGCCTCACTCGTTGACAACAACGCCGCTCTGACCGCCGTGTTTTTCGACCAGGCGGATGTTTTGAATACGGGCAGCCTTTTCTACAGCCTTGACCATGTCGTATATGGTCAGTGCTGCCAGTGAAACGGCGGTTAAGGCTTCCATTTCTATGCCCGTTTTGGCGCTGGTCTTCAAAGTGGCGGTGATCACCACTCCAGGCAGTGTCTCATCGATTTGAAAATCGATCGCAGCGTGCTCGATCGGAACGGGATGGCACAGCGGAATTAGATCAGCGGTGCGTTTGGCTGCCATCACCCCTGCAATTTGCGCCACAGTGAAGACATCTCCTTTCTTCATTGCTCCGCTTTGGATCAATGCTATTGTTTCAGGTTTGAGGTGAATCTCGCCGCGCGCCACGGCAGTCCGAATTGACTCCGGCTTTGCGCTGACATCGACCATGCGGGCGTGCCCGTTTTCATCCACATGAGAGAGCTTCGCTTTTTTCATATTTGAATTATACAGTCAGGTAACACATTTTTAAAAAGAAATCCATCCAAAAGGGAAGGATGCTATAATTGCCGGCGTGAGCCTTCATGTCATCGGACATCAAACACATAGATATCAGGTTACCACACCTGTGTATGAAGGTCCGCTCGACCTTTTGCTCGAGCTGATCGAACGGGCGGAGTTAGATATAACCCGCCTGGCTCTTGCGCAGGTCACAGACCAATACCTTGCCTATATGCGCCAGCTGCAAGAACAAAATGCGGCGGAGGTTTCGGCATTTTTAGTGATCGCAGCGCGTCTGCTGCAAATTAAATCTTCTGCGCTGCTGCCGCGCCCGCCCTTCGAACCAGGGGGTGTTGAAGCAGAGGATGATGGTGAGGCGCTGGCGCGCCAGTTGATCATGTATAAACGCTTCAAAGAGCTTGCCAGCTTCATTCAGGCCCGCGAAGAAAGCGGGCTACACACCTACCTGCGGGTAGCGCCCCCGCCAAAAAACATCACCCCGCCCCGCCTGGATTTGAGCGGCGTTAGCTTGCATGATCTGGTCACCGCTGCCAAAGAGGTGTTTTTCAATCGAAACACAATGGCTGAACTGGATACGGTGGTCGCTATGCCGCGCATCACGATCCGTGAAAAGATCCATTTGATCATCGATACCCTGCGCAGCGCGAAATTAACTACATTTCGCACCATGCTGTCACCGGGCACCTCGCGGATCGAGATTGTGGTCACTTTTCTTGCCTTGCTTGAGCTGGTTAAACGCCATCTGGTGGCTGCCCAACAAACCATACTGTTTGGCGACATTGCTGTAGAAACCGTTGGGGAAATCAACGAAAACGAACCGTTCGTAATCGAGTTGGAAATCAACGGCTCAAATTTAATCGAGGATCCTGATCAAGATCTCAAGTGACCAGCCCGCGCGAGTAAATGAGACTAGTGATCCTCGTTCTGCGCTAGATCCCCTGCAGTTAAATCCACCAACTCTGCTGGCAGCCGTCCCCATAGCCAGGCGATCATCAAATTAATGTCGTATTCATGTTCGCCATCCGCTGGATATGCTTGTTGATAGGCTTCATCCAGCACTTCGAAGGTTTCTGATTGCGGCCAGCGCGCCAGAAAACCGGGCAATTGGGTACGGTTTGTGTCGAGCGGGAGTAGTTGCCAGCCTCGTGAGGTTAGCAGATTGTACACTTTTTGCGCCAGGTCAGGCTTGAGTTCCACCCAGCCTGCCAGAATGTTGGCCGCAAAATCAGCGCTACGTTCGAAAGTCGAGACTGCCGCTCGGGCTTTGACCGGCGCGGGCGCCAGGATACTATTACGAAAACCCGGGACCTTTACCAACCGCTTGACCAGCCGGTTAAGGTTGCCGCGCCGTTCTTCTGAAAGCCGGTCGGCCTCTGCCAGCACGGTTAGGATTAATTTTTGACGGTAATCGGTCAATAAAAATTCGTTGACAGCATTAAAGGGGAGAAACCTGGCGTGTTTATCATCCATGCCGGCGATTATATCGTAAAAAAGCGGTTTGTAGCGGAGCTGAACGCTAGCGTCTTACTCTCTGTCAGCCTCTCCACCCGGGTTACCATCCCACCTTTGATCACTCATTCATTGGGGATCACGATCCAGCAAATCGCATAAATCAGTAATCCCGGAACGCCCCCGGGGAGCAGCATGAGTAAGAAGGCCAGCCGGAACCAGGTCGAGTTGATGCCAAAGAACGTCCCCAACCCGCCGCAAACACCGGCCACCAAGCGGTCAGAACGTGATCGGCGCAAAACACGATTGTTCATGATCATATCCTTTCACCTATATTTACGCAGCGATCTACTTCTGGTTGCGGACTTACCTTAATAGGAACATTTAAGAAAGATATCCTGGTATTCACTGAGTATTAAACCTTGCACAAAATCGCGCGAAACAATAGAATGACTGCATGTCAAATGATGTCACTCCCATCCGTATTCAATATCTGGATATCAAAAAACAATTTCCCAACGCGATCGTTTTCTTTCGGTTGGGCGATTTTTACGAAACCTTTGATCAGGATGCGGAGATCACATCACGCGAGTTGGACATCGTTCTTACCTCGCGTAATGTCGCCAAAGGCAGACGTATTCCGATGGCAGGTATCCCCTACCATGCGGTAGAAAATTACCTCGCCAAATTGATCGAAAAAGGGTATCACGTCGCTATTTGCGAGCAGGTCGGCGAGCAGCCTGCCCGCGGATTGTTCCCGCGCGAGGTGGTGCGAGTCGTCACACCAGGAACGGTGGTCGAGCCTAGTTTGTTGAAAAGTGATCGCAATAACTACCTGGTCAGCCTGGTGTTAGCAGAAAATGAGGCTGGAGTCGCGTACGCGGATATCACTACCGGCGAGTTTTATACAACGGAATTGAAAGGTGAAGATATCCTCGGACTGCTGCGCAGCGAGTTGATGCGCTTGCGACCGGCTGAAATCCTGCTCGCCGACAAAATCGAGCTTTCCAACGACTTTCCCGGACACCTCACCCGCTGGCCTGCTTGGCGCTTCGAGCTTAACCGCTGCCAGGAAGCCCTGCAGCGCCACTTCGAGGTCGGCTCGCTCGATGGTTATGGTTTACGCGGTAGAAACCTCTCCATCCGCGCTTCCGGCGCAATCGTCCAGTATCTGAGTGAAACGCAGAAATCTGCGTTGACGCTGCTTACTGAGCTATCCACCTACTCGCTCGACGAGTTCATGACCATCGACGCAGCCACCCGCCGCAATCTGGAATTAACCGAAACCATTCGCTCGGGCGATATTCAGGGATCATTGTTGCATGTTTTGGATTTATCAGTCACTCCCATGGGTCACCGCCTGATCCGCCAATGGGTATCTAAACCTTTGCTGGATTTGGGACTGATTACGCAACGTCAGGACGGAGTCGCCTGCCTTTTAGAACAAGGGATGCTTCGCGCCGAACTGCGCGCCGCTATGCGCACGCTGGGAGATTTGGAGCGCCTGACCAACCGCGTTGTGACTGGCAGCGCGCTGCCGCGCGACATGGTGGCTATGCGCAGTTATTTACGCGCTTTGCCGGCTATCCGCAATCGATTGTTCGGGGATTTTCCAGCCCTGACCCGCATCCTGGAAAAAATGCACGAATGCACGCAAGAGCTCGAACTGCTCGAGGCAGCCATAGCCGAAGATCCACGCGCCACGCTGCAAAACACCGGCGTCATCCGCGCCGGCTACTCGAGTGAGCTCGATAATGTGATCGAATCTTCCAGCAATGCCCGCGAGTGGATCGCTAAACTGGAACAGGTCGAGCGCGAGCGCACTGGCATCAAGACGCTCAAGGTCGGTTATAACAAGGTTTTTGGGTATTACATCGAAATCTCGCGAGGCGCCGCAAGCCAGGCGCCAGCCGAGTATATCCGTAAACAGACGCTGGTCAACGCCGAGCGTTTCATCACGCCGGAAATGAAAGAATATGAAACCCTGGTGCTCAACGCTGAAGAGCGTATTCGCGAGATCGAAAACCGCCTGTTCAAAGATGTATGCAAACAACTGGCTGCCTCCAATCGCAAATTAACCGAAACCGCGCACAGCCTGGCTGAGCTGGATACGCTCGCGGCTTTGGCTGAAGCAGCCGCTGCTGGCGGTTATCACCGCCCGGTGTTGAGCGACGATCTATTCCTGGATGTTCGCGACGGACGGCATCCGGTCGTCGAGCGCACCCTGCACGGCGAGCGTTTCGTGCCCAACGACGCCACGTTCGAAGAAGGCGAGCTGATCCGCATCATCACCGGACCGAACATGTCCGGCAAGAGCACCTTCCTGCGCCAGGTGGCGTTAATCGTGCTGATGGCGCAAATCGGCAGCTTCGTGCCAGCATCCTCGGCGCATATCGGCCTGGTTGATCGTATTTTCACCCGCATTGGCGCCCAGGATGAGATCTTCGCCGGGCAATCCACCTTCATGGTCGAAATGATCGAAGCTGCCAATATCCTGCACCATGCCACTAACCGCAGCCTGCTCATCCTGGACGAGATTGGGCGCGGCACCAGCACCTACGACGGCTTATCCATCGCCTGGTCGGTGGTCGAATACATCCATAATCACCCGCGTTTACGCGCACGCACGCTCTTCGCCACGCATTACCACGAATTGACCCAACTCAGCGAATTGCTGCCAGGCGTACGCAATTACAACGTTGCCGTTGCGGAAGCAGAAGGGCAAGTCGTCTTCCTGCATAAAATTGTCGCCGGCGGCGCTGACCGCTCCTACGGCATCCATGTCGCCCAGTTGGCAGGGCTTCCGCGCCCGGTCATCGTGCGTGCCAGCGAGATTATGCGCCAGTTGGAAGCCTCCTCCGGCAAGGCGGTCCGACTCGATCCGTCCATGCCGCAACAGATGGCGCTGTTTCCGGAAACAAATCCGATGCTGGATGAGCTCAAGGAGTTGGATATCAACTCGCTCAGCCCGATCGAGGCCTTGAACAAACTCTACGAATGGCAGCGGAAATACATCAAGCCAAAAGCTGATTAATCCGCTTCGTCGCTCTGAACAAATGGGAAGACTAGCTGCTCGTAGCGCACGCGGTCGATCTGACCATTGAAGACCATATCCGCGCTTAAACCGGAGCGCCAGGATTTTACCAACGACAGCCATTGCCGCGCCTTAGGGATCAGATCGAGGCCGGTTGCCAGCCGCGTCCACCAGACCGCCTGAGCGGCGTAGATCACATTCTTGCGCGGTTCGAGCCGGTCGAAATCCTCGAAGAACCAGCCGCACGAGGTGAACATACGTTGTTTATTCAGCTGCGCGCGCAACAGATAATCCAGCCGGCGCATTTCATCCTCACTGGCTGTGATCTCGAATTCTCTTGTGATCAGATTTTTCAAGGTGGTTTTTCCGTGCAACACCTCGATATACCGGTACAACAACTGCCATGGATCATCCAGATGCGGTTGTACTGTCATAACAAACTGCTCGTCGATCGCCTCGGCGATGTTGTTCATGGCTTTACGTAATTGTGTCTTCCAATCCCCGTTTGGCGCGCAATCGCAGGGCTCCTTCCAGCGCGACAGCCCATGATGGCAACTCCATGAAGTGTTTGGGAGAATATGAACAGTCTGCCTTGGCAAATGATGTTTGAGCCAGAGTCCGGGATACGACACTTCATAACCGCGTTGAATGGTGCCATTGGAGGTCAAATGGGCAAGAAATTTATCACGGAAGGGTTTGTGATGCCCATACAATTCTCCATCAGAGGCCAGAATTAACAACTGATCTTCATCTTTTGATCGCCCGTTAGACGAAAAGGCAGGCAGGATCGATTGATTGATGAATTGATCAGCGTTTGAAGTCGAAACGGAATCGAAACTGATGCGGTTGCTCAATTCTTTTTCATAGATAAAGACCGCCAGGCGTAAACCATCCGGCAGCTTAATCCAATACGGCTTACCAATCTCCAAATTGGTCTCGACCACCTGCCAGGGCGCTAAGATCGTAAAATCAATCCGGTTCTGCGCTAATATTGTCAACGTTTCTTCGTCCACGGCTGCTTCAGGCAGCCACATGCCTGACGGCGCGTGCCCAAATCGGGTAACGAAATCCTCGATGCCCCACCTAATCTGGGTGATTTTGTCGTGACGTTTTGCCAGCGGCAGAATGGTGTGATGGTACGGTTGCGCCATTCCATTACCAACGCCATATTTGATAAAGTTAGACCGTTCTTGTGAGATGATTTTAGCCAGTGTAGCAGGGTCGTATGAGAGCATCCAATTGATCAAGGTCGGTCCCAGGTCGAAACTGATGCGCTCGAAATTTCCAAGGTCGGCATTGGGCCAATAGCAACTATTATGGATCTTCTCATTCCAATTGCGAAAAGGCTGAGTCCCTTCCTCGACAGCGATTTCGCCTGTATTCGGGTCCTCACGGCAGGGTTGGTAAAAATGACCATGAATGCTAATCGCTCGTTTTCCCATCTATCCCTCATTGCCTCTTTGTACGAGTTCGATTTGAGTTGGCCTGGTTAAATAGCCCAGTTGAGTGTGAAACCGCGCTGGCATAATGCCAAACACTCGCGGAAGAACGTCCAATTGTGTGGTACGGTCCACTGAGAGATAATCCAACCAAAAGATCGAAACAGGAAAATTAGTAAACATATCCATGAACAGGGCTAGAATTCGCATGTTTGCCGGCGAGGTGCTGACCAGCTTCCGACGAATGCCTGCGCTAACCATGACCTGATCGAGAATCTGGCGGAAGGTTAGCGTTTCCAGCCCGCCAATCGAAATGATTTGGTTAGCAAATTGCTCGCCTTCCAGCGCAGTCAACAGGCAGGAAACGGCATCCTGAATCCAGACAGGCTGCAACAAGCTGCTGCCATCACCTGGAATTAAAAAGATTCCTGGGGATAGGCGCAACAATCGTGCCAAACTGGTTGTGAATTGATCGCCAGGTCCGAAAATCACTGCGCTGCGCAGGATGGTATACGGCACACCAGAGTTAACAATGGCATTTTCAGCCATTGCTTTAGCCTTCAATACCGGGTAGGCGGATGAACGTTCAGCGCCTATGTGGCTGAGGAAAAGAATCCGGCGCACATCAGATTGAGCTGCAGCAGCCGCTAGATGTTGCGTCCCATGAATATCCACGTTTTGCAATTCTGCCCGGCTGCTGTGACGTTCCGTGCCTGCAAGATGGAATACCTCGTCCACCCCGCGCATCGCTGCCCGTAATCCACGCTCATCCTGCAGGCTGCATACGGCTGCCTCGACAGCTATACCTTTAGGTAAATTGGGTGTTTTTTTGGATGGACGAAGAAGTATCCGTACTTGTTTGCCGCTTGCGATTAATTGCTCGACTAAAAAACGGCCAACAAAACCCGTTCCACCAGTTACCAGAATCATAAACAGGGGCAATTATAGCAGATTCACGGGATTTGATCAGATTGAAACGTAAAATCCAAGTCGGGAAAAATATCGTTGTGTGGCACAAACCTTGCAAATAATGAATCAACCTCACCCAGCGGAATGACATAGGCACAAGAGAAAATGACACAATCAACTGACCAATCCTATCAGAGCCAATATGGAGCCATTAACCGCCTTGGTTTCCATTATTTCCCCGACACCTTGCATTACACGGATCGTGATCTCCAGATTTGGCTGCCGCTATTGAAAGATCTTCAAGTCGGCTGGATCGTCTTGAAATCAGAAACGGGACGCGCCATACCAGAAGCCTTTCTCGCGGGCTTGATCCACTCGCACATCGCGCCAATGATTCAAATCCCGGCGGCAATAACACAGGCGCCAAAAATTTCAGAAATCGCGCCAATTCTTGAAGCCTACAGCCGGTGGGGGGTCAAGTACATTCAAATCTTCGACCGTCCTAATTTGAGATCCTCATGGCCAAAGGGAAATTGGACGCAGCAAGACCTTGTCGAAAGATTCCTCGACCGCTGGCTGCCTTTCGCCAATGAAATCGTCCAGGCGGGAACATCTGCGGTCTTCCCCGCGCTAGAGCCCGGCGGCAGCTTTTGGGATACCGCCTTTCTACGGGCGGCGCTGCAATCGATGGAAAGGCGCAAGGAAACGGCTGTCCTCGATCGCCTGGTGCTCTCAGCCTACGCCTGGACCTTCAATCACCCATTATCCTGGGGGGCTGGCGGTCCCGAACGCTGGCCGGATGCGCGGGCGTATTTCACCCCAGCGAAATCAGAAGATCAAATGGGATTCTGTATCTTCGATTGGTATCAAGCGGTTGCGCAGGCAGTTCTGGATCGCAGCTTACCGGTCATCCTGTTGCAGGCAGGTTTACCCGCAAATCCAGATAACCTATCAGATGATGTGCTTGTATCCGAAGAACACACCAACACCATGCGAAATATCCTCAGCGCGGTGCTCCCTGCCGCGATGGATGGGCAGGTCAGCGCGCCTGCTGACACTCAACCGCTGCATATCCCCTCCGATGTAATCGCATGTAATTTTTGGTTACTCGCGAGTGATGAAAAATCGAAATACAAGTCGCATTCATGGTTCTCCAAAAGGCAACCTGTGCTAAAACACGCTCGTGAAATAGCCAAAAATATTCCTCCCTGCGAGTCAGACGCTCACTTTTCAGCGCCCATCTTGGAGGAGGATTTCTTCCTGAAGGTTGCCCACCCCATTAAGCATTATCTGCTGCTGCCAGCCGGAGATATCGGCTACATCGGGCGATGGTTCACCCGCCTGCTGCCTTACATCCAGAAAAACAATCCGACGATCGGCTTCTCTCTTGATGAAGCGGTTTTTGCTGTGCGCGTCACGATCGCGGGCAATCAGCGGAATTTCACCGATGAAACAGTCAAACACCTGCGTGAGAAAGGTTGTATTGTAGATCGAATCAACGAGGATGGCACAAGTATTGCAATGTAGCTTCATTACTGAGGTGAACCATGAATCTGAATAATTCCGGATATACCACCCAAAATACGCCACCCCTTCCCGCCAAGCCTGTGTTGAAAGTGATTGGATTAGGCGGAGGCGGTTCAAACGCCATTAACCGGATGATCGAGCTTGGATTGAGCGGCGTCGAATTCATTGCTGCTAACACGGATGCGCAGGCTCTCAGAAACAGCCTTGCGCCCGTTAAAATCCAGCTCGGCGCCAGCCAGACGCGCGGACTTGGCGCTGGCGGTGACCCCCGAATTGGTGAAGCCGCGGCTGAAGAGAGTTATCGAGAGTTGAACGCAGCGTTGAGCGGCGCGGACATGGTTTTCCTGACTGCTGGCATGGGCGGAGGGACTGGCACCGGATCGATCCCCATCGCAGCCCGGGTAGCGCGCTCATTAGGAGCAGTAACTGTCGCAGTGGTGACCACCCCATTTATGTTCGAAATTGGGCGACGGCAGATCAACGCCCGCGAGGGTCTGGCCAAGCTGCGGCCCTACACCGACACACTAATCACCATCCCGAACGATCGCTTACTCAAGGTCGCGCCGCATAACCTGCCGCTCGAAATGGCTTTTCGTCTGGCGGACGACGTTCTTCGCCAGGGTATACAGGGTATTTCCGAATTGATTACCGAAACGGGTTTGATCAATGTCGATTTTTCTCACATCAAAAATGTCATGCAGTCTGGCGGGGGTTCGCTGCTCTCGATTGGCGTTGGGCAGGGCGAGCGAAAAGCGCAAAAAGCCGTGACGCATGCCCTTCATCACCCGCTCATCGAAGAAGTTAACTTGGAGAATGCCAGCAATATCATCATCAACTTTACCGCTGGATCCAGCTTGACCTTCAGCGAAGTTGTGGACGCGCTCACAGAGTTGCAAGAAAAGACACATAACCAGGCTGAGATCATCCCCGGCGTCATCACCGACGAGCGAATGGGCGACCGCGTGCAGGTGATTATGATTCTCACCGGGCTCGGCGCCACTCCCGTCGAAGTGCCAGCTTTTATGCAAAAAATTACGCAACCGAAACCTTTTGAGCCATCCAAGCGGATCGGTATCCCTCAGCCTGTCGCTGAAACCCACCTGGTGGACGCTGCATCCATTCAAAACGATCTGGATATCCCGGCTTTCCTGCGCCGGCGCATCCGCTAAATCAGTGGAGAAAACATGGATTCGAAAACAATTGCATCGGTATGCAAACAGGTTTATCAGAAATTTCCCGAGGTTCGCGGAAGCAAGCCAAAGATGAAGCCGCAAACAAGCGAAACAACGCTGTTCATTTTTGAAGGGAAAGCCACCGCGGCAGATGGCCGCGTCATTCAACGCACCATCCGCGCTGTCGTTAATGGGGCAGGGAAAATCACAAAATTAACCACATCACGATAAATCATCGATATCGGGAGGTTCTCATGTACGCCAATATTCTATGTAAAGTCGAGATAGCATTTTGGGAGTTATTCATCGATGTCATCAGCCGTTCGAGATATACGCGTTCCATTCTGAAAGCGGTCATTCAATTAAAGCGCTCGCAAAAATTAAAATCAACTCTCAGCCGGATTGCTCTGGCAGGGATGTTTGGGCTTCTGCTGGGTTTTGTGGTTCCACAATTCATCTAATAAGCTGCAAAATCTCGTAATGAAACGTTTTCATACGGCTGCGCTCATCATTGGTATTCTGCTGAGTCTTTTTTCGCCGCAAAAGGTCCAGGCAGCGGCAGGCGCGCCTGGATCACCGGATTTTGGCTACGGCGCCTGGCTTCACCTGAATGGGAACTATTTGCAGAACGGCCTGGACTCAATGGCGGAGCTAAAGCTGGATTGGATCGCTATCGAAGTGGATTGGGCAAGATGGTTACCCAATCCAGGTATTACACCCGATCTATCTGCGATGGACCAGGCAATGCGGAGCGCCGCGGAACATGGTTCAGCCGTGATGATCAGCCTGACAAACCCACCGGATTGGGCGCTAACAGATCAGGGACCTTCCGCAGATGCAGCAGCACAGTTGATTTCCTCTCTCGCCTCGCGCTATTCTGGTGTGCTGCAGGCTGTGGAGCTTATTCCCGGCGCGAACAAAACAACTGGATGGAAAGCAGCGCCTGTTCCAGCTGTTTATGCCCGGTTTTATACAAACATAAAAAATATCCTGAAAGCGCAAGGTATTCATCTATTCCTGGTGGCTGGCGGGTTGAGCCCGGTGGATGCGGTTAAAGCAAACGGAGACATGCCAGATGTCGAATTCCTACGGGGATTGTACGACGCCGGCGCCGCCGGATGGCTCGATGTCATCGGTCTCCATTTTTCTCAATTAACGGGCAGCCCGTTGAATGCGCCGACGAGCAATGAATCGCGCGTGTTACGCCATTACGAGCAAATACGCCAAATCATGCTGGAGAATAACCACCAATCCGGGGTGATTTGGATTACCCAGCTTTCTGTCCCTGATGGTACAATAGAAATCGGAGACCGGGTTTATCTGGATCCTCAGCGTCAAGCGGAATGGCTGCAACAGGCAACTAACCAAATCCGCTCGCAATTGTACGTAGGCGTTGTCTTTGTGCAGAATATCAATCCGCCTAACCAATCGATCTCCAATTTCGGTCGGACATCGCTTATTATCCAGGCGGATACAGTCCACCCCTTTTATACTGTACTCAAAGCAATTATCCAACAAGCACATCCAGAAAACCCGCAAACCGACGCAGGAAGACCTAAAGGCAGCTCTTTATTGAAGTGTAAACCCAAGACCTGATATGCGCAAACCTGTCATCGTCCTGACGATCATTGCTTTTATAGCCTGTTTCCTCATTGGGCTTTACCTGGCAGAAATCGTACCTGGCAAGGGCAGCATCACCGGACAGTCAAGCAATCAACCTCTCAGCACTCCTGCATCTCGTTTTCAACATAATATTCTGATTATCCACGTCGATGATCTTCAGGCTCAATCTCCACAGCTCGTTTCGATTTGGGGATTGATTGTTTATTTCCCAGATCCAAAGTTGATCTTCCAACGAGTATATCCTCTTGATATGTTGGAGAACGATAAAATTGAGGCCAGTTTCGCTCTATCGGCAGGAAAAGTCCCTAACGCAACATTTCTAAAGACCCTTAATAAAAGCCTGAACATCGTCTGGGATAACTACATTTTGATGGATACACAGGCGGGTGATCATCTGTCTGCCTGGTCAGGCGGGCCGGTATTGAGCGGGACAGAGGCCGGGCAGGAACAACTGATCACGGTTGAGGGCGATGCAGTCAGAAAGCTGTGCGAGAAATTTGCAAGTCAACGCCCGGGTTCTCGCGATCCATTTGATTGGCAGTCGATGATCCCAGACCACTTTCTGACCAATATCCCCTTCGATTTTGGCTTACTAAGTATCGACCGGTTATCACAAGGAGATACTCCGATAAAGTGCGATATATACAGCGATTAGCCGTGCTCTACACAGATAGACGGAATATATACTTATTTATAATGAAAACAGTCAGTAAGTGATGTTTTACTGCTTGCATGCCGTGATATAATCCCCTCTTTATCCAATTAATGACCAAAACACAATACGGAGTTGAAGTGAATAAACAAAAAAAGCCAGAAATTATCGCCGATGACATCGTTGTATCAATGGCGTATATATTAACCATCAACGGCGAAAAGATCGACTCTTCCGACGATTCGGGCCCGTTGGAATTTATTCAAGGCTGCCACAATATCGTTACCGGTTTGGAGCGTCAAATCTACGGAATGAAAATCGGCGAATCCAGGAAATTAGTGATTGCCCCGGATGAGGGTTATGGCGATGTAGATCCTCAGGCGTTGATCGCTATTCCCCGCGCAGAGTTCCCAGACGATCTGCCTCTGGAGGTTGGCGTTGAACTAGATATTCGCGATGAAGATGGGGAGGTGTTCCCTGCCACCGTGGTTGAGGTGAATAATGACATCGTAAAGCTCGATTTTAATCACCCGTTAGCGGGAGAGACCTTGCATTTTGAGGTTAAAATCACCGACTTGCGTGAACCGACTCAAGAAGAGCTTGATCATGGTCATGTTCACAGTGATGATATTCATGACGAGGATTTCGACGAGGAATTCATCGAATATTTCGATGATGATGCTGAGAAATAATCCTTCAAGGTTTTTTCTTTTGAGCTGCCAATGGCAGCTTTTATTTTATAATCATCCCGTTGACTATGCGAAACCACTTGGAATATTGTGCATATCGGTATAATATAGAATGATCCCGTCGCATTGATTTATACAGTAAGGAATTCCATGAAAACCACCCAAGAATTCATTCAACGCATCGTTGCGAACGTCGAGAAGGTAATTGTCGGTAAACTAGAAGCGATTCAACTGCTCATGGTCGCTTTGTTATGCGAAGGTCATGTGTTGATCGAGGATGTTCCCGGTGTGGGCAAGACCATGCTGGCGCGGGCAATTGCGCTCAGCCTCGGCGGTAGTTTCAAACGCTTGCAGTGCACGCCTGACCTGCTGCCAAATGACATCACCGGCATATCGGTCTACAACCAACAAAACGCAAGCTTCGAATTTCGTCCAGGTCCGGTTTTCGTCAACATCCTCCTCGCGGATGAGATCAACCGCGCCACCCCTCGCACGCAATCCGCTCTCTTAGAAGCGATGCAGGAACAACAAGTAACGGTCGACGGCAATAGCCGCTCCTTGCCGCGCCCATTCCTGGTTCTGGCAACTCAGAATCCAATCGAATATGAAGGCACCTTTCCGCTGCCAGAAGCGCAACTAGACCGTTTTCTGATGCGAATATCCATAGGCTACCCGCTGCCAGAAGATGAACGGCTGCTTCTCAGCATACTCCAACACGAGCACCCCATCAATAAAACCAGCCAGGTGGTCAATCTAGATGAATTGATCGTTCACCAAACGTCCGTGCAGGATGTTTATGTCGATATGACCCTGCAGGATTACATACTCAACCTGGTGACTGCCACCCGCGCGCACCCCGATTTAACATTGGGGGCAAGCCCCAGGGCCAGCCTGGCGCTTTTCAAAGCTGCTCAGGCCTTCGCAGCCGTGCATGGTCGTACTCACGTTTTACCCGAAGACATCAAATATCTGGTCAATCCTACGCTTGTTCACCGATTGATCGTTCGTCCCGAATCTGAATTGCGCGGGAAAACAGCGGCGATGATCCTCAATGAAATCATCAACACGACAACACTCCCAATTGGCAGCAAGGATCATCCCGAATGATGGGGTGATATGCGCGATTATTTACCCCTACTTATCATTCTAATTGTGGTCGCTGGTTTGGTGAAAGCCGATAAGGCTCTCGCAATCCTGTATCTGATCGCAATCCTGATACTCGTCACGCGCTGGTGGAACCGCAACGTCATCCGTGGAGTTATCCTCGAAAGAGAATTAACCGGGCGCGCTTTCCTCGAACAGGAAGTACCCGTTTCATTAAAAGTTTCCAACACCAGCCTGCTGCCAGTCGTCTGGCTGCAGCTGCATGAAAGCCTGCCAATCGAAATGATCGTCCCCGGCTATTTTAGCCAGGTAGTCACCCTTGGAAGCCATCAATCGATGAATTTAAAGTACTCCCTGTATCCTCAAAAACGCGGTTGTTATCAGATTGGGCCCACCTTCCTTTCCAGCGGCGACCTGCTTGGTATTGGCAAGGATACACATAAGGAAATCCCCGCAAATTCGCTCATCGTTTATCCGCGCATTGTCAATTTGGAATCGCTAGGGCTGCCCTCGCAATCTATGTTTGGCAGCATCCGTGAAAAGAATCCGATCTACGAAGATCCTAGCCGCACTTTTGGAAAACGGAATTTTACAAGCACCGATTCCTTACGGAAAGTGGACTGGAAAGCCAGCGCAGCGCTTGGTAACCTCCAGGTTAAGTTATTCGAAGCCTCCAAAACCCTCGAATTAGCTATTTATCTCGACCTTAATTTTAAAAGTTATGAAACGATGCACCATTACGATCAAACTGAATTGGCAATTGTGACGGCTGCCTCGGTTGCTAACTGGGGCGTCAAACGGAAACATGCAATCGGTTTGATCACGAATGGTGAGGATCCTTTCAAAGCAGATACGCCGCTAACACCACTCATTCCTAGGAAGGGTAACGCTCAATTGATGCTACTGCTTGAAATCCTGGCGCGCATTCGCAGTTGCGACGCCGAGGATGCACCTGCGTTGATCAACCGCACAAGCAGCGTTTTGCCCTGGGGTACCACGCTCCTGATCATCACCGGCAGGCTATCAGTTGTGCTGCTGGATGAGCTAATCCGCGCCCGCAGGCGCGGATTCAACCTGGCGCTGATAAATATTGGCAATTATCCAGGCTTACTGGAAAACCAACAACGCGCGCGAAAAAGTGGCTTCACCGTTTACCATATCCAGACACTTATCGATCTGGACCAACGAGAAGTCGTATGACTCAAGCATCACCAGAAATTAAATCGACCCGATCTAGCGCATTCCTGTATATTAACTACGGGATTTTGCTCGTTATGATGGCATGCCTTGCTTATGTCCTGCTCCAATTGGTTGATTGGGTTCTTCCGCAAGTTGTTATTTTTTATTTGCTGCCATTCAGTTTTTTTGTTTCCTTGGAAGCTGTCCTATCGACGCATGGTTTATTCTGGGAGGATAATCTCTCACCGCGCAGGTTGTCTTTTCGTATTGTCGAATGGATCGTGTTGATCGTGCTGGCAAAAATCCTTTCATACATTCCGACCGGTTTCAATCGATTGGCCGCTGATCTATTGCTGTGGGAAGATCGGTTTTCGTCCTTTTTCACTACAGAGTTTATCATCAGCCTGATACTCATTTTAGTGATATGGATCTTAACCAGCCACATAACAGATTATTTACTAAATTTATTCAGCAGCCGCGAACAACTCGACATCGAGATGGAAGGCCTGGTTCTCATAGACCGCCCGAAGCTTCGCCGTGGACTAAGCGGACTTATTTTTTTCATCGGCGGAGTTATGCTGGCTATTATGACTTTGTTCGAATTCCAGTCAAAGTTGTTTCCAGTCAATGTCGGGTCTGTTAATATACCATTCGGCGTCGTTCTGCTGTTCTTCATCTGCGGACTTTTTCTGCTTTCACAGACACAGTTATATATTCTCTGGTCGCGTTGGTACAAACGTCAAATCCCCACCAGCCCAAAGATATGGACGCGCTGGATCGGATTGAGCGTCATGCTCATCGCTGCCGGCGCCTTGATTGCCAGTCTGCTGCCCACCGATTATTCGATGGGGCTGCTGCAAATTCTACAATCGGTTTTCGGATATCTCTTATATTTACTGGCATTCCTACAGTATTTGTTATTCTTGCCTTTCCTTTCTTTGCTTAGATGGTTTGCGAATTTGTTCAATTCCCAGCCCCTCGATCTCAAACCCCCGGTCAATCCACTCCCGCAGCCTATGGCGCCCATTGGAGAACCCCTATCGCAACCAGTTTGGATGGAGTTGTTACGTTCGATATTCTTTTGGACGATTTTTTTCACGGTTATCTTCTTCGGTTTTCGGCATTATTTCCAACAAAACAAAGAGATCATCGAAACGCTGAGAAAACAGCCCTATTTACAGTGGATATTCCAATTCATTGGCTGGCTGCGGTCTTTATTCAAACAGGTAACAAAATGGACAGAGACCGTTATCACCAAGACCCAGCGTGGGATTCGTAAAACCCATATCCATATTTCTGCTCGCCTGCCTAAGGTTATGCCTGTCTTTGCAAAACTTCCTCCGCGCATCAGGATCCGTCTGATCTATCTGCTGATGACCGAATGGATTGGCGCGCAGGGCTTTCCCAGGCATTCCAATCAAACGCCTGGCGAATATGCAAATCACTTAATCGCCAATTTTCCAGAATTATGCGAGGATATTCATCAAATCACCGATTTGTTCATCTCCTCGCGTTATTCACAAGCGCAAATCACAGCCGCCCAGGCACGAACAGTCCATAAAAGCTGGAAGTCACTCCAGGCAGCCTGGAGAAGTAAATTCGAGGCAAATACTGCCCCCCGCAGTTGATTGGATTTATTCTTAATCCGCCATCAGGTCGTTATTGGATGATACCGTGACGTTTCATCGCAGTATGCAGGATCATCAATACCAACTCAGTGTGATCCACCCCATCCGCGGCTGCCTCGATGACGATATCCGAAATGCCGGGTGAGAGCCCCGGTAAGGGATTGATCTCGAGGATATAAGGTTTCCAGTCCTGGTTTTTATCCAGCCGGAAGTCGATCCTGGCGACATCTTTGCAATCGGTCACGCGGAAAACCGCGGCAGCCAGCCAATTCAATTCATCCACCATATCCTCATCCAACGGCGCTGGACATAAGTAATTTAACTGATCGGCTAGTTGCACTTTCAAACGATTGCTATATACCGCGTCAGTATCTTCGTATGGCTTTAAATCAATTTCGAGAGGAGGCAAAAACCTCAAGCCTGCCTGGATGCGGCGTTCATCGAGATTGGCAGGCATGCGCCGCGCCACAGGTCCGACCAGATTACCGACCAAGCCAACCGTCACCTCACGCCCATCGATAAAGCTCTCCACCAGGACAGATTCCTTATATTTATCCAACAGGTATTCGACCTGTTCGCGCAACTCAACTTCGTTATGGACGATTGACTTGAGGCTGACCCCCATACCCGTTCCCTCGCGGCTCGGTTTGACAAACATGGGAAAGGTCATGGCTGAATCCAATGGCTCGTCTGCTCGCTCGAAGTTTTGAAAATCAGGGGTTGGCAATTCATGGTATGTCAACACTCGTTTTGTCATTGACTTATCCAGCGCAAGCGATAAGGTCATGACTCTCGAGCCAGTGTAGGGGATGCGCAGCATCTCTAGCAGTGCTGGAATTTGGGCTTCACGCGAATCTCCAAAGTGACTTTCGCAAATATTAAAGCAAATATCCGGTTTGAATTTTCCCAGTTTTTCGATGATCGATATATTTCCTTCAAAAAACTCGGCCTGATACCCTCCAGACCGGATGGCTTCGACCAGCGCCTGAACCGTCGTTTCTGAATCAAGGTCGTCCCATTGGTCTGATGGCATCCCTTCCCAATGTGGGGCATTCACTTTTAAATTCGCCAAAACAGCAACTTTTTTTTTCGTCCGCATCCTGATTCTCCAATGTAAAAGGAGAGATTTTTAAACAATGCAAATCAATGTGATACAAGGTGGATAGTATACTAAATTATCGAAAAAATGGAGGATCATTTTTCCATGAGTTTATTCCAGATTTACAAGAGTAATCATATTAGGGCTGATCGCAAATGACTATAGCAAATCAAATTATAAGCAAATTTAATTATCGTAAGGAAAAATGAATACAATGCAGGCTGTTATTTCCCTACCGGTTGAACAGCCTGCTGCATGTTTTTTAACAAATTCTAGATCATTAATTCTTTATTCGATCTTTGAGGATCTTGTACATTTCCTCTTCGTCGAACTCGATAACGATCTTGCCATCGATATCAAAGGTCGGCGTTGTTTCATAACCACCTGTCCATTGAGTTACCTGTTTAGCGGCGGTCCGGTTCTTGGAGATATCGACTTCCTTGTATGGCAAGTCATGGGCAGACAACCAAGCGCGGGCCCTGCGGCAGCCAGGACACCAACTGGTGCAATACATGACAATCCCACCGTGAGGCAGTTCCACCGGCACTTCATCTTTTTCGATGGGCGCCTTGGCTGCCGCTTCAGGATCGATAGCGCGCAGGATTGCGAATAATTCGTCATTGCGCGGCTGGTCATCGATATCGTGGATATCGATGTATCGAATGATCCCCAAACGATCGACGACGAAAATTGCCCGTTCAGAGAAACCCTCTGCCCGCAGGACTCCGTACTTTTGGCAGACTTCGCCATGCGGCCAGAAGTCGCTCACTAATGGATAAGTAATACCTCCGAGACTATCAGCCCACGCTTCCAGGCATGGAATATGATCGATGCTGATACCCAGAACCTGGGTGTTCAATCCCTCAAACTTGGCCAGATCAGCCTCGTAAGCTGGGATTTGACCTGATCATATCGGCGTCCAGGCCTGCGGGAAAAAGGCCAACACGACATTCTTGCCACGATAATCACTGAGAGTTACCGTTCGATTTTTTATCGCCGGTAAGGTGAAATTTGGCGCTGCCTGTCCAATGGCTAATTTCATGGCTCTACCTTTCATCCATTTTATTATGAATAGATATCCTATTCCTTTTCTATCGAATTATACCTTAATATTGAATATATTACGATATTGAAGGTCTCAATTGTTGTATTTTAATCAACTGGATCGAGCGAACATTCCTCCAATTTGTTTTATCGCGTAAATGAATACACTCTTTTCACCAGCATCCGGATGAAATATATCCGAAGGATAAATGCAGTTAAATAGACGCAATCAACGCCATAGGATAGCTCATCACCCCTAAACGATTGTGCTAAACTTATATCAACTACCTGCACGTTGTCGGCAGGGATGATTAGGTAAAAGAAATGAGCACAGATAAAAATGATGAGTACTTCAAATAACTCTTTGGTCATTTCCATTCGAAATTTACACAAATATTACGGCAGGGTTCACGCCTTGCGCGGAATGGATTTAACAGTTCCCAAGGGCTGCATTTTTGGGTACTTAGGCCCGAATGGCGCTGGGAAGACCACTACCATCCGCTGCATATTAGATATGATCCGGCCTCAATCTGGAGAAATCCGTGCATTTGGTTTAAATCCCCGTAAAAGCTCCACTGAAATCCGTACGCGGAGCGGCTACCTGCCCGGGGAATTGCATGTTCAAGACGGCTTTACCGTCAAAGGAGCGTTGGATTTCTACAACCGCCTGCGTAGCCGCAAAGCTTCATGGAGCGATATCAACAAGTTGGCTGAGCGGCTGGACCTTGACCTGAAATTAGCTATGAAAAACCTTTCCAAAGGTAATAAACAAAAGGTTGGTATCATCCTGGCGATGATGCACAAGCCTGAACTACTCTTGCTTGATGAACCTACCGCGGGACTCGATCCTTTGATGCAGCAGGAAGTTCTACAGATGATCCGCGAAGCACGTGACGATGGCGCGACTGTATTTTTCTCTTCCCATGTGCTGAGCGAAGTGCAGGAGATCGCTTCGCAAGTTGCCATTATCCGCAAAGGGAAGATTGTTGAAGTCGCCCGGACAGATGATCTGATCAACCGCTCGCTATGCCGAGCCAGGATACGGTTCAAAGAGCCTGTCTCTCTTTCCGGATTGGAAAATGTCCGGGGCGTAGCAATCCTTGATGAGGGCGAAGGCGTCGCATTGACCATGCAAATCGAGGGAGAGATGGATCCACTCATCAAGTACCTGGCAGGCTACCCGGTTCAGGATCTTTTTATCGAGCGCCCCTCGCTCGAGGAAGTATTCCTTGCCTATTATGGGAAAGAGAATAACGGGGAGGAAGAATGAAAACGATTTTCCTTCACGCGTTAAAAAAATCATACCTATTGATCCTTGGTTGGGGCATCGGTCTGGCGCTCTTGGGTGGCTACCTGATCGCGTTTTATGACACAATGGTGGAGCAACAAGGCATGATGGACCAGTTAATCAAAAACATGCCGGAGGAATTATTCGCATTTTTCGGAGGAATGACCGATTTTACGAAACCAGAAGGATATCTCAGTATTGAATTCTTCTCCTATATGCCGCTCATCTTTGGTATCCTGGCTGCTTTGCAAGGTTCAGGCATGCTTGCTGCTGATGAAGAAAACGGCTCACTGGATCTACTTCTGGCACATCCAGTCAGTCGCGCCAAGGTTTTCCTGGCGCGGTTTCTGGCGCTCATCGGCATATTACTGGTCATAAATGGGTTAATCTGGCTGGGATTCCTGATCGCCTTGAATCAATCAACCTTAGAGTCAACACCTCTGCAGTTGCTGCTGCCCTTCGTTTCCTTATGGACGTTCTCTATGTTATTCGCCTCCCTGGGACTTGTATTGAGCATGATCCTCCCCTCGCGCGGGGCCGCAGGCATGACCGCCGGATTGATCCTGGTGGCTAGTTATTTCTTGACTTCGTTGGTGAATATCGATAACCGCCTTCAATCCTTTGAACGTTTTTCACCAATGCACTATTACCAAAGCGGTTACGCCTTGAACGGCATTAATTTGGAATGGTTCTCTGGCTTAACCGCAGCCTGGATCATTCTAACCTTCTTAGCCTGGCTGAAATTCTCCGCTCGCGACATTCGTGTTGGCGGTGAAGGCGGCTGGGATTTACCGCGCTGGATGACACCATCTACAAAACCAAAGGAAGCAGCTCAGAAATAATCATCACCAGAACAGATCGATCCCCATTCGTGGAGAAAGAAGATCAACTCGTTTTCGGGCTGATTTTCGGTTTCCAGATCATCATTAAAATACTGGCAATCAATGCCATACTGGCGCCAAATAAGAAGGGCGCCGGGGCGCCAAATCCCGCCCATTTGCCAACTCCCTGCCAGAGTACGCCGGCGATCACTGACGCAGGGAAATCTAATATGCCCAGTACTGCATTGTAAGTGCCATAAGCTGTCCCGCGTACATTCTCCGGGACAAGATCGGCGACAAATGCCTTGGCAGTGCTATATGCCAGGGCATAATAAAACCCATAGCTAATGAACAAAGCAACAATGTGCCAGGTCTTGACTGCCAAACCGAAACCCAGGTAGATCGCTGCGTAAACCAGCCAACCTGCTGTAATCAACCGCCGTCTACCGACTCGATCTGACAATCCCCCGGCAGGCGCGGATAATAACGCATAAATCAGATTGAACACCATCAGCATGAGTAAAATCCCGATGACGCTCAATCCGCGTTCTTGAGCGCGTAGAATCAGAAAAGCATCGGAGGAATTCCCCAAATCGAAGATGCTCATGATGATCATGAAGATGACAAACGGTTTTCCGAGTGATTTGAGCGCAAACTTAGGGGCCCTTTGTTCGCCTTTCACCGGCACGTCCTTCGCGCCGATCGCCAGCGACAGCACCGCTAACAACGCCGGCACCAGACTGATCAACACAACCGTGCGGAAGGTTGACACTCCGAGTGCTACTGAATTAGCTTGCACAAGCCAGATGACAATGATCGCAATGATAATGCCGACCACCGCCCCGGCGGTATCCGCTGCCCGTTGAAATCCAAAAGCGAAGCCACGAGTTTTCTCCACAACAGAATCGGCGACCAACGCATCGCGTGGAGCGGTGCGAATCCCCTTGCCAACACGGTCAACCCAACGCACGCCCGCGATCATCCCCCAGGTATTGGCAAAATAAAATAGCGGCTTGACCGCTGCTGAAAGCCCATATCCAGCGACCGCAATCCACTTTCGCCCGCGGAGTCGATCTGAAAGCCAACCGGAGAATAGTTTCAACAGGCTGGCTGTTGCTTCCGCGACCCCTTCGATGATGCCGATGATATTCGTTTTCACGCCAAGGACATTCGAGAGAAACAGCGGTAAAATGTTCATCACCATTTCACTCGATATGTCCATGAAAAAGCTGGTCAGGCTTACCGCCCAAACATTACGCGGCAACTTCGTTGAAGCCTGATGATTATTTATCGTCTCGTTTTGAATGCCCATCGGTGCTCTCTAGAAATTTGGTTTAGTTGAATAGGTCAATTTTACTCTTTTATGGCATGATAATATTGCCATTTTCTGTTAGTGCTTTGAAAACAATGGCATTCGTAAAAGAGGCAGGTAGTTAATTCGCTTAATCATCGATTTTAATCTAAGAAATCTTAAATTTTACAGCAAATTGTCTACACAACTCAAAAATCTATTGACTCACGCCTCAGAGTTTTCTATAATGATGTTGCAGGGAGCTCTGAGGAATTGGAAGCCTCTCGCCGAAGCAACAGGAGATTTTGGTATAGCCTGATCGATAAGGGTAAGTAACCTTTAATGGATGGTATACCTAAAGTGACTGCCTGCAGTCCTCCTGGTAGGTCTTATCGCCAGATGGTGAGTGTAAATTACTCCTTCCCAGAGAAAAGGGACGAAAAAACCTGATGGGATAGCCTCGGAACCGGAGAGTAGTGCAAGTAGGTTACTTGGAGCCCCTGCTCTTACCACCCCTGGATTGTTAGATAGATCCAGGGGTGTTTTTTTCTAAACGCTCCTCGAGGTGACTGTCTTCTTTGACTGCTTCAGCGCTTAGCAACCCAACAAACGGCAGATTGCGGTAGCGTTCGCGGAAATCCAGACCATAACCGACGACAAAACGGTCGGGTAAGTCAAATCCTTTATACGTTAAAGGGATGTCGAGCAGGCGGTGCGCGGGTTTGTTGAACAGCACGCAGACCTCAAGGCTGGCAGGCTGCCGCTCGCGCAGGCTTCTCAACAGATAATTAAGCGTCAATCCGGTGTCGATCACATCCTCGACGAATAAAACGTGCCGCCCGTAAATCGGGATTTCAAGATCTTTGACCAGGCGCACAACTCCTTTATTGCGCGCCTCTGCGGAATAACTGGATACTGCCAGAAAATCAACCTCAACCGGGATGTTGATTACACGCAGCAAGTCTGCCATCAGGAACAATACCCCCTTCAACACGCCCACCAGCACGGGGCATCGATCGGCATAGTCAATGGAAATATCTCTACCTAGTTGTGCCACCCGTTGGCGAATATCATCTTCGCTGATGATAATCTCGCTGATATCCTTCGCTAACGGTCCATATTGATCGACGATATTCATCTTCATTTCGCCGCCTTCTGTGCATCGGTGCCTTGCAACTGCTGCGCTTCATCATACAGCCCGTATTTGACCATCAAATCGCGCATATCACGTCGTTTCATCAACTTAATTTGAATGTCGGGATATAACTCCTGCATTAACTTCATTTTTTTATTCTTACGTGTACTCAATTGAGGCCGCAAAGTGGTTAACTCCACATATAAGTTCTGGTCGGGCAGGTAAAAATCTGGCGTGAAGGCCAGGATCACCTTGCCCTTTTCGTCCCACTCCAAATCGAATGTACGCGGTTCATAGATCCATTGAACTCCGTAAAAGTCCAATATTCGGGCGAACATTTGCTCGGCAGGATGGGCGAATTCTTTATTTGTAGATACTCGTGTTGTCAAGCCGGTGTGTCCTCAATGGGCTTCTTTTTCGCAGATTCTCGGCGCGGAAGAGCCAGAATCTGGCAGACCATTTCAACCGCGGTCTCTATTTCGATCCAGGCAGTATTAATCGTCAGGTCATACAAAGCTGGATCGTCCCAATTGGTTTGGTAGAATTTTTGGAAATAAAGTCTGCGCGAGCGGTCGGATGCCTGGATCTGCGCCAGGGCAGCAATTGGCGTCACCTTGCGGTTAGCAGCCACGCGTATCACTCTGACTTCGAGCGGGGCAATGATGCGCACATGCACCGCCTCGGGATGATCTTTCAATACCAATTGCCCGCCCCTGCCAACGATCACCACCTCACCCTGATCCGCCAACTCATGCAAAACCCCATCCACTGCGCGAATATACGCCTGGCAGTGTTCCGGCGATGGGCAGATCCCAAGCAAATTGAGCTCGTCGATCATCACCAGGGCAACTTCCGGCGCGCCGGCGCGGATCGCAGCCTGGTTGATCAATTCCCGATAGACCAGCTTGTAACCCATTCGCGCTGCCAGCGCCTGGCCAATTTCAAAACCAAGGCTGCCAAGTTGTCTCGAAATCGTCACTACGTTCATCGCAGTCTGCCATTCTCAAGTAACGCTGAACTGCAGATCTTTTTGATTATAGCATGGCGGGTGTTACCAAAATCCATTCACCTGCCCGTTGGTTGCAATCTGTCGCTTAATTCTGTGTTTAAAATTTCACGGGCGTGGTATGATTCTATGTGGTTTTCAAAACCAATCATTCTCCGTTATCAGGTCGAACTATGAAGCCGCAACTTAAATATCCATATGCATTTATTGGCGAGATTCTAATCACGCAGGAACAGATCCAGGAACGCGTTAAAGCACTTGGCGAGCAAATCACACTCGATTATCAAGATTCAGATAAATTACTTCTTCTAGGTTTATTGCGCGGCAGCGTAATGTTCATGACCGATCTGATGCGCTATGTTTGCCGGCCGATGACGATGGACTTCATGCTGGTTTCCTCCTATGCCGGCTCTGAATCCAGCGGCTTTGTGCGCATCGATTCAGATCACAAAACGAACATCAATGGCTGGGATGTGATATTGGTCGATGATATTGTTGACACAGGCTACACAATCCACACGGTGTGTAAACTGCTAAAAGAACGCAAACCTCGCAGCCTTAAAATTTGTACGCTGCTCGATAAGAAATGCCGTCATAAAGTCGATTTATCCATTGATTACTGCGGATTCGAGATCCCGGATTATTTTGTGGTCGGCTACGGTTTGGATATCGACGAAAAAGGGCGCAACCTGCCGTATATTGCCTCGGTGGATCTCGAAAAATATAAAGCCTTATATTCATGATCACACCATTGTTCAAATGAGTAGATAAGGGAAAGCAGCATGATAAAAAGGATTGGCGTGTTAACTACTGGAGGCGATAGTCCCGGCACGAATGCGGTCATCCGTGCTATCGGTAAATCTTCGCAAAGCCAGGGCATCCAGTTGATCGGCTTTCAAGATGGTTTTAGCGGCATGGCTGACGATCATTTCCTGGAATTAGAGAGTAGTTACTTCTCGGGCATCATAACCAAAGGCGGCACACTGCTCGGCACGAACCGCGATCTGCCCAATAAAGTGCTGGTGGATGGAAATTGCGTCGACCTCACGGCTGAAATCGTCAATATTTACAACAAACACGAGCTGAATTGCCTGATCTGTCTTGGCGGCGGGGGCGCCCAGGAAAGCGCCCGTATCCTGATGGAAGCCGGATTGAACATGATCACCATACCGGTCACGATCGATAACGATATTCCTCATACCGACGCCAGTGTCGGCTTCGACTCTGCCATGCAAACCGCTGCTGAGGCTATCGATCGTCTGCATTCAACCGCAATCAGCCATCACCGCATCATCATTGTCGAGATTATGGGCAGAGAAACCGGCTGGCTGACCCTGGGCGCTGGCATCGCGGGCGGCGCGGATGTCATCCTGATCCCCGAGATTCCCTATGATTTCAAAAAGATCTCAGAAGCCATTTTTCAACGCAGCCGCAGCGGAAAACGTTTCAGCCTGATTGCTGTTTCTGAAGGCGCTATCTCACTGGACAGCGTCCTGTTCTTTCAAAAAGCGCGCAAGACCAGCGAGCGTCTGCATACAGGTCAGGCAGAAAACGAAATTGCGCAAAAATTAGAACTGATCGAAAAAAAGGCAGCTGGCGACACGCTCCATCTCGCTCACCAACTAGAAAAAATGACCTCGCTGGTAACCCGGGTGACGATCCTGGGTTATGTTCAGCGCGGCGGAACACCTTCCGCGCGGGATCGACTGCTGGCGACCCGGCTTGGCACAGCTTGTGTAAATTTCATCATTCAAGGCAATTTTGGGGTGATGACCGCCATATCTGAGGGCAAGATTGAAGCGGTGCCAATCGCCGATGTCGCGGGAAAAGTAAAATCCATCCCGCTCGATCATGCCTGGCTGCATGCCGCCCGCCAGGTCGGCACCTGCCTCGGGAATTGATCCTCACCCGTGTTCCTGCCAACCACCCTCGCTGAATGTTCCACCCTTGGCTGGGATTCTCTGGATGTGATCCTGGTCACCGGTGACAGCTACATTGACAGCCCGTTTATCGGCGCAGCAGTGATTGGCAAAGTGCTGCTGCAAGCCGGCTACAGGGTTGGCATCATCGCCCAGCCGGATTTCCACTCCCCGAATGACATTACGCGCCTGGGCGAGCCGCGCCTTTTTTGGGGAGTCAGTGCTGGCAGCGTCGATTCGATGGTAGCCAATTACACCGCGACGCGCAAAAAACGGCGCACCGATGATTTCACCCCGGGTGGAGCGAACACCAGGCGTCCCGACCGCGCCAGCATGGTTTACACCAATCTGATCCGCCGTTATTATAAAAAGACTCGCCCGATCGTGCTTGGCGGCATCGAAGCCAGCCTGCGCCGTGTGGCGCATTACGACTATTGGTCTGACCGCGTACGTGCATCCATTCTGATCGATGCAAAAGCCGATTACTTGCTCTACGGCATGGCTGAAAAATCGGTTGTCGAGCTGGCCGGCTGCCTCGAGCGGCAGTGCGACCCCGTGAATATCCGCGGATTGTGCTACCTCTCGCATTCTGACCGGCCGGGTTACCTAGAGCTTCCCGATTATGCAAGCGTTTCAGCGGATAAAGAAGCCTTTACAGCCATGTTCCACCTCTTTTATCAGAACAACGATCCAATCACTGCTAAAGGTCTCCAACAGCGCCATGGGGACCGTTACTTGATCCAAAACCCGCCGCCGGAAGTGTTAAACCAGGCTGAGTTGGACGCGATCTATGCGCTCGATTTCGAGCGCGCCCAACATCCCTATTACGAGCAGCAAGGCAAGGTTAAAGCTCAGGAGACGATCCAATTCTCCATTTCTACCCACCGTGGCTGTTATGGCGAGTGCAATTTTTGCGCGATCACTGTCCATGAGGGGCGCACCGTTACCTGGCGCAGCCGCGACTCGATAAAAGCTGAAGCTGAACGCCTGACTCATCACCCGGATTTCAAAGGGTATATTCTGGATGTCGGCGGTCCGACCGCGAACATGTACGGCTTCGAGTGCGCAAAAAAGCTGAAAAGCGGGGCTTGCAGCCGTAAACGCTGCCTATATCCGGAAGCATGCAGCCAACTGAATATCGATCACATCAAGCAGATTGAGATGCTGAGCGCCTTGCGGCGCATCCCTGGCGTAAAAAAAGTTTTCATAGCCTCAGGAATCCGCCACGATATGGTTCTGGCCGACCACGCAAACGGTCTCTCTTACATGCGTGAAGTGGTTCGCCATCACGTTTCGGGTCAAATGAAAATCGCTCCAGAGCATGTCGATCCAGCCATCTTGCGCCGTATGGGTAAACCTGGCGTTCGAGATTTACTTGAATTCAAGCGCCTTTTCGATAATTTGAATCGCGGGGAGGGGAAAAAACAATTTTTAACTTATTACCTGATCGCGGCATATCCAGGTTGTTCCGAAGCAGAAATGCGGCAATTGAAGCAATTCGCCAGCCGGGAGTTGAGGCTCCAACCCGAACAGGTGCAGGTATTCACGCCAACCCCATCGACTTACGCCAGCTTGATGTATTACACAGAAATCGATCCATTCACCGGTGAGAAGTTATTCGTCGAAAAAGACCCTGGCAAAAAGGCGCGTCAGAAACGCATTCTGGTCAGCAGTCAGAGCAATGCCAGGGGCAAATCAAAGCATGGATGACAAACTGTTATCACTATACGCAGTTTGTCCGCCTGGATTGGAATCCGTTCTTTTTCAGGAATTGCGCGGAATCGGCGTCTACTCAACGAGAACAACAGAAGCTAACCTGGCTGTTCCAATCCCCGTGGAACTAGGATCAGGCGGAATTGAATTCGATGGAACCCTTAACGATCTTTACCGCGCTAACCTGCATCTGCGCTGCGCCAGCCGCATTTTGCTGCGGCTGGGCAGCTTTCACGCCAGTAAATTCGTCGAGTTGACGCGAAAGACCGGAAATCTGGATTGGCAAAAATACATAACCAACCAGCACCCCCTTGCTTTCAGGGTGACTGCGCACCGCTCGCGGCTCTATCACTCGGGCGCAGTCGCTGAACGCATCGCGGCAGGGATTGCCGAACGGGTTGGATTCCAGCCAGTTATCGAGAAATACCGCGAGGATATCCACGCTGCGCAGTTGATCGTCGTACGCCTGCTCGAGAACGAGTGCACCATCAGCCTGGATGCTTCCGGCGCGCCGCTGCATCAACGCGGATACCGCCAGGCGCTGGCAAAAGCGCCCCTGCGCGAGACCATCGCTGCTGGCATGCTGCTGGCCTCAGCCTGGGACCAGCGCTCTCCTTTGATGGATCCATTCTGCGGCTCGGGCGTCATTCCAATCGAGGGGGCCTGGATTGCTGCGCGGATACCCCCGGGTTACCTGCGCAAGTTCATATTCATGGATTGGCCAGAATATGACGCTGCCGCATGGAATCGCTTGATCGATGCCGTGAAAAATGAAATCCAGACTCCGGCTGGAGCAATCCTGGGATCAGATCGCGACGCAGGGGCGGTGAAAATGGCCGCTGAAAACGCAGAACGCGCAGGCGCAGCCAGTTGGGTGAATTTTTCCCGCCGCGCAGTCTCTGACATCGAGCCTTCTGCTCGACGCGGTTGGGTAGTGACCAATCCGCCATACGGCCTCAGAATCAGCCGGAATCAAGACCTGCGCAACCTGTACGCGCAGTTTGGCAACGTGCTGCGGGAACGCTGCCCGGGTTGGCAGGTAGCTTTTCTTTGTAACGACGACCGCCTGGCAACCCAAACCGGGTTGATTTTCCGTGAGGGTATATCTTTAGTCAGCGGCGGTCTCCCGATAAAGCTAAACCGTTCGGTTGTTCCGGAGAAATTAACATGAAAACAGGTCATGCACAACCAAGACATTTTATAGCAAACCGCGGTTTTCTTTTTCCAGGCATGTTATACTAAAAAAATTACAGAAAACCAACACTATTCCTTTCATTGCACGTGGAGGAAATCATGAGTTTTGTTGACCATTTAACCGCTCCAGAGAAAAAAATCCTGCGGGGATTTACCCTGCCAATCGATATCCAAACCTATCTTGATTCACTCCCATACATTGGCGAGGATTTAAACCGCACTCCCGTTCAGGTGATTCGTGAAAACCAATGCCATTGCTTGGATGGCGGATTATTCGCAGCGGCTGCATTGAGAGCATTGGGATTCCAACCCGCGATCATGGATCTCGTCCCGGAACCGGGTACGGATGATGACCATGTCTTAGCGGTGTTCAAATACAACCAGCGCTTTGGCGCAGTGGCTAAATCTAATTTTGCAGGGCTGCGCTACCGTGAGCCAGTTTATTCCTCGTTGCGCGAGTTGGCTATATCCTATTTCGAGATGTTTTACAATATCGAAGGATATAAAACGCTGCGCGGTTATACTCGTCCGATGAACCTTGCTCATTACGACCGCTACGACTGGGAAACGAAGCAATCCGGGGTGGATATTGTTGTTAATAAATTCTACTCGTTAAAAAATACTCCGCTGCTGAATGAAAAAGGGGTTCAGTACTTATCTCCTGTTGATAGGCGTTCGTATGAAGCAGGTATGCTTGGTACAAATTTCGACGGATTGTACAAACCCGCGGTTGGGTTAGAGTAAGGGTTTTCTCCCTATAAGCCGGTGGGTGACGCGCCAGTAACTGGGTAATAGACCTATATTCAGTCTGGTCACTTCACTACTTATCGCGAAATTAACGATCCATTAATCGAAATATATTGGATTAGTGATCAGCGCAGGCAGCGGCGGCAAGCCGGGGATGAACACGCGTAGGATTTCAATCCGGGCGAATCCCAGACCAGCCATCGAGTAATTTACAGTGACCTCCGCGTCCGTTTCCGCCTTGAATATGACCTCGCTGCTGTCGCCGGTCACCACGCGCAGCAGGTCGCCGGTCACCAACCCGTTGGCATGGATATTCATTGTTTTTACATCATTCCAGGAGACGCTGTCACCCATCATCGCCTCGCCGGCGGAAATTTCCACCGCTGGACCATTCGGCGCAAAGGTGATGAAAGCATGACCCTGTTTTATGGCTGCCAGGATATCACTTGTCCCCGCGGATTCCGCATATACGCCCATGCTTGGTCCTCCGAGAAAGATGAATGGCGTGTCGCGGTGATAATCACTGCCGCCTGAGATTGGGATTTTCTTTCCAGCCGAGAGGAGTTGCTGCCACAACCCGATCGCCCGCAGGTTCGATTCCCGCATCGGTCCATTCCATACCTCAATGCAGTCGAACGGCAGCGCATTATAGTCGAACTGGAATGGACAAATTTCCTCAAAAGGATGGTTGATGATGATTAATGCTCCGCGCCTCCTTGCAGATTCAAAACGCGAACGGGTTTCTTCGATGTTGTTTGTAAAAAACGGCTCATCGTATGGGTGGTCGATGCCAACGAAATTAGCATGACCCTGAAAATGGGTCCACTCAACGCCAGGGATCATCGTCACGCCGGGGATGCGCGGCAGACGCTCGGCGGGCACTTGCTGGTTGTGATCAGTAATCGCGAGGAAATCCAGGCCATTACGCTTCGCCTTCCATGCCAATTCTTCCAGCGTATGCACCCCGTCAGATGCCAGCGTATGGACATGCAGATCACCCCTGAGCAGCCTGGTGGATTTTTCCTCTAAAGTGACTTCATACCAAACAGTCACGCCCTCTGGAGCGACCTTGTACGCCCCAACCAGTATCCGCCATTCACCCGCGGCAATCCGGCAGGGAGTGTAGCCAGGGGTCGCATCCGCTTCCCGGATGTAGATTTCGGTTTTGTCCGAACCAGAAGCCCCTGCCTGCCCTCCATCTGGCCTGATGAGACCCAGATCGATGATGTTGATCTCAGGTTGTGAGATACATTCGCCGCTTTCAAACAAAATCTGGTCGCTGCCTCGCCTGGCGTAGCTATACTTCACTCTCAGTGTCTCGATCCCCGCCCTCACCTGGAACGGGATCGTGAAGTAACATCCCTGACGGGCGGGCTCGATCTGGATTTCAAAATGCATAACATCGATCATCGCAATTCCCTTTTTAATGTTACGCGAGCGGCTTCAGTACGCTGGATAAAAATTTTTGTATTTTTTGATCCCAGTACGGCCATGTATGAGTGCCGTCGTATTCCTCATATTCAACTTGCACGCCAAGTGATCGACAAGCGCTAACAAATTGAAGATTGATAGGATAAAGATCCTCCTGCTTGCCGCAGTAAACAAATAAATTAGGCAATGCTTTTGGATTTTGCGCTGCCCGCTGCAACCAGTAAATCGGATCATGCTCGCTGCCAGGCAATGTTGATGGATCCCCGAAAATGATCGTAAACTCATCCCTGCGCGGATCATCTGCCGGCATGTGCCCTAATAAAGCCATTGACACCAGACCCGAGAAGCTGGCAGCCGCGAAGTATCGTTCCGGATAAGTCAAAGCTGCCTTCAATGTCCCATAGCCACCCATCGAGTTGCCGGCAATAAGCGTGTTTTCTCGCCTGGGAACAATGCCAAATACCTCCTCGAGGTAACGCGGCAGTTCATCCACAAGATAACTGAAATAAGCCTGCCCAATTTCAAGGTCCATGTAAAAGCTGCGCCCGAAGGAAGGCATCACCACCACCAATCCGTAGCTCCTCGCGTACGTTTCGATGGCGGTATAGCGCTGCCAGGCGCTGCCATCGTCGCTCAAGCCATGCAGCAGATACAACACCTTGCGCTCGCGCACAGGGATCCCATTCATTTGCCCTGGATCGGGCAATATGATATATACGGGGTAATTTACCTTGGTAGTTACCGGAGTGTGATCCAATCGTATTAAAGCCATCATCCATCTCCACTTGATTATTCTATTGGCTGCGAAATTTTTCCAGACGGTTCGGTGGGTCTGTCAACCTTACGGAAGTTTACCGTGAAAGAGAATGCCAAACTGATCACCATGACGATAATTGGAAAGACCGTCATCAAGAAACGGGCAGCCTGGTCTGGGGCGCTGCCGGGATTTTCGCCGCTTTCAAACCCAAACAGCTTAAAGACCAGCACGAATGCCAGGCTGGTGAATAAGCCATTCAGACGGTTCATAAAGCCAAGCGCGTTGGAGATAATACCCTCGCGCCTGAGATTGTACTTTTGCGTATCCTCGTCGATCACTTTTGCGCCGATCAGATCCATAGTAGTGATCACGCCAGCGAAGCCAAAACCGACCAGCGCCGATCCAACAATTGCTGTGGGCAGCGAGTTGGCAAAATACAGCGGGATAAAGGCTAAAGCCAACGATGCCAGTGAGATCCGCCAAACCGGAATGAGCGAGAATCGGCGCACCAGTCTGGCCCACACCGCCACACAGACGATGGCTATGATCAACACAGCGGCGTATAAGATCGTCTGCTGGCTATCTGAGATTCTCAGAGTGTATTTGGCAAAAAACGGCAATGACACCAGTACCAGCGACATAGCTGCGCTATAAAAGGCATTCGTAAAACCAACCAGCCAGAATTTCGCATTCTTGAACAGATCCAAAAGACTGCTCCACAGGGCTGGCTTGGCGTCGTACTCTTCGATGCGCACTTCCTTGGCAGTCAAGGACATATACAAAATAACTACCCCTCCGAGGATGCCATAAATGATGGCGGTCAATTTGAAACCAATCGCGCTGGTAATCATTGGAGTCAAAGCGATACTGATGATCATTGCCACCAATTGGAAAGCCTGGCGCAATGCATTGGTCGAGGCGCGGATCGCGTCCGTGCGGAAGAGTTCTGGAAAAAGCGCGCCGTAATTTGCATTGATGACCGAATCGACTGTGCCGGTGAATATATAGAACAACATGGCGTATGCCAGCAGCGACTGACCGGTCAGGAATTCAGGCGTGGAATAGAAGGCGATGAGCCCAAGCACCAATAGCGGCGTGCCTATCACCAACCATGGACGCCTGCGTCCCCAGCGTGTACGCGTCCGGTCGGAAAGAAAACCATAAACCGGATTGTCTATCGCATCGATGAAAGTGTAAATGAATAAGATCGACGCAAACTGGGGAGTAGTCAATCCCAGCCTATCAACATAGAAAATGGCTGCGTAGGTTTTGAGCATATTGATCGGGATGCTTGTACCGAACATACCGATGGCGTAATTAAATGACTTCAATTTTTCTGTTTTCATGGCTACTTTCCTTTTTAACAAATCTAGAAGTCAGAATAATTGAGGGGTAATTAATTAATGTCCTGTTAGAAATTCTAGTTGTAAATAAATATACTCGCAAGCCAATCTGTGCCAGCAGGTTCCTGTAAAGGGTATGATATACACTCTCTTCATAATCTAGAAGAGTTGCAGGAAAGGAGATCCTTCAATTTCACTGCGTGGCTTATAATAATTGAAATATTCAAGCGGTTTAGGAAACAGAATGACCATTTCAGCACGCATCATGCACATGTCCCGCGAGCTCAAGTTGTTCGCCGCTGTGTCCATGTTGATGGGGATTGCTTACAGCGTTTACGATTCCACGTTCAACAATTTCATCAATGATAGATTCGCATTGACTGGTTTCCAGCGATCCCTCCTGGAATTTCCACGCGAACTGCCCGGGTTTCTGGTGGTCTTTATTAGCGCTCTGCTGTGGTTCTTGTGCGGCCGCAGGCTGGGGGTGTTTGCCCTTATTCTGGGCGTAGTTGGGGCGTTGTTAATTGGATTCACATCTTCGACCTATGTAATCATGATGCTGTGCCTTTTTATATACAGCATGGGGCAACACCTGTTCATCCCATTGTCTTCTTCAATCGGGATGGAATTAGCGCACGAAGGACAGACCGGCAGGCGGTTGGGGCAGTTGAACGCTATCCGCAACTTCGCCACCATCTTGGGCAGTTTCCTGGTCTTTGTTGGGTTTCGTTTTCTAGGCTTCCGCTATCAGCATTCGTTTATCCTTACCGCCGGGGGATTGGGCCTTGCAGCTTTTCTCATGTTCATGATGAAGCCGGATACCGCGCAAAAACCAAAGGCATTCCTCAAACTCCATAAGGAGTACCGACTATACTATATTTTGAATATCTTTTCAGGCTCACGGAAGCAGATATTCATCACTTTTGCCCCATGGGTGATCGTGAATATCTTTAAGCAGCCAACTCAGGTGATTGCCACATTGCTGACCATTGGGGGTGTGATTGGAATCCTGTTTCAACCCGTGTTAGGCCGGGCAATTGACCGCTATGGCGAACGACGCATCATGCAAATCGAGGCTGTTGTTTTGGTGGTGGTTTGCCTTGGCTATGGGTTCTCCAAATTCCTTTTCTCTGAGAAAATTGCTTTTGTTTCCATCTGCATTTTTTATCTACTCGACCAGATGCTGATGTCGGTCAACATGGCGCGGTCAATGTATATGAAGAAGATTGCTGTAAAAAATGAGCATATCCAACCGGCTTTGACTGCTGGATTAACAATCGACCATATCTTTTCGATAAGCATAGCCTTAATTGGTGGGGTGATCTGGAATATGTTTGGCTTTCAATACGTATTCTTGATAGGAGTAGTGATCGCTGGGCTAGGCTACCTGGCAGCCAGTCGGATTAAGCCATGCATGCTACCTGTGGCAGATAAGGCTTCGACCCCCCTACCGGGGTAGGCGGATTAATCTAATACGATAGAGAAGGTTTTATATATGATGCCTGATTTCACAGCAACGGCTGTCGCTCACCCAAACATTGCTTTTATCAAGTATTGGGGCAACCAGGACAAAAACCTGCGCATCCCGCTAAATTCATCACTCTCGATGAATTTAGCCGGCCTGGAAACCCGCACAACCGTCCGTTTTGATCCGCAACTTGACAAAGACAACCTGACCATCAACGGAAAGCCCGCTAACAAGGTATCTCTGGAACGAGTCACTGCTTTTCTAGATCATCTGCGCCAATTGGCTGGTAAATCACAATTCGCGCAAGTTCGCTCGACCAACAACTATCCGGCTGGTGCTGGAATTGCCTCCTCGGCCGCAGCCTTTGCTGCATTGGCGTTGGCTGGATCATCCGCGCTTGGCCTGGAGTTAAGCGAGCGCCAATTGTCTGCCCTTGCCCGCCGTGGATCAGGCTCCGCAGCGCGTTCTATTCCCGGGGGTTTCGTCGAGTGGCATGCCGGCAGCCATGATGAGGATTCATACGCCGAAACGATCGCCCCAATCGATCAATGGGACTTGATCGACTGCATCGCCATCGTGCAGATGCAGCACAAGGCAGTCGGTTCCACGCGAGGACACTCCCTGGCAGCTAGCAGCCCTTTGCAAGCAGCGCGCGTGGCGGACGCGCCCAGGCGTTTAGAAATTTGCCGGACAGCGCTGCTCAACCGCGACTTCACCGCGTTCGCTGAAATCGTCGAGCTAGACAGCAACCTGATGCACGCGGTGATGATGACATCGCAGCCGCCACTCCTCTACTGGGCGCCTGAGTCGCTGGCAATCATGAAAACCGTCAGCGCCTGGCGCAGAAAGAACATCGAGGCTTGCTACACGCTCGATGCCGGTCCAAATGCGCACGTGATCTGCACAACCAGCCATGCAGTGAAAGTCAAAGCACTGCTAGAGGAAATGCCAGGAGTGCAGGCAGTGTTGAGCGCGCCTCCCGGCGGCCCTGCGAAGATTGTGAGCCAGATATAATATCTATAACGACTGCATATCATCCCGCTTTTTGCAACCGTTTTGCAAACAAGATATAATTACTATCCAAGATTACTGCTAACCCATCAGGAACGAATTTAGGATGATAGATCCAACTACCCTATTACTTTTCATTCTCTTCTTCGGATTTATGCTCTTCGTGCATGAATTCGGACATTATCTCTTTGCAAAGCTGTTTAATATCAATGTGGATGAATTTGGCTTTGGCTTTCCGCCGCGTCTGGCTAAGTTATTTAAAATCAAGGAAACCGATTTTACGCTTAACTGGATCCCCTTCGGCGCATTTGTGCGTCTTTCAGGCGAGAACGATCCAGAAGTGCCGGGCGGTTTTGGTAACGCTAAAGCCTGGAAGCGCATAATCGTGCTACTTGGCGGGCCGCTCATGAATTTGCTCACCGGCGTGCTTCTTTTCACGCTGCTCTTCAACCAGATTGGCGTGCCCGATTACACGAAAGTTTTAATCGCTTCGGTCGCTGAAAATTCACCCGCTCAGCAGGCTGGCATCCAGCCCGGGGATTTGATCGTCCAACTCAACCAGACAGCGATTGACGGCGACGAAACCCTGGTACAGTTGATTCAGGACAACAAAGGGAAAGAAATCGAATTAGTGCTGCAGCGCGGCGAAGAGCAAGTCATCGTTAGGGCAATTCCACGCGTCAATCCGCCGCCAAACGAAGGCGCGCTTGGTGTAGGCTTATCCACTCCCATGGTACCCGTCCCGTGGTTAAATACTATCCCCATTTCCGTCCAGTCCACCATCGACCAGTGTGTGGCAATCCTCAAGATGCCGGGGATGCTGATCCGTGGTGAGGTATCAAAAGAGGAGTCGCGCGTTGTCGGTGTGGTGGGCATCTACTCCATGTTTTCCCAGGCTCGCGAACGGGATGTCGAAAACCAGGGTTCAGAAAATCCGTTTGCCACTACCATGACTCTTCGCTTGCTGATCTTGATTTCGATCGCGCTTGGTCTGACCAACCTGTTCCCTATCCCGGCCTTGGACGGCGGGCGCATACTCTTCATTTTGCCTGAATTGCTCTTCCGCAAACGCATCCCTCCTAAGTATGAAAACCTGGTGCATCTTATTGGTTTCATCACCCTGATTGCTTTAATGTTCTACATTACCGCGAACGATATTATCAATCCAGTAAAATTGCCCTAGGGTCTGGAGTCGCGATGGATACGCATCCAAAACCTCAAATAGCGTTTGATTTGGTGATCAAATCACTGTTGGATACCAGCCAGCCTTTCCCGCCGGTATATTTGCATCGATTTTCAGACCTCAGCGGATCTGATCTGATCCAGCTCAAGAAATATTGGTCACAAGTAATTCCTGACCGGCGCGCAGCTATTCTGGAAGATTTGGAAAACCTGGCAGAAGCCGACACATTGGTTTCCTTTGACGAATTATGTAGATTCACCCTGGATGACAGCGATCCGCGAGTGCGCCAAACCTCGCTGCAGATGTTGTGGGAATCGAACGAACCTGCGATGATCCCCAAGTTTATCCAGATTATGGACACCGATGAAAATCCTCTGGTGCGTGCGGCAGCAGCCTCGACGCTTGGACAATTCATCTATCTTGGCGAGGTAGAGGAAATTTCAAAAAGGTGGCTGGATCAGGTGGAAACCCATTTGATAGCTGTTTTCCGATCCAACGATAATCCGCTTGTTCGGCGCAGAGCACTAGAATCACTCGGTTACTCCTCCCGCAAGGAAGTGGAAGGATTTATCCGCACGGCCTACAATGAAGAGGATAATGAATGGCTGTGCTCTGCCCTTTTTGCCATGGGGCGTTCGGCTGACACAGCCTGGGTACCAGCAGTTCTGGATATGCTAGACCACCCCAACACTGACGTTCAATTCGAAGCCGTTCGAGCGTTAGGAGAGTTGGAATCTCCTCGAGCATGTGGACCTTTGCTTGAAATGTTGGAAAAGGGCGTCGATGATGACGAGGTGCGAATGGCTGTGGTCTGGTCGCTCTCAAAAATCGGGGGCGAAAAAGTTCGCGATACGCTCGAACAGATGCTAGAGGAAACCGATGATGAGGATGAGGTCGAATTGATCGAAGAAGCCCTGGAAAATTTATACTTTACCGAGGGTTTTGATCAATTCACCATGTTCGATTTCGATTCTGATGATGAAAACGACCTGGATAGTTATCTCGACCAAGAGGACGATGACCAGGATCACTAAATGGTTCAAGATCCCTCCAATCTTTGAAATCTATGACGGGGGCTTAACGCTTGCGAACTCTATCGATCATCTTGCTGCTGATAACAGGACTGGCGGGAACTGCCTTTCAGCCTGAATACCAAACCGCTGTAGTATTTTCAGACTTCAGCAGTAAGTATGAATTCGGCAAGCAGATCGATTTCCAGGTTACCGTTAAGGCAGATACCCCGCTGCAATACGTTGATCTGTTCATTCGCCCTGCCGGTGAAAGCACGCGAGTAGTCCATATCGATGCCAGAGCTGATGGGAATTTACGCAGCCGGTATGACCTCAGCCAATATCCTCTTCGTCCATTCTGTGAGGTGGACTACTGGTACCATGTCACGCTGATGGATGGCAGCCGCTTCACCAGTGTGGAAAACTCTTTCCTCTATGAGGATAATCGTTTCGAATGGAAAAAATTAGAGGAAAAAGGTTTCGAAGCAGCCTGGCTGGAGGGCGAGTTAGATTTTGGACAGTCGATCCTCAATGTAATCCAGACCAGTTGGGCAAGCGTGCAGATGTATCTGCCTGCCGATCCACCGCTGCCCTTGCGCGTGTACGTTTACTCGCGCACATCTGATCTTCAATCTGCGCTGCAATTGAGTAACACTCCCTGGGTCGCCGGGCATGCCAGTCCTGATTTAGGGGTCGTGCTGGTCTCCATCCCGGCCGGACCTGATCAGCGCGCTGAAATGGAGCGGCAAATCCCTCATGAGTTGATGCATATTGTCGAATACCAGCTGGCTGGCGCAGCCTATTCGCGTTTACCGGTCTGGCTCGTCGAAGGATTGGCGTCGATTGCTGAGCTCTACCCCAATCAAGATTACGAGCGGGTAATGCAAAGCGCTATCAACGAAGACCGGCTTGTCCCAATTGCCAGTCTGTGCAATGAATTTCCGCGTGATTTATCCGGCGCAATCCTTGCCTATGCGCAGTCCGCTTCCTTTTTACGCTTCCTGCATAAAAATTTTGGCAGCAGCGGATTAATGGAACTTATTTCGCAATACCGAGATGGATACGGCTGCGAAGAAGGCCTGCGCGCGGCTTTCGATGAAACCATCGTACAACTCGAAACTCGTTGGAAGCAGGAATATCTTGGATTGGATATAGGCACAGTCGTTTTCAAAAATTTACAACCATATCTACTATTGATAGCCGTCATAACCATCCCGGTGATTATCTCGTTTTTCCCCTTCCGCAGACGGAAGGAAATGCAGAAATGAGCCAGCCTGCGAGTTCGCCGCTCGAGCCGGCGCGGCTGCATGCCTTTGTGGAAGGGTATGTACAGGGAGTTGGCTATCGCGCCTATGTTATCGATTGCGCCGCCCGCTTGCACCTGGTTGGCTGGGTGCGCAACACCTGGCAGGGCGAGGTCGAGGTGGTTGCCGAAGGCCCCCGCCAGGATCTAGAATCTTTGCTCAACCTGCTGCGCAAAGGTCCGCCAGCATCATTCGTCGCTCAAGTTCGCCAGGAATGGGAAACCCCGCGAGGTGAATTTAAACGCTTCCAGGTGCGGTTGTCGGGGTAAACGCTTCTTTCCCGTTTTGGCCTTCACCCGACCTCTCCCGCAGGCCGGAGAGAGGCGCCAGTCGGCGTAGTTTTCTCGGTTGTGGAAAGTTCACAACCCAAGGCTTGTTGACATTTCGAACGAAGTGAGAAATCTTTTCACTCCCGTTACGATTTCTCCTCGCTTCGCTCGTTGAAGGCCGGAGAGGGGCGCCAGTCGGCGTAGTTTTCTCGGTTGTGGAAAGTTCACAACCCAAGGCTTGTTGTCATTTCGAATGAAGTGAGAAATCTTTTCACTCCCGTTAAGATTTCTCCTCGCTTTACTCGTCAAAATGACAATGGACTTCTACAGGTTAATCCATCTCCCCAGATAGCAGCTTGGCCTTCTTCCAGGGCGGCATGTCGGTTTCTTCCGCCAACAGGCTCCGTAATTCATAAATTTGGTCGCGCAGCACCGCAGCTTTCTCGAATTCTAAATTCTTGGCAGCTTGCTTCATTTGCGCTTCCATCTCATGGATAATCCGCTTTAGTTCGTTCGGCGGGATCGGCGCAGCACCCTTCATACGGTCAGCGGCATACGCCGCGCGTCCTTCGGCGACGCCTGTAGCCGCGCCCAGGCGCTCAGTCAGGTCATGGATCGCCTTGACGATGCTGGCCGGCTCGATGCCGTGCTCCTGGTTGTATTTCACCTGTTTGTTGCGCCGCCGGTTGGTTTCATCGATGGCGTTGCGCATCGAATCGGTGACGCGGTCTGCATACATGATCACCTGCCCGTGGACGTGGCGTGCTGCCCGCCCAATCGTCTGGATCAACGCGGTCGTCGAACGCAAGAAGCCCTCTTTATCCGCATCTAAAATCGCCACCAGCGACACTTCTGGCAGATCCAATCCCTCCCGCAGCAAATTGATGCCCACCACAACATCGAAGATGCCGCGGCGAAGGTCGCGCAGGATGCCAACCCGCTCGAGAGTCTCTACTTCCGAGTGCAGGTAATGAACTTTGATGCCCAACTCGAGCAAGTAATCCGACAGATCCTCCGCCATGCGTTTGGTCAGCGTGGTGACCAGCACACGCTCGCCGCTCTCCACCCGTTGGCGGATCTCCTTGACCAGGTCGTCCACCTGCCCGCGCGTTGGGCGGATTTCGACCATCGGATCGACCAGCCCCGTCGGACGGATAATTTGCTCGACGATCTGGTCGGCGCGTTTCATCTCATAGGGACCAGGCGTGGCAGAGGTATAGATGGTGTAGCCCATATGCTCTTCGAATTCGTCGAATTTGAGCGGGCGGTTGTCCAGCGCAGACGGCATACGAAAACCGTACTCGACCAGGGTTTCCTTGCGTGAGCGGTCACCGTTGAACATGCCACGTACTTGCGGGACGGTCATGTGCGATTCGTCCAGGAAGAGCAGATAATCACTCGGCAGGTAATCGATCAGCGTCCAGGGCGCGGAGCCAGGCGGGCGTTGATCGAGGTGGCGTGAATAGTTTTCGATGCCAGAACAGTAACCAACCTCGCGCAGCATTTCCAGGTCGTAGCGCGCGCGTTGATCCAGGCGTTGAGCCTCGAGCAGCCTGTTTTGCGATCGGAAGTACGCTAGTCGCTCCTCGAGCTCCATCTCGATATCCTGGATCGCTTTGCGCAAGCGGTCGTCGCCAGCGATGTACTGCTTGGCAGGAAAAACAGAAATCGAGGCAGGCGCGTTGAGTAACTCGCCTGTCAGGGTGTTTACGATCTGAATTTTCTCCACCTCGTCGCCGAAGAAGGTCACCCGGTAAGCAGTGCGGTCTTCGTAAGCTGGAAACACTTCGAGCGTATCTCCGCGAACGCGAAAGGTACCCGGGCGCAGTTCCATATCGTTACGCTGGTATTGGATCTCGACCATTTGACGCAGCAACGCATTGCGCCGGTAGATCTCGCCGAGGTTCAATTGGATTTGCCCCTTGCTGAACTCCTCCGGGTTACCCAGACCATAAATGCAGGACACCGAGGCGATGATGATCACATCCTTGCGCGACATCAGCGCGGTTGTCGCCGCCAGCCTGAGCCGCTCGATCTCCTCGTTGATATCGGTTTCTTTTTCGATATAGAGGTCGTGCCGCGGGACGTAAGCTTCCGGCTGGTAGTAATCGTAATAGCTGACGAAATACTCGACCGCATTCTCGGGGAAAAACTCCTTGAACTCGGCATAGAGCTGCGCCGCCAGAGTCTTGTTGTGCGCCATGACCAGCGCCGGTTTTTGCAGCAACTGAATGATGTTCGCCATGGTGAAGGTCTTGCCGGTGCCGGTCGCGCCGAGCAGAACCTGGTGGCGGTAGCCTTTCTGCACCCCTTTGACCAGCTGCTGGATGGCCTCCGGCTGGTCACCGGTCGGCTGATAAGGCGCATGTAGTTGAAATTCCATCGCAACCTCTGTGATTATCTTGGTCTACGCCAAAGGTATTTTTAGCCCATCAATGATAATTCATCTTATTATAAAACATAATTTCTAGTTTTTCCAGCTGAGTATTGGAAATGCTAATAGCAATCCAGTCTATTGAAATATATCCTGACATTTGCTATAAATTGCAGGAGCCGACTGATTAATAATCTCCATTGACGATAGAAGAAATTTTATTAGTTCGAGAGATCTATTTCAAATGGTTTCGAATTGTTTGGATAGATCTGCAAGAGATAGAGATTAGGATAACCTTCATTTATCACCGGGGTATACTTTGAAACAATTACACCATATGATCTTCACGTTTCTAGTAAGTTCGTTACTGATTTCTTGTTCATTTCCAGGGCCATCGATAAAAAATCAAGAATCATATGCCCCTTGTCTCTATACTAAAGCGAGTTACACGCCGAAAGATCTTCAATGGTTAAACGAAAAAATCATACCTTACAATATATCAACTTTATCAGAAAAAGGATTGCCGATTAAGGAATTAGTTTATGCTGAAATTACTGGATTGGGTGAATCCACTCATGGATCACATGAAATTTATGAAACTAAAATTGAATTCACAAAATACCTAATCCAAGATCTTGATTATCGAATCGTCGCCATAGAAATTCCTTATCCTTACATCAGCAAACTCAATGAGTATATTTATGGTAATGGCGATGAGCTAGAGCATATACTAAGACATACGGGCGCATGGATCATCCATACAGATGAAATGTTCAACTTTATCCAATGGCTTAAGGGATATAACACTCATGTAAGCGATAATAATAAGGTAACAATAATAGGATTTGATATTCCAATTGATGATGCACAATCTGGCATTGACACTATGACTAATTACTTGGGAAAAGTCGATACAGAAATTAGTAACAAATTAATTAACCAGTTAGCTTGCATTGCAATTGAACCATTTTTGTACAGGCAATTATCTACAGTTGAAAAGGAGGGATGTAGAGCCGGGATCAATGATTTGATCAATACACTAGAAGAGAATCGAGCAACTTATATAAGTTTAAGTTCCTTGGATCAGTTTGAATTAGCTGTATTCCAAGCGAATTTATTATTACAGCATGAAGAATTTTTAAATTCATCGGATGAGGTGGCTTATTCACATCGCGACCGATTTATGAAAGAAAACGTTGTCTGGATTCATAATGTTCTTGGACGGAATGAAAAGAAAATTGTCCTTTGGGCCCATAACGCACATATCGGAAGAAACACATATGGTAAAACGAATTCTGGAACAATGGGATTTTTACTCAATGATTATTTTGGGGATAAGTATTTCCCAATAGGTTCTACCTTCTGGGAAGGCGAATTCAATGCCATACCATTAACAACGAGCCATAAAGCAGATTCACCTCCAGCAGACAGTTATGAAGCCTTTTTTCATTCAGCAAATACAACATTGTTCTTTATTCAGATCAACCAAATTTCGACCCCCAAATGGTTTGCAGAAAACCATTGCCTGCGCAGTATTGGCGCTATTTATGATCTGAATAAGCCTGAATATGGATGGGATGTTGATAAATTAAGTGGTGAGTATGATGGTTTTTTCTTCGTAAACACATCAAGTCCAACAAGTTTTCTCGAATAACAGCTGTAATGTTTAAGTTAGGTCAATGCTCATTGGATACGGCGCTGATATTTCCAATCCCTTCCCAATCCCACTAACATCAGCAATCAAACAATCCTGCATTACTTTACTAGGTAAAAACCGGCATAACCCAAACTATCTGAAAAAATGAAAATAAATATTTTCCAATATAAACTAGATAACTAGCTTAATCGTGGCAACCTTAACCTGAACACCGCCCCGCCCTGGGGATGGTTCGCCGCGCTTAATTCCCCGCCATGCGCCAGCGCCAGGTGCCGCGCGATCGCCAGACCCAACCCACTCCCACCTTCCCCACGGCTGCGCGACGGCTGCGCCCGGTAAAAGCGGTCGAAGATCTTCTTTAATGCCTCGGACGGGATGCCTTCGCCGCTGTCTCGCACCTCAATGAACGCATCTTTACCGTCTCCGCTGAGACTGACCGAAATTTCGCCGCCCTCGGGTGTGTGACGGATGGCGTTGCTCAGCAGATTATTCAGAATTTGCTCGATACGAGTCGGGTCAGCTTCGACCATGAACTCCCGTTGCGTGGAATGGATGGTCAGCCGCCGGCTGCCGGCAGCCGGCTTGAAGCGTTCGACCAAACGCCCGATTAATTCGCCTAACTCGATTTGGGTTTTATCCAACTGCAATTCGCCTGCATCGACCAGCGCCAGAGTGCGCAGGTCTTCGACCAGCCGGCTGAGCAGCTCGTTCTGCTCGAGCACCCGGATCAGATTGCCCTCCTCCAGCGGATAAACCCCATCCAGCATGGCCTCGACTTGCGCGCGCTGCACCGCCAGCGGCGTGCGCAGCTCATGGGCAATATCCGCGGTCATGGCGCGACGCTGCTGCTCAGATTCTTCAAGTGACTCAGCCATCTTATTAAAAGATTTCCCCAGAACAGCAATTTCGTCTCCGCCCTTAATTTGCACTCGTTGGCTCAAATCGCCGGAAGCCATCTCTTGAGCAGCGCGCGTCAGCTTGCGCAAAGGTCGAATCAAGCCCGACGCCATCAATAAAGCAACGATCAAGCCAACCGCGATGGCGACTGCGCCCGCAGATAGCGCGGCTGTATTGAGAATATCCAGCAATAATTGTTGATTCCCCGAGCTCAGCACGCCTCCGCCGCCGATGAGCAGGTATCCAATAGGCTCCCCCCTTGCTCCGACCAAACTGATCGAATGATCCAACTCCTCCTGGCTGAGCTGCGAGCCAGTCGCTATGCCGCTGTTGTCATAGAAGACCATGCCGTCCGGCGCCGCCAGCTCGAACTGCATCATGCCTGCGCCCATGCCCATCGATTGCCCCTGCCCGTGGCGAAATCCAGGGCTGCTCATGCCCTGACCCATCATATTGGCAGCATCAAAGATCTGCTCGACGCCCTGCCAACTGCCCTTCGACTGGTAATACTCTTCGAGCGTATCCACCAGGCCAGTCATGCCATACATCCCGCCGCGGAACAGATAATTGGTCAAACGGTCGGCCGCATCCACGCGAAAAAACACCACTACACTGAGAATGGCGACGATCGCGACCAGAACCATGGCTGAGATAAAACGTAAACGCATCCCTACCTCACTGATAAACTGTTTGATCTTTAATGGATCATGGTTTTTTCAACTTATAGCCTACGCCAAATAATGTTTCGATGTATTGCGGCTCTTTTGGGTCGAGTTCCAATTTAGCGCGCAAATTTTTGATGTGCGCATCGATGGTGCGTTCATAGCCCTCATACGCGACGCCTTGCACTGCCTCTAACAACTGCAGACGGCTAAATGCCCGTCCCGGCTGGCTGGCTAAGGCCGCCAGCAGGTTGAATTCTGTCGGAGTCAGCTCGACCGAGCTTCCAGCACGCGTGACACTGTGCTCATCCAGGTCGATCTCCAGGTCATGCACATGAATGACATTAACCGAGGCAGGCGTTTTTCCCGCGCGACGCAGCACCGCCCGCACCCGCGCAACTACCTCGCGCGGGGAATACGGTTTCGTGACATAATCATCCGCGCCGAGCTCCAGGCCGATCAGGCGGTCGGTTTCTTCCACGCGCGCAGTCAGCATAATGATCGGCGTATCTGTTTTCCGGCGTATTTCGCGAGCAACGTCCAGCCCGTCCATGCCGGGTAAGTTTAGATCCAGCAGCACCAGATCGGGAGACTGGTGTTCCCAGATGGACAAACCCTGGTCACCGCGGCTGGCTGTGACCACGCTGTACCCAGCCTTCTCCAGATAAGAACGCAGGATTTTGACCAGCTCAGGTTCGTCTTCGATGATCAGGATGAGCGCCATAATTCGATTATAGCAGACAGGATTTCGAGCAGCTGGTTGCGCCAACTGTCATCAGCGAAGTCAACCTGCAGCCAATAAGCATTCTTGCCAGAACGGGTTTTCCCTCCAATTGCTGGCAGATTCCGGGACGGCATGGATTCAGGCAGGGGCGGGAAGCGCAGCACGATCTGTTCGCCCTCCGCGGCTACGCTGATCAACCCTGCCTCCTCGGCGCGCAGCTTCACTTGCATCTGGTACAACAGGTTCACTACCTGCTCAGGCAGCGCTCCAAAGCGGTCTTCGAATTCAGAAGCGAGCGCTTCCAGACCGCTTTCATCTTCCACATCGGCAATCCGCCGGTACAGACTTAAGCGGACATTTTGGTCGCTGACATAGCTGGAAGGAATACCGGTCGGCAGCGGCAGTTCAACAGCTACAGCCATGCTCAACTCGCGCATCAACAAGGATTGATCCTCAGGAGCCGGCAGACCGCTGACCTGGCGGATTTGCCGTACCGCTTGCGCCAATAACCGGGTGTAGAGATGGAAACCGACGCTGGCAATATAGCCGTGCTGGCGCGTGCCAAGCAGTTCGCCGGCGCCGCGCATTTCCAAATCTCGCATGGCAATCGAGTAGCCCGCGCCGAGTTGAGTATTCTCAGCGATGGTCTCCAGACGCTCCTGTCCTTCAGGCGTGGGCAGCCTGCGCCGGTGGCGAAAAAAGTAGGCGTAGGCGCGCTGAGCTCCACGCCCAACCCTGCCGCGCAACTGATAAAGTTGCGCCAAGCCAAAGGTATCGCCTCGATCGACGATCAGTGTATTGGCATTGGGGATATCCAGGCCTGACTCGATGATCGAGGTGCACAGAAGCACATCGATCTCTCCTTGAGTGAATTCGTGCATCACCCGCGAGAGTTCATTCTCGGGCATCTGCCCGTGCGCGACGCGGACACGCGCTTCCGGTATCAACTGGTTCAAGTGATGTTCCATCGCACGGATCGTCTGCACGCGATTATGGACAAAAAACACTTGCCCGCCTCTGTCGAGCTCACGCAGAATCGCCTGGCGTATCAAGCGCTGAGAATACGGCCCAACATGGGTGATGATCGGCAACCGCTCCGCAGGCGGCGTGTTGATCACTGAAATGTCGCGCACGCCGGTCAACGCCATATACAGCGTGCGTGGAATGGGCGTCGCCGTCATAGTGAGCACGTCCACTTCAGTGCGCAGCTTCTTGAAATGCTCTTTATGCGTCACGCCAAAACGCTGTTCCTCGTCGATGATCAGCAGGCCAAGATCCTTGAAAAGCACATCCGGTTGAATCAACCGATGCGTGCCTATCAGGATATCGATTTCGCCCATAAAGGTCCTCAAAATGATCTCATCCTGAGCGCGTGGAGAGCGAAAGCGCGAGAGCATCTCGACTGTGACTGGAAAAGCCGCCAGGCGTTGACGGAATGTGTCAAAATGCTGTTGGGCCAGCACCGTCGTTGGCACCAATATTGCCACCTGCCTGCCGTCCATCACAGCTTTGAACGCTGCCCGCAGAGCGACCTCGGTTTTACCGTAACCGACATCGCCGCAGAGCAAGCGGTCCATGGGACGCGAACCTTCCATGTCTTTTTTGACTTGCTGTATGGCTTCTTTTTGATCCTCGGTTTCGATGTAGGGGAAACTGGCTTCGAGATCTTGCTGCCAGGTGCTGTCGGAGGCGAAGGAATATCCCTCGGCAACCTGCCGTTTTGCATACAGATCCAGCATCTCTTGAGCGATGTCGATAACCGCTGCGCGCACGCGCTGCCGGGTTTGCGTCCATTCGCCGCTGCCGAGGCGGGTTGGGCTGGGCGGCTGCCCGCTAGGGCCGATGTACCGGCTGAGACGGTCGGCCTGATGCACCGGAACAAACAACTGATCGCCCTCAGCGTATTCTACGCAAAGGAATTCCCGTTCCACGCCCTCCAGTTTGCGTTGCACCAATCCGCTAAAGCGCCCAATACCGTAGTCAACATGAACCACCCAATCGCCTGGCCGCAAATCAGCGTACAGCGCCTCGGGCGGCTCGGCAGCCTGTCTCTGCCGCTGGCGCGGTTGCGGACGCTCCCATCCAAATATCTCGCTGTCAGTGATCAGATGAAATTGAGGCTTTCCGTTGACGGCAAGGTCCCAGCCTCCACCCAATGTCCCTTCAACGAATGCCGGCTCGGTATCGATGTTGTCTTTCTGCCGCTGCTCCTCCCACAACTGGGTCAGCCGCCCGATCTGCCGAGATACCAACACGGCTGGCTCGCCCGCCTGGCATAAATCTGAAAGATAATCTAAAAACGGCTTCAACCGCCCATTAAAACGCGGTCCCGGCGTGAAACAGGCAGACAATCCCGATAATTCTTGAGTATCTGCATACCCCAACTCGAGCCAGGTCAATCCGCTGAGCGCTTCCTGCAGCTCAGACCAGGTCAGGTATGGGATTGGAAAATCCGCCGGCAAAACCCCTTCTGCAATGCTGTCGTTGCGTTGTTTGACCGCCTGCTCTTCGATATCATTAGCAAATGACTGCAGCAGATCGAAATCATCCAATAAAACCAGCGATTGCTTGGGCAAGTAATCCAGGATACTGGCCTGGGCGGGATGAACGAGTGGGAGAGAAAACTCATCCAATGATTCCAACGGCAGATTCAAAGCTTCTGCATATCCGCGCAGGATTTCGCTGGCTGGCGTGATCATCAAGCTCTCCAGCTTCTGCACAGTGCGTTGGGTGGCTGGATCGAACTGGCGTAGAGTATCGACCTCGTCGCCGAAGAATTCCAGGCGCACAGGCATTGCTTCCGCCGGCGGCCAGACGTCCAAAATTCCGCCACGCTGTGAGAATTGACCTGGCGCAAGGACGGTATCAGCTGGCTCGTAACCAATAGCGAACCAGGAACGGCGCAGCGTTTCTGGCGCTACCTTTTGATTGACACGCAGAATCTTGCTGTTCTTGATAAAATCGCGGCGCGGCAGTGTGCGCGTCATCAACGCCCGCAGAGGCGCAACCAGCACAGGCGCGGTTACCGGTCTGACAGCCCCCAGGATGTGATAAGATGCCAGACGGGTCATCCCTTGCAGCCGGTCACGGCGGGTCACGGCGCCCCAGGCCGCCTGTTCGTAAAATAACGGATTGGGTTCAGGGAAAAACTGGACATCTTTTTGCTTCATCCAGAAGGACAACTCATCGAGAATGGTCAGCGCTCGATCGCTGCGATCGGTGATCAGCATCAGCGGGATATTCAGGTCGAGATGCAGCGCAGCCAACATCGGCAGCCGCGCCTGGCGCATCAGTCCCAGGCTGGCCACGCTCCTGCCGGATTTAAGACTCGACAGGACCTGCTGGTAGGCCGTTAAGGATCGGATAATATCAAGCAAGTTAATCCTCAAAAACCGGACCGTTGAATTGGTTCATGGCCTGATCGATGCCGTTGTGGATAAACACCATCACGGCTTCAGCCGCCTCTTTGAGAATGACGGCAAGCTCTTCACGCTCGGCGCTAGAAAAATCCTGCAGGACGTAATTCGCTCCCTGCTTTTGCCCTGGCGGGCGGCTGACTCCTACACGCAGGCGTGGAAACTGATCTGTGCCAAGTTGCTCGATGATCGACTGCACCCCCTTCTGACCGGCTGAGCCGCCTCCGGGGCGCAAGCGCAACGTGCCAAACGGCAGATCGATATCATCGTGGACCACCAGGACACATTCCAGCGGGATTTTATAGAATCGGACGAGACTCGCTATCGCCTGACCAGACAAATTCATGTAGGTCTGTGGCTTGACTAAAACCAGCTTAACCCCATCAATATTATGATCCCCAACGATAGATTTGCTCTGGACCCGCGACATTCTTACCGAAAGCTGATCTGCCAATTGGTCGATGACCTTGAAGCCGACATTATGACGGCTGTCGCGGTACTCACGCCCGGGATTACCCAGGCCAACTACCAAATAGATCGACGTATAGGACGTTTCATCGAGGTGTTTTTTCTTACGTGAGAAAAAAAGAGGCGTCATGGTCAACTCGCAATGAATTTATCTGCGGCGCGAATGCTGTGATGCAGCCTGATACAAACCAAACAAAATAAACAACAGCACGGATACACTCGCCCCGACTGCCAGCATCTTTCCAAAATCAGCCTCGCTAATGCTGCCTGGATTCCCAGCGAACGGCATATTTGCGGCAGTCTCGACGGTCTGCGTGGCTGCCGGCGTTTCGGTTGCTGGACTGGCTGTCAGGACAGTCAGTTCAGCCGGAATAACCTTTGTTTCGACCACCGTGTAATTCCTGACGCGGATATTCGGCAGGAGGAGCTCCTCGGACGATCCATCCGACAACCTGATCAGCACGCGCAGCCGATAATCGCCGTCAGTGATCAGCGATGTATCCCAGGATGCCAGCAGCCCATTTTCGACCGGCTGGCTGCCTTGCGCAATCAGGAACCAGGTGCCGGTCGTGTCGCTGGCATAGGCAAAGGAAACTTCATAATGGCTGAATTGCTCCGCTTTGACTGTGCCCTGGATCGAGACAACACCTTGCAGTACATCGCCTGCCTGCAAACTATCGACCTGGATGACCGCTTTATCCGTTTGAAGCGCGAAGCTGCCCAGGACAAGCTCGAAAAACACAAAAATCGGCAAAAGCAGCAAATGCATAACAGTTAAGTCTATCATGAAG